>CAMYYI010000001.1 GCA_947303465.1 uncultured Bacteroidales bacterium
CTGATTACTCTGCGCTCTTGACGATGATCTGACGACCGCGGTAGTAGCCGCACTCAGGGCAGACGCGGTGATACATCACCGTTGCGCCGCAGTTGGGGCAGGTTGCCAGGGTGGGTACCGGAGCGAAGTCGTGGGTACGCCTCTTGTCTCTTCTCTGCTTGGAGAGTTTGTGTTTCGGATGTGCCATTGTTCTATAATTTAAATATTACTTATTTGCTCAAAAACTTTATAGTCTCGGGGTTGCAGTCTCCTTCTTCGTGCACCCGCTGCATCGGCAGCGCCGTGCATACGTAATCGTAAACGTCCTGGTTGAAGTCCAGCTCGTCGCTCTCGGGCGCGTAGGTCTCGCTGAAACCGGTTTCGATCTCTATCTCCAGCGGCTCCAGGCAACGGTCGCAGGGCACGGTTACCGTTCCCTCGATACCGCATTCCACATCCACCGTAACGCCATGGCGCACGATGTCGCAGGACACATCGAGCTTAGCATCCAGGATATCGGGATTGCCGAAGCTTTCAAAGAACTCCTTGCCGATCTGGTGGTCGAACTCTGTAACGGACAAGCCCAAACCGTGCAGTTTGACTATAAAGGGCTGCAAAGGTAACAAAAATTTATGTTTTTAACAATCTTCGCTGTCACTATTTCTCTTGCGGGCAAGCGGATCGAGCAAAATCTTGCGGATGCGCATGAAGTGAGGAGTAACCTCCACGAATTCATCGTCCTGAATGTACTCCAGGGCCTCTTCAAGCGAGAACTTGATGGCTGGAGGCAAGATAATCTTATCGTCCGAACCGGCAGCACGCACGTTTGTGAGCTTCTTGGTCTTGCAAATATTAATGTTGAGATCCCTCTCGCGGGTATGCTCACCCACCACCTGTCCGCAATAGATCTCCTCGCCCGGCTCCACAAAGAAGCGTCCGCGATCCAGCAGCTTGTTGATGGAATAGGCAATTGCCTCCCCCGTTTCCAGAGACACCAGAGAGCCGTTGTTACGCCTCTCTATCTCGCCCTTATAGGGCTGGTACTCCTTGAAGCGGTGAGCGATAACAGCCTCTCCCTGGCTGGCTGTGAGCAAGTTGCTGCGCAGGCCCATGAGTCCGCGGGTAGGAATCTCGAACTCCAGGAGAGTACGGTCCCCTCGCGGCTCCATACGCACAAGCGCACCCTTGCGGCGGGTAGATATCTCGATAGCTGCGCCCACGAACTCCTCCGGAACCTCAATGCTGAGGTCCTCGATAGGCTCGCAGCGCTGGCCGCCTATGGTCTTGTCCAGCACCTTGGGCTGGCCAACCTGCAGTTCGAACCCTTCACGGCGCATGGTCTCTATCAACACGGAAAGATGCAGCACGCCACGGCCATACACCACAAAGGTATCGGCGCTCAGGCCGGGCTTCACGCGCAGGGCGAGGTTCTTCTCCAGTTCCTTGTCCAGACGCTCCTTGATATGGCGGGAAGTGACGTACTTGCCGTCTTTGCCGAAGAAGGGCGAATTGTTGATGGAGAAGAGCATACTCATCGTTGGCTCGTCTATGGCTATGGGCGGCAGGGCCTCCGGATTCTCGTAATCGGCGATGGTATCCCCTATCTCAAATCCTTCAATGCCAACTACGGCGCAGATATCTCCGCAACCCACGGACTCCACATTGGTCTTGCCCAGGCCCTCGAACACCATGAGTTGCTTGATCTTCTGCTTCTGAATCACGTCGTAGCGCTTGCACAGGCTTATCTGCGCACCGGTGCGGAGCTCGCCCCTGGTAACGCGTCCGACAGCAATACGGCCAACGTAGGGAGAATACTCCAGTGATGAGATAAGCATCTGGGGCGTGCCCTCCACCACCGGCGGAGCCGGTATAACCTCCAATATGGTATCCAGCAACGGGGTGATGTTGTCCGTAGGCTTACGCCAGTCCAGCGACATCCAGCCCTGCTTGGCCGACCCGTAAACCGTAGTGAAATCCAGCTGCTCCTCGGTGGCGTCCAGGTTGAACATAAGGTCGAACACCTCTTCCTGAACCTCGTCGGGGCGGCAGTTGGGCTTATCTACCTTATTGATTACTACGATGGGCTTCTTGCCCATGCTGATGGCCTTCTGCAGCACGAAGCGTGTCTGGGGCATACAACCCTCAAAAGCATCTACGAGCAGCAGCACGCCGTCCGCCATGTTGAGAACCCTTTCCACCTCACCGCCGAAGTCGCTGTGGCCCGGAGTATCGATTATGTTGATCTTTACGCCCTTATAAATAACGGATACGTTCTTCGCAAGTATGGTGATACCGCGCTCGCGCTCCAGATCGTTGCTGTCCAGGATGAGCTGGCCCAGATTCTCGGGCTGGCGCACCAGGTTAGCCTGATATATCATCCTGTCCACCAGGGTAGTCTTTCCGTGGTCTACGTGGGCTATTATAGCTATGTTTCTTATTTCTTGCATACAGTTCTCAAAAAAAGGTTGGTCCTAGAGGCCAACCTTTTTATAGACTTGACAAAGAGGATCTTACTTTGCGAGGAGAACAGTTACACGGTTCTTCTCAGGGATCTTGGAAACCCTCTCGGTGTCACCGTACCAGAACACGGTCACGCGGCTGGGATCGATGCCGGCCTCGGCCATCCATGCCTTCACACCCTCGCAACGGTTCTCGGAGAGTACCCAGTTGCCGTCAGGAGTACCGGTCTCGCGGTCTGCGAAGCCACAGAGAACAGCCTTTGCCTCAGGATTTGCCTGGAGCTTCTTGATGAGCCTCTTGATCTTGTTGTGCTCAGAAGTGCGGATGTCGTACTTGCCGATGACATAGTACACATTGTTGAGGTTGTTCTTGGCGGCCTCCATTGCATCCTGGAGAGCCTGCTGACGTGCAGCTTCCCATGCAGCCTTCTCGGCAGCGGCCTTGTCGGCAGCGGCCTTCTCGTCGGCGGCAATCTTGTCTGCGAGGTTCTTGCGAGCTGCATCAACTGCATCGTTCAGAGCCTTGATACCAGCCTTGATAGCGTCGATGTCCTTGTCTGCGATAGCCTTCTCAAGAGCCTTGATAGCGTCGTTGATGGCGGCGACATCCTCAGGAAGGAAGTCATTCTCTGCCATGGCCTTCTTGGCGTTCTCGATAGCCTGCTTGGCAGCAGCGATAGCGTCTGCGAGCTCCTTGTCTGCGCGAGCCTGTGCAGCAGCGGCCTGTGCGGCAGCGGCGGCAGCGGCGGCAGCAGCAGCCTCAGCGGCCTTCTTCTTGCCGGCAGCAGCGCCGAAGTTGAGCCTCAGGCCGGCGAGCAGCTGATGCTGATGGTCGACATAAGAACCCTTCTTGGAGTTGAAAGCGTCTGACTCTGCATTGTAAACATACTCGAGTTCAATGGCGAGGAGATCGGTAAGACGAATGTCAACACCTGCACCTGCATGAGCAACGGTGCTGAACTTGAAGCCGTTCCAATAGAGGTTTTCTGCAGGAAGCTGGGCAAGAGGGGCGCCGTTGTTGAAGTAACCGACACCGCCCACACCTATGAAAGCGTAGGGATTGAGGACACGCTCCTTGTAACCGAAGAGGTTGCAGATATCGAAAGTAGCATCGAGTGCAGCCTGGGCATAGTTGAATTTAAAGGTAGAACCATCGGTGAAGCCACCCTTGCCCTGCCAGCCGGAGATGTTGGCACGGAGGCCGAACACAGGGCTGATCTGATATCCGAGGTCGAGAGCTGCGGAAGGAGAGAGAAGCTTGGTATCGAACATACCGGGAGTCTCACCTACGGTGTAAGCAGCACCACCCTTAAGTCCCATGTAGAAACCGGGATAGAAGATGTCCTGTGCAAATGCGCTCGTAGCGAGAACGAGCATCGAAGAAATAACAAGAACTAATTTTTTCATAATTATCTGAATATTGATTTTGCTTACTTGTCTAAATAACACGCAATATTACACAAAAAACGTCAATTATCCAAAACTTGTTACCATCCTACTGTATCTTCATGCAACGCACGGAAAGGCCCGTAGCCCTGTATGCATCACCCTGGGGATACACTTTTCCGCCAAGCGTATAGTCGAAGCAGTAGGAAGCATTAGCTCCGGCAGAATTCGCCGACCATATAAATCCATATTGGGTGCGGCTCTTCAAAATACCGAGAGAGCCTTCAAGAACCCCTACCAACGGATACCACACACCGTCTCCAAGCATAGAAGAGAAATCGATGCCGCAATTCGAGGCGTCAACAGGTACGTCCGACAGGTAATCAGGGGAAAGACCGGATGCCTCGAACGCCTTTGCCCATACTCCGTTAGCACCTCCGTCGGGGACCCTCCAGCCATACGGGCAGGGGTCGTCTACCGTCTTGGTACTGCCCCACAACGCCGTATTACCGGTGGTCATCCAGTCCCTGGAAGACTTGATGAACACAGTGGGATGCTCTCTTGCATATTTGGCGTTTCCGGTTTCCGCGCTGCTTTCAATCGTAGGCCAGTCACCGTAAAGGGACGTGGCAGCCATTTCAGCGTCCACGCTCACAGTCCCAAGCGAAGGGAACGGATCTTTGCGCCCCCACTGATACAGCAATCCCATGGTCTTCACGTTTCCATGCTCTATGGACGTAGCGCCAAGGTTGCGGTCCATCATGACCACTTTGTTGGAATATGTTTGTGCGGATTCTTCGGGATCGAAGTCCTTGCATACCCAGATGTGCCAGCTCCAGAGAATGGTATTTCCGGACTTGGCGCCAATGACAGCATTGCCGTCAATCATATCCGGAAGGACTGTAAACAGGATGTATCCGTTCTCGTACCTCACGTCGGTAATCACCGACTTGGCATACTCATATGTATCGGTACCATAAGTTTCCCATAGACGCTCAGCCGATGTGGGCTCAATGGAGGTCACGGTACCGTTGCCCTTTACATCCCCCCTGAAGCGATATGTGCCAGGGCGGGATACGACGTAGCAGTTGGCGGTCTTGTTGCCGGCGCTGAGATCCTCTTCCTCTTCAGCTATCAAGGTTATCGTGCAGACATCCTTTATATTGTGGTTGGAAGCCGAGGACACTATTATATCGCACGCCCCGAGAGTCTTTCCGGGCGTTACCAGTCCGTTCTCGACAGTAGCCACGTTAGGATTGGTTGTTTCCCATACAAGAGACTGATCCGCAGCTGCAGGTTTGACGGTAGCCGTCAACTGGACAGCCTTCTGATAACGGCGCAGCTGCAGCTCGTGCTTGTCGAGCGTTACGCTGCTGACGGATATCTCTTCCGGCTGGAAAGCAGCCATGCAACGGACAGACAGGGCATAACCTCTTGCGCAGGAAGTCTGGATGGATACCTGGCCTCCGTTGCGGTTGATGCCGAAGGTTTTGCCGTAGTTTCCGTTGACGGCATTGGACCACCAATAGCCATACCATCCCTGCTCGGTAACAAAGTTATTGTTGCTGTTGGGCATCCATCCGCTGGCTCCGTACCAAATGTTGTCATCATTACCCAGAGTGCCTCCGAACTGAATTCCGAAGTAAGTCATGGAGAATGGCATAGACATGGTTCCGGTGGCATTCAGGGCCTTGGACCATACATCGTAATCCGGGACGCGCCATCCGGGAGGACACGGGTCATACATGGTCTTTTCGGAGCCCCACAGGTCATTTTTACGCTCACCCCAGTACCAGTCGCTTCCGTTGGCATAACTGGCGGCATAGATATAAGTGGTAGGGTGCTTGGCTACATACTCCAGGGTTCCGGTTTCTGCGGATGCCGCAACTGCCGGAGGCCAGCTGGACGTAGTTGCCGAAGAAGCGCCGCGGAACGGATCCTTACGGCCCCACTGGTACAGGAGGCCCCATGAGCGCTTGTATGCTCCCGTCTCTTCGCTGGGATTGGCCAGAGATGTAATGGCACCCAGGTTTCTTTCCATCATATAGGTGCCACCGAAATACTTCTGGGCGGAACCGTTGTTGTCAAAGCCTTCCCACACCCAGATGTGCCAGCTCCATAGGATATTCTTTTCCAATGTCGCATCCCTGACTGCAATCATGGCGCTGCCTTCTTCATTAGCCGTGAAATATACGCAGCCGTCTTTCAGCTCCACTCCGCTGATAACCGAACCGGCACCGCCGGCAGGGGCGGACGCCTTTCCTTCAGTCTCCCAGAGCACGATGACGGAAGCCGGATCTATGACATCCTGGGGATCCGTGCTGTTGCCCTTCACCGTAGCCTTGAACATATAGCGTTTCCCGATAACCGGGGCGATATAGCAGTTGGCTGTTTCTTCGGCGCTGAGGTCAATCGCAAAGGAATCCACAGAATTAAGCAGGCCGAGAGACATTATCTTGTTCTTGCCCAGCACAAGCTTGTTGGGAGACTCCACAACGGCAAGGCGCGCATCCGAAGAATTGTACAGCTCTATCCGTATGCCGCCAGCCAGTGTACAGGGCAGCAAAGAAATATAATAGGTCCTTTCGGAGTTTGGATTGTCTATGTCCCAGTCCCCGGGAAGAGGGGTACGTACGATAACGACATCCGGATCAGCGACCTCGGAGTCGGGGAAAGACGGCGTAAATCCTGCCTGTGCGTCATAGCTCATCAGCACTTCGCCGCCGTGATGCAGTTTTTCGCCGCCAAGGGCGATGAACTTTATATAGCTTACCGCCGGATCGTTGACGCTGAAGCTGACGATGCTGGTAACATTCTTCATCACCAGTTTCTGGTCTTCAAGATTGTCGGTATAGACAAAACTCACGTTTGCGTCGGAAAACAATCCGCTCTGGTCAGGGCTGACTACGCCACTCAGGAGCAAGCCCTTTAAAGGATCTTTGCCCTCGTCAAGAATGGTTATGGACTGGGCGCCGTAAGATGCAGCCAGCCAGGTCTCTGTCTCGAGCAGGTTAACCCCGAAAACAGCGGATTGTCCGTTCACGGTAAGCGCCGGCTTGGCGGAAGTCTCTGCCGCCTGTACGGTAAGCCGGTCTCCGTTAGTCCAAAGGACGGCATTCTTGTCTCCAAGCGACGTCTTTGTTATTCCGTCAAAACTTGCGGAAAACTCGCGTGTAATCCTGCCCTTCTCATTAACAAAATCAGGCCCTGTCTCAATTGTGCAGGACCAAGCCATCAGCACAACAGCCGAAGGCAAAAGAAATCTGAACAAAGTTTTCATGATAGTATAGTTTAAGTTTACCACTGGTATATGTCGGTTTCCGGATCATAGGGTTCGGTGGAAGCACCGCCGCTGTAGCACAACAGTTCATAAGTCTCTGAAGGAACCAGCTCAAGAGCCGGAGTAAAGTATTTCTTTCTAGTTTCCATAATATGCAAATATAACACTTTATTCAGATACTACATAGCCCTGGACCGATATTGTTACCAGAGGGGTCAACGGGGTATCCAACACAAAATAGACATGGAATATATTGGGCCCCACGGGAAGTGAAGCGGCAGCAAGCCCGGCCTCCAGCCTTAGTTTGGCTTTCCCTTCAATATATTCAGGCACTTCAGGAAAAACAACCGCGGGCTCATCCGAAGAAACGCTGAGAATGCGTACGGCGTCTGACGATTTATTCTCTATGCGGACGGTAAAAACAGGAGAAGAAGAATGTGTGACCTGACCGAATCCGACATCTTTATAAACCGCCTGCACATAGGGAGACGAATTAATTTCTGCCGGGCTCAACTGCGAATAATCAGGGACAGCGACACCCGTAAAAACGATAGAATCCTGTGCGGCGCCATTGACAGTAGGGACCAGAGAATAATTGACCGCTCCCCATTGCATACTGTCAGGGACTACTGAATATGACAAAAAGTGTCTTTCGTATGGCAATAACTCAACATGCCTCTGATCCAGCGCAAGTTGCTGGGGCAATACCGGAAAATCTATGACCAGCAGGGAATCCGTAGGATTGGCAAATTCCAGCCACTTTCCGGCAGGTTTGCCGGGATGAACCACGCCAAGGTCTTCCTGAGACGCTCTCAGGGCCAAAGGGCCGCAATGGAATTTAAACTCCTGGACTATAGATGAGAGATCATCGTGAAAACGCCCGGAAATCCTTAGAAGATAGGGTTTGGATTCTCCCTGCACGAACACCGATATGAATTTTTCGAACGAATCGGCATAACGTTCCCGGTGATAAACAGCCTTGACTGAGCCTTTACCACCGGGGGCAATGATGCCTGTTGTCCACTTGACATCGGTGCAGGAACAAGTGGCCAACGCATAAGAAATACTGACATCCCTCGCTGAAGTATTAGTAAAAGGGAACTCGCAAACGAGCACTTCCTCGGACTTGAGTCTGTCTCCGAAATCGTTAACTATGAAGTCGAAAGACAGAGCCGGTGCTTGTGCCGCCAAAAGTGCGGACAGGAATGCCAGAAGAAACATTATTATTGACGGTGTAGCTTAATCGGGGATGGGGCCGGTGCCAGAGGATGGGTCTGGTCTTTTTCGTTCAAATCCTTGCTGTTCTGATATGCATCCTTTAAAGTAAGATACCAGCGGCCCTCTACCTTTACAGGATTGAGGACAAACTTGATAGCAGGAGAATCAGCAAGGCTGCCGGAGAATGAATAACGATAAACCATGTCGTTCACGCCTTCAGTAGAAAAAGTAAGGCGGGTAAGTTCATAATCTACCACCGGCATTGATTCAAAGCGGACCTTAAGCTCAGAGACAGTTTGGTCCGAAATAGCATAAAGGACATTGTGCTCTACCACCTTCAGAACAGCAAGAGTAGAGTCCAGGTCACCAGCCTTAAGCCCCGACATGAACATATCGCCCATAACCGCCACTACAAGCGAATCGTCTGCGGTAAGCGACGATATAAACGCACGCTCGGCGTCACTGTAGGTTAAAACCTTGGGTGAACAAGTACAGGAAAGCGCCGCAAAGAGCAGCAAGCCGGAAAAAAGACAATTGAATGCTTTCATATCTTATAAAAAGGGCGCGCCTCACAGAGACGCGCCCGATTAAGAATTGTATTACCCGAATCAATAGGTCTTTGCAACAGGGACCTCGATGAGAGCGGGATACTCACCCCAAGCATAGGTAACCTTGATAGGAACGAACAGGCTGAAGTCCTTAACGATACCCATGTTGTTGAAGTAGTTGAATACGTAGTCGGAGAGGTTGTTGATGCGTCCGGTACCAAGGTCATAGCCCTTGATATCAACCTCGGCAGGAATAACCTTGGTCATACGGTCTGCAGTGGTGGAAACCCAGCACTCAGCAGCAGGGTTGACAGTGGTCAGCTTGTAAGGATTCTTCTTGGCATCGGTGTCAAGAGTCTTCATGAAGGCGTAACCCTTGGTGACATCCTCCTGGTTGGTCAGGATATTGTCAACATCAACGGTAACCTTCTCGAACTGATAGAATCCATACCAGTTGACGGTCTTGTCGGTCTTGTTAGGATAGTAGCAGCACTCGTAACCGGTAACCTTTGCAGGATCTAGAGCATCCTCGTACAGAGGAGCGAAGATCTGGTAGTTCTGCCAATCGGTAGCGGTGAAGAGGGTACCAACGGGGATGAAATCACCGGTAGGAACACCATCCTTCATGCCCTTAGGAGCCTTAGGCTCGAAGCTGACGGGACGCAGGAAGCGCACATTGAAGGTAGCATCGCCAAGATCGATAGTGCAAGCACCATCCTTGTACTGAGCCTTCAGGACAACCTTGCAATAGAGGACCTCCTTCACATCGGTGGACTTGTGATCCCAGAGGTTGAGGAGCTTCTTGGTCACATCGTTGTGAGCGTAGGTGATATTGTAGTGGGTCTTGGTAGGATCGCCACCGTCAACAACCTCAGCGAGGGATGCGACGAGAGTGCCGTTCCAGGTCAGCTGGTTCAGAGCTGCATTGGCGGTAAGCTGCTTCTGGACACCGTCGAGGGTGTACTTAGGCTGCTTGGCAGTAGCTGCGAAGTAGTAGTGATACTCAACCTTGTTAGCGTCGAAGTTGGCTGCCTTGAAGGTTGCGTCACCGGCCTGGCCAGCGAAGGAAACCTTAACCTTGTTACCAATCCAGTAGTCATCAAGATCCTTTACATAGTCGATCACGTTATCGTCACCTGCAACCAGGCCGCCAACGCCGTCACCGACGAACTTGTTAGGAACCTTCACGTTGTTACGGACAGTGTTGACACCACCATTGAACTCGGTAGCAGCAGCATTGAGATCGTTGAACCAGTATGAAGGGTTGGGCTTTGCGAAGCTGCCGACAGGCTGCTTGCCAACGGTAACATTGAAGCCGATGTAGATGTTGCTGAGAGGGCCGGAGGTGAACTTGGTGTAGATCTTCTGGCTCTTGCCCTGACCGATCTGGTCTGCCTGAGCCTTGGTCACAGTCACCCTGAAGATATCGTTGACACCACCGTTCACATCATCAGGAACGAAGGTAACGGTACCGTACTTGGTGCTCTCGACAGCCTTACCGTTATTGTCGAAGTAGTAGGTCTTGCCATCGCAGTTGTATGCAGCGTGGAATGCGAGGTAGCTCATACCGAGCTTCTGGGACAGGATGTCATAGGACATGTCGATCCACTTGGTCTCACGGTTGGTAGCGCCGCAAATGTAAGGGAAGTCGTTGAACTCCTTCAGGATGAAGTTGTCGTTGATGGTCTTAGGAGCCTCCTGAGTCAGGCGGATCTTGAAGTAACCGGCGAGAATGATGTTGTTGCCATTCTGGAGGGTTACGAGCACGACGGGCTTACGGCCGATTGCAGCAGCACCAGGGTTGAGAGCCTTGTCGGCTACTTTCTCGATGACCTGCTTGCCATAGTCGGAAGCTTCGCTGTCGTTGGTAGGATAGCAAGGGATGAACTTGCCGTTCTCAATCTTACCGTAAGCGGACTCAGGGGTGGTGTGGTTACCCAGAGTGTAGTTCACGAGCTGATAGTTGAGGGTGAGGTCAGGATAGTTCTCCTTAAGCTGTGCGATAGTCAGAGTTTCCTCGACTGCGGAAACGGTGTTGAGCTGGGTCTCATCTGCCTTGAACATGTGGATGTTCACGAAGTTGAGATCAATGCCGCCGCCGTCGAACTCGACAGGAACCTGGTGATACTCATCACCGTCCTCGATAGCCTGCTTTGCGGTGGGGAACAGCCTGCGATACTCGGCCTTTGCACCGTTCTCGCCTGCGAGGTAGTCACCGTTGCACTTGACTGCATAGTAAGTGTCGGGGAGGAATCCGAGGTGAGCGAACTGAGCCTTCATAGGCACAACTGCCACATAGTCGGAGTTGATGGTATTGCCGCTCACGGAGTCGTCTGCACGGAGGCTGATGACGGAAACCTTGTTGGGAGCTGCGGGATCGAGATCACCGGCCTTGTCAATCTTGAAGGTAACCTTGATCTGGTTGCCCTCAGCAGCGACGGGAGTTCCAACGACTGAAGGAGTCCAGGTAGTACGGGTCATCTGGCTCTTGTCATCCCAGTTGAAGCCCCAGTTGGAAGCCTTGCTAAGGTCGTAGTTCTTAGGATTGAGGTGGTAGTAAGCAACGCTGTTGGAAGCGATGTTGTAGGCTGCACCTGCAACAACGTCAGCATTCTTGGGAGCTGTCCAGTCGATAGCACCCTCGTCATCCTTGGTACCTGCGGTAGCAGTGGTCTTGAGGGTAACATAGTTACCGGCAACATACTTGTAGCCGAAAGCCTCAACACCCTCGAAATAGAGCTGAGGGATAGCAACGATGCTGCTCAGAGCAACAACAGTGCTGATCTCGAAAGTGTTGTTGGGAGCGCCCTGTACATTGTGGAAGATATACTTGCCATCCTTGTACTCGGCCCAAACGGCATTTGAGCCGCTTGCGAGCTGAATCTTCTCGCCCTTTGCATTCTCGAAGTAAGGGGTGCCGTCAGCGTTCTGCTTGAGAGTCCATACGTTGGCATAGTAGCCTGAAGGCTTGCCATCGATGATGAACTGGCCATTCTCGTCGAGGGAGATGACAGTACCGTTGGTGCCATTGGTACCGTTGGTACCGTTGGTTCCATTCTCGCCCTTAGGACCCTGAGGACCCTGAGGACCAGTGGCGCCAGTGGCGCCAGTGTCGCCCTTGTCGCCCTTATCGCCCTTATCGCCCTTATCACCTTTCTCACCCTTAGCACCGTTAACGATGTCCCAGGATGTTCCGTCGGCGGCAGTAACCCTGACACCGCCAGTGATAGGAGTAACAGACTTCAGCACGTTACCGGCGTTGATTGCAGTCTGGATGTCGTTGATCTTGGTCTCAAGACCAGAGACAGCCTTCTGCAATGCATCGATCTCGACGCTGTAATCTTTTGTACATCCGGTCAAAAGTGCTGCACCAGCGATGGCGAACACGATTGCCAATCTAAAGATTTTTTTCATAAATTAATTGTTTAAAAATTATTAAAATTATTTATGTTCTAGGGTTTAGTAACCTTGCCAATGCCGCTCCGGGGAGCCAAATGGGTACAATACCCACTTGTCCACGAAACGATTTAACGCGCAAATTTATATACAAATTTCTTTTTATGCAACAATTTTGGATAATTTTTTGCTTCTGAGCGCTGTCAGGGCCATGTTGGAGCCCTTATATATTATATATAGGTATCTCATCCCGCCCTGTATCCGAAGTATTCCGCGAAGAAAACATCCAGTTCTTCCCACGTTACCTCCCTTATTACCATAATGAAGTTGGGAAACTTAAGCGAGAGCTTGATCTGGCCGTTGGGATAACGGACTATGCTGGCATCGCCCTCCTTGAAGTGCATGGAGTCCTTCGTCTTCAGCTGGCGGCGTATCTCCGGATAGTACTCGTCCCCTATCTCCCGGCGCAAGTCCGAAGGCATAAGCCTGTTGAGGGTCTTGAGCTTGGAGAGCTTCATGGTAAGGTGCACGTCGGCATAGCGATGGGTGAAATCGATCATCGGTTCCTGACCCTTCGCAGCCGCCGACGGCACCCCTGCCAGCATCGCGGTCAATAATATGACAAGTATCCTTTTCAATTAGTTCTGCTTGATTGCCGCCTGGGCTGCAGCCAGACGTGCGATAGGCACGCGGAAAGGTGAGCAGCTGACGTAATCTACACCTATGCGGTTGAAGAAGTGCACTGAATCGGGATCTCCGCCATGCTCTCCGCAAACGCCGCACTTGAGCTCGGGACGCTTGCTGCGGCCGCCCTGGATACCCAGTTCGACGAGCTTGCCAACCGCCTTCACATCAATGGTCTGGAAAGGATCGTTATCCAGTATCTTGTTGCCCAGGTAGTCGCCCATGAACGTACCCACGTCATCACGGCTGAAGCCGAATGTCATCTGGGTAAGGTCGTTGGTACCGAAGCTGAAGAACTCGGCTGTACGGGCCATACGGTCTGCGGTAAGGGCGGCACGAGGGATTTCTATCATGGTGCCGAACTTGTAAACGAGAGCCTCGCCGGTAGCGGCTTCCACACGCTCGCGGATCTTCTCGCAGATAGCTTTCTGGAAGCGGAGCTCACGCTCGGACACGGTAACGGGGATCATGATTTCCGGCATAGGGTGAAGGCCCTCTTTCTGGAGTTCAGCCTGAGCCGTGAAAATGGCACGGTACTGGGTCTCGGCAATCAGAGGGTAGGTAACGTGCAGACGCACTCCGCGGTGACCCATCATAGGGTTGACCTCGTGGAGGTTCTCTCCGCGCTTCTCAATATCGGCAATGGAGATGCCAAGTTCATCGGCGAGCTGCTTCTCCTTATCTTCGCCCTTGGGAACGAACTCATGCAGAGGCGGGTCGAGCAGACGGAATACGACCGGCTTTCCGTCCATAATCTTGAGGGTGCTCTTGACGGAGGCCTTCATGAAGGGCTCCAGCTCGTCCAGGGCAGCCTTGCGCTCGAGGTCGGTATCGCTGAGAATCATTTTACGGAGCTTTGCGAGAGGAGTCTCGGAGTTCTTGCCGTAGAACATATGCTCGATACGGAAGAGGCCGATGCCCTCGGCGCCGAAGGACAGTGCACGTGCGGCATCCTCGGGGGTGTCGGCGTTGGTGCGGATGCCCAGACGGCGGTATTTATCGACTATCTGCATGAAGCGGATGAAGAGAGGATTCTCGCTGGCGTCCATGGTGTCGATCTTCACGGCATAGACATAGCCCTTGGAGCCGTTCAGGGAGAACCAGTCGCCCTCCTTGAAGGTCTTGCCGCCGAAGCTGACGCACTTGCCGGCGAGGTTGATCTTCATGGTCTCGCAACCAACAATGCAGCACTTGCCCCAGCCGCGGGCCACGAGAGCGGCATGAGAGGTCATACCTCCACGGGTGGTGAGGATACCTGCAGATGCACGCATACCCTCGATATCTTCAGGAGAGGTCTCTTCACGGATGAGTATAACCTTCTTTCCTGCTGCAGCGGCCTCCATAGCAGCCTCTGAGGTGAACACTATGGTACCCACGGCTCCGCCCGGAGATGCCGGGAGGCCCTTGGCGATAACCTCCGCCTTCTTCTCGGAAGCGGGGTCAAGTATAGGATGGAGAATCTCGTCCAGCTGGGCAGGGGAAACACGCATGACGGCTTCCTTCTCGTCTATCATGCCCTCGGAGAGCATGTCCATTGCCATCTGGAGGGCGGCGATACCGGTACGCTTGCCGATACGGCACTGGAGCATCCAGAGCTTGCCTTCCTGGATGGTGAACTCGATGTCCTGCATGTCATGGAAGTGATCTTCCAGGCGCTTGCGGATGCCGTCAAGTTCTGCATAGACCTCGGGCATTGCGGTCTCCAGAGACTGGAGATGCTTGTTCTGCTCGGTCTTGGTAGCCTCGTTCAGGGGGTTCGGGGTACGGATACCTGCAACCACATCCTCGCCCTGGGCGTTGATGAGCCACTCTCCGTAGAACTTGTTGTCGCCGGTAGCAGGGTTGCGGGAGAATGCCACACCGGTAGCGGAGGTCTCTCCCATGTTGCCGAAGACCATGGACTGCACATTGACTGCGGTACCCCAGTCATCGGGTATCTTCTCGATACGGCGGTATGCAATGGCGCGCTTGCCGTTCCAGGACTTGAAAACTCCGCCGATGGAGCCCCAGAGCTGGTCGTGGGCGGTATCGGGGAATTCTACTCCGAGAACTTCCTTGACCTTCACCTTGAATTTGGCGCAGAGTTCCTTGAGTTCGTCTGCGGTGATCTCGGTGTCCGATTTGTAGCCGCGGGCTTCCTTGAGCTCTTCCATCATGCGGTCGAGCTGCTGGCGTATGCCCTGGCCGTCCTCAGGCTCAATGCCCTCGGCCTTTTCCATGACCACGTCGGAGTACATCATGATAAGACGGCGGTAGGCGTCATAGACGAACCTGGGATTGCCGGTCTTCTTAATCATTCCGGGGAGGGTTGCGGAGCAGAGGCCGATATTAAGGATGGTATCCATCATGCCGGGCATGGAGCTGCGTGCACCGGAGCGGCAGCTGACGAGGAGGGGATCCTCGGTATCGCCGAATTTCTTACCCATGAGCTTCTCGGTTGCTTCGAGGGCTGCAGCGACGTCCTTCTTGAGTTCGTCGGTATAGCCTCCTCCGAGTTCATAATACTCTGCACAGCATTCAGTGGTGATAGTAAAACCGGCCGGGACAGGCATCCCGAGCTTGCTCATCTCGGCGAGGTTTGCACCCTTGCCGCCGAGGAGTTCACGCATGGTGCCGTCGCCTTCTGCGTTCTTTCCGCCGAAGCGGTAAACCCTTTTCTTTTTCTCAAACATAGTCGTGGTCGTATAAATATTAAAAATCTTGCAAATATAATAAAAATCTATAATAACTTGGCTGCGAGATCTGCAAGTGCGCTGCGTTCTCCCTTGCGGAGGAACACATGCTGGAACAGAGCCTGGCCTGAAAGCTTTTCCGAAAGGTGTGTGAGGCCGTTTGACCACTGATCCAGATAAGGCTGGTCTATCTGGAAAATGTCTCCGGTGAAGACCATTTTGGTTCCCTCTCCGGCCCTGGTGATTATGGTCTTGACCTCATGGGGCGTAAGATTCTGCGCCTCGTCGATGATGAAGAAGCACTTCCCGAGCGAGCGTCCGCGAATGTAGGCAAGCGGCTCGATCACCAGCTTCTCCATGGAGAGCATATTGTCTATACGTTGTGCTTCCCGGGAGCCGGGACGGAACTGGTCCTTTATTACGTTCAGGTTGTCCATGAGCGGCTGGAGGAAGGGCCCCATCTTGCTCTTCTGGTCTCCGGGCAGGAAGCCTATGTCCTGGTTTCCAAGCACTACGGTAGGGCGGGACAGTATTATCTGCTCGTATTCACGCTCCTGCTCCAGGGCGGAGGCCAATGCCAGCAGAGTCTTGCCCGTACCGGCGCCTCCTGTAAGGGCCACCAGTTCCACTTTCGGGTTCAGGCAGGCATCCAGGGCCATTTTCTGCTCGTCGTTTCGCGGACGTATCCCAAACGCCTCGCGGGACTTTACCAGCACTATGGCATCGCGCCCGGTGTCGTATCGGGCACACACGGTAGTCTGCCCGTTTTCCGCGGCACCTGCGGCATTCTCCGGCCAGCAGAACTTGTAGAGCCGGTTGGGCTCCGGCTTCTTCTCCTGCACCTCCTTCCATGGAATGGCCGTTTCCGGTCCGTAGCAAAGGGTCTGCATGAGAGCAGCCGGCAGTTCCATACGCAGAACTTCCCTCTGGCTCACCTCCACATGCTCGTCCTCAACTTTGTCCGTGAGGTAATCCTGCACCGCCATGCCTGCGGCCTTTGCCTTAAGCCTCAGGTTCACATCTTTGGTTACAAGGGCGACGAAGGTGCCTGGATGCGTATCCCGCACCCACATGGCCGTAGCAAGAATGCGGTGGTCCTGGGTATCGTCTTTGAAAAGGTCTGCGAATTTGGGAGGGAAAGGGTGGTTGGGCTCGACTTTTATGCGTCCCAGGCCCTTGCCTATGGATATTCCGTCCTTGCCGAAAGAGCGGCCCTCAGAAATCTTGTCCAGATCCCGCATGAAGCCGCGGGCGTGATAGGAAAGGGTGTCGTTGCCTTTCTTGAATTTGTCTGCCTCTTCTATTACCGCCGCCGGAATCACCAGGTCGTTGTCGTGAAACTGGCGTATAGCCTTATGGTCGTGCAGGATAACGTTCGTATCCAGCACGAATATCTTAGCTTTTCCCATATTGTCAGTCCTCGCCTTCTGCATTCTGCATAAGGGATTCAAGTATAGTCTGTATGCCCTGGCGGTCCTGGGCGGCGAAGCTCAGCTTGCCCCCCCTTACGGGGTGTCCCAGAGGGTAGTAGGCTACATCCTGCAGCAGGAATTCCGCGTCGATATAGTCGAAGTCGGCATCCCGCACCTGCAGGATAGCTCCCGGGACCTCGGAGAACAGCACATGGGGCAGGTCTGCGCCAGTAGCGCGGAGCACGTCGGACAGGTCTGCCGAGGTGCCTAAGCCGGATGAGCACAGCTTACGCAACGCCTCCGCTATACCTCCTGCCCCCACAGTAACAGCCGAAAGCAGTATGCCGTCTTCCGCCAGTTCACGCACGAGCTCGAAGCAGTCGATGAAATAATCTGCGTCTGTGAGCTGGGGCGCAGTGCCGCCACGGAGCCCCATGGCCTGAGCCAGCAGGGAGCCTCCCAGGCGGTATTCGGCTATGTCGAAGGGCACGTACAGCAGCCAGCTGTGCTGGTCTGGCCGCAGCTCGTCGTCTACCAGGAGCGGGGCTCCGGAGAACGGTGTGGCCACCTTGACGCCGAAGACGCCGTTTTCGCAGACGCAGCGCCGCAGGGCTATTCCCATTGCGTCCAGATAGTCGGCTGCCGATTCCACGGAGGCGTAGAAGGCCGCCATGTTGCCTACCGTACCGGGATTGAAGGTCCACTTTACGGTCAGGGCCAGGTCGTCCAGACGGAAATTGCCTACACGCCAAACTATGTCGACCAGCGCCTCCGCAATGAGCGTACGTGTGTACTGGGCGGCGAAGGGCACCGGAACCGCACGTTCAACACCCTGTATTGCAGCAAGATAGTTGTCTATGAGAGATGCGTCCAGCACTATGGGCCCGGGGGCCGGATCGATGGTCTCGTCCAGCACCGTGCCACCGGCCTCCTCCTGCTCCGGCGCCTTTTCCAGCACGGGTGACAGCAGAGCCGCGGGAGTGAGTTCCTGCGGCACGCCGTCGATGATGTACTTTGAGTAAAGGGCCTGAAGCATCACGCAAATATACATATTATTTTTAAGATTCTTCGCTTCGCTCAGAATGACAGATGTCATCCTGAGGAGGTTGCAAACCGACGAAGGATCTCATCAGTTGACGGACGAAATCGGACCGCGGCCTTCACCGTTGGCACGGTAGTGAGGGGCGTACAGGGACTCAATCTCTATGGCAGGCACCTGGAACGCACCTTCCTGCGTAACGTAGAACTCCTCGGTAACCGTAGTATTCTCTTCCGGATAGCTGTCGAACCAATATTCCGTCTTGTCGGCAAGCACGTTGCGGTAACCCTGGGGGCTGAAGTTCCAACCGCCGTAGCTGATTGGAGAAAGCCACCACCCGTAATGGCCGGAGAGCTGGTGCACGGGGCGGAAAGATGCCGGCCTGGGAGCGCTGATGCGCACAAAGCTGCGGTTTTCCTCGCTCCAGATGGAGTATCTGGCAGTTACTTTGTCGCCAACGTGCAGCATGTCACCTGTCTCAAGTTCGTTATTGTCTTTGTACCATTTGCACTTGACGGTGAAGCCGTTGCCGCTGGCCTTGACGTCCGCGAAGGGTTTGGTATAGCTGCCGCTGAGCACTATCACCCTGGTATCCAGGGTTTCGGGCGTTCCGCGAAGGACGGAGGCGATGGCCTCTATGTAGGAGGCATCGGTTTCCCAGTGCTGGGTTTCCTTTTGCACCATCAGCCACAGGCGGATGCCTTCGGCGACGGTCGTCGCCGAAGGCACAAAACTATCCCCCTGCACCCCCAGGGGACGGGGGGCGTTCCCCCCGACACCCCCCCGGTCGCTTCGCTCCAGAAGCCCTGTTGAGACATCAGTCAGCAGGTCGCAGAGCAGGGAGTGGGCGTAGAGCTCGCTCTCCAGCAGTCCGCGCCATGGCATGACGGCGTTGGGATAGTAATAGCCGCCGCTCCTGTGCTCCACCGCATACTGCAGCAGCGACTTGATATCGGCCTCCAGCGAACGCAGGAGGCGCTTTTTGATGGTGATACCCCACGCCTTGGCAAGCTTGACGCCTTCTGCCGACTGCGACAGCAGCTGAAGGGTGCGGAGACGTCTGGCTTTCGCCAGGATCTGACCGTTCAAGCCCCGTTTTCCGCTGGGAGTCAGGTAATCCTTCACCTCCTTCTTGAACTGCTTGAGCGCCTTTCCGCTGCCGGCCTCGAAAGGCACTTCGGGGAACATGGCACGCGTCTGCAGGTATTTTTCCAGGGAGATTCCTCCGCACCACCACGGCCTGCTGCCGGAAGTAAACCAGCTGTCATCCAGATACTTGACTGCTTTTTCGACGTTGATGGGCGAGCTGCTTTCGGGCATGGCATAGATTCGCTGCAGCACCGAAGCGGTAAGTATGGGTGACGATTCCATACCCTCGAACCATGCTATTCCGCCTCCGGCATTCTGGCACACGGCAATCTTCCCCTTGAGGTCCTGCAAGGCTTCGTCGTCAAGCCCGGGGGCTCCAAGACGGCGCGCCAGCACATTGGCGTACCATGCCTCTGTGAGGCTCATCACATCCTTGCCCTTGGGCTCTACCTTATCCGGAATGGCCTCTCGGATCATCTCCAGGATGCTGCGTTCCTGCGGTTCCAGGCCGGAAGCGTCCATATTCACAAAGCTGGAACGCAGACCCGCAACGAGCTTCGCCCTCTGGGAGTAATCGCGAAGCAGGGCGGAATGGGCCTCCGTCAAGGTCTGCAGGGGCCTGTACACCGGGATGCTGACGAACATTGCGTCCGCGCCGTCGGATTCATCATCGGGCACGAAGTTCAGCAGTACTCCGAGCTCCTTAATCCCCTCCGGAACGGTGAATCCTGCGCTGAAATTGATAGTGCCGCCCGAGGAAAGGTTAACGCTTTCCATTTTGGTAGCAAGCACACGGCTGCTGCGCCAATTGTTTCCGTCGCAGAAACGTATGGCGACCCGTCCGGAAACCGGCTTCTGAAGGGTGCTTGCCACTGTGGCTCTTGCCACATACCAGTCATTCTCGTAGAGATACTTGGGTTCCATCAGTGAGAGTTTTACAGGGATGGTCACCTGCATCTCCTTGCGCAACGAGGCGTTATGCATGCCCTCGCCATGAGCAAACACCTGGACATAGTAGGTAGACAGACGGTCGGAGCCTTTGAGTTTCAGCTCCACGTTGCCGTCTGCATCCGAGCGAAGGAAAGGTTCCCACGCCATGGTGGCGGCGAAATTATCCCGCGGCTCGGGTTCTTTAGCCTCTTCCACGTGCTGGAACGGCACTGAGTCGTCCGTCTCTGGTGCCGCTGCAGACTCTTCCATAACCATATCGGCCCTGGCAAGGGAGGCACCCTTCATCATGGTATTGTAGTATGGATAGGTGTTTCCGTTTTCGCCACAAGTGTATGAGTAATAGACGCTTGGCTCGGAATGGCGGACCAGTGTCACGGTTCGCCAGCGGTTAGGCACAATGGTTTCCGTAGCCTTGTCGAACACGGTTGCGGCACACTCCACACCGGGCGCCGTTTTTATCAGCAACGAGAACTCCTCACCGGGACGGGCGCTGTCGGAGAACCTGGTAAATTCAAGAGGAAGCTTGATCGAAGGTTCCGGCAGCTGGATGCTGCGGCTGTACTTGTACGCCTTTCCCTTGTGGAAGAACAGGGCGCAGAGCCTGAGAGACTCGGGCCATCCTTTTTTGCGGGTATAGCTTACCGTTTTAAGTGAACCGGCTTTGCCACGGACACCTTCGAGCTTTATTATCTGACTGTCCAGCAGCTCGTTACCGCTGCCGAAGAGCTCGACCACCGCCCATACGGGACCATCTGTAGAACCTATCTGGAGGGCTATGTCTTCTGCGTCCATCTCCTTAAAGAAGCACAGCACATCCATGTCGAGGGATGTATCGGTATCTGCAGCTTTGATGAATGTAGTGCTTTGCTCAGTTACCACCTTGGTGCCAGATGCAGATATTGCCGTGGCCACTGCCTCTACCCTGTACAAGCCTGAGGGCAGATTTGCCACGGGAAGATTGAGCGTCTCTCCAGCCTGCACGGTGCCTTTGGCAATCTGCTTTCCCTTTGAATCGGAGATGACTTTATAGCTGATTGTAAGGTTGTTTCGCTTGAGATCACGGACGCTGAAGAGTATTTCTGCGGCAGAGTCGCGCACTATGCCGCTTCCGGAATTCCGCTTGCCGCTGTCACACAAGGTATAGGTGCCCGGAACCTTGTTCTGCAGATAAAGGGAAAGAGGCACGCTGTTGTAAACTGTGCGGTAAGTGCTGAAATCCAGCGTCTCGCCCGTTCCGTCGGTAACCGTGACGGTAACAGGACAAGTCCAGGTCCAGCTGTTGTCCGGTGCCGGGAATTCTATGGCGAAGCTGCCGTCCGGAGCAAGCGTGATTTCTCCGGATATTTCCGAACCCTCGTATTTGCCGATGCGATATCGCAACGGGGCGCTTCCGAGCGAGTGCCCGGAATATGCCTTTACCTTGCCGGAAACCTTCACCACATCGCCTGGCATGTAGAGATTCTTGTCCTCATCCCATATCAATTCGAAGGTAGGGAGCACGAACTCGTCTACCCGGATCACCCTCCTTGCAAGGCTTGCGTCACCATACTTCAGATTAAGGGTATATTGGCCGCCACGTGTGGTCCCGTTCAGGGTAAAAGATCCGCCGGCAGAACCGAACTCGTTGGTAACCAGGGATTTGCCGGCCACTTCCTTCCCCTGGGGATCGGTCAGGGTAACAGTTATGGTGCGCCCCTGCGGTGCCAGGCGGTACTCATAGGTTCCTGTGTAGCAGACAGCTTTGAACTGTACTGTCTCACCCGGGTTGAAGGCTCCGCGGTCCGTAAGCAGTATTGCCCGGTCGACATCCTTGCCTTCGTACGGGGTATATGAACTTGTCTTACTGATACTTATGGGCCCGGATTGACGGAGCGTCCCGTTCTTGTCTGTGCTCTTTGCCTGAAGGCGGAAACGGCCTTTGCTGTCATTTAGCTTTCCGGACAGCTGTTCAGGCAGAAGTGTGAAGCCATCGGGACGGAAGTCCGGTGAGGTCATGATTACCTTACCGTCCGCATCCAGAAGCTGGAGGTCGCAGGACTTCACCGGCTCTCCGGTCATATAATCTGCTACAAAAATGCCCCAGCCTTTGGAATCCTGGCGGGCAGCTATCGAAAGACTGTGCTTTACCCATGCGCATGTGCTCTCACAATCTCCTGATTTGCATAAGATTGTATAACGTCCGTCGTTCAGGTCCGGGATATTGGTCCGGAGCGTGTCAATTACGTAGTAACTGGCCTGTTTGTTTGTCAACGAGGTGTCCCAGACAACCGCAACCTTCTCGTCGTCCATCACCTGAAGCTTCAATGAGCTTATATTGCGCAGGGTGAGGGTAAGCTTGTCGTCTCTGACATCTATCCCTATGCTCTTGGAATCAAGGGCCTTGATGAGGCTGGCCGCCTCTGTGCAACAATCTGCTATGAGTTTCTCGCTGCCGGTGAATTTCTTGCGGTCTTTTTCCAGCTGCTCGCAGGCAGCGCGCAGATTCTTGTAATCCTTTGACTTGCTGTTTCCGGCGTTGTTCAGCTGGCTGAACTCCCACTCGAGCCGACGCTGGCGCGCCAGAAGCGAAACAGCCTTCCCCTCATACTCTTTTGCGTAAATGCCGAGTCTGTCGTAAGCGCTTTTGTCCCACCATCTTACGGCATCCGTATATTCAATCAGGGCCTCCTCCGGATAACGGTCCTCGTAATAGTCTTCCAGGTCTCCTCCACGCCTTCCAAGGTAAAGGCTCCACAGCGCATATTCATAGTCGTTGGTTATGAGTTTCTTGAGCGCTGGAGAATACACCTGGGAGTTTATGCGGCTGTCGCGGGCGTGGAACTCGGGATTGAACGTGGCCTTCAGCCGGCTTTCGTTGTCCTTGACGTAGGCAATGGATTCATCCGCGCTCCAACCGTTGTACTTGGCATAGAACACCATGACTGGCTCATCCAGCGCCATCAACTCTTCGTTCATGGCTTTGCGCTGGTCGTCGCGGTCTTTCCAGTTGATGTTGATGCGCACCTGCACATAACGGCTGGCGGCATCGTACCAATCCCATGCAAGGCGCTTTGCAGCCGCTTCTCTCTTAATTACTTCCAGAGCCGCCAGCTGATCCTGTGGGAGATCGGCATCTACTGCCTTGTAATAAGTTTTCCAGAGACTCACGAGGGTGTGTCCGTCATCGTCTTTTACCTGCGCTGGTGCCACCGCAGCCTGCATCAGAATTGCCATGGCGAGTAGGAATCGTTTCATAGTGATTCTATGTAAGTTATGGCTTCGGACACCACGAAGGTGCTTCCGCCGATATAAACTATTGCTTCTTGCTGTCCGCGCGCCCTGCCGAGAGCCTGTGCCACGCCCTCAGCCACGCTTCCGGCCGCTGTGATATGGAGGTTTTTCAATTTCAATGCCAGCTCTCCAAGCGGCATTGCGCGTGAGGTCTGCGGCTGCACCAGATAATACTCGGCCTGGGACGGGAGATACTGCCTGATGTCATCTACATCCTTGTCCTTCATGGCCCCGTAGACTATTATCATCGGTCTTCCTAAAGCCGTAAGCTTCCGCATGTTGGCCTCCATCGCAGGAGGATTGTGACCTATGTCGCAGATGACTTCCGGATCTTCCAACAGCCTTTCCCAGCGGCCCCGCAGGCCGGTAATCCGGGCCGCCCCGGCGATGGAGCGCAACTCCCTGTCATCCAGCCATTTATGGATTTTGCCTGCATCTTTTTTTGTGTAGGCATTTTGCATAAATGGTTGATTGTCAAGGATTTGCAGTGCAGCAAGGACGGTCCGCAGGTTGATCTCCTGGCAGGGGCCGGAAAGGTCGAGGGACGGAGGCGCTCCGGCAGGAAAATGGTAATCCTCTGCAAAGTGAAGCGGAGCCCCGACAGCCGCAGCGACTCTCTCGAACACCGGCTGCGTCTCAGGGTCCCGGCCCCAGACAAGCGCGGGAACTCCCGGCTTGAAGATACCCGCCTTCTCCGCCGCTATCTCTGCCCTGGTAGATCCCAGTAAGTCACAGTGATCCAGACCGATAGACGTTATCACCGATATCTCCGGAGTGATTATGTTGGTGCTGTCCAGCCGCCCGCCTAGCCCTGTCTCTATGACCGCCACATCCACCCCCTGCTCCGCGAACCACCAGAACGCCATCCCCGTAGTTACCTCGAAGAAAGTCAGCCCATCCCTGTCGTAAATCTCCATAAACCGGCACACCGCCTCCTCCGGAATCTCGAAGAATCCGGGTTCTCGGGAGCAAAAATCGCCTATTTTGATCCGTTCCCTGAAATCTACCAGATGCGGGGAGGTGTAAAGGCCGACGCGGAGGCCGCTGGCGGCCAAAGCTGCAGCCAGCATGGAACAAACCGAACCCTTACCGTTGGTGCCGGCAACGTGAATGGAGCGGAAACGCCGCTCGGGATGTCCCAGAAATGCAGCATACGAAATCATAGCGTCCAGCCCCGGCTTATAGGCATCGCCGCTGAAACCGGCATCGCGAACGCTCCGGTGCCTTTCGTACAAATCTGCAACTACGGCTGAGTAATCCATCGTACTGCCAATCAGAGCCAGCTGTCGAAGTAATCGGTAATCTTGAGATAGAGCTGCTCCCTCCACGGCCCCATTACATTATGCTCGCACAGCGGGTAAGGGAAATAATCCGCCAGAACATTATGCTCAACACACGATTGCATGAAACTCAACGAGTTGATAGGCAGCACGGTGCCATCCTTCATTCCCTGGCAGATGAGCAGGCGGGCCTTCAGCAGCGGCGCCTTGTCTGCAAGGGAAACGGCCGCAAAGCCCTCCGGATTGGTCTCCGGAGTATCCATATACCTTTCCCCATACATCACCTCATACCACTTCCAGTCGATAACCGGTCCTCCGGCAACCGCCACCTTGAACAGATCAGGATACTTTGTCGCCAGCGTCAAGGTCATAAAGCCGCCATAGCTCCAGCCTACCACACCTATCCGCGACTCGTCCACCCAACCTTCCGCTATCAGCTGCCTCAGTCCGGCAACCTGATCTGCGCTCTCCACCTCTCCGCATCGGCGGTTAATGGCTTTCTCGAAGGCGGCACCTCGGTTCTTCGTCCCCCTGTTATCCTGAATATAAAGCACATAGCCTTTCTGGGCCATCAGCAGTTCCCAATAGCGTATGCCCCCCAGCCAGCGGTCGCTTACCATCTGGCTGTGCGGCCCTCCGTACACATAAACCACCAGCGGATACTTGCGCGAAGGGTCGAAATCCGCCGGCTTGACCAGGCGGTAATAGTTGACTACCGACGGGTCTGCAGCAGGCACAGTTCCCATCTCCACCGTTACCGGGAGGAACGGCGTCATGGGATCGGCAGCCGCATCCAGTTCCTGAACCACCTTTCCGTCCATCGTGCGGAGCACCTTGCGGCCAGGCATATCCACCGAGCTCCAGCTATCGATGAAGCGGCTGCAGTCGGGACTCACGCTCACCGTATGCCAACCGCTGCCGTCCGTCAGACGCTCCGGTTTTGAAATCTTCAACTTATGGGGCAGCATCTGCTTGCGTTTGCCGTTGGTGCGCTGCAGGCGGATGCGGAACAGGTGGTTTTCCACCGGCGACACTTCCGCGGAGGTGTAGTAAACATAGTTGCCGTCGTTGGCCACATAGGCCACGTCTGCATCGCATTGAGTAAGTCGGCGGATGCCTCCATTCAGGTCGCAGATGTAGAGCTGACGGTAGCCGTCGCGGTTATCTGTCCGATAGATAAAGAGTTCCGTTCCCTTGACGAACCACACCCCGTCCTGCGGCTCCACCCAGGCCTCGTTGCGCTCCTCCAGCAGAGTTCGCACTAAACTGCCGTCTGCAGCATCGTAAAGGTTGAGGTGCAGCTCGTGCTGACTGCGGTCCAGCACCTGCACCAGCAGCATGCGGGAATCGGGCGTCCAGGTTACGCCGGCAAGGTAACGCTCGTCAGTGAAATCGCTGATATCCAGCATGCAACGTATTTTACCGAGGGTGTCGCAGACGCACAGCGCCACATGCTCGGAGTCCATTCCGTTCATCGGATACTTGACGGTGTTAAGCCGGCCGGTACGGGTGCTCACGTCCACCAGGGGGAAACTTCCGACCTGAGTCTCATCTACCCTGTATACCGCCAGCAGGGAGCCGTCGGGCGACGGGAACCAGCCGCGGTTGATGCCGAACTCGTTGCGGGAGGGCACCTTTCCGTAACTTACCTCCGGATTGGGGGCCTCAGGCAGTGCCGGCACGGCCATATTCGGGCGCACTGGCTTATCCGTGAGTTCGGAGCCGGCAGTCCAGAAACTGTCCTTCATGAAAGGACGCACCTTGGGGCCGACTATATCTTTGCCGGTAAGGAGACGGCCGTTTTCGCTTCCCACGGTAACACTTTTAAGGACAGTCCGGCCGGAGGTTTCCTGCGCTCCTGCAGGGCTTGATGAGAGGGCGGCCATAAGCAAAGCCGCCAGTATGGTCATACGCTTCATATGAAGACAAAGATATCAAAATTATTGCTATTTTCGCAGCATGAAAAAGAAGTTTGTCTTGCTGCTTGTTGCGGCCTGTCTCGCCCTGGTTTCTTTAAGGGTTTACGCCCAGCAGCGCAACTCGTTCGAAGAGATACGTCAGGACCCCGACAAGGCCGGTACGGTCTTTTACATGTACAATCATGACGTGCCCCGGTGCGCCCGCCCGCCCAAGGGGTATAAGCCCTTCTATATCAGTCATTACGGCAGGCACGGAGCACGCAATCACTCTTCCGAGTCGGACTTCGACAACGTGCTGAAACTGCTGGAAACCGCCGAAGGGCGCGGCTTGCTGACAGAGCGCGGACAGGAGCTGCTGGAGCGCTACCGCCGCATCTATCCTCTGCTTCACAACCGGGCTGGAGACCTCTGCGACAGGGGCTTCGAACAGCAGTACAAGATAGCGCACAACATGTACCGCAACTACCCCCGTTTGTTCCGCAGGAACGCCAGGGTGGATGCTGTTTCCACCATCGTGCCTCGCTGCATCCTCACGATGGCCGCTTTTACCGACCAGCTGCTGAGGGAAAACCCCGGGCTGCAGGTTTCCAAACAGGCCAGCAACGCCACCATGGACTACCTCAACCCCTTCTCGCTGAACAATCCGGACGTGCAGTCAACGGACGAGGGATACAACAACAAATACGCTTACTGGCAGAAAGATTACCATCGCATGTGCGACTCGCTGCTGCGTCCGGAGAGCGTTTTTGCTCCTCTGCTGACCGATCTTTCCATACTCGACGAGATACAGGACGGATCGCATCTGGAGCGGGCGCTGTTTGCCGATATTTCAGGCCTGCAGTGCAACGGGGAGATAGATGACAACCTTTGGGAATTCATCCCACATGATGAACTCTGCCGCCTCTACGAATGCTACAACTTCCGATTCTATGCATCCAAGAGTGCCGACACCCTCTACCAGAAGGGCCGCCAGTGGGCTTTCGCCTGGCGCACTCTGCAGGATATCATAGACAAGGCCGATTCCGACATAGCTTCCGGAGAATACGCTGCGCGCCTGCGTTTCGGGCACGATATAATTGTCATGTCGCTGTTTGTCCTTCTGGATATAGACGGCTACAACAAGCCGGTGGGGCATATGTCAGAGGTCAAGGACGTCTTCCGTTCGTACGACTTCCCCATGTCGCTTAACACCCAGTTCGTTTTCTACAGGAACAGGAGCGGAGAAGTGCTTGTGCGGCTGCTTTATAACGAGCGGGATATGGCCCTGCCCATTCCGGACTGCGGAACGCCGTACTTCTATCGCTGGGAAGACTTCCGCAACTTCTCGTTGCAGCGTATTGCGCTGGCACAGAGCATTATAGCTTCAACTCAGGCGCCACCGAAAGTGAAATGAGGTATTTGATTGAACTGGCATACGACGGGGGGGCTTTTTGCGGATGGCAAATCCAGCCTTCCGACCCTTCGGTACAGGAAGCGCTCGAGCGGGCGCTGGAGACCTTGCTAAAAGTCCGGACCGGCGTGACCGGAGCCGGCCGCACCGACACCGGAGTCAACGCTTCATACTATGTGGCGCACTTCGACGCTGACGCACAGTTGGACTGCAAGCAGCTGAAATATAAGCTGAACGCCATCCTTCCCAAGGCAATATGCATATTGTCGGTAACTCAGGCCGAAGAGAACTTCCATGCCCGCTTCGATGCTATCGGGAGACAGTACACCTATTACTTGCACAGGGTGAAAGATCCCTTCCTCGAGCGCACTTCCTACTTCTACGGGTATCCTGAAGTGGACTTCGAGGCCATGAACCGCGCGGCCGGACTGCTTCTCGGGACGCACAATTTCTCCTGTTTCGAGAAGAGTGGCGGAGACAACAAAACATCTGTCTGTACCGTGTATGAGGCTCGCTGGGAACCCTACCGGCCTGAGCTCTGTGCAGGAAAGCCTGGAGCCGCTGCAGTTCAGGCCGATTACTGGCGTTTCGTAATCGAGGCGGACCGTTTCCTGCGCAACATGGTCCGCGCCATCGTAGGCACACTGCTCGAAGTCGGACGCGGCCGTCGCAGTATGGAGGACTTCGCTTCACTGGTTTTACCGCCCGACGCCCCGGAAGCAGAGGCGTCCAGACGCTCCTCTGCCGGAGAATCCGTCCCCGGCCACGCCCTCTTCCTTTCAGATATTCGTTACTAGCGTTTTCTGCAACTCACAGAGTATCAATCACTATTGAGTCTCCATGGTGTATTTTTGCACCAGGGAGAATCGATATGTAGCTGATAGTCAGAATGTTGGCAAAAACGGTCATCGGGCACATTTTTTGCAGACAGAATACGCGCGCATCTTGTGCCGCCCTGACAGGCGGGAGCGGGGTGCCGGACACGAAAAAACTGAAAAACCAAAATATCAAAAATGGAAAGCGTAAACATCAAGGAACTCAACGAACGCATCCAGAAGGAAAGCGGATTCGTAGACATTCTTTCTCTAGAAATGGGCAAGGTAATCGTGGGCCAGAAGGGTCTGGTAGAGAATCTGATGATTGCCCTCCTGGCAGACGGACACATACTCCTCGAAGGCATGCCCGGTCTGGCCAAAACCTTGGCAATCAGCACTTTGTCCAAGGCCGTAAATGCCAAATTCAGCCGTATCCAGTTCACTCCAGACCTCCTTCCCGCCGATGTCACCGGCACCCTCATCTACTCCCAGAAGAAAGAGGAGTTCGAGGTCCATAAAGGCCCCATCTTCGCCAACTTCGTGCTGGCAGACGAAATCAACCGTGCTCCCGCCAAAGTGCAGTCCGCATTGCTGGAAGCCATGCAGGAGCGCCAGGTCACTCTTGGAGACCAGACTTACAAGCTCCCAGAGCCTTTCCTGGTAATGGCCACCCAGAACCCCATTGAGCAGGAGGGTACATATCCCCTTCCCGAGGCCCAGGTGGACCGTTTCATGCTGAAAGTCATAGTGGACTACCCCAAGAAAGAGGAAGAGAAGCTCATTGTGCGCATGAACAACAGCGGCGAGTTTCCGCAGCCCAACCCGGTGGTGAACCCCGAGGATATAATCCGGGCCCGCAAACTCGTCCGCGAAGTTTACATGGACGAGAAGATAGAGCGTTACATCGTGGATATTGTGTACGCCACCCGTACTCCTAAGGAATACGGCCTTGGAGAGCTCGAGAGCCTGATTGGCTTCGGCGCCTCGCCCCGTGCCAGCATTTCGCTCAGCCTCGCAGCCAAGGCCTATGCCTTTATCAAGCGCCGCGGCTATGTTATTCCGGAGGATGTGCGCGCCGTCTGCCCGGAGGTGCTGAGGCATCGTATCGGACTCACCTATGAGGCTGAGGCCGAGAATGTTACGACGGAACAGATTGTGGAGAAAGTGATTAACGCGGTTATTGTTCCTTAAAGATCCTTCGTCGCTTCGCTCCTCAGGATGACAGACAAATGACATTCTGTGACAGACAAAGGTCATTCGATGACCGACAAATGTCATTCCGCGACAGATAATGTCATTCTGAGCGCAGCGAAGAATCTCTCAACCATGAAAGCAGAAGAGCTAATAAAAAAGGTCCGGAAGATTGAGATCAAGACCAAGGCGCTGAGTCACCAGATATTCGCCGGAGAATACCATTCTGCATTCAAGGGGCGCGGAATGGCCTTCAGCGAAGTGCGTGAGTACCAGTGGGGCGACGACGTCCGCAGCATGGACTGGAACGTAACCGCCCGCCTGCGCAGCCCCTACGTGAAAGTGTTCGAAGAGGAACGCGAGCTCACGGTGGTGCTTATGGTGGATGTTAGCCGCTCCGGACTGTTCGGCACGGTGGGGCAGACCAAGCGCGAGCGGATCGCGGAAATAGCCGCCGTACTCAGCTTCAGCGCGATACTCAACAACGACAAGGTGGGCGCCCTGTTCTTCAGCGACCACGTGGAGAAGTTCATCCCCCCGAAGAAGGGCCGGAGCCATCTTCTGCACATCATTCGTGAGATGCTGGAGCTCGAACCGACTTCCGACGGCACCGACATCTCCGGCGCCCTCAGGTTCCTCACCAACGCCATCAAGAAAAAGTGTACCGCGTTCATACTCAGCGATATGATTGATGTGGACGAGCAGGGCGAACCCCGTTACGAGGAGGCGCTCAAGGTGGCCGCGGGCCGTCACGACCTCTCGGTCATCAAGGTGCACGATCCGCGCGAGCAGGGACTGGTGCCGGTAGGCCTGGTGCACATAAAAGACGCCGAAAGCGGGCGTGCCGCCTGGGTGAACACAGACTCCGCCAAGGTGCGCCGTAGCTATGCCGAATGGTTCCGCAAGCTTACGCAAAAAGAAGACAAGCTATTCAACAAGTATCAGATAGACAGTGTGGACATTGCCACGGACCAGGATTACGTGAAGGGTCTGATGGCGCTTTTCGCTCATAAATGAAAGTTCTAGCAATCATATTGGCATTGGTAATGGACGTGATTCCCGGGGGCGATGCAGTATTGCAGCAACTCCAGAAGCGCGACTCCATACTGATTGCCGACCAGCTTCGCTATTCGGTCACTCTGACGGGACTGGAAGAAGGCACGGGCATAGCCCTGCCGGATCTGAGAGAGGCCAGCAACGACACCCTCACGGTGATAGGAGGATGGCAGCTGGACACCCTGGTCAAGGGACGCAAGATACACTCCCGCAACGCCAAGGCTGCCGCAAAGCTGCTCCGCAAGCCAATCGACATCAGTGCTGGCATAGTACTGGCCCCGTTCGAGGAAGGCACTTACCAGCTGCCGGACATCCCTGTCGTCCGCAAATCCGGAGACCGTTGCGACACCCTTATCTTCAAGGGCTTGGAGATGGAGGTAAAAACCATGCCGGTAGATACCGCCACCTTTGAGATACATGACATCAAGGGGCAGATCGAATACCCCGTAACCTTCAGGGAAGTGCTGCCATGGGTGGGCGCGGGTCTGCTTATCATAGCACTGATTCTGCTGGGGGTATGGCTGATCGACAGGGCGAACAAGCGCAAGGCCGAGGCCCTCAAGCCAAAGGACCCTGCCTACATCGTAGCCCTGAGGGAGCTGGACAAGTACCGCTCCGACAAATTCTGGGTGCCGGAGAAGCAGAAAACCTTCTACTCCGGTATAACGGACGCCCTGAAGTTCTACATGGATGACCGCTTCAAGGTGGACGCCCCGGAAATGACTACGGCGGAACTCTTCGACGCGCTCAAGGGCGACAAGGATATAACACCGGAAATGTTCTCCGACCTGAAGGAGCTGTTCGAGCGTGCAGACTTCGTGAAATTCGCCAAGCACGTGGCGAGCGACGAGGAAAACGCAGGCGCCCTGCCACTGGCGGTACGCTTTGTCACCACAACCTATCAGGCTGATATCGAGAAAGAAACAAGCGGACAGGAGGCCGCGGAGGACTGATGTTTTTCGAGTATCCCAAACTACTCTGGCTGCTGGCCGTACCGGTACTGCTGCTCCTCCATTACCTTTGGATGGAGCTTCGCGGACGCCGTCCGCACCTGCGGGTGAGCACCTCCGCCCCCTGGCTCAGTGGCGGCACGTCCGTACTCGCCGTGCTGCGCCATCTGCCTTTCGCCCTGCGGCTTGCGGCCCTGTCGCTCATCATAGTGGCGATAGCCCGTCCGCGTTCCAGCACCGAGATAGAAAAGATAGACACGGAAGGCATAGACATAGTGCTGGCCATGGACGTCTCTACCAGTATGCTGGCCCGTGACTTCAAGCCGGACCGCATCAGCGCCGCCAAGGATATCGCCATTGAATTCATTGCCGACCGTCCCTCCGATCGTATAGGCATAGTGGTCTTTGCCGGGGAAAGCTACACCCAGTGCCCCCTGACCACAGACCGCGCCACCCTCATCAACCTTATGAAAGAGGTTCAGACGGGCCTGATAGAGGACGGCACCGCCATTGGCAACGGCCTTGCGACCGCAGTGGCCCGCATGAAGGACTCGGATGCAAAGAGCCGGGTCGTAATCCTGCTTACTGACGGTGTGAACAACTCCGGGGAAGTGTCGCCGCAAACCGCTGCCGAGATTGCAAAAACCTATGGCATAAGGGTTTACACAATTGGAGTGGGAGCGAACGGAATGGCCCCATACCCGGTTATGACCCCCTGGGGCATGGACGTCCAGCAAATGAAAGTAGAAATAGACGAGAAACTGCTGCAGGACATAGCGGACCTCACCGGAGGACGCTACTTCCGTGCGACCGACAACACCAAGCTTTCCGAAATTTACTCGGAAATCAACAAGATGGAGAAGGCCCGCACCACCATAGACAGCTTCCCGGTGTATAAAGAACTCTTCGGCAAGTATGCCCTGGCGGCACTCATGTGCCTGCTGCTTGAGCTGCTGGTCGTGTTAGCTATAAGGAGGATGCCGTAATGTTGTACTTCGCTTCTCCCCAATATCTATGGTTCCTGATTCTGGTGCCGCTATTCCCCCTGGTTTACGGTTTACTGCGCGCACTGCGGAGGCGTCGCGTTCGCAAATTCGGCGACGAGGCGCTGGTGAAGCAGCTTATGCCCTCCTGGTCCCGTTCCAAGGGCTGGATAAGGGTGATTCTCTATTCCCTTGCCTTCTTCTGCTTCATTGTTGGAATCGCCCGTCCGCAAATGGGAGCCAAACTCAAGGAGCATGAAACCAAGGGCGCAGAAATAATGATCTGCCTGGACGTTTCCAACTCCATGCTGGCCGAGGACTATTCCCCGTCCCGCCTGGACAGGGCCAAACTCGCTATCTCCCGCGTGGTGGACAAGCTGCAGGGCGACCGTATCGGACTCATCATCTTCGCCGGCACATCATTCGTACAGCTGCCTATAACAACGGATTACATTTCCGCAAAGATGTTCCTGAACAGCATCAACACCGAATCGGTGCCGGTTCAGGGAACCGCTATAGGCGAGGCCATACTCACCGCCGCCAAGAGCTTCAGCGCCCAGAGCGAAAAGAGCCGTGCCATTATCATCATCACCGATGGCGAAAACCATGAAGACGACGCCGTGGACGCCGCCAGGCAGGCTGCCGAACTCGGCATCAAGATATACACTATCGGAGTAGGGTCCGTCCAGGGACAGCCTATTCCTATAAACGGAGAGCTGCTCAAGGACAGCGAGGGCAACATAGTGGTAACCCGGCTGGACGAGAGTACATTGAAGAAGATAGCCGCAGAGGGCGGTGGCGCCTACGTGCATGCAGGCAATGAGGAATTCGGCCTCGGGCCCATAGTAGACGACATCAAGAAAATGGAGGAAGAGAAGTACAACTCCATTGTGTTCGAGGAATTCGAGGAGCAGTATATGTACTTCTTCGGCGCCGCCCTGCTGCTGTTCGTAATAGAAATGCTCATAGGGGAACGGAGACATAAAAGGAGACTGTTCGAATGAGGAAACTGATATATACGCTGCTGTGCATCGCAATCTCTTCAGCCTGCATGTTTGCTCAGGCTGACAAGAAGGACGTGCGCGCCGGCAACCGCAAATTCAAAAAAGAGAATTACAGGGAAGCCGAAATCGACTACCGCAAGGCTGTGGTGAAGGATTCCATGTCTGTCGCAGGAAACTATAACCTTGCCTCTACGCTCTATCGCCAGCAGGACTGGGAGGGAGCAGGCAAGGCCCTGGAACGGGTAAAGGACATTGCGCCTGCTGGAGAGCATGCTGCCGCCTGGCACTACAACAGCGGAGATGTCGCGTTGCAGAAGAAGGATTACGCAGCGGCTGTGAAGGCATTCCGGGAGGCGCTGCTTCTGGAGCCGGACGACCTGGACGCCAAAGAGAACTACATCTACGCCAAGAAGATGCTTGAGAACCAGCAGAATGGCGGAGGCGGAGGCGACCAGAACCAGGACCAGCAGCAGGATCAGGATCAGGATCAGCAGAATCAACAAGATCAGCAGAATCAACAAGATCAGCAGGACCAGCAGCAGGATCAGGATCAGGACCAGAACCAGCAGGACCAACAGCAGCAGCAGCCTCAGGAGCAGCAGCCTCAGGAGCAGAAGATATCTCCCCAGCAGGCCCAGCAGATGCTGCAGGCCATACAGGCCAAGGAGAAGCAGACCCAGGACAAGGTGAACAAAGAGAAGGCGGCAGCCCTGAAGTCCCGCCAGAAAGACAAGAATTGGTAGAGCCATGAAACGTATCGTGACCATACTCTCAATCCTGCTCGCTGCCACGGCGGCGCTTGCACAGAATTCCATCAAGGTAAATGTGCAGAATCTCGTGGCGGTTGATGAGCAGTTCAGCGTGACATTTGTCATAGAAGGCGAAGGACGCCCGACCGACTTCGAGTGGGAGCCGGGAGGTGACTTCCAACTGGTATGGGGCCCCCAGAAGGGCACATCCAGCTCCATCAGCATAGTGAACGGCAAGAAGACCCAGTCGTCGCAAACTACTTATACCTACGTACTTATGCCACGCGGCACCGGCACCTTCCAGTTGCCGGCAGCAACTGCCAGGCTTAAGGGCGATACGATCAGTTCCAGGGCCGTTTCCATTCAGGTAGTATCCAATGGCGCCACAGCCTCGCAGCCGTCCCAGCAGTCGAAGCAAAGCAGCCAGGGCAGCCAGGGCACGCAGCAGGCACAGACCGGGAACGTATCCGGAGAAGACATCTTCATGCGTCTCAGCCTGAGCAAGAACAAAGCCGTGGTCGGCGAGACCATCAGTGCCACACTGAAACTCTACCACAGGGTGAACATAGCCGGCTTCGAAGACGCCAAGTTCCCAACATTCAACGGGTTCTGGAGCCAGGAGGTGCAGGCGCCCAGCAACATAGAGTTCCACCGCGAGAACGTGGGCGACAAGATTTACGACGCCGCCGTGCTCCGCAGCTGGACCCTCATACCCCAGCAGGCCGGGGACATTACGATAGACCCGGCGGAACTGGTTTGCCTGGTGAACGTCCGCTCCCGCCGAAACTCTACCGGCAGCATCTTCGACAGTTTCTTCCAGGACGACTATACCACTATACGCAAGCGGGTTACGACCCCCGCGCTGAAGGTGCAGGTCTCCAAGGTGCCCGCCGGCGCGCCCGCTTCCTTCGGAGGCGGCGTGGGCACATTCCGCATGAGCGCATCGCTTACGCGCGACTCCCTCAAGACCCACGATGCGGCCTCCCTCAAGGTTACGGTGAGCGGAAAAGGCAATATATCGCTGCTCGAGGCCCCCAAGATCAATTTCCCTCCGGACTTCGAGGTATATGACATAAAGACCAGTGAATCAGGCGGATCCAAGACTTTCGAGTATCCCTTCATACCCCGCAGCCACGGCGACTTTACGATTGGCCCGGTGGAGTACAGCTATTACGATGTAGCCGCCGGCAAGTACGTTACCCTGCGCAGCCAGGAGATGACGGTAAAGGTGAGCCGCGGCAACGAAGTCGCAGCACAGCAGGGCTCCGGCCAGCTGGTTGCGGCGCCTGCGCGCAAGGACGTTCGTGACCTGGGATCCGACATCCGTTTCATCAGCACCCGCACGCCCAAGTTCGGCAAGGCCGGAGAGTTCTTCGTGGGCTCTGCGGCGTTCTGGCTCATCATGGCGGTGCTGGCCGCAATTGCAGCAGCCATTTACTTCGCCACCCGCAAGATGGCGGCAAGACGTGCCGATGTGGTCGGCAGCAAGAACCGCGCGGCCACCAAGATGGCCCGCAAACGCCTGTCGCAGGCCGGCGAATTCCTTAAAAAGGACCTCTATACGGCATTCTATGAAGAGCTGCACAAGGCCCTGCTGGGCTTCGTGGCCGACAAGCTCAACCTGCCCGCCGCCGACCTCAGCAAGGAAAATATCAGCGAGAAGCTGACCGAGGGCGGGGCGACGCCGGAGCAGGCGGCACGCTTCACCGAGCTGCTGGACGCATGTGAATTCGCCCGCTACGCTCCGAGCGAGGGGCACGAGGCCATGAATGCCCACTACGAGGGTGCCGTGAGCGTTATTTCCGAAATCGATTCTGCAATGAAAAGGAAACCAAAGAACAGTGGTGCAGCTGCGCTGCTGGCACTTCTGCTTGTACTGCCGCTAGGCGCCAGAGCCGCTGAACCGGCAGACTCCCTCTGGAACGCGGGGTTGGCGGCGTATGCCGACGGCCGGTGGAACGAGGCCGGGGAGGCGTGGACCTCTATAGCGGATGAAGGCCTGGAAAGTGCCGAACTGTACTACAACATAGGAAACGCCTGCTTCAAGGGAGGCGACATAGCACATGCCATCCTCTGGTACGAGCGCTCGCTCAAGGTGGACCCGTCTTACGGCGACGCCCGCTTCAACCTGGAATTCGCCCGCACGCAGGTGCAGGACCGCATAGACGAGGTTCCCGAGTTCTTCCTGGAAGTATGGGGCCGCAAGGCCTGCTGGCTGCTGCCTTCGGGCGCATGGGCATGGCTGTGCATCGTGTTCTTCGCCATTACCCTGGCCATGCTGTTGCTCTTCCTGCTCGGCAGCGGCGGCGCCCGGAAAGCCGGCTTCTTCACCGGCATCGCCACCCTGCTTCTGACGCTTCTCTGTCTGGATTTCGCATTCTGGCAGCGAACGGACGCCCTCAAGCATGACAGCGCCATTATCACGGCCCCCGTAACCGAGGTCAAGAGTTCGCCAGGGAGCGGCGTGAGCCTGTTTGTCCTGCACGAAGGCACCAAGGTCAAGATACTCGAGACCGTCGGCGACTGGGACAACATAGAGCTCTCCGACGGCCGTCAGGGATGGCTTAAATCCGGTTCCGCAGAAAGAATATGAGTTTCTGCGGAATTTTTTATATATTTGTAGGTTAAAGATTGTTTAAGATATGTTAAGTTATTTGCTTCAGGCAGACATCGTGGATGCGGTACAGGCCGCTCCGGTGCAGCAGGAAATGTCCTATTCCCTTATCGACATGGCCGCCAAGGGCGGTGTCCTGATGATTGTATTGCTCGCTCTATCTGTCATCGCCCTCTTCATCTTTGGAAAGAAATGGTGGATGATTCGCCAGGCCGGCAAGATAGACAAGGACTTCATGATGGACATCCGCGACTACATACATGACGGCAAGCTCAAGTCCGCCAAAACCCTTTGCGGCAAGTTCGACACTCCCGTGGCGCGCATGGTGGAGACCGGAATCGACCGTTACGGCAGGCCTCTGAGTGACATCCAGACCGCCATCGAGAACGTGGGCAACGTTGAGGTGGCACGCCTGGAGAAAGGACTTCCTTATCTTGCCATGATAGCAGGCGGCGCCCCCATGATAGGATTCCTCGGCACGGTGCTCGGTATGGTCCAGGCCTTCTTCAACATGTCCCAGGCCGGCAACAATATCGATATCACCCTGCTGTCCAGCGGTATTTACACCGCAATGATCACCACCGTCGGAGGTCTTATCGTAGGTATCATAGCCTACTTCGGCTACAACTATCTCACCTCCAAGGTGTCCAACGTGGTATTCCAGATGGAGAGCAGCACCATAGAGTTCATGGACCTGCTGGACGAACCCCAAGTTAAAGACGAAGACTAATGGCACTTAAGCGCACAACAAAAGCGGATCCGAACATGGCGATGTCCAGCATGACCGATATTGTGTTCCTGCTGCTCATCTTCTTCCTGGTCACCTCTACGCTGGTCAACCCCAACGCCCTCAAGCTCCTGCTTCCCAAGAGCACCGGGCAGGTGGGCGCCAAGGCTACGGCAACAGTGTCCATCAAGGACTGGGGCGACGACCAGTACAGCTTCCATGTCAACGGAGACGAAACCCCTCTGCCGCTGGAGCAGGTGGAAGACGAACTCATAGAACTGCTGCAGACCGAGGAAGACCCCACTTTCTCAATCTATTCGGACGAGAGCGTCCCCATCAAGGAAATCGTACAGGTGATGAATATCGCCAAACGTAACCACTACAAGGTAATACTTGCCACGCAACCCGAATGAAACAGTATCTCCGAGAACGTAACGAGAGGGAGCGCAACTCCGTAATCACCGGCATAGCAATGACGGTGATCCTGCACCTGTGCGCCTTCCTGCTCGTATCGTTCACCGGCATCAAATATCTCTATCCGCCGCCTGCCGAGACCTCCTTCCTGATAGATTTCGAAGAGGAAATGGAGCTTCCGGAGCAGAAGACCGGCCGCGAGCCGCGCGGAGAAGACGTGGATCCGGAGAAGAATATAGAACTGGTGGAGCGCAGCGAGTCACCTGTTACGAGCAAGAAGCCCAACGTGACTCCCGCCACCAAGCCGGACACCCACGGTGACGTGGACGTGAACGAACCGCCCCGCAAGGAGGAGCCGACGCTCGACCCCAGGGCGACCTTCCCCGGCATGGCCAAGAAAGACACCACTCTCACGGCCGAGCATTCCGCCTCCGAAAGTTCCGGAGAATACAAGCCCGGCCAGCCTACTGGCAACACCAGTAAAGGCAACACCGAAGGCCAGCCCAACGCCCATCTGGAAGGCCGGTATGTTGACAAGGCTGGTCTCAAGAAGCCTGCTTACACGTCCCAGGAGAGCGGAAAGGTGGTCGTCAAGATTTGGGTGGACCAGTACGGTAAAGTTCAAAAGGCGGTTCCGGGAGCAGACGGCACCACAGTCACGGACAAGGCTCTGTGGACCGCTGCCCGCAATGCCGCGCTGGAAACCGGATTCAACATGAGCGCAAACGCCCCTGCGCTGCAGGAAGGCACAATAACTTACATATTTAACCTGAGATGATGACGTGAGTCATCGCAATTTAGTACTAAAACACCATGGAAGGTTTTTCTAAAGACGGCCGAAAACTTAGACCTCGCAAAACTGCCGGAAGCGCACCCCGCTCCGAGAAAGTAGATTTTCATTCATCCGGCGAGAGCCGTCCTTACGGCGAGCGCAGGAGCTACGGAGAACATAAACCTTATGGAGAGCGCAAGCCCTACGGCGAGCATCGCTCTTATGGCGAACAGCGCCCGTACGGTGAGCGCAAGCCCCGCCAGTATGGCGAAGGCCGCCCCTACGGGGAGCACAAATCTTACGGCGAAGGTAAACCGTATGGAGAGCACAAATCTTACGGCGAGCATAAACCGTACGGAGAACATAAATCTTACGGGGACAGGCCCTACGGCGAGCGCAAGAGCTTCGGCGGCCGCCCCAACGGCAAAGGTGCCCCAAGGAAGGGTCCCAAGAGCTATCCTTCCAAATCCCACTTCACCAAATCCTCAGACGATGGCATCAATCGCATGATCAGCCGTCGTCCCCAGGTTCGCGACGACTACGACGGCCCCGAATTCAAGCCGGAGAACATACAGAACGAGGTACGCCTCAACCGTTTCATCGCCAATTCCGGCGTCTGTTCCCGCCGCGAAGCCGACACCCTTATCCAGGCCGGCTGCGTTACGGTGAACGGCGAAGTGGTTACCGAACTCGGTACCAAGGTCAACATATTTGAAGATGACGTGCGCTTCAACGGCCAGCGTCTCAAGGGCGAGAGCAAGATTTACCTGGTGATGAACAAGCCCAAGGGTTTTGTGACATCTGCCTCCGACCCTCACGCAGAGAAGACCGTAATGGACCTCCTCAAGGACTGCCCCACCCGCGTCTATCCTGTGGGACGCCTGGACAAGGCCACCACCGGTGTACTAATGTTCACCAACGACGGTGAGATAGCCGAGCGCCTCACCCATCCTTCTTACGACAAGAAGAAAATCTACCAGGTCGCCCTGGACCGCAACCTTACCCAGGAAGACTACGACAACATCCTTAACGGCATCACCCTTGGGGACGGTTTCGTAAAGGCCGACGAGCTGGAATTCGTGGACGAGAACGACCACAGCAAGCTGGGCATAGAGATTCATTCCGGCAAGAACCGTATCGTGCGCCGCATCTTCGAGTCCCTGGGCTACAACGTAAAGGCGCTGGACCGCGTTTACTTTGCCGGCCTGACCAAGAAGGGCCTCAAGAAGGGCGAGTGGAGATATCTCTCCGAGAGTGAAGTGAACATGCTGAAGATGGGGGCGTACGTATAATGGAGCACCGTTCCGGATTCGTCAATATCATCGGCAACCCCAATGTGGGCAAGTCTACGCTGATGAACGCGCTGGTGGGCGAAAAGCTCTCCATCGTGACATCAAAGGCGCAGACCACCCGTCACCGCATCATGGGCATAGTGAACGGGGAGGACTGGCAGATAGTCTATTCCGACACGCCGGGCATACTCAAACCGTCCTACAGGCTGCAGCAGAACATGATGAACTTTGTGGACGGAGCCCTTGGCGATGCGGATATCGTGCTGTATGTCACGGACACCGTAGAGACTCCGGACAAGAACGAGGACTACATTTCCAAGCTCCAGCGCATCCAGTGCCCTGTTATCGTAGTCATCAACAAGATAGACATAAGCGACCAGCAGAAGGTTATGGAACTTGCCGCATGGTGGAAGGAACAGCTGCCTGAGGCGGAAATCATTCCCGCCAGCGCCCAGGAGCGCTTCAATCTGGAGAGCATCCTGGACGCAGTGGTAAGCCGTCTGCCGGTATGCCCTCCCTGGTTCGACAAGGACGCCTTCACGGACAAGAACCTCCGTTTCTTCGCCTCCGAAATCATCCGCGAAAAAATATTCCTCAATTACAAGGAGGAGATTCCGTACAGCTGCGAGGTAGGTATTGAGGCATTCAAGGAAGGAGCCGAACGCTACGACATAGATGCCGTTATTTACGTCATGCGCGAATCCCAGAAGGGCATAATCATAGGCAAGAAGGGCGCCGCCCTCAAGAAGGTGGGCACCCAGGCCCGCATAGACATGGAAGATTTCTTCCAGAAGAAGGTGTTCCTGAGCATCTTCGTGAAGGTGGACCCGGACTGGAGGGAGAACAAACGAGAATTACGCCGTTTCGGCTACGAGGACTAAGATATGGAAGAAGAGAACATTGTTACCGAAGAAATCGTCGAGGACGACGAGCTCGAGATTGCGGAAGACGCGGAATCGAGCGGCAAATATACCAAGCTTCTGGAGAGCGACGCCCACAAGTTCAAGCTTTCCGGCATGTTCAAGGACTGGTACCTGGATTACGCATCCTACGTAATCCTGCACCGTGCCGTGCCCCATATCGCCGACGGACTCAAGCCGGTTCAGAGGCGCGTCCTTCACGTCATGAGCAAGATGGACGACGGTTCCTACACCAAGGTGGCGAACATAGTGGGCCAGGCCATGCAGTACCATCCTCATGGCGACCAGTCCATACTCGGCGCTCTCGTAACCCTCGGCCAGAAAGGTCTCTGCATCGACTGCCAGGGTAACTGGGGCAACATCCTCACCGGAGACGCCAACGCCGCGCCCCGTTACATCGAGGCCCGCCTGAGCAAGTTCGCCAAGGAGGTTCTCTTCGACCCCAAGGTGACGCACACCATGAAGTCCTACGACGGCCGCAACGACGAGCCTACGGAACTGCCGGTCCGCTTCCCGCTTCTGCTCGCCCAGGGCACTGACGGCATCGGCGTGGGTCTCGCTTCAAAGATACTGCCGCACAACTTCAACGAGCTGATGGACGCCTCGGTGGCCATTCTGGAGGGCAAGCCCTATGAGATTTACCCCGACTTCCCCACCGGCGGCTTCGCAGACTGCTCCAAGTACATGCAGGGCAAGCGGGGCGGCCGCGTGAAGGTGCGTGCACGCATAGAGAAGATAGACAAGAGCACCATCGCCATTACGGAAATCCCTTACGGCAAATACACCAAGGACCTCATAGAATCCATCCTGAAGGCCAAGGACAAAGGGAAGATCAAGATAAAGAAGATAGAGGACATGACTACGGACAAGGTGGAGATACTCATCCACCTGCCCGGCGACGTATCCCCGGACAAGACCATAGACGCCCTCTACGCCTTTACCGACTGCGAGTGCAACCTGGCGCCCAACGCCTGCGTAATCAAGGACAACAAACCCCAGTTCCTTACGGTCAACGACATACTCGAATACAGCACCTTCCACACCCGCGAAATCCTTCTGCAGCAGCTCGGGATACGCATGGAGGAGCTGGAGCGCGACTGGCACTACAGTTCGCTTGAAAAGATTTACTTCGAGAACCGCATCTACAAGATACTTGAGAAGGACCAGTCCAGCTGGGAGGAGCAGAAGGAGGAGACCCTGACCGCGATGAAAGCCTACGAGAAGTCGCTTCGCCGTGAGGTAGTGATGGAGGATATCGACCGCCTGGTAGACAAGCCCGTGCGCAAGATTTCCAAATTCGACGTCAAGGCGGTGGAAGAGCGCATCCTGGCAATAGAAGAGGAGATGAAGCAGGTCCAGGACCACATCGACCATATAGACAGATACACTATAGACTGGTTCAAGGCTCTCAAGAAGAAATACGGCAAGGATTTCCCCCGCCGCACGGAACTTACCGGATTCGAGACCATTGCAGCGACGCGCGTAGTGAACAACAACGCCAAGCTGAGCGCCAACCTGGCAGAGGGTTTCGTGGGTATAGGCCTGAAGAAAGACGACGGCGGAGAGTTCATCAGCGAGTGCTCCGACCTGTCGGAAATCATAGTGATACGCAAGGACGGCAAGTACATTGTTACCAAAGTCAGCGACAAGGCATTCTTCGGCAAGAACCTCATTTACGTGGGGGTCTTCAACCGTGGAGACAGCCGTACGGTGTACAATGTAATCTACCGTGAGGGAAAAACCTCCATCTATTATGCCAAGCGCTTTGCAGTCACCTCCGTAACACGCGACAAGGAGTACGACATAACCACCGGCCTCGAGGGCTCGGAAATCGTGTGGTTCACTGCCAACCATAACGGAGAGGCCGAGACGGTACTGGTTCGCCTGCGCCCGAAGCCGAAGCTCAAGAAGACGTCTTTCGAATACGATTTCTCACAGCTCGGCATAAAGAGCAAGACGGCCCGCGGAAACCTGGTGAGCAAGAACGTCATTCAGCGTATAAGCCTGAAGAGCAAGGGCGTGAGTACCATAGCCGGCAAGGAGATATGGTATGACACTGATATCCAAAAGCTTAACGACGAGGGACACGGCCTGCTGCTGGGCGAGTTCTGCGAGGGCGACAAGGTTCTGGCGGTGTTCAAAAACGGCACGTTCTACACTACCTCCTTCGACCTTGTGAACCGTTACCAGGGAGAAGTGTTGAGGATAGAGAAATTCGACCCGGACAAGACTTTCACCGCCCTGTACTGGGATGCCGGCGTGAAGTCGTTCTATGTAAAGCGTTTCTCCTTCGTGGTCAGCGACAATACTCCTGTGTCGTTCATAGCCGAGGGCAGCAAATCCTACCTGGTGGAGCTTACGGACGACCGTCACCCCCAGTACGAGGTTATCTGGAAGCTGGAGGACAAGCCTTCCGACTTTGTGGATGCCGAAGAGTGGATTGCCAAGAAAGGCGTGGGTGCCAAGGGCAAGAAGGTCGTGGACCGCGGCGAAGTGAAGAAGGTGCGTTTCGTGGAGCCTCTGGTGAAGCCTGAGGACGAAGAGCCGGAGCCCGTGGAACCGGAAGCTGCAGAACTTGAGGCTGCAGAACTTGAGGCTGCAGAAGAAGCCGCGCCTGAGGTGCCAGAAGTAACGGAAGCGGCACCGGTAAAGACCGGGGTTGAAATTCACATTCCCGAAACCGCCGACGAAGAACCCATCGAACTGATTTTTGAAGAACCAACACTATTCTGATATGTTAGCGTCTATTATTTACATTCTCGGCATTATTGCCGCCGTCTGGTGCGTACTGGACATTTTCAAGCACAACAACCTTGATCTTATCTGGAAGATTATTCTTTGCGTAGCAGTCCTCGCTACCAGCTGGGTCGGATTCCTGGTCTATTACTTTATTGTCAGGAGCAGAATCTAATCCCGGACACATAGATTAGCGTCGGCTGCGGTCCATTCAGTGGACCGCAGCCATCATTTTTGCCCATTTTTGACGGTAGCGGTCCATCTTTTGGACCCCTGCCGACACTCCCATCACATTCTCTCCGCCGTAGTAGCGTCAGGCTGTCTCCTCAGGGGCCCGTGTCCACCCCGCAGGGCAGATGTCCCTCGGGGGACTACAGGGGGGGAATACGTCTCGTAGAGACGGGAGGGGCCCACAAGCGCAGTGCAGTGGGAGGGATGAGCGAAGAGAAGGCTTCCTGAGGAGAGCAGCCTGCGCCCGGAGGCGGGAAAATGGCGACTAAAATTCTTGGTGCTGCAAAATATTTTAAAATTTTCTGTACTATGTATTGCAAAGTATTAAAAAGTTTTTATATCTTTGCATCGTAAAACATAATACGGGACGACCGAAACCGGTCCGGAAGGCTACGGAGCCCCGATATATAATAGGTATAGAAATGAAAAAGGTTATTTCAGCCGGCATAGGTGGCCGGAGCTTCACCATCAACGAAGACGCTTACGAGCGCCTTTCCTCCTATCTTAATCTTTTCCGTAACCATGTTAAGGAGATCGGGACGGAAGAAGTGATGGACGAACTCGAATCGCGCATCGCCGATCTGTTCTATGAATCCGTGGGCGACAGCACCCGCGTGGTTGATCTGGAACTGGTAGAGAAAGTAATAAACCAGCTGGGGATGCCGGACGGCAGCAGCACCAACACCACTGCATGTCCGGAATATGATCCCAAAGCCAACCGCAAGCTCTATCGGGACACCGACGACGTGCGAATTGCAGGCGTGTGTTCCGGTCTTGCCCTCTATTTCAATATCGATACCGCACTTATGCGTATCATTATGCTGGTAGCCCTGATTGCCGGTTCCGCCGGTTTCTGGGCATACCTCATCCTTTGGATAGCAGTACCCAAGGCTACCACCCCAGCACAGAAGTGCGAATTGCGCGGATGGCCTCCCACCGCGGAGAATTTATCCAGGTTCACCACTTACAGCAATAAGAAATAAAGTTATGGAAAGCAATGCCGACAACGTGCGCTCACAAATGCGCAAAGGGGTCCTGGAATACTGCATACTATGCATCCTGGACAAGAACGAGGCATACGCCTCCAACATTATCGAGGAGCTCAAGAAGGCCGACATGATAGTCGTGGAAGGCACACTCTATCCGCTCCTGATCCGACAGAAAAACCAGGGACTGCTGTCTTACAGGTGGGAAGAATCCACCCAGGGGCCACCCAGGAAGTACTACTGTATCACCGAAAAGGGACGCGCCCAGTTATCAGAAATGGACGCCGCATGGCAGGAAATGGTAAAGGCAATTGAAACACTGAAGAAATGAAACAGATAGAAAAAGTGAGCATTGGAGGCTACGTCTTCACACTGGATACGGAAGCCGCAGCAGAGACCGAACGCTACCTCAAGGAGATGGCGACCTACTACACCAACCCGGAGATTACCGATGGCATAGAGGAGCGCATGGCAGAGCTTTTACGCGAGAGGGTGAAGGCCGATGAGGTTGTAAGCAAGTCAACGATACTCAGCATCATAGATATCCTCGGCAGGCCGGAAAGCATAGTCCAGAGCGAGCCGGATTCCGCGGCTCCGGACAGAAACGGCACTTCTGAAAAGAAGGTGAAAAAGCTTTATCGCGACGTAGACAATGCCAAGGTTGCCGGCGTATGCAGCGGGCTTGCAGCCTACTTCAACACCGACCCGGTCATCTTCCGCGTTGCATTCGCCGTGCTCGCGATAGTTGGCCTGGTTCTGGGAGACAAATCCTGGGTGGACTGGATAGGCGCATTCACCATACCTGCAATCTACTGCATCATGTGGATCTGCATGCCCCCGGCACGCACCGCCCGCCAGCGCTGGGAGATGCGGGGTGACGACGGCAGCGCCGAAAGTGTACGACGTAATATAGAGTCTGCGGCGGGCGACGTAGGGAATGCTCTGCGCCAGGTTGGGCAGTCTCCCGCATGGGGTACTGTGGGCCGCATTATGGAGGTCATTTTCGGCTTGATACTGCTCATTATCTCCGTATCCGGACTCTTTGCCGGAGGTCTGGCGATCTTTGGCTGGCAGTGGCTGGGCTTTACGGACGTGGTTAACGACCTGCTGGCAGAAATCACCACCGAAATCCCTCAGGCGGCAGAAATCCTGGCAACCAAGTGGGTGGGGATACTCGCCGTGGCCGTTTACGCACTACCGTTCATCGGCATGCTGTACGCGAGCATCATGCTGCTGTTCCGCATCAAATCCCCGAGCTGGCGTCCCGGACTTGTCATCTTTGTCCTGTGGCTCATTGCCATAATAGCTTTCGGAATCCTGGTGGCTGCAACATTTGCATCATCCTCTGTCGTTTAGAAGGCTTTTTGGAATAATAGTTGTGGTAAAAACTGCGCCATGTTAATAGAATTAAAAGACGTCAACAAGACCTACAACAACGGGCAGCCGCTGCATGTCCTGAAGGGCATCAGCCTGGGAATAGACAGTGGCGAGTTCGTGTCCATCATGGGCGCATCCGGCTCCGGCAAATCCACCCTGCTGAATATAATAGGCATCCTGGACAACTACGACACCGGTGAGTACTACATAGACGGGCGACTTATCAAGAACCTTACCGAGAGGCAGGCGGCCGACTACCGCAACCGTATGATCGGCTTTATCTTCCAGTCATTCAACCTGATAGGTTTCAAGACCGCGGTAGAGAACGTAGAGCTGCCCCTGTTTTACCAGGGAGTGAACCGGCACAAGCGCCACGAACTCGCGATGCAGTACCTGGACCGGCTCGGCCTGGCTGACTGGGCAGGGCACTACCCCAACGAGATGTCCGGCGGACAGAAGCAGCGCGTCGCCATTGCCCGTGCTCTAATTACCAATCCCAAGATTATCCTGGCCGACGAGCCTACGGGCGCCCTGGACTCCAAGACTTCCGAGGAAGTAATGCAGCTTCTGGGGCAGCTGAACCGCGAGGACGGAGTGACCATAATTGTGGTTACCCACGAGAGCGGCGTGGCCAACTGCACTGACAAGATTGTCCATATCAAGGACGGTATAATCGGGCGTATAGAGGACAACCGCGAGCACCGCGCTTCCGTCTTTGGCTCTAGTACTATAATGAAATGAGAGAGGGACGTTTCTTTGAGCCACTTTGTGGCGATGGTAAGTCCCTTCCCCGAGGGAAGGGATTTAGGGATGGGGTAACGTGTAGCATTTATAGCATATAAAGCTATGAAAGATCTGTTCACAGAGATATGGGAAAGCGTACGCCGTAACAAGCTGCGCACTGCACTCACCGGCTTCGCGGTATCCTGGGGCATCTTCATGCTCATCGTACTGCTGGGCGCCGGCAACGGCCTCATGAACTCTTTCATGCAGGGAGGAGAGGGCTTTGCCTCCAACTCGGTGAGCGTAGGCGGCGGCTGGACGTCCAAACCGTACGACGGCCTCAAGGCAGGCCGGCGCATACGCCTGGACGACACGGACGTAGCCCTGACCGGCGGCGACACTTTCGCCGAACACGTGGACCAGGTGTCCGCCACGGTGGGCACCAATGCCACCGTGAGCTACGGCAAGAAGTCCTTCAGCGGCTACATCGACGGGCAGTACCCGGCTGCGCAGGAGATGAGCAAAGTGGAGATGCGCTATGGCCGCTTCCTGAACGACAAGGACATTGCAGACAGCCGCAAGGTGGTTGTAATGCCTGAATCTACAGCCCAGAGACTGCTGGAGCTGGGCCAGAGCCCGGAATCGCTGCTCGGCAAGTACGTCAAGGTCGGTTCCCTGGCATTCCGCGTAGTTGGAATAAGTAAGTCGGACAGGATGCGCAACGACAACAACCTTTACGCCCCGTTTACCACCGTAAAGACCGTCTATGGCAAGGGCCAGGAGGTAGGCAGCATAAGTTTCACCACCAAAGGGCTTGATACTCAGGCCGCTAACGATGAATTCGAGAAGCAGTACAAGGCCGTCATCAACCTGCATCACAGGGCGGCCCCGGATGACGAAAGGGCCATATGGGTATGGAACCGCGCGCACCAGAACGTGCAGATGAGCCAGGGCCGCAAGATACTCGGTACCGCCCTCTGGATCATAGGCCTGTTCACCCTGCTTGGCGGCGTTGTGGGCGTGAGCAACATCATGCTAATCACCGTAAAGGAGCGCACCCATGAGTTCGGAATAAGAAAAGCCATAGGCGCCAGCCCATGGAACATCACCAAGCTCATTATTTCCGAGAGTATCGCCATCACCGCCTTCTTCGGTTACCTGGGGATGTTCCTTGGGATGCTTGCATGCACTTTGCTGGACAAGACGCTGGGGCAGGCGAAGATGAGCCTCATGGACGAGCAGATATCCATGCTGGTGAATCCCGGCGTGGGCCTGGACGTAGCGATTGAGGCCACCCTCGTATTGATAATTGCCGGTACGCTGGCGGGGTTCTTCCCTGCCCGCAAAGCCGCAGGAGTAAGACCAATTGAAGCACTGAGAGCGGAATGAGACTGGATATAGACACATATCGCGAGATAGCGGATTCTCTCGTGCGCAACAAGAGCAGGAGCCTGCTGACAGGCTTCGGAGTCTTCTGGGGCATATTTATGCTGCTCTTCCTCATGGGCGGCGGCCAGGGCCTCAAACAGGTGATTTCCTCCAACTTCGAGGGCTTTGCCACCAACACGGCCATCATGCTCCCGGACCGCACCACCAAGCCCTGGAAGGGCATGAAGGAGGGCCGCAGATGGACCATGACATACACCGATGTGGAGCGTATGAAACGCATGGTGCCGGAACTCGATGTGGTAACTCCTATCACATCTCAATGGGGACAGGAAGCCGTAAACGGCACCAATACCGTGAATGCAAACGTCAAGGGCGTGTATGCCGACTACCGCTTCATAGAGGAGCCACGCATCAAATACGGGCGTTACCTCAACGAATCGGACATAGCCCAGGAGCGCAAGGTCTGCGTCATAGGCAAGCGTATCTATACCAGCCTTTTCCCTTCAGGAGGCGATCCTTGCGGCACCATGATAAAGGTGGGCCCGGTCTATTACCAGATAATCGGCGTCGATTTCAGCTCCGGCAACATCAGTATAAACGGCAGCGCCGACGAATCGGTAGCGGTACCACTCCCGGTAGTCCAGAAAATTTATCACGAGGGCAACAACATAGAGCTGCTCTGCGTGACGGCGCAAAGCGGCATAAGGATATCTTCTCTGGAAGACCGCATGCGCCAGATAATGGCACGGGAGCACAACTTCGACCCTACGGACAAGGAGGCCATGTTCGTTCTTAATACGGAACAGCTCTTCGCCATCATCGACAACCTGTTCACCGGCCTCAGTTTCCTAATCTGGCTGGTTGGACTGGGCACCATACTCGCCGGCATCATTGGCGTGAGCAACATAATGATGGTGACCGTAAAGGAGCGCACCACGGAGATAGGCATCAGGCGTGCCATAGGCGCTACGCCAAGGGATATCCTGAGCCAGATCATCATGGAGAGCATCAGCCTGACCCTGGTGGCGGGCTCCTTCGGAATAGTCTTCGCCGTGCTGCTGCTCAGCCTGTTGGAGACGATAGTCAACGGAAGACCGGACGCCATGCCGGCAGACTTCCAGGTAAGTTTCTGGACTGCAGTGATTTCCGCCCTTCTACTCACGGTACTGGGCGTGATAGCAGGACTGGCCCCGGCATCCCGGGCCATGGCAATCAAGCCGGTGGATGCAATGAGAGACGAATAACAAAAACACAACATAATGAAAAAAGTAATCAAGTACATCGTTTTTGCGCTGATAGCGCTGCTGTTCATCGGTACCTTCGTGTTCCTGTTCAAGAACTCACGTCCCGAGCAGGAACAGTACATGGAGCACACGGTCAAGATTGCCGACATCAGTCGTACTACCGTGGTAACCGGCAAGATTGAACCCCGCAACGAGGTGAATATCAAGCCCCAGATAAACGGCATCATCTCCGAGCTCCGCAAAGAGGCCGGACAGATGGTGAAGGAAGGCGACGTGATTGCCAAGCTCCGCGTGATTCCCGACATGAACTCCCTGAGCTCCGCCCAGAGCCGCGTCCGCCTTGCAGAAATCAACCTCAAGCAGGCCAAGACCAACTGGGAACGCGAAAAGGCGCTCTACGACAAGAAACTCGTGAGCGATGAAGAGTACGACCAGGTGCTTCAGACATACAACCAGGCAGTCGAGGAGAAAAACGCCGCCCAGGAGTCCCTGGAGGTGATTCGCGACGGAGTGAGCTCGAACAACGCCACCGGCAGCTCCACCCTCGTGCGTTCTACCATTACCGGTCTCATCCTGGACATTCCGGTTAAAGTCGGTAACTCCGTGATTCAGGCCAACACCATGAACGACGGTACCACCGTAGCTACCATCGCCAACATGAACGACCTCATCTTCGACGGCAACATAGACGAGACGGAGGTCGGTTCCCTTACCGAGGGCATGCCCATGCGCATCAGCATCGGCGCCCTGCCCGACTACAGCTCAGAGGCGGCTCTGGAGTACATTTCGCCGAAAGCGGTAGAAAACAACGGTGCCAACCAGTTCGAAATCAAGGCTGCGGTAAAGGTGAGCGGCGACCATATGATACGTTCCGGCTACAGCGCCAATGCCGAGATAGTGCTGGAGAACGCAGAACAAGTGCTTTCCATCCCTGAAAGTGCACTTGAATTCCAGGGCGACAGCACCTTCGTGTACATAAAGAAGGCGGAAGAATACGAGCGCGTACCCGTAGAGACAGGACTTAGCGACGGCATTAACATAGAGGTACGCAGCGGTCTCCAGGAAGGCGACGTAGTCCGCGGCACCCGTATCATCAACACCGGCAAAAAGAAATGAGACAGATAGTTATATGCGTCGCAGCGCTGCTGTTCTCCGCTGCGTCCTGGGCCCAGAACGGCCCTTGGAGCCTCTCCAAGTGCATAGACTATGCGCTTGAGCACAATATCAGCGTGCGCCAAAGCGCCCTTAACGTGGAACAGCGTGAGGTAGAGCTTAACACGGCCCAGATGAGCCGCCTGCCGTCCTTGAGCGCATCGGCGTCCGAGAACCTGTCTTTCGGCCGTGGTCTTACTGCAGACAACACCTATTCCAATTCCAACACCACCTCCACCTCCTTCAACCTCGGCGGCAACGTCCCCGTGTTCCAGGGCTTCGAGATCAACAACAACATCAAGCTCGGAAAACTGAACCTGGAGGCTGCTACGGTAGATTTGGAGAAGGCCCGCGACGACATTCGCGTGGCGGTGGCACAGGCCTACGTTCAGATTCTTTACGACCAGGAACTGCTGCGGGTGGCACAGGAACAGTCGGCTCATGACGAAGAGCTGCTGAAGCAGATCCAGGAGCGCGAGCGCGCAGGCAAGGTGAGTTCGGCTGAAGTATCAGCCCAGCAGGCCACCCTGGCCCAGAGCCGCCAGTCCGAGATACAGGCAGACGGCAACCTTAAGCTCGCCATGCTGGAACTTACCCAGCTGCTGGAACTCCAGTCTCCCGAGGGTTTCTCCATAGTAACACCTGAGGTCGGCGACGTGTCCCAGGTGCTTCTGATGCGCCCGGAGGCCATTTTCGCCGAGGCTGTAGAGATTAAGCCGGCGGTGGAATCGGCCCAGTTGGGAGTAGATTACGCCAAGCTGAGTATAGACAAGGCAAAGGGCGCCTACCTGCCCTCCCTTTCCCTGAGCGGAGGCATAGGTACAAATTACTATACCAATTCCAAAATGGCTTCCGATCCGTTCTGGAACCAGCTTTCTAACAACTTCAGCCAGTATGTGGGGCTGTCGCTCAATATTCCAATCTTCCAGCGCTTCAGCACCCGCAACAACGTGCGCAACGCGGAAATCAACTACCGCGGGCAGCAACTCAACCTGGAAAACGTGAAAAAGTCTCTCTACAAGGAAATACAGCAGGCATACTACAGCGCCGTAAACTCCCAGGCCCGCTACACCGGAAGCCGTGAGAATGCGGAAAGCGCCAAGCTGCATTATGAGCTGACAGAGGAAAAATATTCTGTGGGTAAGGCAGGAATCGCGGATTACAACGACGCCCGCAACAATTGGCTTAAGGCAGAATCCGAGCACATCCAGGCCCGCTACCAGTGTCTCTATCAGACCAAACTCCTGGACTTCTACCGCGGCGAACCGCTGAATTTCTAGAAGCGGAATCGCGTTATTTGTTAGTCGGCGACATTTTTGACCCCATAGTGTCGCCGACCAACTTATTTTTGGCGTGTCGGCGACATTTTTGACCCCATAGTGTCGCCGACTAACTTATTTTTGGCGTGTCGGCGACGTTTTGGTAGTCAAAATGCTACCGTGTCAATAGTACGCAATAAAATGCTATATTTGCGTTATGAGACTGTACACGCTGACTTCCGACTTACATGGCGAACTTGCCCACAACGCTCATAACGAGCAGTTTATCAGGGATATAGAAGAGGCCATAGGAGAGACTTTCGATTACCGCGAGAGCGACTTCTCCGATTACGGCGCCGCGGGGGATGTGATATATGTGCGTACCGGCGGCACGGAGGGCATCTTCCGAGAGGTGTTTAAGGGCCATGAAGGCGCCCGCGTGAGGCTGCTGACCAGCGGCCAAAGCAATTCACTGGCCGCGTCCATGGAAATCCTGAGCTGGCTGAACCAGCAGGGCCTGGACGGCGAGATTATTCATGGTTCAGTGAAGGAAATTGCAAACGAGCTCATGAGATATTATCCGTCCAGTGTAAGGACTTCACCTTCTCTGATACGGCGTTTCTCCGGTCGTAAAGTCCTGGCAGGAAAGCGTTTCGGAGTCATTGGCAAACCGTCTGACTGGCTGATCAGCAGCAGTGTAGACTATGCCAAGGTCCGCAAGACCCTCGGCGCTGAGATCATAGATATTCCGATGACGGAGCTCCTCAGCGCTGTAAAGGGCCAGGAGGCGTTGGGGGCGACAACCTTCGCTTCGCTCATCCCTCCCACGCCAGACGGCGTGGGCCTCTCCCATCTCTCCGAGATTTCGTTTCCCCCTGTAGTCCCCCAGGGGACATCTGCCCTTCGGGGTGGCCATGGGCGGCCACAGGTTGCTGCCCCCAATGCCTCCTGGCCATGTGCGCTGAAGGCACTGAACGAACCGAAATACGGCAAGTCGTTGACGGACAAGGATATGGAAGGGGCGCTGATAATCTATGCGGCGCTGAAGCAGCTAGTCGCAAAGTATCACCTGGACGGCTTTACGCTCCGTTGCTTCGACCTTCTGACCACCGTTCATAATACCGGCTGCCTCGCCCTTTCGCTTCTGAATTCTGAAGGCATCATAGCCACCTGCGAAGGCGACATCCCCGCCATGCTCTCAATGGCCATCACCCGCATCAAGTACGGAAAATCCGGCTTCCAGGTTAACCTTTCCCGCATTTCCGGCGGCAATTTCCTCTTCGCCCACTGCACCATACCTCTCGATATGGTCTCCGACTACTGCTACGACACCCATTTCGAGTCCGGCATAGGAGTAGCCATTCACGGCATACTGCCCGTAGGCCCCGCGCGCCTGTTCAAGCTCGGCGCCGACCTCGAGCACTGCATAGACGAGCGCGTGAACATCATAGACAACCCTTACGGAAACAATCTCTGCCGTACGCAGGTAGTAGTGCGCAGCTGGGCGGACAGGGACAAAGAGGTAGGAAAAGATGCCCTGCGCAACTATATGCTGCACGAGCCCCTGGGCAATCATCACATTCTGATCACTCAGTAGGCAACATATCCGGAAAGAGCACAAAAAAAAAGGCGCGGGATTCCTCGCGTCTTCTTCTTTTCGGTCTTGCTGGTCTGAATCTTATTCAGCCTTCTCGCAATTCTCAGCGTTCTCGCAATTCTCGCAGGTCTGGCCCTCGGCGCACTCGCCGCAGCAGCACTTGGTGGAATCGCAAACTTCCTCGACAGCGGCCTCGGCCTCACCTTCGGCAGCCTTGTTGCCACAGTTGTTGCAGCAGCAGGAGCTAAGGCAGAAAGCGGCGATAGCAAGAGAAATGATAAGCTTCTTCATGGTTTTAAAAAATTTTAATAATACTAACTAGCGCGCAAAGGTAGAAAGTTTTTTCGGATATTCAAATACCTCCATGTCTTTTACTGCACCTTCTTCTATCTTGAATCTCAATGCAGTACGCACTAACTGCCATCCCTGGAGCCCTGCAGCACCGGGGTTGATATATAACAGGGAGTACTTCTCATCCCGCATGACTTTGAGAATATGAGAGTGCCCGCAGATGAAGACATCCGGCTTGTGCTTGTTTATCAGGGCCTGTGCGGAAGGATAATAATGCCCCGGAGAGCCGCCGATATGAGTCATGAGTACCGTTAGTCCCTGGAGCTTGAGCACCTGGGCCTCGGGATACTGATAGCGTATGGAAGATCCGTCGCAGTTGCCGTAAACGCCCACTACCGGCTTGAACGCCGCAATGTCTTCCGCAAAGGCAATATCGCCGCCCCAGTCGCCTGCATGCCATATCACATCCACCGGCGCCAAGAACTCCCTGAACGCGTCATCAAACACTCCGTGAGTATCGGAAATAAGACCTATGTACATCAGGCACGGATTATTTCCACCTCGCCGCGGAGGCCAAGTTTGATGATTTGGGAAGCCCGCCCCGTTGCGCCCGCCTCATACTTACGGGGAGCGCACCAATCGGCCGCAGACACAATCGCAGGGTCGATTTCGGCATAACAGGAAGGCGTGGGCTCGCCGGAAACGTTTGCGGAAGTGGACACCAGAGGCCGGCGGAAGCGGCGTGCCAGTTCCCGGCAGAAATCGCTCTGAGGAATACGTATCCCCACGGAGCCGTCTTCTGCCACCACAATGGGGGCCAGCCCCTGCGCGCCCGGATAAACTATGGTCATGGGGGCATCGTTCACCTCCACCAGATCTATCGCTATAGAGGGAATCTGCTTTATGTATCTGGCCACCATGTCCAGGTCGGCCGCCAGCAGCACCAGCGATTTGGCCTCGCTGCGCCGCTTGATTTTGAATACCCTGGCCACGGCAGCCTCATTGGTGGCGTCACAGCCCAGACCCCATACGGTGTCGGTAGGATAAAGAATCACCCCGCCGTCCTTCAGGACCCGGACGGCCTCTTCAATCACCTCTCTCATAAGACTTCCTGATCGAAGAGCACGCCCCTGCGCCTCCACCATTTAATCATCAGCCAGCCTATCAGCATGCCGCCCAGATGCGCGAAGTGGGCTATTCCGTCTGCCCATCCGGCCACTCCGGTAAAGAGCTCGATGGCGGCAAAGATAACCACCATCCATTTGGCACTCAGGGTAATGGGCGGGAACAGCAGGGTCATGCGGGAATCCGGGAACAACATGGCGTAACCCATCAGCACACCGTAAATGGCTCCGGAGGCGCCCACAGTAGGCGTGGACTTGAGCGCAATGATGCCCTTGAGGGCGGCTGCCGAGTCGGAACTCAGGAAGGACTGCATCTCTATGTACTGGGTGAGCATCTGCAGGCCGGCGGCACCGAGTCCGCACACAAAGTAGAACAGCAGGAATTTCTTGCTGCCTATTATGCGCTCCACCACCACACCGAAGATGAACAGGGTGTACATGTTGAAGAAAATGTGCCAGAAGCCTCCGTGCATGAACATGTGCGTAACCGGCTGCCACCAGCGGAAATACGCCGAGCTGGGATAGAACAGGCCGAACGTCCTGATCATGAAATCCTCGTTGAAGAGGGTAGCCACGAACACCAGGACGTTGATAATTATCAGGTTCTTGGTGACTTTGGGCACATTGGAGAACGGCCCTCTCTGGCTCTCTTGGTAATAGTATGACATATACTTAGAATCTCTTGTCTATTTCGTCCACCGGCAGTACGGAGACCACACGGCGGCCGTTGAAAGTGAATTCCGGATTGTCGCTCTGGAAAAGAGCGTCCAGAAGACGCATGGCGGCCAGAGGAGTCTCCGGAGCGGATGCGTTAAGCGCCCCGAGCATGGCGAATTTGGCTGCGGTCTTCTGCCGCATCACCTCTTCCAGCGCCGGGCCCAGGTCGGAAAGTATGAGCAGCAGGTCGCCCACCATCTGCTCCACCTTGCCGGACTCGCAGCTGTAGCCCTCCGGAACGCCGGCAACGCATACCGAGTCCTCGCCGGCCGGCTGAATGTCGAAGCCCAGGCTGGCAAGCATGGCGGCATGCTCCTCGAACAGGAGGCACTGCTGCACGCCCACCTGTACCTGAACCGGGAACAGCGCCGTCTGGGTAACGTGCTCCCCGGACGAAAGCGCCTTCAGCGCACGCTCGTAAAGAAGCCTCTCCCAGGCGCGCCTGATGTTCACTATCATGAGCCCGGAAGGAGACTTGCGCACTATATATTTGCCCTGGACGATGAGCACGTCCTGCTCTGAAGGAGCCTGCTGGAAAAGCCTGCCGTAATCCTGATGGCCTGCGGAAAGGCCGCCGCCCGAATAGGGGGCGCCGCCGCCAAAGCCTGTGCTGCGGCTCCCTGATGGCTGCTGATCGAAGCCGGGGAAGGGCACGTCGTCAAAGGGATTGAAACCTGAATCTGGCTCGAAAGCCGGCGAGAGCTTTTCCGCCTTGTACTCCTCGAAACTGCGGCCGAGCTGGGGCAGGTCAACAGCGCCCTCGCGCTCGAAATCCAGGCCGGCGCTGAAGCTGTTGCGTCCCAGGCCCTCCCGCACACAGGCGCTGAGTACCTGGAATATGACGTTGTCGTCCTCGAACTTTATCTCAGTCTTGGTAGGATGGATGTTCACGTCCACCGCAGTAGGGTCCACCTCCAGGAAAATAAAGTAGGAAGGGGTGAGACCTTCCGGTACGAACTCTTCGTAGGCCCTCATAACTGCCTTGTGCAGATAGGGGCTGCGGAAGTAACGGCCGTCCACAAAGAAATACTGGTTCCCGAGGGCCTTGCGGGCGCTCTCCGGGCGGCCGGCAAAGCCGCTTATCTTAACCACGGAAGTATCTGCGGAAAGGTCTACCATTTCTCCGGCCACAGTCCTGCCCAACAGGTCCATAATACGGAATTTCAGCGATTTGGCCGGCTTGAGCACATATATCTCACGGCCGTTGTGACTGAGGCTGAAGCCTATGTCAGGACGGGGTATGGCCACGCGGGTAAACTCTTCCACTATATGCTTGAACTCCACCTGGTCCGACTTGAGGAACTTCCTCCGCGCGGGGGTGTTGTAGAAGAGATTGCGTACTGCAAAATTGGACCCCTGGGGAGTTGCGACGGAAGAAGTCTTGACAGGGGCGTCGCCGCCTATGACAACCTGGGTGCCGGTCTCGTCTCCGGCACGGCGGGTGCGCAGAGTAACCTGCGATACCGCCGCAATGCTGGCCAGGGCCTCCCCGCGGAAACCGTAGGTCTGAATGCGCTCCAGATCGGCTGCGGTGGCTATTTTGGAGGTAGCGTGGCGCTCGAAGCACAGGACGGCGTCGGATGGGCTCATTCCAGCCCCGTTGTCTATGACCTGAATCAGGGTGCGTCCGGCATCGGTAATCACCACGTCCACCTGGGTGGCTCCGGCATCTACCGCGTTCTCCATCAGCTCCTTGACCACGGACGCAGGCCTCTGTACCACCTCTCCGGCGGCAATCATGTTGGAAATCCTGGCGGGCAGTACTTTAAGGCGTCCCATGGGCTTAAAGCATCTGGTAGAATTTGGCGATGAACCACAGCACGGCGACTATCAGCAGCAGCGTGATTATGCCTATGACAGTCTGCACCTTGCCCATGTGGCTGCGACTGCGGCGGTAGGCCCCGTCGCGCAGCGAACCCTGGATGTACGAGCCGGGCACATAGGTACCCTTCGCCTTCTCCTTCTCCAGTGTGCCGTCGACGGCTCCGAACATCTGTTTGCGCTTCTCCTCTTCGGGATCGTAATATATTGGTTTGTAGTTGAATACGCGATGTTCACCCTCGCCGAAAAAATTAAAAAGTGCCATGATTGCACAAAGTTAGTGTTTATTTTTTATATTTTTGCATTATGAAAACACTGAAACTATGGCTGATTCCCGCGGCCTTCTATGCCGTGGCGTGCGCACTGAACCTCATAGGCTGCCTCAGCGACGGACCGCTGGAGCGCTTCGTTAAACCCGCCCTGCTTCCACTGCTGTGCGCTACCACCCTGGCATACCTGCTGTCGTCCGGCGTAAGCATTTCCGGCAAAGCTGCAAAATACACCGCGCTTCTGATTACCGGGCAGCTCTTCGGTTTTGCCGGGGACACCATGCTGCTGGGCAGCGGATTCGCTTACTTCGCCGGCGGAATAGGTTTGTTCCTCATCGGGCACCTGTTCTATATCTGCCTGTTCGGCGGCATTTCCTGGAAGGTACTCAAGCCGCTGCATTGGGCGCTCGCCCTGGCCTGCATGCTGGCGGCTACCGCCGGTCTTATTCTCGCCATTGGAGTAGAAGGGGCAATGCTCGCCCCCATGGGCATTTACGGATTCGTGCTTACCGTGCTGATTTTCAGCGGACTTGCCGGAGTTTTAAGGCCCGGCAGCGTAAGCGTCGGCAATCGGGCCACCTGGTGTATCATACTTTGCGGAGCCCTGCTTTTCACCTTCTCCGACGCCCTCATCGCCGTGCGCAACTTCGGCGGCCTGAGCCCCTTCATGGGAGGGTTTGTAGTCATGTTCACGTACCTTATCGCCCAGACCCTCCTTGCCATAGGAGGAATAAGGCTGATTTTGAATAAATAAACATCTGCTGAGAATATGCGCTTGCTCTTTATCACTGATTTTACGGAGCAGTTCGCTTACCGCATGCTCCGGGGCGTTCTTCAGTACGCCGAAGAAACAGAGCCATGGGTAGTGTGCAGAATGCCGCCTGCGTACAAGAAACAGGTTGGCATCGAAGGGGTTATAGCCTGGGCCAAGTGCTGGAAGGCAGATGTAGTGATAGGTCAGTTCTATCCCGACGACGACGTCGAGCTGTTCAAGAAAGAGGGCATCGTGGTCATGGCCCAGGACTATATCGCCAAGTTCAGCAACATACCAAACATAACCGCAGACTACGACCTTACCGGCGCCATGGTTGCAAGCCGTTTCCTGGCCAGAGGCTTCCAGAACTTTGCTTTCTTTGGCTACAACAATGTCTGCTGGTCCGACGAACGACTCGCCGGTTTTCGCAAACGCATAGAAGAGGCCGGTTTCGGCAACAACCTGCACCTCTATAACGAGCAGCATATAGACAACCTCTGGGCCTACGACCTGCCCATGCTCTCCGACTGGCTGAAGAGACTGCCCAAACCCGTGGCCATCATGGCCTGCGACGACACCCAGGGCGTTATTCTCCTTCAGGCCTGCAATTCCTTTGGCATAAAGATTCCGTCAGAGGTGGCTCTGATGGGTGTAGATAACGATGAGGTTCTCTGCAACCTCTCAAGCCCGGCCCTGTCTTCCGTGAACATAGATATCGAAGGCGGCGGATACAATGCCGCCAGGCTCGCCGAGCGCATGGTACGCAACCACGTGTTCGAAGCGGAAGACGTGGTTCTGCGGCCTCTGAGCATTGTCAGCAGAATGTCCTCCAGCATATTCGCCACCAAGGATACTGCAGTTCTTACCGCCCTGCAGTTCATAAGCGCCAACTTAGATAAGAAAATACTTGTAGAAGACGTTCTGAGACAGGTTCCGCTGTCCCGTCGGCTGCTTGAGCAGAGGTTCCTGAAAGTGACCGGAACCACCATCTACAAATATATCAGCGAGATGCGAATGGACCGTTTTGCCGAGCTTCTTCTATCCAGCAAAGAGTCCATTGCCAACATTGCTGCAAAGATGGACGAGTCCGATACAAAGAGCATCTCTCGCCGTTTCCTGGCACTGAAAGGATGCACCCCGTCAGAATTCAGAATGCGAGAATTGCGTAAAATGGGTGTATAATTACGCAAATTTCGCACTCTCCTAGCCGTGCTTTGTACTACATTTGTAGTACTACAAACTCAATAACCAGTTTTCAGCATGCTACTAGGAATCGACATTGGCGGCACCACCATCAGTTTCGGCCTTGTCCAAGGCACCGAAATTGTCCGGCAGAACCGCGTGCCCTCTTTCCCAAAAGACGCCAGTCTCCAGGAAACATTGGACTATCTGATAGGGAAAATTGAAGACATTATCACCCCCGAAGTCTCCAGCATAGGCGTGGGAGTCCCCACCCTCGTAGACGTCAAGAACGGGATAGTATTCGACGCCGCGAACATCAAGTCGTGGAAGAGAGTCCCGTTGAAAGACATCCTCGAAGACCGCTTCAAGATTCCCGTCAACGTAAATAACGATGCCAACTGCTATGCGCTTGGCGCTGCTGCAAAACTTGGCGCACACGATTACGAAGTCGTGGTGGGCGTAACTCTCGGCACGGGTACCGGAGTCGGTATTATCGCCAACGGCAAGCTGTTCTGCGGCGACAACTGCGGCGCCGGCGAGATCGGGAGCGTTCCATACAACGGCAAGGACTTCGAGTCCTTCTGCTCCAAGAAATTCTTCGAGGACCGCGGCCTGAATCCGCGTGAGGCCTCAAAGGCCGCGGATGAGGGCGACCCCGATGCCGTTGCACTCTTCAACGAATTCGGTACACATCTGGGAGAACTGCTGTCCCTGGTAATGTATTCCTACGATCCCGGATGCATTGTCTTTGGCGGAGGCGTAGCCAACACATTCAAGCATTTCAAAAACAGCCTGATGCTTGCCCTGCGCAAACGATATCCCTACTCACATGCCCTGGACAGGCTGGAAATCAAGGTTATGCCTTCGGAAGACGTAGCTCTCCTGGGCGCTTCACTTTTATAAACGGGTCTTATGAAAAAATACATCATCATCCTGTGTCTGGTCTGCGCCAGCATAAGCGCCGGTGCAGTCGAACTCGTAAACTGGAAAATGCAGCGCCAGGGAGATAAGCGCACCTACGACGTAACTGTGCCATGCACCGTTGCCGGAGCCCTCAACGAGGCCGGTTTCTTTGGGAAAGACATCCTGGACGGAGAACGCTACAAGAACATAGACAAGAGCATATTCGACAGCCCCTGGGTGTTTACCACCACCTTCGAGGCGGCAAAAGGCCTGCACCACGTGCTCAGGTTCGAGAGCCTCGGATACTCTGCCGAGATTAAAGTGAACGGCACCCTGATTGCCAGCGCCGACACCACCGCCGGCCCCTTCTGCGTCAGGGAATTCGACGTCAGTTCACTGGTGGGCAGGAAGAAGCAGAACAAACTCCAGGTAACCGTATTCAAGGCTCCGTCCAAATCCCTCAACCACGGTTATGTAGACTGGAATCCCCGCCCGGTGGACGAGACCATGGGCATACTTCGCAAGGTGGAGCTCATCTCCACTCCCGACGTGCAGGTGCAGGACGTATTCGTGAAGCCTGAGGTGAATCCCGAGGACCTCAAGCACGCGGCCATCACCGTAGTCACCACCCTGGTGAACCGCTCCGACAAGCCGGTCAGCGGCGTGCTTCAGGGCGCCTATGACGGCGGCGGCTTCCGGGAGCAGGTGAGCCTCGCCCCCGGCGAGACCAGGGAAGTCACAATTAACCAGGAAGTCAAGTATCCGCGTATCTGGTGGAGCCGCGACATGGGGCGCCCGGAGATGTACACCCTCCAGATGTCTTACATCCCTTCCGGAGACACCAAGGTCTCCCATAGCAGGAAGGTTCGCTTCGGCCTCAGGGATATCAAGGGCGTGATAGACAAGAACGGACACCGCCTCTTCATTCTCAACGGCCGCGAGGTGCTCATCAAATCGGCCGGCTGGACAGACGATATCTTCATGCAGGACACTCCGGAGCGCACCCGCGCCCAGCTTGAGTTCGTCTGCGACATGAACCTCAACAGCATACGCTTCGAGAACATCTGGGGCAAGGACGACACCGTGTATGACCTCTGCGACGAGATGGGCCTGCTCGCCATTGTTGGATTCAGCTGCCAGTGGGAGTGGAAAGACTATTGCGGTTACGAGGAGAAAAAGGGCGTAGGCTGCATCCATGAGCCGGAGACCGAGGCCCTGGCCGCACGCTATTTCCATGACCAGATTCTCCGCCTGCGCAACCATCCCGCCATCATTGCATGGCTTACCGGCAGCGACCGCGTTCCCAACGGACGCCTGGAAGCCGAGTACATGAAGATTTACAACAAACTCGAGTACCGCCCCTATGTCTGCTCCGCCAAGGGCATGAGCAGCGAGTTCGGCGGCCCTTCGGGCATGAAGATGGAAGGTCCCTATGAGTACGTAGGTCCCGACTACTGGTTCATCGACACCAAGCACGGCGGCAATTACGGCTTCAATACGGAGACCGGCATAGGCATGAACATACCCCAGCTGGAGTCTGTACGCCGCATGGTGGGAGCAGACAATCTCTGGCCTCTCAACGAGACATGGAATTACCACTGCACCGCCTCCGCCTCCCATATGAACGACACCAGGATCATAGAGCAGGTGATGGCAGGACAGTACGGCGAGGCGACAGACATCAACGACTTCATGCGCAAGGCGCACGCCATAGATTACGACGGTACCCGCGCCATGTACGAGGCCTTCCGCTGCAACGTACCCAAGGCCACCGGCATAGTGCAGTGGATGCTGAACTCGGCATGGCCATCGCTATACTGGCAGCTGTACGACTGGTACATGGTTCCTACCGCAAGCTACTACGGCGTAAAGAAGGGGTGCTCCCCCATACAGCTTGTCTACAACTTCAAGGACCATAACGTGTACAGCGTGGACGAGACCGTCTCCGGCTGCGAGCTCAAGGCCCGCATGACGGTGTACGACAAAGATTCCAAGGTGATACGCAGCGAGGAAACCATAGCCAAGTTCCGCCGCCGCAGTCCCCGCAAGATATTCGAGAACGTCCAGGGCCCCTGCTTCGTCAAGCTGGAGGTATTCGGCGAGGACGGCCGCGTAGTTGCAGACAATTTCTACTGCATCCCCGCCGAGGGCGCAGAGTACAACTGGAAGAAGACCGACTGGTGCTTTACTCCCACCTCAAAGTATGCAGACCTGAGCTTCGTTTCCGCCCTTCCCGCCACCAGCGTGAAGATGCACAGCGCAAAGACGGACAAGGGCTTCAAGGTGACCCTGTCCAACGAGTCCGACGTCATAGCATACCAGAACATCGTCAAGGCCAAGACCACCGACGGGGAACTCGTTCCCGAGGTTATCTGGTCGGACAACTTCTTCACCCTCTGCCCTGGCGAGAGCCGCACGGTCAGCTGCCGCCTGCCCAAGGACTGCGGTCCCGTGAGCATCTCCCTTGAAGGCTGGAACGCCAGCGCCGCAATGGTGAGTTCCCCCGACTCGCTCCGCCGCGACCGCTCCGTTTTTGCTACTTACAACTTCAGCCGCGACGATGTTTATTCCAAGGAAGACACCTATGACTAGTGTATGCTTATTGGTTAATTATTGTGTGGTTTGAGGGATCGGCATCATGCCGGTCCCTCATTCTTTAATTATTCTTATATTTGTGCGATAATCGATTATCACCATGAAGTACCGTATAGTTTTAATCCTGACAGCGCTGCTTGCCGTATGCAGTTGCGGAACCATGATGCAGTCCGGCACCGGATCCGGAGATTCTGCCGGCACAGCTGGCAAAGTAGCCTCGTCCAAAGACAACCTGTCCCCTTCGTCCTCGGACGTAAACAAATACGGGGACGACACAGATGCCTGGCTCAAAGACAGTGTATCCGACTACAGCCAGTACCAGAACGCCGTAGTCATAGTTGACGACAAGGTGGTAACCGACATTTCAGCCGTCAAACTCAGCAAGGTCAAAAAAGTTTCTTTATTCGAAAGGGCGCCATCGCTCAAGTCCGGCGACAAGAGCACACGCGGCGCCATAGTCATTTCTACCAAGTAGCATCACTGCCGCTTAACGGGGAAACTGCGCTCGAACTCCAATTTACCTGAAGGGGCGAACATGCGGACGGTGATGATTCCGTCGGCACAGCGTACGTCCATTCTGCGGACATCGTCGTTCACCACAATCGGGAAGCCGGCGCCCATGGTGCCGGCCTCGCACATCATGAACTCGTGCAGGTCGGCACCAATCATAAGGTCTATTCCCGCCTCGTTCAGCACAGGCACCATCTCCCTGTTCAGCCAGCGCTGGCAGAGGAAGTCGTTCTTGTCCGGGTGGTCTATCATAGGCACGTGCAGCAGGCACACTTTCACCGGAGCGTCACGGAAAGAAGGCTCCCACAGCGCTTTACGGGCCCACGCAATCTGCTCGTGCAGATAGTCCTCATACACCGGGGTGCCGCTGAAGAGCAGCGAGCGCGACTGTCCGGTCTCTCCGGCGTCAAAGACAACAAAAGCCACCGGCCCTTCGCGGAAAGTGTAGTAGAAGGGTGCTTCGGAGGGCTCGGGATATACGTCGGCCACCAGTTGGAGGTTGTTGCCGCGCCCCTCGTGGTTGCCCCTGGCGAACATCAGCGGCAGGCCGTTTACCAGCGTGCCCAGAGGCTCGATGGAGTAGCGCACCAGCGTATCCAGCACATAATTGCCGGCAGATACTATATCGCCGTTTAGGAAAATAAAGTCGGTGGCCGAAGAGTCTATCTGCGCTGCCAACTTACGGTATTCGCGGGTGCGCATGTGTATGTCGTTGAAGATGGAAAAGCGGCACTCTGCGGCCTCCGGATCGAAGGTGCGCACGCTGTGCCATTCTCCGCTGTAGCTGTCGCCGAAGACCGGCTTGCGGGCATTGCTGTCGTCTGTAAGGACCTGCCCGCCAATGCGATATCGTACCGTCTGCCCGGGGCGGAGGCCGTCCAGGCGTATGCTGTGCAGGCGGCGAAAGATACGCCTGCCGGCGTAGGTCTCGTACCTGAGGGTGCAATCTTCCAGCTCTACCCAGGCCATGCCTGGCTTCTCGCTGGTCCACAGAACGGTTATGGTATTCCTGCGGACTCCTGATATCCAGGGACCGGACTTGATTTCCTGCGCCCGCATCTGCAGGACGGGCAGGACAAGCATGAGAAAGATAACGATACGCTTCATGATTACAGTGCTGATTTCCATGCTAAGTTACGAGAAATTGCTAAATTTGCATAGTACTAACGCTACAAACCTATGCAAGAAACCGTTCAACGTAAAAAGCACCGCCGTGACAGGTACGACGGCTGGTACATCCAAGGGCTTGATTCCCTGCATATCATGATGCCGTACTTCTTTGGTCCCCGCACCAAGAACGAGGCTGTAATGAGCGAGATTATCGACCTTACCGAGGTAGACAAGTATCTGGCCGGAAAGAATTCCGGAGAAAACGCAGATTTCAAATATACTTGGTTCCATTTTATCGTGGCTGCCCTGTCCAAAGCTATCCTGTTGCGCCCCAAGATGAATTATTTCATTTCCGGCCACAGGTTCTACGAGCGCAAGAAAATTCAGATATCTTTCATAGTCAAGCGCCAGTTCAACGAGCAATCGGAAGAAACCGAAGCCAAGTTTGTGCTTGACCCCGACGGCGGATCCCCCGTCGACCAGGTCCACGATTATGTACAGAAGTTCGTTCATAAGGTGAGGGTGGAAGACAAGACCGTCGGAGTGGACGGTGCCCTTAACATTGTCAAGCACCTCCCCAGGCCACTTTTCCGACTGCTTGGAAGCACGCTCCGTTGGTTGGAGTACCACGGATGGTATCCCAAGTCCCTGGCGAAGGACGACCCCTGCTACTCAAGCGTTTTCGTAACCAACCTCGGCAGCATAAAGCTGAACGCCGACTACCATCATCTCTTCGACTGGGGCACAAACTCTTTCTTTGTAGTTATAAGCGAGAAGAAACTCCGCCCATTCTTCAAGGAAGACGGCAGCTACGACATACGCAACACCATCAAGGTCGGCCTCACCATAGACGAACGCATTGCGGACGGCTATTACTTCGCAAAAACATTGCGGCTTGTGCGGCACATCTTCGCACACCCCGAGCTTCTGGACGCCCCAGCGGCAGAACCTATTGACTTCGAGTAAGATGAAATTCGACTATAGCAACATCGCGACGCCGTGGCTGGACAGCTACGACGGCGTTCCCCCTACCCTGGATTATCCGGAGAAGACCATGTCCGGCGCCCTGCTGGAGACAGCTGCTGCTGAGGGCAGATATCCCGCCCTCAGCTTCATGGGGCGCAAGATCAGCTTCGCAGAAATGGCTGCGAACATAGAGCTCACCGCCCGTTCCTTCCACGCCCTAGGCGTCCGCCCGGGCCAGCGTGTACTGGTATGCCTGCCCAATGTGCCGCAGGCCATTTACTGCCTCTACGGCCTCAACCGCATCGGTGCCGTGCCGGCCATGGTGCATCCGCTGTCGGCCGTAGGCGAGATAGTGTACTACATGGATGAGGCTGAGTGCGACATTGCGGTGACGCTGGACCAGTTTTACGCCAAATTCATGGACGTACGCGCCCAGAGACCAATAGGCAAACTTATCATCGCCCGCGTGAGCGAGGAGCTTCCGTTCCCCTTGAACATAGGGCAGAAGCTGATGACGGAGAGGAAGTTCCCCCGTCTGACAGAGGACGCCGGCACGCTCAGCTGGAAGAGCCTGATGAAGCTCGGCACCGCATACGACGGCCCGTACGTGGCGGACAAGGATTTCCGCAGCGAGGCCGTAGTGCTGTTCTCCGGCGGCACTACCGGGGTCACCAAGGGCATCATGCTCTCCGACCTCAACTTCAACGCACTGGCCATACAGACCGCCGCCATGAGCAAGGAGGAGGTGCACCACTGCCGCATGCTGGCCGCGATGCCGGTGTTCCATGGCTTCGGCCTGGGTGTCTGCATCCACACCACCATCTTCTCCGGCGGCACCGCCATACTCGTACCGCGCTTCAACGTAAAGAGTTACGCCAAGCTCATCAAGACCACACGCCCCAACTTCATCGCCGGCGTGCCCACCCTTTTCGAGGCCATCACCCGCAACGAGTACCTTAAGGGCGCCGACCTGTCGTGCCTGCGCGGAGTGTTCTCCGGCGGCGACTCGCTGAGCATAGAGCTCAAGAAGAAGTTCGACAAGTTCCTCGCCGAGCACAACGCCGGCGTTCGTGTGCGCGAGGGTTACGGCACCACCGAGTGCGTGACCGCCTGCTGCCTCACCCCGCATGACAAGGAGAAGGAAGGCAGTATCGGAATCCCTTTCCCGGACACCTACTTCAAGATATGCAAGCCCGGCACCTGCGACGAACTGCCGTATGGCGAGGAGGGCGAGATCTGCCTCACCGGCCCGTCCATGATGCTCGGCTACATCAACCATGAGGAGGAGAACCGTGACACCCTGCGCAAGCATGCCGACGGCCACGTGTGGCTGCACACCGGCGACCTCGGAATCATGGACGAAGAGGGCTTCATCTATTTCCGCCAGCGCATCAAGAGGATGATAGTGACCAGCGGCTACAATGTGTACCCCTCGCAGATAGAGAACATACTTGAAGGGCACCCGGCCGTTCAGCGCAGCTGCGTGATAGGCGTGCCGGATCCTTACAAGATGCAGAAAGTCAAGGCGTTCGTGGTGCTGAAGAAGGGCGTGGAGAACACCCCCGAGCTGATAGAGGACATCATGGCCCACTGCCGCAGGCACATAGCCAAGTATGCCATGCCGTATGATATAGAGGTGCGCGATTCCCTGCCCACCACGCTGGTAGGCAAAGTGGCTTATACCCTATTGTCCTGAATTGTGGTGGTGGTATGACGCCGGATAGCTAGCTGTCTTCGAATACGCGGTGAGAGGCGCCGTACAGGGCCTCGGCGCAGAGATTGTCGCATACCTCGTTCCACACGTGGCCCCCGTGACTGGGGATCCACTGGAACTCTATGGTCAGTTTCTTGTATCGGACAATCTGGCGGTAGTGCACTAGCAGGTCTATGTCCGGTTTGTTCTTGCGACGCGGACGCGTACCCAATGAGAGGGCAGCATACTGATAATCTGTGAAAATACGGGCCCGGCTGTTGTCGGGGAGGGCATGAACGGCCGCGATGATGGCCTTGAGCTCCGCCCGCTGGCTGGTCTCGCGGCGAAGCACGAAAGAATCCTGCTTCACGAGGGTCTGCCCGTCAGCCTTCAGGATCACGTAGGCGCCAGATCCGACATTATTGCTGATGGAGTATCCCCCGTCTGTGTATATGATGTACTCGCGCATTCCTTACACCGAGTTCAAATATAAGGAATTTTCAGATAAAAACAAAACCGGGCCGCAGTGCGGAACTGTGGCCCGGAAGTAAGTTGTTTCGGAATTATGCTGTTATTCCATCACGTAGGTCTGCGCTGCAGAAGCAGTTGAGCTCATAGCCACGCGCATACGGATAGTGGAAGAGGTTGCAGGAGAACCAATCTTATCGCGAGGGATACGAACCTCAACGTATGCAGAACCGGCACCATCGAGGCAACCAGCAGTAATGGGCTTGCCCAGAGAATCGCCACCGATAGGGCACTTGACATCGTTGCTTGAGCAAGGCGAGCCGGGAGCGAAGAAAGTAACTGCGCTACCTCCAGAATTGCTGAGAGGGAACACAATAGACCTGGCCTCGAAACCACCGCCCATGCCATAGCTGGCATCCGCACCGGTTTCAGCATTATTATCAGTGTCGAAACCTATGGGCAGATAGCCGCTCCAGGTTCCTCTTGACTGACACTGAGCCTCGGAAAGTTTGAAGTATACATAGATATACTTTGAATCAGATTTTACCTTCCATGCGAGAACCCTGTCACCGTCACCGGGGAAAGCATCCTTCTCTCCATCAAGAGGATACATATCGACGGAAGCCCAATCGGACATGTCACCATCTATAGAGATAGCAGGGACGAAAGCGTCACGTGCCTTCTGGAGCCCAACGGGATTGAGTGTGCCAAAGTTGAACATGTCGCCGGCATCCATGGATGTTGCGGAGGTAAGAGTCATAGGGTAAATATCAGCCCAGATGGCGTTCTCCTCGGCATCAAAGCCAAAGAACTGAACCTGATAAGTTTCCACGGTTCCTGCAGGAATCACGGACATGTAGTAGTCTGTTCCGGCAGTCATAAGACTTGACCCCTCACTAATCTGCAGAAAATCCTTTTTGGAAGCATCGTTAACGTATGCTACAGACATTTCGCCGGACAGGTTTACTGTGTAGTTGCCGGCAGAGATGATACGTGAACCGCTGTGCTTGATGATGATATTTACACCACGGACACCGGAATAACCGCCTGCATACTTTGCGGCAACGCTCTCGGCATCAATACGTAACTTGACAAGAGCAAGGCAGGGAGAGAAGCTGATGCTTGCCTTGTCGGTGCTCTTTCCGGCCATGGAAAGGTGTGCGCCTGCAATGCTGCCTTTACCAAAGTCTGTCTGGGAATTGGAAAGGCCTCCGAAAGTAGCGGTAGTATGGTCGAAGGTAATGCCGGTGATGTTATCACCAATGCAAATAGCATAGTAAGTGGTGGCACCACCTACTGCTGTTGCAGTAAAGGTGCACTTGGTCGGATCCAATCCATCGGGGGTAACTGCGCAGGCCTCGATCTCGTCGTTCTGGTCATTGGCAACGCCGATAACGTCACCGGCAGCCCACTCGATAGCGTGATCGTTAAGGGTGGCCCTGGTAGCGGCGGGAAGGTCGATGGTTGCGGAGAAAGTGATGGTCTCAGCCTCAGGAGTGATAATCAACTCGGGGGTCACGGAGCAAGCTGCCAGACCCATTGCACATGCGGCAATCAGAATAAAAGAATACTTTTTCATGATAATTCCTCCTTTTTAGTCGAGGCTCCAGCCACTATTGTCAAACGAAGGGTCATCGGTATAGCCCTTGGCGCTACCGTTCAGAATACTGGCTCCCAGACTGACAAAGACTATCTTTGTCTCGGGACTCAGGTACTTTTCGATTTGTTTCATATCGTTAATTATTGGGTGTTTAATTAATTCCGAAGCCGCAAAGTTACTTTTTCCCCACTTCTTTTCCAACTTATTGACAGTTATTGACTTTCATTTCTGTTTCGCGTCGTTTCGATTGCCTCCGCGAATCGAAATCGCCGTGGCGTAGGGAGGGGCTGGTGTCAGCTGGGGTACTGCGACTGTCGGTTGGTGTGCTGCCACTCGGCTGGGGTGCTGCAACTGTCGGCTGGGGTACAGAAATTGGACCGCAGCCGACATTTTGGGCCATTTTCGCAGGCAGCGGTCCATTCTTTGGACCGCTACCGACAGTCCGGGGGGGCAAAACTCACAGGTTATGGAGCAGGATGGTTATATTTCAATTCAGGAGCAGAGAAAACAATGGCTCCCGGGAAAAAGCGGGAGCCGTAAGAAAAATGATTATCGGTAAAAAGTCTTACAGTTTGCGGAGAAGCGATGCGGTACCCCTCCCCTTATTGCCATTCAGCGTAATCGCAATGGGATCCGTTGATGATATCGCAGGCATCGGGACTCTCTCGTCCTCAAATACGACCGGTTTTGTGGATGAACTCCCGAAAATGGCCTTTGGACTTGAAATAAAAGACAAAGAGAGTGACCAACAATCACTATTGTATATATAAACCCCGAAAGAGTTTTGTCTAACTTCCGGGGTTCATGCCAAAGGCCCAAGACCTTGTCATCCTCTCTATTTGGTACCAGAGATAGATAGAAGGCTACTTAGAAAACGTGAGTTAACGATACTGTTGACATGCCTTTATTACCCCATAGTTTAACAGTTATCGGGGCACCCGGGAGTGTCGGAATATCATCAAGCGGGATACTGAACTCCAGTGCTACACCAGTTCCGTCAACCGCGCCAGCAAATTCCAGATTGGCAATTGTGTAGGGCGATGGACTGCATTGCCAGTCGCCACCCATAGATTCTGCAATAGCGGGTGTTTCTGAAGAACCAGCATATGGATAAGTAAGAACAATAAATTCCGCTTTATTGCCATAAATATTTCCATCTCCAGTTGAAGGATCATTATCAAGATCCAGGCTCAAATAGAGATATCCACCCCCACCCCAAATAGCACTATAATCACTGCTTCCGGTTCCGGTACTGGACCTGAATGAATAAAAATAAATGTTATCTTCGTCTGATTCGACCTTAACCGTATGATTGCCTACGGTGGTTCCATCAACGTCTTCCCACTCCGATAAGTCTCCATCAATGGTTATTTCGGTATGCTCGACGGGAACTTCTTCCGGACGGTCGTCCAACTGTTCAATGACCGTAGATGCTGTTGCTTCAAAATAGTATTCCGTCTTGACAGATGAGAAAGAAATTGTTGAACTTGAAGTATTCCAACTATCCTTACTGACGATATAAACACCTGTAAGAGATTTGCCCCAAATAGTGGTACCGTCAACTTCATGCTTGTAATACCATTTCCCGTTGATGTATTCTCTCTCTGTTAGTTCCAAACCAGGCCACTCAGCACCAGGAGCAAGAGCAGAAGAACTAATATGTATACTCTTAGGGATAGAGCCGTTGATGCCGAAATACAACGTAGCCTTCGGAGCTGGATAATCGCATTTGGCGTCTTTGAGTTCAATTGTCTTGGAAGAGATGGTGAACCAGACATCTTTAGTTCCGTCACTCGCTACTGAATCACCCGTATAATACTCGTCATCTTTCTTATCCTTCCGAACTTTTATAGTATCTCCTGCTTTAAACGTCACGCCCTTTAGTATGCAGACCGTGCCGTCTGTGTACATGGGAATATCCGTGGCGGTGTAGCCATTGATTTTCCCGCAGAAGGTCCAGTCAGCACTTTCGCTGAACTGACTGTACGGCGTAATATCTAAGGAAGGCATGACAAGGATGTCTCCGCGACAGAGGTCGTAAGACTGGGCCTTCAGATTCTTGGACCAGACGTTTATCCCATTTTCGTCAGTGATGCTGAATGAAAGTTTTGGCTTTGTGAGCTCGGGTACTGGGAAAATGAAATCCCATTTGCTCTTCGATCCGTTATAAACGTATAAAGTGACCGTATTCTTGGAGAGGTTCGGGGCGTCGGCGAGAGTTATCACGTCGGTTCCGGCATTTGCCGGATTGATGTTGTAATTGCCGGTAATCTGATTATAGGCAACAGACATCCCAATTGAGTGTGTGTGTGCCGGCAGGTTGTTGATTGTAACCTTTACCGCTGCCCCGGCGTGCTTGAATGCAATGTGATCCGTACTGCCACTCAGGCTTGCAACCAGAGGCGTGAGCATTTTTCCGGAGGTGTATCCCCAATACTCGGCAGGAAGATTGAAAGTCACTAATCCATCAACCGCACTGTTGTTGGTCCAAGGGAAGAACGCTGAAGCTGCGGCCGCCACGTCGAACGTACCCTCATCCAAAGTAAACTCCCCGTCGGTTGTACCGGCACCGCCCGAGAGGGTAAAGGAATGCTTCTCCGTATCAAAGAGGCCAATCTGGTCACCTGCTGCCCAAACCAGCGTGTGCGCGGCATTTATGGTGGCCTTTGTGCATGGTTCTACTGAGGCCTTGACGGTGTAACCTTCCACGGCATGGGAGCCGGAATCCACGATTTCTTTTTCACAGGAAAGAGTGAAGAGTGTAGCAACCGCTACCAAATAAAACAATTTTTTCATAATCATTCCTCCTATTCTTCTTCCCAGGATCCTTCCACCTCGTTCATGGATTCCACACTTCCTTCCAAAATTCTGCTTTTCAGCATTAATTGATACGCTGTAGTAAACGGCGTTTCATAAGGTGCTTTCATATATAACTCTTTATCATTAAGCGACAAAGATACCTCCCCCCATCGACAATTCCAAGAAAGCAACGATTATTCCGTTTCGAGCGGTTTCGAGAAGAATGATTACTTTTGCTTTATGGATGATTCGGAATTCAAGGTCAGCGAGATAATGACCACGGCGCCGGCACAGTTCTCGTCGGAGCTTCAAGAGAAGGTATATGAGACATTCACCGCGCTCGGCATCCCTTTCGAGCGCGTAGATACCGACCCCGGCATCACGATGGAGGATTGCAGGCATATCGACGCCCGCATCGGGGTCAGAATCGTAAAGACGGTATTCCTGTGCAACCGACAGCAGACAGAGTTCTACCTGTACGTCACCACCGATGACAAACCTTTTGTGACGCGCGATTTCTGTGGTGCGCTTGGCATTCCCCGGGTATCCTTCGCCCCGGCAGACAAATTGATGGAGCTGACTGGCGTACTGGTCGGCGCTACAACCATCCTGAGCGCCATCCTGCCGTCCGCATCTGGAGTTCATTTGGTAATGGACCGCAGCGTCTCACAGAGCGAGTGGTTCGCATGCACCGATGGCACCGCCACCTGCTTCGTGAAGATCCGCACCGCAGACCTGCTGGAAAAGTATCTGCCAGTTACCGTAAGGAAGCTGATGGTAATATGAAAAACTAAAGCGACAGTACCTGATCCTCGGAAAGGCCACACGCTTCAGCTATTGTTGAAACAGGGATTCCCTTCTCCCGCAGAGACCTTGCGACTTCGGCCTTCCCTTCGGCAAGCCCTTTTGCTCTCCCTTCTGCGAGCCCTTTAGCTCTTCCTTCTGCTAAACCTTTAGCCCTTCCTTCCTCGAGACCCTGCGCCTTTGCCTTATTGATGGCCGTACGTCTCTGGCTGCGCTCATCCACCTCGGCCATGAGCGTGCGGATATATAAATATTGTTCCTCGGTTGTCATACCTGCAAACCCACACAATTCGAACAACTTTACCAAAACTTTTTCTGAGAAAGATGCCGGGTGCTCTGTCATCTCAGCAATATGAGTGAAGGTGTAGAACAGTTTGTCTGCCAGGGTCTTAACTTCTTCCAGTCTCTTGGAGAATTTCGGGAGTTCTACGGTGACGTATGAAATATTTTTTGTCAGTTCGGTGCTGGCATCCTCTACGTTCCGAAGTCGGTAATGTTTTTGTCGGGCAAAACAGACTGAATAAGCGCAAGGAGAATGTCTTCATTGCCGGGGGTCGCAAAGATATGCTTGAAGGCCCAGTTGCGACGTAAGTCGATAAAAGTTTTGATACTACTTGTGGAAGATTTCATATTTAAGTTTGGCAGAGAGTTTCTGTGTCCGGACCGTTCTGAACAACGGCTTTCCGCACAGCAAAGATGAGAAGAAGAATTGAACCGGCAATGGCTTAGGTGCCGACGGGCGCCATTTTTTGCTGATTTTTATATCAAACCCTGGGAGTTGAAAGGATGTTGAACATGATTCTTATTATGAATTGTCCACAGGGCGTCACTGAATCTCTTTGCAGAAGGGGGAAATGGAATGGAGCGCAAGGCTGAAGTGCTCAAAAGGACTCTAATTTGATCCGGAAACGGCAGGAAGCTCGGTTCCTGGATCAAAAACCGTACGTTTTGATCCACAAAAAAAGTTAACCCCGCTTCCGCGGGGCTAACAAATCAAATAAATCCAAGTATGTCAGATTCTAGAGAGCAACTCAGTAGATTAACAGTACGTTATTCGGCATTTACACCCCAGATAACGAAACGTTTTCCGGCTGTTGCTGTAAACGTTAACTCTGTGTCAGCATCAATGCCAGTCAGATCAATGCAATAGTAATAATCCGACGCTGTTCCACTAAGGGTAAAGGGAGAGTTACTGGTAACGCCAGAATCTGCTGCTACTGCTTTACTTGCATTTGACGAAACCTTTCCTGCTGGAGTGACACCAATTGTCACCGATTCACCCTTCCATCCTGCAATATGAACATGCAATTTTGAAGTGCCGGTTGGAACTGTTAATTTCATCGCTCCAGCTATTTTGCTTGTACCCGCTTTTATTGCATCATACTGACTACCAATGACGACCTTCGCCTCAGAAGCACTCGTGCCTCCGGACGTAGATAAAGTGACATTACTTGTGTACACGATAGAATAATCTACAGCAGCTCCTTCTCCAGCTGCCTGACTTACAGTAACGACCACATTCTCAGCACCCTCATAGCTCAATGTTATAGAACCGTCTCTTGCAGCAGCACCAGACTCCTGAGCGGCAACATCAAAGGTCACCTGTCCGGGAGTGCTGTAATTAATGTTGGAAATCCAAGCGTCACCGGAAACCGCCGTCAAAGTAGCTTCTGTGGGATTTTCGATTGTATATTCGATAGTCTGAGAACTGGCGGTATTGGCAACCCCCATAGGATTATCGGTTGTAACATTAATCACCGGGGGCATTACATAGGTCCCGCTGATAACATCGAAGGCCTTGAAATATGCACGCTTGCTTGCCGTAGTCGTCAACTTGACCTTGGACTTGTTTGTGGCGGCAGGGAAGTTCAGATAATAGTCTGCATAACTGGAAGTAAGGACAATTTCCTGCGCCTCTCCATCATCGACACTGACGAACAAGTGAGTCGCATCAGAGTCGCTCCAATACTTGGAATTGATGTGCACGTAGAAAGGAGAACTAAGGTCCAGGGCTATGGTTTTAAGATACCCCGTAGCACTGCTGGTACTCATACGGATGACGCCAGAGGCGGAACCCTGGTAGATCACATCTTGGGCAGAGTATTTTGCGCTTGGGATAGCAGGAGAGGAATCAAAATTAAGCTTATTAGTGCCAGCCCCGTTTTGCCAACTGAAATTGTCATTGAACGGCAATGCAGCACCGGCATCAGCAGAGATATTAGCAGAATAAAGATTAATTTTCAAGGTCGTAATCTTACCTGCGGCCAATTCAATTCCTCCGGCCGGAACAGTTATTTCCTTGCTGATGTCATACCCGGGGGTACTGGCAGCAATGGTAAGGGTGGATCCGGCCGCAAGAGTCTGAGGCACGACGACAAGATATGTGGCATTTGTACCATCGATTTCATATTTTGTCTCCTCCGTGTAATTGGCGGTCACTGTCTTGCTCTGGCTGTAATAGGGCTCTCCCAACTCTTGATCCTTCATATTCACGAGAACGCGGCCGGCCAGATTGGTAGCGGCGGTCATGGAAACGAACGAAGGGCACTGAGTAGTTGTCATTACACCCTCCGCATCAATAAGAACAATTTTGACGATTGCACCAAGACGGGCAAACTCGAGGTCATCGATGGTAGGATTAGCTGCGGCAACATTAAATTGCTTGGAAACCAGAATATCTGCACTTCCGTCAAAAGAAGTAGCTGTAGGATTCTGGTTCGCAGGAAGATCAACCTTTGCGCCCTTCTCATCACCACCGGAAGAACCGACGCCGTTGGAAGTATATGGATAATAGGCGTAGTAATCCCCAACAGCAAGCGTTCCTGTAAAAGCGGCCGTTGCCGACTTGGCAGCGATATCTGTTGTAAACGGCACATTACTGTCGGTTCCATTGGAAACACCGATCTTGTCGCCAACTGACCAGAAGGTATCGACACCCTCCATCTCAGTCTTGGATGCGGGCATAGCCTCGGGGTTGCCGGCATTGATGGTTACAGCAAAACCCTCTTCGAGCTGAGGTTCATTGATGCTGAGCTCCATGGAGCAGGAAACAACAGCCAGTGCAGAACAAAGCACTACAAACAAAGAACTAACAATCTTTTTCATGGCCAGATAAAATTAAAGAGTGAACTCTCCGCCATCACCCAGGCCGCCGCCAGGGGTTCCGGGATCGCCGTAAACAGGACTTGTACAAACAACACCCTCGAATCGTACCACGAGGGTTCTTGTCACAGGTGACAGATAATCAAGTTTTGATTGCTTCATATATGTAAAAAATTTAACTGTTTCCCGATTGGAAGTTGCGAAGTTACTACTTCTTTATCTGGAAAACAAGAGCTGAATAAAGATTATTTTTAAATCTACAACAGAAGGTCGCCGAGGCGGATTTTGGGGACATAGTGTACCCCCTCCTTACGGTAGTAGCGGAGGTCGGAACCGGCGGGAACTTCCACCAGTTCTATTTTGTCCAGCCCCTTCCCCACAGCAAGCACCGCGACCGGTTCGAACGGGAGGCCGAGGGCATCCTTCACCTCCTGATGGCTGAAGGCCCTGACGATAAGTGCGTTGAGCCCGATTTCAACGGCCTTGAGCGCCATGCTCTGCAGGGAGATTCCCAAGTCTATATCGATTCTGGGGGTCTCCTGCTCCGTGCAGCAGACCACTATGAAGGCCTGCGGCTCCGTGCCTGGTACCGGCAGATGCAACTCCGGCAGGTAGGCGCCGAAACGCAGGAAGCGGCAGAAATCCGCACCACCGGAGGCCGCATCGAGCAGTTTGAATCGGAAAGTCTGGGCATTCTTACCCGACGGAATCCGCGTGTTCACGGACACTATCGTCTCCAGCTGCCGCATAGCCACCTGATACGAAGTGTCGAACGCCCTGTGGCTGCGGTTTTTCAGCAGCAAGGTATCCAGCGACGGCGTGTTCCGCCGCAGCACTACCCGCCCTGCCGAACGAAGTTCTTCTTCGCGCTTTTCAAGATAATTATCTGCCATATATGACGATTGCTATCCTCAAAAGTACGCAAAGGTAGCGGGAATTGCAAAAAATAGTAATCAATTTAGCTATATTTGCACCCGGAAATTCATACACACCTGATCATGAAAAAGTGTTTACTGCTGTTCACCCTTCTGGGTGCCCTTCTGTTTACCTCATGCCACAAGGATGCGCCGGCGTCTCCGGATTTCACCTTTACCATGTGGAATCCCTGTGAATCCATTACGGCACTGAAAGAGTATGTTGCAGACGTCACCAACCCCAATTCCAAGAACTTCATAGCAGAAGAAGACCGTATCGTCACTTTTGATATGGACGGAACTTTCGTGGGCGAGCTCTATCCCAGCTATTTCGAGTATAACATGCTGGAATACAGAGTTCTGGATGATGCCTCATACAGGGACAAGGCTCCGGAAGACGTCAAGCAGGCGGCCCGGAACATAAGGGATTTTGTGCGGAACGGGAAAAAGCTTCCCGACCATTTTGACATGATTCACGCCAGGGCTGCAGCAACCGCTTATGCGGGCATGTCCCTTGCCGAGTTTGACGCCTATGTTAAAGCCTACGCCTCTAAAAACGCAAACGGTTTTAGCGGAATGACATACGGCGAAAGTTTCTACAAGCCCATGCTGGAAATCTTTGATTATCTTACCGCAAAGGGCTTTACCTTCTATGTCGTTTCCGGCTCCGACAGGTTTATCTGCCGCGCCCTGGTAGAACCTCTGGGCATCGACCCGAAGCATGTCATAGGAATGGATGTAAGACTGAAGTCCAGCAGCCAGGGAACCGAAGCCGGGGTCAATTACACTCTGGGGAAAGAAGAAGACATAATCAGAACTGACGAGCTTATCATCAAGAACCTGAAGACAAACAAGGTCCTGCAGATTATCCAGGAGATTGGAAAGGTCCCTGTACTGTCATTCGGTAACAGCGGAGGCGATTCCGCAATGCACAACTACTGCTTGAGCAACGAGCTCAAGTCTGCCGCCTTCATGCTTATTGCCGATGATGAAGAAAGAGATCACGCCAACAGGGAAAAGGCCCTGGCCCTCGGCACCCAGTGGCGCGAAGCCGGCTACCATGTGATTTCCATGAGGGACGACTTCAAGACCATATACGGCTACGGGGTTCAGAAAACGCCCTTTGTTTTTGAATAGCGCCGCTTGCAAGATTATCGGGAGTACGGTATTTATATAACAAAAACTACCCTATTATGAAAAAGACCATTCTCCTGGCGGCGGCCGCCCTCTTGCTGATCCTGACCTCCTGCGACAAGTGGGGATATACAGCCCAATACTCTTTCAACGTTTCTGACAAACTGGAAACGAAAGCCATTCTGAACAGCGCAGATGAATCCGGAATAGATATCACGTGGGAAGAAGGAGACGAGATTTCCGTTTCCGTAGAAGTCTATGCGGATAAAGTTATGATGCCCATCAGCACCGCGAGCGGTAAACTCGTTTATGAAAACGGGGACTGGACAACGTACGTGGCAAAGGGCCGTTCCTATACAAAAGCCGAATATATCTCGGTGAATTCCACAACCTTGAACTGCAAAGTCAGGATGAGATACCTCTGCCTCAACGGAGATCTGGCACATGGCGACCCCAACGCCTTTGACGCAGAGTGGGTACGTACTTATCCTTTCGCCGAAGGAGCGCAATCAATTCTGATAACTCTCCCTTTCTAGTATTTGCATCATAACAGTACCTTACAAAACGCCCCGCATCTCTCGACGCGGGGCGTTTGCAATTCTAACCTAAAATGTTGCTTCACTACTGTATTTTATTAATAGTGAGCCAATTAGGCGCTATGCGGCGTTTTTATTGCGAAAGATTTGCGAAGGATTTGTATAAAAACAACCATAGCTGTTCCTGAGTTCCGTCAAGAGATCGAAGATAAATAGTTTACGCTGGTTTCTAAAAATTGCGGGAAAGTTCCAGCAATTTTTATATATTTGTGCCGAATAAATACCGCAACTCGCCATGCAAGCACTTTACGACCAATTCAACCAGCTCCTGGAACTTACTCCGATGAACTTCTTCCGGGAGCAGCATAATATCATCAACTGGAACGTCCGCATCCTCGGCATCCTGGGTCAGAAGGGGGTGGGAAAGTCCACCCTTATCCTACAGCACATCAAGCTACAAGGGAACAAGGATGAGTCCCTTTATGTTGTTGCCGATGATATTTACTTCAGCGCTCATACGCTGCTGGAAACCGCGAAGGCGTTCTTTGCACGAGGCGGCAAATACCTGTACATAGATGAGATTCACAAATACCAGGACTGGAGCCGCGAAATCAAGAATATCTATGACAGCCTGCCACTCCTGCACATCGTATATTCAGGCAGTTCCCTACTTGACCTGAAAGATGGCGGAGCCGACCTTAGCCGCCGCGTCATCGAATACCATCTTCCGGTCTGGTCATTCCGTGAGTATCTTAACCTCCGCAACGGCTGGTCATTGGAAAGCGCTTCGCTGGATGATATTTTGAAGGGTAATGTTGATTTCCCTTTCGGCCCGGAGCGTCCGCTCAAATACTTCGATGATTATATGAAAAAAGGGTGCTATCCGTTCTCGCTGGAGCCCGAATTCGAGACCCGCCTTCGCCAGGTCATCAACACCACAGTCGAGGTGGATATTCCCAAGTATGCCAAGATGACCATCGCTGCCACCCAGAAGCTCAAGAAGTTCATGTACTACATCTCCAAAAGCGTCCCGGTAAAAATCAACTTCTCAGACATGGCAAGAGATCTGGAATTGGATCGTGACGAACTGCCCAAGTATTTGGAGCATCTTGAGAAGGCAGAGCTGGTTTCAGTCCTGCGTATGAAGGCTAACGGCGATGCCATCCTCCGCAAAATGGACAAGCTCTACCTCCATAATCCCAATATGGCGTATATCCTTTCAGGGGAACAGCCAAACACCGGAAACAGTCGCGAGACCATCTTCTTCTGCTGGACCAAACAAAAGTTCGAGACCTTGGAGTCTCCCGTATCCGACTTCGAAATCGATGGCAAGACCTTCGAAGTTGGAGGTCGAAAAAAGGGAAAGAAACAGATTGAAGACATCCAGGATGGATATGTGGTCAAAGACGATATAGAATACGTCCACGACAACCAAGTGCCTTTATGGATGTTCGGGTTCCTGTATTGAATTTGACGGCCTGCGGCCGTAATTCGCCGGGCTTCGCCCAAGAATTGATGGTTTGACGCCGGACGCATACGCATCCGGCTCCGTCATGCCCGGCACGAGACCGGGCATCTCGTTTATTCTGAGACAGGACGGACCGAGAACCCGAAGAAGCGGTAGAGGTCGATGCTCCTGTTGACATCGTCGGAATTGAAGTAGACGTACCACGCGCCGTTCGGGTTGTCCGTATTGAGGGACGAAGACCAGTAGTAGCCGCAGGACCCCGCATTGTAAAGGTACGTGAAGTACCGGCGGCCTGCGGCGGGAAGGAATATACTGTTGCTGTTTGTCTTACTGGTGACGCGGCGGCCGTTCACACCGTTCTGCGTTGTCCAAGTCCAAGTGCAATTCTCCCGTAGTTCAGTCCATTCGGCATCCGTCGGCATACGCCAACTGCCGCCACAATTGATGTGGGCAGCGTCGTCGTCAAGGTCCAGAGTGGTTTTGTTATCCATCGGCCCGGCACTGTCCCAGCATGAACTATCAGTACAATACTTCGTCAGCTTACCGAGAGCGCCGTTGCACCATTTGTAGGTGGACCAATCATATACTTCTTTCGGCACAGTCTCTCCCCAGGCGAAGTAATCACCATATTCCTCAGGAGCTGACGCACCGACATTCCAAGAAGCCCACTTCAACCCGGAAGGCAGACCCAGGTCAACAGCCTGCGGCTTCGGCGCTTCTGTCACACTCACCTCGCAGGCACCCGTGGTGGCGGCATCGGCAGAATATGCAGTAATTGTGGCTTTGCCTATGGATACTGCCGTCACCTTGCCGGAGGCATCGACAGTGGCGATGGAGTCGTCAGAAGATGACCAGGTCAGGCCCTTGTATGTGGCGGTGCTCGGGGATACCGTGGCGGACAGAGTTGTGGTCCTGCCGGCAATCAGGTCCAGCGTATGGGGTATTTCGATGCTTGCAACGGGAACTATGGCGCCTTGGACCGGGCGGATGCCAAGGCCGAAGTACCTATAGCAGTTGCCGCTCTTGATGTACGAGGAACTGAAGTAAGGAGATAACGAATAATACGACTGTTCTGCAGAGATAGAAGATGACCAATAGTTGCCCACTGTTCCCGCATCGCTGACTGACGATCCGTTATTCATACCGTTTGCTGGAAGGAAGATGGAGTTGCCGTTGGTCTTGCTGGCTACACGATACCCGTACACCCCGTTCCGGCTAATCCAGCTCCAGTTACATTTGTTCATCAGCTCCTGTACCTCTTCTGCGGAAGGCATACGCCAATCGCCGCCCCATGCTGCATGTGCTGCATCGTCCGCCAGGTCAAGGACGCTCTTGTGATCAACGGCGCCATATTCGGAATCCAGCACGTATTTGGAGAAGGGGCCGTTCTTGCCAGAACCTTGCTGGTAGGCGTAATTCGACCACTTGTATTCATCCTTGGGTGCGGTCTCGCCCCAGGCGAAGTAGTTTCCGTACTCCTCAGGCTCCGTTGCACCGAGGTTGTACCGGGCCCACTTGACGCTCAGGCCCAGGTCAACAGCAACAGGCAGTGCCTCGGTAATCCAACCCTGCGCGTTGCCGAGGGCAAGGATCCGGCCGGTTCCGGCATCGGTCGCGGCTTTGACTTCGTTTCCGGTCTTCTTTACCGCAATCAGCTCGCCGCCGGCGTCATAACACTCCACGGTGATTCCGGCGCTGAACACCACAGGCAGGATGGATACATAGAAGTCCACTTCCGCGCCGTCGGTCTGAACAGATACGGACTTGCCGCCGGACGACGCAGGCTGAGCGGAGACGGTTCCTCCGGCATACGCTATCTTCAAGGCGCCGTTGCCGCCGCTCGTGAGTGTTTCGTTGTTGTTGCCGTATATCACGAACCTCCGCACCTTGGCGGTGCCCTTGAAGATCAGGATGGAAGATATGTTATGGAAGCGAAGCTCCGGGTTCTCTATGTCATCCGAGAATGCGGCGCACAAGTGGGCCTGGGAGAAGGTCGTATAGCTCTGGCTGTCCTTAACAGGAGAGTTCACGTACATAAGCGTCTCCGAACTGGAGGCGCTGGTCAGCTGCGAGGCTCCGTACACGGCGTTTATAAACTCGTCCGAGCGGCCGCGGGGGATCTCCACGCTGGCGTTGTTGCCGCCAATGCTGACGGCCGCGCTTGCCGGAGAGGACTGGGCGGATTCGGTGTAATACTTTATTGCGTCTCCTTCGCACCAGCTTACCAAGCGCGTGCTTCCGGTGCCGGAAATGTCTGTCTTGGTGGGCTGGTCTATGGTGAGACTGTATTTGCGCACGTTTGCTGGAATGGATTCCGTGCAGATTTCTTGTGTGCAGGAAGCCGCGAGCAATGCAAATGCGGCGGGGACGATTACTCTGAACAGATTCTTCATACTTTTCATCATTTACCAGTTAATCTCTTCGTAATCGTAATCATCGATTCCGGAACTGTAACTGTCGCAAATCAGATCCAGAGAGTCGAGAGTGCTCCATTCTGTCCTGGGAGCTATATACAAGCATTGCTTCTTTCTCATTTGGCGTAAGATAACTATTCAGGCAAATTTACGAATTAATAATGAAGATGCAAAGCAAGCACACCGGGTAAACCGCCATACAACACGCCCCGCATCTCTCGACGCGGGGCGTTTGCAATTCTAACCTAAATTTAACCTATGAAAAAACTATTCGGTTAATGGTTATTGCAAGAGGTGTGCCAAACCTGGCAGAATCAGTTAAGTTCTTCGTCGTATTTGACGGAAATTATCTGCACGGGCTCCAGGGGAAGGCCGCGGCCGTCGGTGGCGACTGCAGCAATCTTGTCTATGACCGCAAAACCGTCTATGGTCTCGCCGAAGATGGTGTATTCACCGTCGAGGTGGCGGCAGCCGTCCTCGCTTTGGACGATATAGAACTGGGAACCGCTGGACTCCTTCATGGGGTTGGCCATATCGCCCTTGCGGGCGGCGGCGAGGGCGCCCTTCTTGTGGTGATGTCCCTCCACAATCTCTGCGGGAATCTGGTAGCCGGGGCCGCCGGTGCCGAATTTGGCCTGATTCTCTATGTTCTTCGTGAGAGGATCGCCGCCCTGGATCATGAAGTCGCGGATGACGCGGTGGAAGAGAAGTCCGTCGAAGTAGCCGTCGAAAGCCAGCTTGGCAAAGTTCTCACGATGCTTGGGGGTATCGGCATAGAGCCGTACCTTGATGGTGCCGAGGCTGGTCTGGATGTCGAAAACGGGCTCGGCCGGCATTGCTGCAATTTTTTCCATTGTACTGAGTTGTGGTTGAGCTTGGGCGGTAGAATCTGCAACGGCCTCGACCTCTGCGGTCTCGGCAGAATCTGCTTTCTTTCCCTTTCCGCCCTGATTGCCGCATCCCGCCATCAACAGCAGGGACGCAACACAAATAATAAACAGAATCTTTTTCATAGATACAAAGTTAATGAATTCCCACAATATCTCAACAAAAAACCAGCTAGCGGGCGCTAACTGGTTTTTTGTTGAGATAGAAGGACTCGAACCCTCACTGACAGAGCCAGAATCTGTAGTGCTACCATTACACCATATCTCAATAATGGGACTGCAAAGGTAATACTCTTTTGATAAAATGCAAAATTATTTTTTGCAAAGCATCGCTATCGCCCATACCTCGCAGCCTTCACCCCTGCCCACGAAGCCAAGACGCTCGGTGGTAGTGGCCTTAACGCTTACCAGAGAAACGTCCACCTCCATAACGGAAGCGAGGCATTCGCGCATAGCGGGCACATAGCGTGCTATCTTTGGTGCCTGGAGGGCGATGGTGATGTCGGCATTTGCCAGCTCCCAGCCCTGCTCATGCACGAGCTTCATCACCCGCGCCAGCAGGATCTTGCTGTCTATGCCGGCAAACTCGTCGGAAGTGTCCGGGAAGAGGTGCCCGATGTCGCCCAGGGCAAGGGCGCCAAGCAGCGCGTCGCACAGGGCGTGAATGGCCACGTCGCCGTCTGAATGGGCCACAAAGCCAACGGCAGACTCCACTCGGAGACCGCAGAGCCACATTGGAAGCCCTTCACGGAGTTGATGGACGTCGTATCCTTGACCGATTCTGAATGACATATAGATTTTTCGACTCGCTTCGCTAGCTCAAAATGACAACATAATCAAAATGACAAAAGCGATTGCAATGACAGAACTATACTATTCCGGAAAAGCCGAGGAACGCAAGAGCCATGATACCCACGGTAATGAAAGCGATAGGCAGACCCTTGAACGCCTCGGGCACATTGCTGCGGGAAAGCTGCTCCCGGATACCTGCAAAGAGAATCATGGCAAGGCCGTAACCCAGCGAGGTGGCTAGAGCATAGACCGTAGCCTCCCCAAGGTTCAGCATATGGGCGGCATCGCCAAAGGTGAACTCCTTGGTAACCACGTTGATAGCCACACCGAGAACGGCACAGTTCGTGGTAATCAGGGGGAGGAAGATGCCCAGGGCCTGATAAAGCGAGGGGCTGATCTTCTTGAGCACTATCTCCACCATCTGCACCAGGGCCGCGATAACCAGAATGAACGCAATGGTCTGCAGGAAAGTAAGCCCCAGGGGCACCAGGAAGAACTTGTTGATGAGGTAAGTCACAACCGTTGCCAGGGTTATCACAAAGCATACAGCCCCGGACATACCGGTAGCGGTGGAAAGCTTGTTGGAGACCCCCATGAAAGGGCACACGCCCAGGAACTGGGCAAGCACGATGTTGTTGACGAAAATCGCCGATACGATAATGAGCAAGAATTCCATAATTACCTCTTGGCTAATTTGTTAAACAACACCATAAGATATCCGAGCACGAGGAATGCGCCCGGGGCCATCACGAAGGCCAGCATGCCGTCGCCGGCAATGAACTTCCAGCCGAATACGGAGCCGCTGCCAAGCACCTCACGCACAATACCGATAACGGTAAGAGTAAGCGTAAATCCAACCCCTATCCCTATGCCGTCAAGTGCAGAATCCACCACGGAATTCTTGCTGGCGAAGGCCTCGGCACGACCCAGCACTATGCAGTTCACGACAATCAGGGGAATAAACAGACCCAGAGTCTCGTAAACATCCGGAGTATATGCCTGCATGAGCAGCTGCAGCAGCGTAACAAAGGTGGCTATCACCACTATATACACGGGAATGTGCACCTTATCGGGCACCACCGGCGCAATGAGGGAAATGACTATGTTACTGAGGATGAGCACGAACATGGTCGCAAGCCCCATCTCCAGGCCGTTCATGGCGGAAGTGGTTGTAGCCAGAGTAGGGCACATGCCCAGCACCAGCACGAAAGTGGGATTCTCCTTGAGAAGCCCCTTGGTAATCAGACCTAACTTACTCATTTTCCGTCAGTTTTGAATAAACCGCAACAGCATTGGAAACAGCCTTGGCGTATGCACGGGAAGTAATGGTTGAAGCCGTGATGGCATCTACCTCTCCACCATCCTTACGCACCTCCAGGCGCTTTGCAGCAGGATCCCAGCCCTTGAACTGGTCTATAAAAGATTCGTCCGTAGTACATTTGGCCCCGAGGCCCGGAGTCTCGCTGTGAGACAGCACTACGGTGTTCATTATGAGTCCGTCCTCGGATATTCCCACCATCAGGGAGAGCGGGCCGCCGAAGCCGTCGACCGTGCTTATCACGGCGTAACCGGTACCCGGCACCCTGTAGTAAGTGTAATCTATTCCGTCAACGCTGACCTTCTCCAGTGAAGGCTGCTCCGAGAAACCGGGCAGCACCCTTGCTATGGAGGCGGCAACCTTGGCCTCTTCTGCCTTGCGTATGGGCTCTGCAGTAACGGCGTACACGCCGCCAAGCAGCGCCGAGCAAACCAGGCACACAACGGTCAGGCTCAGAGCCATGTTCTTGAGATTCGATTCAGCAGCCATGACTATGCCCTCCCGTATTTCTTCTGATGGAACGCCTTGTTGATGAGAGGCACGAAGCAGTTCATGATGAGTATCGCGAACGACATGCCCTCAGGATACGAGCCGAAGTAACGTATCATCATCACTATCAAACCTATGCCTATACCGTAAACCACTCCGCCCCAGACACTTGCAGGCGAGGTGACATAGTCCGTCGCCATGAAGAGGGCGCCCAGGGCTATACCGCCGGTGAGAAGGTTGAAGCCTACGCCCGTGAAATGCGCGGGATTCACCAGATGGAAGACCCCGGCAATCAGGGCTATGGTAAGAGCGATGCTGAGAGGTATCCAGGGCTTGACCACCCTGCGCACCAGCAGGTAAGCAAAACCAATCAGCAGCGCCAGCACCGAAACCTCACCGGAAGAGCCACCTATGTCTCGCATGAACATGCTCATATCCATATTGTTGGCAGCAAGAATCTCGTCTATGCTGAGGCCGGACTTGAGCCCTTCCTTAAGCACGGAAAGCGGTGTAGCTCCGGAGATTGCGTCCACGGCAGAGAAAGAATATACCGGCATAGTCCAGTTGGTCATCTGCACTGGGAACGACACCAGCAGGAACACGCGGCCGGTAATGGCCGGGTTGAAGATGTTCTGTCCAAGGCCGCCGAAAGACATCTTGGCAACTCCAATGGCCACCAGGGCGCCTATCAGCACCATCCACCAGGGAGAGGTGGCGGGCAGGTTCATTGCCAGAAGTATACCGGTAACGAGTGCAGAAGCGCCGTTGAATACCGCCGGACGCCTCATAAGGTAGCGGGCAATCAGCCACTCGAAGCCGACGCATCCGATACAGCTTACCGTCAGCACTATCAGCTGCGACCAGCCGTAGAAGAAGAAGGATACCAGCAGCGCAGGCGTCAGGGCGATGATGACATCGCGCATGATCCCGTTCGTAGAGGCGGGAGAATGCAGATGCGGCGAAGGGGAAACTAACATTTTGTCCATCATCTTACTTTTTAGCGTTACGGGCACGGATGATGCCCATCACCTGGGCCTTCGCCATGCGGATGTTATCCAGCAGGGGCACATAAGCGGGACAGCTGTACTGACAGCAGCCGCACTCTATGCAGTCCTGCACTGCATTCTGCTCCAGGGCGGCAGTGTCGCCCACGGCATACAGTTTCTTGAGGAGGAACGGTTCCAGACCCATGGGGCACGCGTCTGCGCAGCGACAGCAGCTGATGCACGGAGTCTCCGGATGCCGGCGCGTCTCTTCTCCCAGGCAAAGGATGGCGGACGTGCCCTTAACGGTCGTGGCGTCAAAGTTGGCTATGGCCTTGCCCATCATCGGACCGCCGCTCACCAGCTTGACCGTACCCTCCGGCACGCCGCCGGCCTGTTCTGCGATGAACGACAGAGGCATGCCGATACGGAAGAGGTAGTTGTGCTGACGCTCCGACGGAACAATGTTGCCGGTGAAGGTCATGACATTGGTAACCAGAGGCTTGTTCTTCTGCACGGCCTCGTAAACTGCGAGCGAAGTGCCTACGTTCTGCACCACTGCGCCCACGTCTATGGGCAGGCCGCCGGACTTGACCTGACGGCGCATGACGGCGTCTATGAGCTGCTTCTCTCCGCCCTGCGGGTAGCGCTTCTTGAGCACTCCAACGCTGATGCCGGGGAAGCCGAGCTTCTTGATGGAGGCACGGACGGCCGATATGGCCTCGGGCTTGTTCTCCTCGATACCGATAACGCACTTGCAGCCTCCCAGAACCTTCTGCATGATGGCGGCGCCAACCACTATCTCGTCTGTGCGCTCCAGCATTATGCGGAAGTCGCTGGTAAGGTAGGGTTCGCACTCGGTTCCGTTGATTATCAGGCAGTCTGCCGTCTTTCCGGGCGGCGGATTGAGCTTGACGTGAGTAGGGAAAGTAGCACCGCCGAGTCCCACCACTCCGCACATCTTGATGCGGTTCAGTATGAATTCGCGGTCCTCAGGGATGTCGGTTACGAGTTCCGGGCTGAGGTCTATCCCCTCTGCCCATTCGTCGCCCTCCACATCAATCTCAATATGCATCACGCCGAAGCCGGCCAGGTCTTTGCGGGGCGCGATGGCCTTGACGGTTCCGGATACGGGAGAATGCACGTAGGCAGAGATGAATCCACCCGGCTCCGCTATTATCTGGCCCGCCTTGACCTTGTCGCCCACGGCCACCACCGGCTGGGCCTGAGCGCCCAGGTGCTGGAACATGGATACGTACACCTTGGGAGGCAGGGGCAGGACCTCTATCTTGCTCTCGCGTGCCAGCTTGCTGTCGGCAGGATGGATACCGCCGATGGAGAATGTCAGTTTACTCATTTCCAGCCTCCTTTTTCTCTGTCATTCCGACCGTAGTGGAGGCATCTCCCTCCTTTACCTTCCGTTCCGCAATCCTTTGCTTCACAGCCTCCTTGTCCAGAGCCTTCGGGAAATTCACCCCGTGAATGGCACCGGTAGGACAAACAGCCTCGCACTCGCGGCAAAGCTTGCACTTGGAGAAGTCTATGTAGGCTACGTTGTCGGTTACGGTGATTGCATCATGACGGCAGGTCTTTGCGCAGATTCCGCAGCCGATGCAGGCGGCGGCGCAGGCTTTGCGGGCCACGGGCCCCTTGTCCCTGTTGGTACAGGAAACGTACATGCGCATGCCACGGGGCCCTTTGTCACGGAGCTCGATGATGCGCTTGGGGCACGCGGCCACACATTTGCCGCAGGCGGTGCACTTTCCTTCATCTACAACGGGCAGGCCTGTCGCGGCATCCATGGAGAGGGCTCCGAACTGGCAGGCAGCCACGCAGTCTCCGCAACCCAGGCAACCGAAGAGGCAGCCCGTATCGCCCCCGTACAGGGACGACTTGACCTTGCAGGACGCGGCACCGTCGTACTCGTTCACCTTGGGACGGTTGGCACAGCTTCCGTTACAGCGGACCACGGCGACACGGGGTGCGGTCTCCTTGACCTCGCATCCCAGAATCGCGGCCACTTTCTTCATGGTTTCGGGGCCTCCCACCGGGCAGTAGTTTGCATCCAGGTTGCCGGCTTTCACGGCAGCGTCCGCAAAGGCACGGCAGCCCGCGAATCCGCAACCGCCGCAGTTGGCCCCCGGAAGGGTCTTCTCGATCTCGTCTATCCTGGGGTCCTCCTCTACGCGGAACTTCCTGGCCACCCAGAAGAGCACCAGGGAGAGCAGCAGACCGAGGACGGTCAGCACAGACACGGTCCAGATTATAGTTTCTGTCATTTCAGGTAAAATGAATATTCTTTGCTGATTTTGTTACGGAAGAGGAAGATGACCAGGTAGCACAGGAGCACCGCCCCAATGGCGCCAAGCCCGGCCCAGAGCTCGCCCACGCCAAGTTGCGTGAGAACCATGAGCGTAACAAACAGCACCACCAGGGGCATGCCGTAGGCGATAAACACCGCCTTGTAGCCCATGGCCTTGCGGAGCACCACCTCCACCTCGTCGCCCACCTGGCGCGGATGCCATGCGCTGGTACGCACCAGCACCTCCTTAACCTTTTCCTCGCCAAGGTTGCAGAGGCCCTTTGCATGGCACGATGCGCAGGCCGTCTCAGACACTATCTCTATGGTAGTGACTTCCGGGTCTATGGCCACAATACGGCCTTTGTGTGTTATTTCTTCCATCAGAACTCGGAGGGCTGTGCAAAGTCTCCGTACGACGGCACAAAGCCGCTGTCGTCATTCATGGCAGACTCTATGGGGCGTGAAGCCATGCGGTCAAGGGCGTCGTCCATTTCCAGGAAACGTATCTGCTCGCTCTTGAACACCATGTCTATGTCCCTGGTCTCGCCGTTACGGTGCTTCGCTATGATTATCTGGGTCTTCTCGCGGTCCTCTATGTTGTCGCTCAGGCCGACGTAATCCGGACGGTGGATGAATATCACCATATCGGCGTCCTGCTCTATGGAGCCGGACTCGCGGAGGTCGCTGAGGAGCGGCTTGCCGGCGCTTCCGGCACGGGTGACTGCCTGACGGGACAGCTGCGAAAGGGCGATAATGGGAATGTTGAGTTCCTTGGCGGTAGCCTTGAGGGTACGGGAAATAGCCGCAACCTCCTGTTCACGCATGCCCTTGAGTTCCACGGGACCCTGCATCAACTGCAGATAGTCCACCACGATGAGGCGTACGCCTTTGTTCTTCACCAGGTTCTTGGCCTTTGTGCGGAACTCCATGATCTGCATGCCGGGGGTGTCGTCTATGTAGAACGGGGCCTTGGAAAGGTTGCGGAGCTTGAACTCCAGCTGCTCCCACTCATGAGGCTCCAGTTTCTTGCTGCCCTTAATCTTGTCTGCGCTGAGTCCCGACTCGCTGGTCATAAGACGCTTGACGAGCTGGGTGGCAGACATTTCCAGGGAGAAAACTGCAACCGGCATGTGATGGTCTACCGCGGCATTGCGTGCCAGGTTAAGGGCGAATGCAGTCTTACCTACGGAAGGACGTGCGGCCAGGATGATGAGGTCCGAGCGCTGCCAGCCGTTGGTAATGCGGTCTATGCTCACGAATCCGGAAGGCACTCCGCTCAGGCCCTGGGAGTTCTGCTGCTCCTGGATGTCCCCCATGGCCTCATTGATTATACTGCCTATGTCCTGGACCTCCCTGCGTACGTTGCTCTGGATGGCGTCGTACACCTTGGTCTGGGCCTTGTCTATAAGGTCGTCCACCGGCACGGACTCGTCGTAGGCATCGCGAAGGATGTCGTAAGACGCCTTTATGAGGTCGCGCTGTATGGTCTTCTGCTTCAGGATCTTGACGTAGTACTCCATGTGCGCCGCGCTGCCCACTTTCTCTGACAGGCCGGCAAGTACTACGGGTCCGCCGACAATTTCCAGATTGCCGTTGCTCTTTAGCTTGTTGCTGACGGTGATTATGTCGATGGAGGTGTGGTCCAGCACCAGGGCGCTCATAGCCTCGAAAATCATCCTGTGCTTCTGGTCGTAGAAGCAGGATGCTGTGAGCTCCTCCATGGCCAGGTCCACGCATGAGGGCTCGATGAGCATGGCACCGAGGACAGCCTCCTCGACGTCAAGAGCCTGAGGGGGTTTGTTACCCATCTCAAGCCCTATCGTCTCAAGGTCAGCCGCAGGACGGCTTTTCTTGCGTGTGGTTTTGGAACCGGCGTCCGCCATTATTCAGCTTTCTGGGGCGACGCCACGATAATGCGCCCGCAGTGCTCGCAGATGACGAGCCTCTTGCCGGATGCAATATCGATAAGGCGCTGCGGAGTGATGGTGTTGAAGCATCCGCCGCAGGAGTCGCCGTTGTACACGGTAACCACGGCGAGGTGGTTGTGCACGCTGGCGCGGATACGGTCGTATGCGCTGATGGTACGCTCGTCCAGCTGGGCGGCAAGGTCGTCGCGCTTCTTGGTGAGGGTCTTCTCCTCCTTAGCGGTAGATTCCACTATAACCGCAAGCTCATCCTGCTTGGCGGCAAGGTCTATTCCGAGCACCTCAAGTTTCTCCTGGATGCGCTGGATGGTGGCCTTGTTCTCGGCGATGGCCTCGCGGGACTCACCTATCTTCTTCTCGTCGATCTTGCGGAGAATGCCCAGGTTCTCGAGCTCCTTGTTGATGGAGTCAAACTCGCGGCTGTTGGAGATCTTCTCCAGCTGCTTGCGGTACTTTTCCGTCTCGGCGTCAAGGCTCACGATATCCGAGTTCATGGCGTCGATATTCTTGTTGTACTGGGCGATCACTTCCTCGATGCCGGCGATCCTGGAGTTGCATCCCTCAACCTCAGCCTCGAGTGCTGCGACCTCTGCAGGCAGCTCACCGCGGAGCTGCACAAGCTTTTCTATTTCATTGTCTGCGTTCTGCAGGTCATAGAGAATCTTAAGTTTTTCCTCGGTATTGGATTCGGAATCCGCAAAATTCTTCTGCAGGGAAACGAAAGTTTCGCGTTCGTCGATCGGCGTTCCGATCTTCTTGGTTTTCTTGGTAGCGGCCATATGTTGATACTATAATTTTTCTAAAGGACTGCAAATGTAAGAATTATTTTCGTTATATGGAATTCTTGATTTCCATAAGTTGGGCCCTAATTTCACGGAGCGAATCCAGGGCCTTCACGGAGTTGCTGACCTTGGATTTTTCGGCGGCCAGCTGCTTGCCCGCGCCTTCCAGCGTGAGGCCTTTGTCCTTCACCAGGTAGTGAATCTGCTTGAGCACCTCGATATCTTCCGCGGTGTACTGCCTGTTGCCCTTGGCTGTGCGCCTGGGTTTCAGCAACTTAGGAAAAGAATTGGTCCAGAAACGGACGAGCGAGACGGACTCCCCGAGCAGGTCCGCGGTTTCGCTGATCGAATAGTAGAGTTTTTCCATATTGTTAATCCATTGATTGCTTTGTGTGCCTGGCCATATAGACCATGTTTGTGTAGTCTTCCGGGCTGACGGAAGCGAAGATGTAATTGAGCGGATCCAGAAGGGTGCTGTCCCGCCATACCTCGTAGTGCAGGTGGGGGGCATAGGCGTTGCCGGTCATGCCGGCCGTAGCTATCCGAGCCCCTTTGCGCACGCTTTGCCCCTGGACCACAAAGATGTCCGACAGATGTGCGTAACGTGTGGTATAACCGCCTTTGTGAGAGAGCACTACCGTGTTTCCGTCACCTTTTCTGGACTGCGTAACGCTCTTCACTATGCCGGGCGCCGGAGCCAGGATGTCCGTGCCCTGGGCAACTATGAAATCCACCCCGTTGTGCTGCGCAGTAGTGGTGTAGAAGGGATTAATCTTGGGTCCGATACCGGCTCCTGTCTGGGTATAGCTAAGGCTGCGCAGCGGCAGCTCCATAGGCGGCATCACGTATCCGTCGCTTTTCAGCTGTTCCACTATATTCCGGAACAGGCTGTCCACCTTTGCGGCGTAGTCCAGGAGGCGGTCCGCCTTATGGGCCGTGTAGAATACCAGTTTGTGGTCGGGGATAGAGTCACTGCCGAAGAATATGCTCAGAGACGACATGGGGTCGTCCGACGGCGGGTCTGCATGGAAAATATCCTTGTAGATAATGTCGTCCGTCCTGGACAGGCAGTCCATGTCTTCCTCAATATGCGAGAGCTTCTCCGGGAGACGCGGGTAAAGCTCCTCGTAAGCCTTGTTTTCCGCCTTAATGGCCTTCTCCTCATCGGTACTGTAGAACAGGCAGACTATGGCGTAGCCCACTATGGTCAGGGATATCACGGAGAGCATAAATTTAAGGACTCTCCAGACAGTCCGCGTGATGCGGCCGCCGGCCAGGCGTATACCGAAGTTACGCCAGTCGAATTCGAATCTACCGTCGCCCATTAGTGCCTTGTTTACGTTGTCTCTCGCCCAGCGTGGAAGTGCTCGGCCGCACGCCGCCCTCGTTCTCCATCTTCCGCTTGTTTATCATCGCCCGGTACTCATCTACCGGCATATTCATATCCATGAAACTCATGGGGTTCACGGCATCGCCCTTATACAGCACCTCATAGTGAAGGTGAGGTCCCGTAGACTTGCCGGACTTGCCTATCTCGCCTATCTTGTCGCCGCGGTGCACGGTATGCCCGGCCCCTACCAGTATGATGTTGAGATGTGCGTATCTGGTCTTGTAGCCGAAGCCGTGGTCTATCACCACTTCGTTTCCATAGCCGGTATGTTTGAAGTCAATCTTCTCCACCACCCCGTCGCCGGTGGCATAGACAGGATTGCCTATTTTGGACGCGAAATCCTGCCCCGTGTGCCTTGCGGAACCGCCATAAACCGGGTCGTTTCGATACCCGAACGGACTGGAGAGATGGTAGGTGCCGGCCTTGGGAAGGATGGGCGGCACGGCAGGTATGCAGGAGACCATGTCTCCAGCCTTCTTGGCCACCAGGGACACCTCGCCAAGGGCTATTGCCTGGGTGTCTATCCTTGCCTGCACCCAGTCCAGACGGGCCTCCAGGGCCAGCATGGCGTTGGTGCTGCTGTCCCGGAAAGCCGGTTCGGAAATAGGATCGAGGGCGAAGATGGAACGGTAAACCTCGTTGTTGCGGGACTCTATGCCGGAGAGGGTCTGCTCGTAAATGTCCAGTTTGTGCTTCACCACTCCCATACGGGCCTGCCAGGCGTCGTTCTGCTTCTTCAGGAAAGCGGTTTTCGGGAGGTCGTTTTCGAGTTTTACGAACCACAGCCAACAGAATGCGGCCACCACCGCCACCGCGGCAATTGCGGTAGCGCAGAAGTGCAAAAACGCCCGCCACTTGGGCTGGCGCGGCTCTTCGTAATTCAGGGTCGCCCTGTTGAAACTAAAACGCCTCATCGCGGCAAAGTTACTAATTTTTCGCTAATTAGCAATTGTTACCTAAAGTAGACGGGGTGGGGTTCCACTTCTTCAGCCAGTGTCCGCTGCGCACATACAGCAGGAAAAAGATACCACGTATCGTCAGCTCCACGACCATGGCAATCCAGTAGCCCGTCAGGCCGTAGCGGGGCGTCAAAAAGAGTGCCAGACCTATGCGCACCAGCCACATGGTGCCGAAATTCAGGATTGTGGGCACAAGAGTCTGACCGGCGCCGGCGCACACTCCGAACCCTACTATGGCGGCAGCATAAAAAGCCTCGGCAAAGGCTTCTATACGCAGGACGCGGGCACCCAGCGACACGACTTCCGGGTCGTTGGTCATCAGTCCCATCATCTGAGGGGCAAAAGCGTACATGGCTACGGCCAGCAACGACATCATGGCCATGCCCATGCCTATGGTGATCCACGCGAAGCGCTTTGCCAGACCGTTCCTGCCGGCCCCAAGGCTCTGCCCCACCAGTGTCGTGGACGCCTCTTCGAGTCCGAACCCCGGCATATAGCAGAAGCTCTCGGCGGTAATGGCAAAGGCGTTTGCCGCTATGCTCACTGGACCAAGAGGGGCTACGATGAGGGTGCTGGCTACATAGGCGCCGCGCATTACCACGTTCTGCACCCAAAGCGGTCCGGTAATACTGAAAGCCTTTTTACGGGTCTTGGCCGGCGGGAAGAACGAACCGTGCGTGCCTGTAATCTTGAGCTCTTCCGAGCGGGTGGCGGCATACCATATGCCAAAAGCCGACGCAAGGGTTTCGGCTATGCCTGTACCCCATGCGGCTCCCTCCACGCCCATATCCAGAAGATATATGAATATGTAGTTGAAGACCACATCCAGGGCGCACATGCTCACGTAAACGATACTGGGCACCTTCATGTTGCCGCTGGCCTGCACCATGGCGCTGGCGGCATATCCGGCCATGCTTATGGGCAGGAACATGGCGTAGATGCGGAAATAGGCTGTGGCGTCAGGGCCTATTTCCTCCGCACCGCCGAGCCAGCCCGGGAGGTCTCCGCTTATCAGAATTCCAGTGAGCGCCAGCGCCATGCTGAATACGGCGACGCTGAAGATTCCCTGCCGCAGGAGGCTGCGGGCGCGATCGAAATCCTTGGCTCCGCAGGCATGGGCCACCTGGACGGTAAAACCAGTCATGACCGCCATCGCGAATCCGTTGAAGAGCCAGGTGCAGGAAGCAACCAGCCCGATAGACGCCGCCTGATTGGCCCCCAGATGCCCCACCATGGCGGAGTCTATGTACTGCATAAGCACGCTGGAGAGCTGGGCCAGGATGGCCGGTACGGCAAGCAGGAGGGTAAGCCTCAGCTGCTGGCGGCCACTAAGGGATTCGCCGCCTCTGAGGCGGGCGAGCAATATGTCTTTGGTACTGCTCAAGCTTGGATTATGAGACCGTCTTTCATTACTATGCTGCGGTCGCAAAGGGCGGCAAGCTCCGGATCGTGAGTAACTATGACAAGGGTCTGGCCCAGGGAATCGCGCAGGCTGAAGAGAAGCTTATGAATTTCCTGCTTGGTGGCGGAGTCCAGATTGCCCGTGGGCTCATCTGCAAACAGCACTGCGGGACTGTTCACAAGGGCTCGGGCTATGGCTACGCGCTGCTGCTCGCCTCCGGAAAGTTCGGAGGGTTTGTGGGATGTACGGTCCTGCAGGCCAACGAGTCCGAGGAGCCGTTTAGCGTCATCTTTCGCAGATTGAGTTGTCCGCCCCGCAATCAGCGCAGGTATCATGACGTTTTCCAGTGCGGTGAACTCCGGGAGGAGATGGTGGGCCTGGAACACAAAACCTATGCGCTTCCCGCGGAAGGCCGCCAGTGCATCTCCCCTGAGAGAACGGCCACCTTCCTGGAAGACCGGAGTGCCGTCTATTTCCAGGGTACCGGTGTCCGGCGTAGAAAGCGTACCGAGAATCTGCAGAAGGGTGGTCTTGCCGGCCCCGGACGCCCCAGTAACGGAAAGAATCTCGCCCTGAGGCACCTGCAGGTCAATTCCCTTCAGCACCTCCAGGTTGCCGAAGCTCTTATGTATATTGCTGGCGTTAATTATCATGCGGCAAATATAGCAAAATCTCCGGAAACAGCAGATAGTGTCGGCTGCGGTCCATTGTTTGGACCGCTACCTGCAAAAACGGCCAAAAATGCAGGCAGCGGTCCAATTCGTGGACCGCTGCCTGCATCAGCTGAAGATATCTCTTAAAGATTGGGATTCTCTTTCTTCCAGTCTGCCACAGGAGGGACTATGCCAAGGGAGACAATCTCGTCGCGCATCTTGCAGAGGTGCTCGTAAGATGCCTGGAGGTCGGCCATCTCGGCAGGAGTGCCCTTGGGAGCGGTGTAGTGAACGCCGTCCGCATCAATCACTGTAGGCATTGCCATCATCACGTTGCAGTAGCCAAGCTCGGGAGCGTTTACATAGCAGCCGGCAGGCCAGGTGAACTTGGCGCCGCCCATAGCGGCCTCTATCATCTTGACAGCCTGGTAGGCAGGGCTCTGGAAGGAGCTGCGGCCACGGAGCTTGATGATGTTGGAGCCACCCTGTACGGTTGAGTGCTTGATCTCGGCCCAGCGCTCGGCGGAGAGTTTCTTCTCTGCCAGAGGGGTGCCGTCGATGAGGGCTTCGCTGGCGAATACCGCCATGGCCTCACCGTGTCCGCCGTACGTATGTGCGCCGGTTACCTTGCACTGCTGTACGCCGAATTCGGCGGCAAGAGCCTCCTGCAGACGGGTGCTGTCGAGGGCGGCAAGGGAGGTGAGCTGATTGGGCTTGAGACCGGAGTGGATGAGGGCAGTGAGAGCCGTCACATCAGCCGGGTTGAAAATAACGACAACGTGCTTGACATCGGGGCAGTACTTCTTGATGAGGTCACCGAACTCGGCAGCGATCTGGCAGTTGCCCTTCAGCAGGTCTTCGCGGGTCATTCCCTCCTTGCGGGGAGCGCCGCCGGAAGAGATAATATACTTCGCATCTTTAAAGGCGACCTCGGGATCTACGGTCCAGGTGACGTTGGCGCCTTCGAAAGCGCAGTGATAAATTTCCTCTGCTACTCCGTGAACACCGGGCTCGTAGATATCGTACAGGCAGATGTTGGGAGTGAGACCGAGCATGAGAGCGGTCTGGGCCATGTTGGAACCGATCATGCCACCGGCGCCCACAATGGTCAATTTTTCGTTGGTCAAATATTTCATATCCTCTTAATAATATGGTTCGTCTAAGCGGGGCAAAATTACAAATTTTCTTGCATAATAAAAATAATCACTATCTTTGTTGCGTTATACCTTTATATGGCACTATATCTACAGAAAGACCTTGACGACGACTATCACTCGCGGATAGGAGTCTGGCAAATCACAGAGTCCGAAGCCGAACTTCGCGCTCTCACATCCATCCCCTCAGACGAACTCGAGGAAATCTCATACATAAAGAGCGAATCCATGCGCAAGCAGAAGCTTGCCGTGCGCGCCCTTCTGGACGTCATGTTCGAAGAGAAGGTTTACCTGAGCCACCACGACAACGGTAAGCCCTACATAGAGAACAACGCCATCAATATCAGCATCACCCATACAGACAAGTACGTTGCCGTGATTCTGAACGACGTAGAAGAAGTCGGTATTGACTGCGAGTCCCTGGACCGCGACTTCAGCGCCGTTGAGAAAAAGGCCCTCTCGGAAGAAGAAATCGAGGAACTCGACGACGACGCCGACGACCGCCGCACCCAGCTGGCCATCTACTGGTGCGCCAAGGAGGCCGTGTACAAGAAAATGTCGCAGTACCATGTAGACTTCGCCGAGCAGATAGAGATCGAGGCCGTGCGTCCCCGTAAAGAGGGCGAACTGGATGCGACTTTCATCAACAAGGACGGATACGAAGAGGAACTCAGGCTCGAGTACATTACCTTTGACCGTCACGTCCTCGTGTGGGTCATCGGGGAAGAATAATCCGCACTATTTTCTCAGCCACTTCTCAGGATCCTGAGGTTCGCGTCCCTTCCATAACTGGAAATGGACCTGGATGTCGTCCATGCCTGCCGCGACATGCCCGAGCACCTGGCCGGTCTTGACCTTGTCGCCCGACTTCACCGCAACGGAGCCCAGTTTGCAGTAGAAGGTGAAGTATTCGCCGTGCTGCACCAGCACGCACTGGTTATATCCCGGTATCACCACTATCTGCTTGACAACACCGCTGAACACTGCCATCACGGGGGCGTCTTTATCCACGGCTATACCCACACCGTTGTTGAACGGCATCTCCAGCTTTGTATAAACCGGATGCGGATTGCGCCCGAAATGGCTCACCACCCGGCCTTCCGCCGGCCAGGGCAGCTTGCCCTTGTTCGCAGCGAACTGATCCGACAGCGCCTGATCTATCTTGGTGCTGGTTTTCTTGCCGCCGGCCTTGCCTTTGCCTCCCTTTGCACCACCTCCTTCCATCTCGGCGTGGATAAGGCGTTCAATTTCGCGGTTGAGAGCCTCGACCTGCTTGCGCTTGGAGTTCAGCTGTGCCTGATACTGGTTACGGTCTTTCTGCAGCTGGTTCACAAGCTGCCGTGACCTTTCTTCCTCGTTCCTGAGCTTGTTGAGCTCGGAGGCCCTTTCGTCGCGAAGCTGCCGTGCCTGTGAGCGCAGGCTGTCCAGCCGCTGGCGTTCCTGCTGCAGGCGGTCGCGTTCCTCGCCTATACGCCGTCCCTGCTCGTTCATGCGGACCGAAAGCTGGCGCAGATAGCCAAAGCGGCGCATGCCCTGGCCCAGGTTCTCGCTCGCCAGTATATACATGTACCACGTACGTGAATCGCGGCTCTTGTAGGCATTTTTTACCAGGCGTTCGTAGTACAGTGTCATGGTATCCAGACGCGCCTGCACCCGTTCCACCTCTTTCTGGCAGCGGCGTGCACTGTCCGATATGATGAGGAGTTCCCGTTCGCTGTCCTGCAGCAACTCCTTTCTGGCGGCTGTCTGGACACGGAGGATGTTCAGCTGCGTAGATGCGCTGTTGCTCTTGGCCGTGGCCGTTTTCAGCTGCTGCTCCAGAATACGTATGTCCCGCTCCAGGCGGGCCTTCTTGTCCTTGCTGGACGAAAGGCTCTGCGCCCCTGCAGGGATGCAGCAGGCAAGCAGCAGCACCGTCAGCAATATGCGGGTTGGCTTTCTCATTTCTTTTTACTCTCCGACAGGTTTCGGTAATAAGTCGCGAGGTCCTTCTCGCCCAGCTTGTCCAGCACCGCGGCGAAGTGCATCAATATGACGGCGTTGTCCTTGCCGCCATAAAGCATGGCATGTTTGAAGTAGGGCTTGGCCTCCGCCGCCTTGCCCCGCAGATACAGTATCCACCCGTAGGTATCGAGGTATGTTGGGTTATCTGGGTACAGATCCACGGTCACGCGGCTCATTTTTTCCGCCTTGGCAAGACGGCGACGCTCCAGGCTGAGATAATAGGCGTAATTATTCAGCACCGGACAGTACTGCAGGTCCAGCTTCAGCGCCTTTTCATAGGTCTTGTACGCCTTGCGTTCCTGCTCCATGGCGTAGTACACATCACCCATGACGCCCAGGCAGGAGACCACGTTGGAGGTATCTTCCGGCTGCAGGTCTATCATCGCCTGGCACTCCTCCAGCACCTTTTCATAGTCGTTCAGGGCATAGGCCGACTCCATGAGCAGACTGTGGGCATGCATGCTCTCCGGCTCAGCCGCCACGTACTCGCGCATGAGCGTGTCTATCTGGGGCCGCAGGGAGTTGAAGGTCCGGGAATCGAAGCCGCGCATCACGCTCATAAGGGCCTCATACTTCATCTCGTCATCGGCTACGGGATCCCGTACCAGGGAAGTCAATGCGGCAAAGTACGAGGGGTAGTCGCGCTTCATCCGGTAGGCTCCGGCGAGCAGCGACGAAACTGAAAGTTCCGGAAACTTTCCGGGGTTTACATCCTGAAGCTCACGCAGAAGCAGCTCCGCCTCTTTTACCTTGCCGGTATTCAGATACAGGTTTGCCAGAGTCTCCTTGTACCAGTTGTTGGAAGGGTCCAGCTCAAGGGCCTCCCTGAAGCAGCGGCCGGCATCTTCAAAGTCTCCTGCAGCATAACTGCAAATACCTTTGTAGTAGCGTATTGCATCATTAGCCGGATAAACCGCCAACAGGGAATCCAGAGATGCGCCGGCGGTTTCGAAGTCTCCCGCATCTATGCTCGCGACCACGTCCAGAAGGGCGTTTTCCATCGCAATGCTGTCCCTTTTCTCCTCTTGCGCACGAAGGAGAAATAGCTGCGGAATGAGGAGCAGACAGAGCAGGAGTTTCTTCATATAATTACAAAAATATTGATTTTTTGTCTATTTTCGCAACATCATTTGCGGTTTTGAGTTTTTTTTGGACCCGATGCAACTTTTTGAGGACAAATCGCATCTTATAGAACGGATGCTCGAGAAGGCCAAGGAAGGTGACAGACGTGCACAAAAAGCCATCTACGACGCCCTGGCCGACAAAATGTTCGCCCTGTGCATACGCTACATGGGGGACAGGGACACGGCAGAGGACGTTCTCCAGGACGGATTTGTGACCCTGTTTGCCAAACTTGACACCTACACAGGTGAGGGTTCCTTCGAGGGCTGGGCCAGAAAGATCTTTGTCAATACCGCGCTTATGAGCCTGAGGAAAAACGACGTGCTCAAGGAGAGCGAAGACGTGGACAGTGCAAGGGCAGTCTCAAGCGAGGCCCCCTCCGCCATCCAGAACCTCGGCTATAAGGAACTGTGCCGCATGATTTCCGAGTTGCCCGCAGGCTTCCGAACCGTATTCAACCTGTATGTGGTGGAGGGCCTGTCGCACCAGGACATCGCCGAGGCGCTTGGCATTTCCGTGAACACATCCCGCTCCCAGTTACTGAGGGCAAGGGCTATGTTGCAGGCGAAGATCAAGGAAAGAGAAAAATAATTTAAGACAGATACAGATGCAAGACAATTGGCAGGAATTCGACCGACAGATTCAGTCGGTGCTGCAGGACGCCGGGGAGAAGGCTCCCAGGCGGGTGTGGCGTGCCGTGTCTGCGCGTCTAGACTCGGCAGCGTCAGCTGCGCTCTGGTGGAGGTGGGCAGTACCCGCCTTTGTAGCCGCCGCCCTTGTGGCCGGACTGTTCCTTTCCGGAACGTTCGGCAATCCCGGGGACAAGGCGGGAAGCGTAGATATTTTGGCGCAAACGGAGTCCGTACCGTCCAATGAAATAACTGATACCCAAGACCTTCTCGCTTATGACGAGGAGGCTGTAGAACTTACCGGGGCACCAGTATCTCCGGCGCGCGTCTGGCGTTCATGGATGCGCCAGCAGACCCAGGTTGTGGCAGATGACGCATCTTCAGAGCCGGCAGGGGAAGAGAGTGCAGCGGTGACGGAAGAACCCGCCTCCGGCACTCCGGCAGCGGAGGAAGCAAAGGCCGGCGAGCCTATGGACGAAACGGACATCGCAGCCCAGTGGGCACGCATAACACAGGATGGCAACAGGCACAGGAGCGAGGGTCTCAAACTGCGCGGCATGTACGCCCAGGGCAGCGTGGGAGGCAACGACTCCAATATTTCTTACGGAGGCAACGGCATAAGCCGCATGGCCCCCGGTGCAGGTTCCGAGAATGCGGGCATCAGCGAGGCAGGACAGTCTACCTACGGCGTGCCGTTCACATTCGGCCTTGGCGCCCGCTTCCGCGTTACGGACAAGTTATCGCTGGGTACCGGTCTGGATTATTCTCTGCTCACCCGTACTTTCAAGGGCAGCTATAGCGGCAACGCGGCAGCGGCTTACGAGGGGCAGATAATGCATGCAGTCCAGTACATCGGCGTTCCCGTCAACGTTTATTACGACCTCTATCAGACGAGGGACGAACTAATCAGGGTTTATGCCTGGGGCGGCGGCGAGGCGGAATACTGCCTGGCCAACCGCTACCGGCTTATGAATACAGCCAACACCGTTATCGTCGACAAGGCCGGAGGCTTCCAGTTCTCCGCCGCTGCAGGTCTCGGAATGGAATTCAAGATCAACGACATGCTTGGGCTCTATGCAGATCCCTCGGTGCGTTACTACTTCCACGGGGACCAGCCCAAGTCTGTGCGCACGGACAAGCCGTTCATGTTTACCTTCGACGCAGGTCTGAGGTTCAATTTCTAAAGTTAGTTAGTGGTTTTTTTAGTGTACGAGGTCTTGATTTAGCCAGGAGACCTCGTACACTAAATTTTTTGTACAGGCCCATCGGTGGCATTGTTGATGTATGAGGTCACCGTAATTTTCATAGACCTCGCACGTTAGGAGGCGGGGCACCCGACAAAAAAAGGAGGCATGTCGCCTCCTATTTTCGTCGGGGTAACAGGACTCGAACCTGCGACCCTCTGGTCCCAAACCAGATGCGCTAGCCAACTGCGCCACACCCCGATTCATTGAGGTGGCAAAGATAGCTACGCTTTTTAGAAAAAGCAAATAGTGGCTAGAAGCCGAAGCGGAAGCCAGCCGTAACTCCGAAGGCCAGGGGATGTTCCGTATAGAACGTTTCCATGTTTCCGGAGCCAGCCATATGCCAGGAAAGACCGGGCTGGACAAAGATGGCTCCTGCACTGCTCACCATCCACTGTACACCCAGGTTGAGCCCCAGCGAGAAGGCAAAATCGCTCTCTTTTTCGCTGAACGGCGACTGGTCGGTACGCTCCCCTCCCATATAAGTTTCGTCTTTCCCGAAACTGCGGAAACCATACTCGAACATGGGCCCGGCAGACGTGTACAGGGAGAAACGGTCCAGTCTGAGCGGAGTATAGACTGCCAGCAGCGGCACCCCCAGATAAGACACGGTCTTGTCTTTGACTGCCGTGATACTGCCGGATACCGATTTGGTCTGCGTTTGCAGGTTAGTAAGCTGGAGGCCGGTTTCCAGACCCCAGTGTTCCGTGAATGAAAGGTTGAACATGGCGCCGACGCGGAGTGCTACGGAATGGCGCGTCTGGGTCTCGCTTGGTTTATTTCTGCTCAGAAGCGCAGCCGGAGCCATCCTGGTGCTGCGAATGCTGGATTGCTGCAGGCCGTATCCGGACTGGGTGGAGCTGGTGCTCCCCGGTATGCCGCTGGCCAGCAGGGATGCGGTGAGGCGGGGATTGGAGCGGGTGCGGACGGTGGTTGTCAGAGGGATGGATGATTCGGATTCCCGGTCGGAGTCGGGAATGACGGGGGTAGCGGGAGCGACAGGGGTAACGTCGGAGGGGGACGATTCGGATTCCCGGTCGGAGACGGGAATGACGGCAACAGAGTCGGGAATGACGGGGGCATCGGGAGTGGTGGGGGCGATGTAGGAGGGGGTGGAGGGGGACTCCCGGTCGGTGTCGGAAATGACGGAAAGAGGGCCGGGAATGACGGCAATGGGTTCAGAGTCAACGGGTGCGGGGTCAATGAGCTCAGGCTCAACGACTTCAAGCTTTTCAGCCTCTGCAATGGCGGGGCCGACGGGTGTTGAAGCGGGGTTCCAAAGCAGCACCGCTGCCAGTACCACGGCAGCTACTCCGGCCAGCGCCCATATCCACGGGAACGTCGCCTTACGCACCGGGATACCGGCCTCAACGGCCTCCCACAGGCCCTCCGGAGGAGTCTGTTCATATCCCTCCATCTTACGACGGAGCTTATCTTTCCACTGTTTCTCAGTCATGTTTCCTGTATTCTTTTATCTCCTTGGCCAGCAGGGCCTTAGCCCTAAGATACTGGGACGCGGAGGAATTCTCCTTTATACCTAGCAGCGCCGCTATTTCCTTATGCTTCAGCTGCTCGAAAACGAACAGGTTGAACACCGTGCGGTATCCGTCCGGCAGGCGGCTTATCATATCCTGCAGCACTTCCATGGGCACGCTGTCTACGTCCGGCTCTTCATCCGGCATTGCATCAGGCAGCTCGTCAACCGGCAGCAGCCTACCGTTTTTACGCAGGGACTGAAGGGCTCCGTTGGCCACCACCCTGGACATCCACGCCCGGAGCGAACCCTCGCCCCTGTAGCGGAAGCTTCCAAATCGCTCATAGATGCGAATGAACGCATCCTGGAGCACATCCTTGACCATGTCGGAATCCGCCAGGTAACGGGACGCCACGGCCGTGAGCGCGCCCGCATAACGCAGGTACAACTCCTTCTGGCCACGGGGGTCCCCGTTGCCCACAAGCCTGACCAACTCCCTTTCACTCAGGCTATTCCCTGGTCTTGAATCCAAAGTATGCGGTCCCCTTGGTACCGTTCGGTTTAGTCCAATTCAATTGTATTGTAATGGTCTCCCCGGCAGTGTCGGGAAGCCCGTTTATATCGAAACACACCAGTCCGTCCGAGTACACATCCTGCGCGTCTGAGTGGCTGTCCTGACGGAGCTCGAGGATGAACGGATTGGACGGGTCCGGCGCAAACAGGGTGAAATCGTGATGCTGCGGATGTTCCCCCCACCAGGTAAGATAGTGGATGGACAGATATCCGTCTTCTACACACGTGTACCCGGAATTCAATACTATTTCCAGCCCGTCCCCTGCGGGAGCCGAAAGAGCCGTAGCGGAGAACACGCCCTCGTCGAGTGGCTCAATCCAGTCCAGAGTGCATCTGTAAAACTCTCCAGCCATTCCCGGCAAGATGGTCATGGATGCCATGGCCCTCGGAAAGCCTTCGTACTGGAAAAACCCGGGCAAAAGCTTTAACGCGCCGAACTGCAGATAAACAGCCCCGTCGGCAGTGTTCTTTACTGTAACCAGTCCGGTGGCGTCTGTAGGTGACATAATCGCAGTATTTCTGTCGGGAGCGTCATATACAGGATCAGCCCGCTCACCCGCAGAACACGAGGCAAGCGACAGGGCCGCCATCAAGATGATAATGATTGTCAGAATCTGTTTCCTCATTGCGCTTAATAAATCCCATCCTCGGAAAAATCTTGCACATTATGCGAAATATTTTTGAAATGGCAATGCAAGAATAAACGATTTGTCGCATTTACCAGACAAAAGGACTTAAAAATGAAAAGATTTTTCAGACTTGTTTTGATTGCAGCATCGCTCTACGGCGTATTGGCATGCACAGCTATGGACGGTGGTTATTTCGGATACCCCCAGGCATTAGACAGAATGAACGACGCGGAAGGCTACATAAATGAACCGCCTATGCCCGGCGACAGTTTCGATGAAATAGTGGAGAACGAGTTCATCAAAGTATCCGAGCAGCCGACATCCACCTTCTCAATAGATGCCGACGGCGCTTCCTATTCATATATGAGGCGTTGCCTGAATAGCTATTTCCTCCCCAGCGCCAACTCCGTGCGGACCGAAGAATTCCTCAATTATTTCACCTTCGATTATGCGGAGCCGACTGGTGGAGAGAGCATCGCCATAAACTCGGAGATTGGCGTATGTCCCTGGAACAAGGAGCATTACCTCCTCCGTCTGGGGCTTAAGGGAAAGAGTGTGGCCGAGGCCGACATGCCGGTAGCCAATTTTATCCTCCTGATAGATACTTCCGGCTCCATGGCCGGATCCAACCGCATTGATCTGCTTAAGTCCGGCCTCTGCAACATGATAGACTACATGAGACCAACGGACCGTATTGCCATAATAACCTATTCCGGTGAGGTGAAGCGTCTTCTCGAGTCTACCCTGGTGAAGGATGCAGACAAGATAAAGAAGGCCATCAGGAAGTTGGAGGCCAGCGGCTCCACGTCCGGAGGCGCCGCCATGAAGATGGCGTACGATGAGGCCGTCGAGCATTATATAAACGGCGGCAACAACCGCATCATAATGTGCACGGACGGAGACTTCAACGTCGGCGTTACCTCCACCGAGGCTCTCGTGGAGATGGTGGAAAGCTACCTGGACAAAGGTATCTACCTGAGCATCATGGGATTTGGCACCGGCAACTATCAGGACTCCAGGATGGAGAACCTGTCCAACCACGGCAACGGCACTTATACCTATATTGACTGTGAAGACGAGATGATGAAGGTCTTTGTGCATGAACGCTCACGCTTCTATTCCGTTGCCAACGACACCAAGTGCCAGGTAACCTTCTTCGACTGGGTGGACAGCTACCGCCTTATCGGTTACGAGAACCGTGTAATGAACAACGAGGACTTTGAAGACGACAAGAAGGACGCCGGCGAGATAGGTGCAGGGCAGACCGTTACCGCCCTTTACGAACTCATTCCAGCCGCGGACATGACCCAGAACGCTACTGCAGCCAGCTTCGATGTCCGATACAAAAAGGCGCTGGGCGAGGAGAGCCGCCTGCTGCATCAGGATATTGGAAAGTACTACCAGGGGGTCACAGAAACGAGCTCAGAGTTCGATTTTGCCGCCGGTGTAGCTGCTTACGCCATGATACTCAGGGATTCAAAGTTCAAGGGCTCTGCAGATTATGCCATGGTACAGGACCTGGTCAAGAGAGCCGAGAAGCCCGCAAACAACGTGGATCCGCTCAAGCTGCGTTCCCAGCTGCTTGAACTTGTAAAGAAGGCATCATCTTGCGACAGATAATAACGTCCCCAATCTATAGATTGTAGTCGAGAGGCTGACCGGTTTATTGGTTTACGGTCAGCCTCTCTTGGTTTATTCCCCTGCAATCATGCGGGTAAGGGTAACGAAGTCCTCTACGCCGAGGCGCTCGGCCCGGAGGTCGAGAAGAGATGTTTCGCTGTCGCTCAACATGACAGAAGGATCGCTGGACATGACAGAGGGACTGCCGGACGGAACCTCCGTCCCTTCTGTCATCCTGACCGAAGGAAGTGAAGGGAAGGATCTCTCCGCCAACAGGGGTCTGAGGGCGTTACGGAGGGTCTTGCGGCGCTGGTTGAAGGCCGTCTTCACCACAGTCTTGAACAGCTTTTCGTCACAACCGAGCTCGGTTCGGGAGTTGCGGGTGAGCCGTATCACGGCAGAGTGCACCTTGGGCGGCGGAGCGAAAGCTCCCGGTCCCACCGTAAAGCAGTACTCGATATCGTACCAAGCCTGCAGCAGCACGCTCAGGATGCCGTAAGTCTTGCTCCCCGGCTTCTCGGCTATGCGTTCGGCCACCTCTTTCTGTATCATGCAGACAACCTCCGGAACGCGGTCTTTATCGTCCAGTATCTTGAAAAAAATCTGCGAAGAGATGTTGTAAGGGAAGTTACCGATTATGCAATATGGACCCTGGAACACGCGGTTCATGTCGAGGCGCAGGTAGTCTGCCTGAAGCAGACGGCCCTGCATCCCCGGGAAGTGCGTCAGGAGGTATTCCACCGATTCGCCGTCCACTTCCACCGCCCTGAGGTCGATGTCCGGTCGCTGCAATAGGTATTGTGTCAATACGCCCATGCCGGGGCCGATTTCCAGTACTTGCGTCCTGGAGGCTAATTCGCTATCCTTCAGACCGTTACCGCTTTTGCCTGCATCAATTTCCTTGCAGGCAAAATCAGTAAATGACTGAGAACCAGATGGTTGGGCGCCAGCCATCAGCGCACCGACGATGCGGCGGGCGATAGACTGGTCCGTCAGAAAGTGTTGCCCGAGGGCCTTTTTAGCTCGAACTTCCATATTCATTTCGTTTGCTGGCTAGAGGGGGCTCCCTTGAGGAACCGTGTCCACCCTCGGACGCGTTAGAGGGAGGGGCCCACAAGCGGAGCGCAGTGGGAGGGATGAGCGAAGCGAAGTTCTCTCAAGGGAGCCCCCTCCAGCCAGCCGGTCATCCAAGTTTGTCTGCAAATCGGGAGGCGAGGTCAAGGAAGGCAGCTGCATCGGGGCGGGTGCCGAGGGCCGCGGGCTCGCCGGCATCCCCGCTCTCGCGGATACTCTGCACCAGCGGAATACGCCCCAGTAGCTCTATCCCAAGATCCTCCGCCATGCGCGCACCCCCGTCACGTCCAAAAATGTAATACTTCTCGTCCGGATGCTCCGCCGGAGTGAACCAGGCCATGTTCTCAATCAGGCCGAAAATGGGCCTGTTGATATTGGGGTTGCGGAACATCGCCGCCCCCTTCTCCACATCCGCCAGAGCGACCTCCTGCGGCGTAGTAACCAGGAGCGCGCCCTCCATCGGCACCTCCTGCAGCAGGCTGATATGGATGTCGCCGGTTCCGGGAGGCATATCCACCAGCAAGAAGTCCAGCGGCCCCCACTTGACCTGCAGAATCATCTGCTTGAGGGCGTTGGTAGCCATGGGCCCGCGCCAGATCAGCGCCTGCCCGCGTTCCGCAAAGTAACCGATACTCATCCACTTGACCCCGTATTTCTCCAACGGAACGATGAGTTCGCGGCCATCGACCTCCTCCGCCATGGGCTGCGCGCCCTCCGTACCCGTCATCAGCGGCACAGAGGGGCCATATACATCGGCGTCGGCCAGTCCCACCTTGTACCCCAGGCGTGCCAGGGCGCAGGCAAGATTCACGGCCACGGTGCTCTTTCCCACTCCGCCCTTGCCGGATGCAACACCGACTATATGGCGCACGTTGCGAAGGCACTCCGTGTCGAACTCCAGACCCTTCTTCTTGGGGGCGGCATCTTCCAGCACCACCGTCTCCACGATGGGATCTTTTACTCCACCACGGATGAGAGCGGCGCGGGTGGCACCAATTAAATACTCCGCCAGCGGGTCGCGCCGCTTGGCAAAGCCAAGCGTCACGACAGCTGACGCTATCGGACTATTATCCCCCTGCACCCCCAGGGGACGGGGGGCGTTCCCCCCGACACCCCCCTGGTCGCTTCGCTCCGGAACATTTTCGACCGTTACCTTCTGAACCATCCCGAGCTCCACGATATCCTTATCCCCCTTGCCGGGGTGACGGACCTCGCGCAGCAACGCAAGTATCTCATTCTCAGTCATCAGCGCACAAGATTCATTTCGTCCAGCAGATAGCCGGCACCGCCAAACTTATCTATCATAAGGAGCACGTAACGAATGTCTACGCAGATGCATCTCTGGAGCTGCGGCTCGAACATCACGTCGCTGCTCATGGCTTCCCAGTTACCGTCGAACGCAAGACCTATCAGGTTGCCGTCGGCATCCATTACGGGACTGCCGGAGTTGCCGCCGGTGATGTCCAGGTTGGTGAGGAAACAGGTCACAAGTTCACCGTCGGCATTGGCATACTGGCCATAGTCGCGGGTCTGGTAAATCTCTTTCAGGCGGGCGGGCACACGGAACTCATAGTTGTCCGGATCTTCCTTCTCCATCACGCCCTTAAGGGTTGTGTAGTGCTTATACAGCACACCGTCCTTTGGCTCGTAACTCTTTACGGTTCCGTAAGTTAAGCGACATGTCATGTTGGCGTCCGGGTAAGACGGCTCGCCGGCCTTCCACTCGAGCAGGCTGGCGGCATAATCCTTCATGGCGCCGGCAAGACCAACACGGGAAGACATAATCTTGTCCCTCATGGGGGCCATCGCAGCCATTATGGCATCTCCCAGCTGCACCGCCGGATCGGCATTCAGCAGTTTATCCGTAATCGGCTTGGCGGAGAGCTTCTCCTCCGAGGTGAAGATGCTCTTCTTGAACATGTTGTCCACGAACTTGCGGGTGTCGGTCTTCAGAAGGGACTTGCCTGCCACGGAAACGGCATCTTCCGGTGCCACATTGGCCTTGTAGAAGTCTATCAGCGCAACTGCCACGTCGCGGTCAACGGAAGCATCGTAATCTTTATACTGCCGACGGAGCATCTCCATGGCCTTGTCCATCGCCTCCTGTTCATTGATCTCTGCCCCGGGATTCTGGGCCTTGGAGCCGCGTACCATCTGGATGCTGCGGCTCATGGTAAGGGCAAAATTCACCAGTTCTATGCGTCCGAGGCTCTCCTGCAGCAGGGTCGCACTCCTGTTGACTCCGGAATTGGCGGATACGTTCTCCGCAATCTTGTCGATAGCGCCGCCATACGCTTCCTTGCGTCCTGGGTCTGCTGCAATCCAGGCTTCGAGCTCCTGCTCCTTCTGCTTCTCGCGCGGGATGATCTGCAGGGCCTCGAAAGCCTCCTTCATGCCTATCCACTTCTTCCAGCCGTTAGACGAGCCGGAATACTTGCTGGCATACTGCAGGGACACTTTTTCGTCGGCACGCATGGCCTTCCAGAGTACGTCCTGGCGCACGCCGCGGGCGGCAATGCGTATGTTGTTGGTCTCCAGCATGTCCTCCAGCTGGGCTGCAGTCTGGAAGCGCTGGGTGCTGCCGGGATAACCCATAATCATGGCGAAATCGCCCTCCTGCACGCCCTTGAGCGATACTCCGAGGAACTGGCGCGGCACCATGGGAACATTGTCCGGAGAATAGTCGGCAGGCTCGTTGTCCTTGCCGGCATATACGCGGAAGGTAGAGAAATCGCAGGTATGGCGGGGCCACATCCAGTTGTCCGTGTCGCCTCCGAACTTGCCGGCAGATGCCGGAGGAGCGCCCACAAAACGCACGTCGCGGTACACCTTGGAGACTATCATGTACTGAACGTTCTCGTTGTAGAAGCTGACTATGCGCACCTGGCAGTTGGGGTTGGCCTTTTGTGCGGCAGCGATGAGCGCCTGCCTGGAGGCACCGGAGGCAAGGGTGTCGGTGACGTCCGTCATGCTCTGGAGGAAGCGGACGGTGAGCCCCGGAACGGGCAGCTCTTCCTCACGGGACTTGGCCCAGTAGCCGTCTTCCAGATAGTTATGCTCTGTTGTGGAGAGGGCCTGGATGCTGCCGTAGCCGCAATGATGATTGGTCAGCAGCAAACTGGAACCGGATACTATTTCTCCGGTACAGCCGCCTCCGAACTGAACTATTGCGTCCTTGATGGAGGAATTGTTGATACTGTAAATCTGCTCCGGAGTGAGGCGGGAGCCGAGATTGCGCATGGCGTCGGCGTTCATCTTTTCCAGGAGCGGCAGGAGCCACATGCCCTCGTCTGCCCGCATACTTACGGGAAGGAGCAGCATAGCGCTTGCGATAGCGATAATGAGTCGTTTCATATTCAGAATAATGTTGGTTCCAGTTCTTTCGGATGGAAGGATTTACGATGCTCGGGAGTATAACCGTAACGTTTTATGGCCTCTATGTGCTCCGGAGTTGGGTAGCCGGCATTATGGTCCCAGCCATACTCCGGATACTGACGGGCAAGCTGGCACATGCGTTCGTCCCGCCAGGTCTTGGCGAGCACTGAGGCGGCGGCAATACTGGCGTAAGTGGCATCCCCGTGCACTACGGTCCGGTACTGATAGCCCTCCAAAGGGATGAACCTGTTGCCATCTATCAACAGGAAATCCGGCTTGATTTTCAAGGACTTGACAGCTCTATGCATGCCGGTTATACTGGCCTTGAGTATGTTTATGCGGTCAATCTCTTCCGCCTCTACGGCCACCACGGCCCATGCGAGCGCTTCAGCTTCTATGATGGGGCGAAGGGTCTCGCGGGCCTTGCGGCTCATCTGCTTGGAGTCGTTCAGCAGGGGATGATGGAAATCCTGGGGAAGGATTACGGCGGCGGCATAAACCGGCCCGGCCAGAGGGCCTCGGCCAGCCTCGTCACACCCGGCCTCCAGACGCCCGGGCTCCATGTATGGAAGCAAAGAAACTATTCGCTGCATGTTTCGCAAATATACTTAGAAAAGCTGAAACAGGCAACGGAGCAGGATAATCAGGGCCGTTTTTTGAGAATGGCGTCCAATTTGTCCGAGATGGCGTCTATTTTGGATTCCACGGCTTCCAGGCGGTCTTCAAGAACGCCGGACTGGAGATAACCAGCGGTAAGCTGAGAGCCGTCGAGCAGAATCTCCTCTTCGGTGAGGCCGATAGCCTTTGCGAAACGGGTCATGCTCTTGGCGAACAGCCTGGTTTTGCCAAGCTCGAAATTGCTGTAAGTGGAACGCTCTATGCCCATGAGGTCCGCCATTACGTCCTGGGAATAGCCGAGCCGCTCCCTCACCCTGCGAATATTTTCATGAAATTTATCCATAATCGCACTCCGGGAGCAAAATTAAGCTTAAGACACGGCTTATACCATAGCGTTTTTATGGACATTTTTCTATAAAAATCATACAAAATTCGAAAAAATCGTAAAAAAGATTCTTTTACCCCCATTTTTACCCCCGCAAAAACGTTGCAAAATCCGCCACAAGTGTCCAACTTTACCAGACAAAAACAGAGAATTATGAAAGACAATACCTACACAAGATTCGCAATTCTCCTCGAGAGCGGAGAGTTCGACAGCTACGCAGCCATATGCCGGAAGCTCAGAGTATGCCCGGACGACCTGGACGAAACCCTGATGGCGGAACTGGGATACACCGGCGAGCAAGTGTTCAATTATTATTTTGGTAATCGGTGTAAAAATTATTAGATTTGCAGGCTACTGTGAAAATAATTAACAACACCAGATACAAATGAAAGAATATTCCACCAAAGACGTACGCAACGTAGTCCTGCTCGGCGCCACCAAGTCCGGCAAGACCACGTTGGCGGAAGCGATGCTCTACGAGGGTAAGGTGATTACCCGAATGGGCACCATCGAAGACAAGAACACCCTGTCCGACAGCAACGAGCTCGAGAAACTCAACCAGCGCTCGATTTATGCAACTCCCCTTTATGCCGAGTTCCAGGGCAGCAAGATCAATTTCATCGACGCCCCCGGTTCCGATGACTTCATCGGCGGCGCATATTCCGCATTCCGCGTTTGCGAGAGCGGCGTGCTCGTAATCAACGCCCAGCAGGGCGTGGAGGTCGGCACGGACAGCTTCGTGCGCAGGGCCGAGGAGCAGAAGCTCCCCATGATCATCGCCGTAAACCAGCTGGACGCCGACAAGGCAGACTGGGACAACGTGCAGAACTCCATGAAGGAGACCTTCGGAGGCAAGATGATAAACGTACAGTTCCCCAATGCCGCCGGTGCTGCATTTGACGGATTCGTGGACGTGCTCACCATGAAGTACTACAAGGGCAACGACATCCTCGACATCCCCGCCGAGTTTGCAGACCAGGCAGAGGAATACCGCGAGGCTCTCATCGAGAAGGCCGCCGAGTTCGACGACGCCCTCATGGAGAAATACTTCGAGGAAGGCACCCTCAGCGAGGAAGAGATTCACAGCGGCCTCAACAAGGGTATAGTCAGCGGCGAGGTATATCCCGTATTCTGCACCTGCGGCAAGAAGGATATCGGCGTCAAGCGCCTGCTGGAGTTCATCAAGGACGTGGCCCCCGTGCCTGCAGTCAAGGAAAACGGCGCTACCTCCCTGTTCATCTACAAGAACGACGTTGAGCAGCACCTCGGAGAGGTTTCCTACTTCAAGGTGATGAGCGGAACCCTGACCACCGGCATGGATCTCGAGGATCCCGTCAGCGGCAACAAGGACCGTTTCTCCGCCATCTACGCAGTTGCCGGTTCCAAGAAGGAAGCCGTCACCAACCTGCACGCAGGCGACTTCGGCTGTGCAGTCAAGCTCAAGAACAGCAAGTCCAGCACCACCCTGTCCGCTCCCGGCTCAGGTATCAGCTACGACAAAATCCAGTATCCTGCTCCCAAGTACCGCTGCGCCATCAAGGCAAAGGTACAGCAGGACGACCAGAAGCTGGGCGACGCCCTCAAGAAGATTGCTTCCCAGGATCCTACCGTAATCGTAGAGTACTCCAAGGAACTCCGCCAGACCATCCTTTCCGGTAACGGCGAGCAGCACATCAACATCGTCAAGTGGCGTATCAACAACGAGTTCGGTCTTGAGGTCGAGCTCTTCGCCCCCAAGGTGCCTTACCGCGAGACCATCACCAAGGTGGCCTGCGCGCAGTACCGTCACAAGAAGCAGTCCGGTGGTGCTGGCCAGTTCGGCGAGGTACACCTGCTGGTTTGCCCTGCCGAGGGTGAGCTCAACACCAAGTTCATGATCAACGGCAAAGACACCCAGCTGAACATCAAGACCCAGGATATCACCGAGCTCGAATGGGGCGGCAAACTGGAGTTCTACAACTGCGTCGTCGGTGGTTCCATCGACCTCGGCTTCATGCCCGCTATCCTCAAGGGTATCAAGGAGCGCATGGTGGAAGGTCCTCTTACCGGATCCTACGCCCGCGACATCCGCGTATTCGTTTACGACGGTAAGATGCACCCGGTGGACTCCAAGGAAATCGCCTTCATCATCGCTGGCCGCAACGCCTTCCGTGAGGCATTCCGCAATGCAGGTCCCAAGATTCTCGAGCCTATCTACAACGTCGAGGTCATGACCCCGAGCGAGTACCAGGGCGCCGTCATGTCCGACCTCCAGAACCGTCGCGGCATGCTGGGTGACATGGGAGCAGACAAGGGCTTCGCCATCCTCAAGGCCCGTGTGCCTCTGGCAGAGCTTTACCGCTACTCCACCACCCTGAGTTCCCTTACCGCAGGTTCCGCGACCTTCACCATGGAGTTCGCAGACTACCAGCCGGTACCTGGAGATGTCCAGACCAAGCTCCTCGCCGATTACGCGGCACAGGAGAAGGACGAGGACTAAGCCAGCGTCACTTTAGTACCTATAATGACGCCGGAGGCACACAAAATGTACCTCCGGCGTCATTTTTCACCTTAATTTGCTGCCGGCAACAGTCTATACCGCTTCTTTCTTTCCGCTAAGGCGTGAACGCTCGGCGGCAAAGCCCATAACGTGGCTCTCTATGGAAACATCTATGGTGCTGGAAAGCTTAGCGGCATCGTGGGCGGCTACAGCCTCGACCCAGTCACGTGCAAGGGCGAAATCGCCACCTCCGTGGCCAGAACCCTTGTATTCCGGAATCTCGCTGACCTTACGGTTCCATACCTGAGGCTTAAGGGTACGGAAGTCCCACAAGGTGAACTGGGAGCCGTCCCCATCTATGTAGCCCGTAGTACCCATGATTCTGGTCCTGCGGCCTCCGGCAGGGGCAAATGCCTCCATGGAGAACGCAGCGGTCTGGCCTCCCTCGAACACCATCTCGGATACGTAGTGGTCCGGCTGGTCGTTGTCGCAATGATAGACGCAGCGGGCATAGCTGTCGTACGGAGGGGTGAGGAGGCGCTGCATAATGAAGTCCGGGTCCCGGTTGCCGTCGAGGTCAAACACATTGAGGTGCCATTTCTTGCGGGTATAGATATCTATTGCCGAGTAAGGGCAGTTGCTCTCGTGCGGGCAGCCGTCCGTGCACTTGAGGGGCGCGCCCTCGGGGGCGTTCTCCGGCTTGAACAGATGCAGCGAGCCGTCTGCCACTATGCTCTTGCATGGCGAGTCTATGATCCAGCGCAGTATGTCCAGGTCGTGGCAGGACTTGGCCAGGATGATGGGCGTAGTCTGCTTGGAGTTGCGCCAGTTGCCGCGCACATAGGAGTGGGCCATGTGGGCGTACTGGATAGGCTCCATGTGCTGCACGCTAACGAGCTCGCCCACAGCGCCGCTCCGTACCAGCTGCCTCAGGGCGATAAAATACGGCGCATAACGAAGCACGTGGCACACCGCCACTATCCTGTCGTACTTGTGCGCCTGGGCAAGTATGTCCTTGCATTCCTTCTCTGTCTGAGCCACCGGCTTTTCCAGAAGCACATCGTAACCCATGGAAAGGGCCTTCATACATGGGGCGTAGTGCAGGTCGTCCGGGGTGGAGATAACCACTGCGTCGGCAAACTTGGGAACGCGGAAAACCTCACTCCAGTCGCCGAAACGATGCTCAGGCGGCACCCCATGGGCATCTGACATCTTGCGGCAGCGATGCTCCAGGATATCGGACACACCAACCACCTTGACCTCATCCGGATACATGCCAGCGAACCTGGCATATACGTTGCCGCGGCTTCCTGCCCCTATAACGATAACCGTAACCTGACGGCTGACCTGCGGACGCAGGGAACGGAGTCCCAGGTCCAGGTCATTAAGGGATTCGGCTTTTACGTCGGATGGAAACTCCCTGCCTCCGGGAAGTACAGCACCCGATGCAGGCAGGCCCACTGCGGCACCAGCAGTAATGGCACCGATGGATTTCAAAAAGTCTCTACGGATCATATAGCGTTGGTTATTAGTAGTTTAGCGTTGTTCAAGGATAGCTCCGTTGTCGCGCGCAACGGCAGCCTTCCAGCGGTCGTTGTAACCGCCGTACTGGAGACCCTTGGGTATGCCGCCGGAATAGTCGGAATGCAGGAAGTTACCCTCCTCGTCCTGGGCCTTGATGTTGCCGTCTATGAACTTGACAAGCAGCAGTTCCTCCAGGCTGGTCCAGGCGGCGAACTGCTCCTGGGCGGTGTCTACGCTGTATTTGGTCATCAGCCGGCGGGCCTTGCGAACGCGTCCTTTCTCTACCAGACGGGCCAGCTTTGCATCCATTTCCGGGATACCCTCTCCCAATTGGTAAAGCTCGAAACTGTCCGCAGCTGCGCGGGCTACGGGGGCCATGCGGTCGTACATCTTATAGCAGGCGTTGGCCACTCTGTTGCACATCCAGAACTGGGAAGTAGCGCTGTAGTGAAGCAAGTCGCCGTTGCCCTCACGGAGGCATTCGGGCACTTTGCTGGTGTTGATATAAACAGGTGTGAGATAAGAGGTTGCGGCATCATCGCAGCCGAACCATACAAGGGCGCCCACAAGGTCGGGCAGCCATCCGCGGGCCTGTCCCACGAACCAGAAGCCGGTCTGTTGGGTAGCGATGGCGCGCTCGTTCACATAGGTCTTGCCGTCTACCGTGAAACTCATAGGCCTCCAGCGGTAAGGGCAGGCGTTGCCGCCGGCTCCTATATCTACCGTCATATCCATGGGAGTGCCTTCATAATGGTCGCGCATAACATCGGCTATGTCCTTGACACTCAACTTGCGGGAAGGTTTTACAAAGAGGGGCATCTCGCCCTTGAGGTCGTAACCCATGGCATACTCCAGCCAGTCGGACGCCGGCCGGGTAACTTCCTCGCCGTCCTGCTCATAGGTAAACTGACCGTCGCAGAGTATGTTGAATGCAGACCAGGCGCGCGCGTCGCAGGCACGGGCTCCGCCGAAATCCAGAGGGTTGTAGGTGTCTCGAAAACTGAAGTCCTCATCGGAGCCCTCATACCAGCCCATCTGACGGGCATATTCTGCCACATCGGGAGCATAGAGGCAGTTCTCCGGATCGTTCCAGGGGAAGCGTGTGATGCGGGCCTGGTTGGCGTGGGCGCAGATATAACCGTCGGGAACACGGCGTGCCACCCATACTATACCTTTGTTGCCGTCCGAACCCTTGCCTACGAGGTCCATCACCCATGCCTCCTGAGGGTCTGCGATGCTGAAGCTCTCGCCCTCTGAAGGATAACCGTATTCGTTGGCCAGGGCGACAATGGTCTGTATTGCCTCACGTGCTGTGCGGGCCCTCTGGAGCGTCACGTAAATAAGTGAACCATAATCCATTATGCCGGCAGTATCGACCTGCTCCTCACGGCCGCCCCAAGTGGTTTCACCGATGATGAGCTGGTGCTCGTTCATATTGCCTACGGTCTGATAAGTCCGCTCTGCCTGGGCAATCTCGCCGAGGGGCTTGTTTGTGTCCCACTCACGTATGGCCAGCCGCGAACCCTTTGCCCATTTGCCCGCAGGGCGGAAATAAAGCTCGCCGAAGAGCATGTGGGAGTCTGCGGCATAAGATACCATGCAGGAGCCGTCGATGCTGGCGCCCCTGGAGACTATCACGTTGGTGCAGGCGTCGGCCTTGAAGGAAATGGCGGACGCCAGGAGTAATGATGCTATAATTGCAGGATACTTTTTCATATCTGCAAATATAGCAAAAGGAATCTAATTTGCCTGCACCTCCAAGGTGAGCGTGAGGGTGCCGCCGTCGGCAAGGGTGACAACTGCCTCCACAGTGTGCCATCCAGCGGTCAGCACCACGGATGAACCGGCCACCGGTTCATCATCGAAGAACCATGATACAGAGGCAACCGGGCACACATCACACTCCTCCAGCTGCAGCTGGAAGCTGTCTCCCGCGCTGTACGAACCCTGCCCCGGATTGGAAATAAGCGGATAATCCAGGTCTTCCCTCGGAACCTTCACCTTAAATGTCACAACGCCGTTGGAATAGCTTATATCTGAGAGAGTTGTGCCGGATTCCACCCCGTTCCAGCTCACCGGCACGAAGGATGTCACCATTTTGGATCCCGGGAACGGAATCAGAGGATCGTTTGACTTGTCGTAATAATACTGCCCGTAATCCGGGTAATAAATATAGCCAAACAACAGATCCGTCTGGTCCGCAGCAGGAATCACGTAGCAGCAGGGATGCGAGCCGCTCTCGTTGATTGCATTAGACGCCTCCCAGTTATTCCAGAGGTTGTACGCAGTGGAAGACCCTCCATTCAATTTAACAACCCTGTCAGACTTGTCTATATGCGTAACTATCAGCCCGTTGGCGGGAAGCCATGCATCCCAGCCACTGGAATTCCGGCACTCGTAAACGAAGTACTCTCCCTCCTTGTCCGTCAGGGTCTTGTATGCGATATTCTCATCCACCGAATGCAACTCCACCGGGCCTCCGCCCGCAGGGAATTCCTGTATGGCATCCGTCCCGAGCCAGCCAAGAATTATGCGTTCCTCTATCGTAAAGTAACAAGGAGTGCGGCCATTGTTGTTGTATGCGCCGGAATCCATAATAGAGTAAGAAAACATTGCTGCGGACTGACCATTAGTCTCATAGTCAGTATCATAGAAGTCCGGCAAACCCATTGCGTGGCCGAATTCATGGCAGGCGGTTCCTATTCCGCACATAGTGCCGGTACCTGCGCTGTAGTTGCCGTTAAGCTCGTTGGTACATGCATAAGAGTCTATTTTCTTACCATCCATCGTCAGCAGTTTACCGGCGCTGGATAATTCCCACTGATGGGGCCATATGCTGTCCAACTCGTCGGAATCGGCCTCCCCGTAACCGGCATAATACATGAAAACGAGGTCTACGACACCGTCATCATCATTGTCGTACTTAGTAAAGTCTATCTGCTCGTCAAGGGCCTGGCACCCCTCGATGACAGCCTGCTCCGGCAGCACATCATTATCGTGGGAATCGTTGGCGCCATAATGAGCCATGTCGTTCGACAGCGTTACGGGGCCATAAACGTCGAATATAGGCTCGAAATAGCCGTGAGAGTTGTCGTAATAATAGTCACGGGCGGAACCGGTGCCACCGTTCGCACTGTATCCGTTCTCGTTGAGCAGGTTATGAAAATCCTGGTTAGCTGTCTGGCTCTTGAACTTAACGTCGGAGAATTCCACCAATATGACGAGGAAGCGCTTCTGCCCTACGGCTATGTGACTGCCGCTCCTGCGTACGTGGTTGCGGGCACTGCGCTTGATATTAGCTACCCTCTTGCGGGCCTCGAGCCGGTTCGCGTCTGCCGGACGCCAGTATCCGTCGGCACCCTTTTCCACCACCCGTCCGGAGGCATCCGTCGTCCAGTGGCAGAATTCATCACCATGCTTCTGCAGCATAATCACACTGCCGTCTGGCTGCGTATGCCGCACGAAACCGCGCCTGGCAGGAACAGCAAAGGCCGCACTGCATGCAATCAGAACTACTACGATAGTTAAAAATATCTTTTTCATAGGGCCTTACTTTTTGATGATGAAACCATTGCCGCTGCCGTCGCCGAGCCATACCTTGGGCCCTTCTTCCTTGACGACCTTAAGCGTATAAGTCTTCTCTGACTGGACCTTATTGGCACCCAGCCTCCAGTTGACGGTAATCTTGACATCGTCCCCCTTCACCAGGGCTTTCCTGTAGCCGGTAATCTCCACCTGCTCCTTGGCAAGCGCAGGATAAGAATACAGGATGGCGAAAGTCTGCACCCCGGAGTCGGAATAGCGGCGGCTGTACTGATCTACGCCGCGCTGGTACACCCTGTTGCCGGACTTAAGGTAAACGCCGTATTCACTCTGCTGGGTAAGCGGATCTTCCGCTACAGGACCGGCAGATGAAGCGACGCCCTTGCGGTAAATGACTATCCCCTGCTGGCCGGAAGAATAACAAGCGAACAGCAGATTATTGGCGTCTCCATCATTAAAGCGCAAGCTGTTTCGCTCTCCGGCTCCTGCAACCACGGTCGCCGCGCCGGAAGGCTCTATGGAAATGGTCCAGGTTGCGTTGGCGGTCTTGGAATCGGCGGTCACAAGCTTGTTCTTCCCTCCGTTTGCATTGGCAAGATAACCGGTGCCCACATTGAAATGCCAGGTATCTGCTGAACTGCCCGCTTCCAGCGAGATAATCTGAACATCGTCAGGCACTTCTGTTATCGTATGGTCAGATACGCTGACTGACGTAGCGGCACGGTTGTTTGTCTTTTGGTTCGTACCTATGGCGTATTGTTCACTGTCATCCAGGATCAGAATCTCATCTCCATCCTGCAGCTGGGAGGCGTCGGTCACCAGCACGAATGCGTCGGGAGCAGGCGCTACCGGCTCTATCCCGCTCATATCCACCGTAAACACGGCGATGCGGCCGGGCTGGAACTTGCGGTCCTGCGCAAACTCTATTTCCTTAACCATAGCGCCCTGGTCCGTGTAAACCGTTATGACGGCTATCTCTCCGGACATATCCACCGGCGCACAGGCGAACCAGATGTCGGAGGTACGGGAGGTATTCAGGGTGATGGTAGAAGATGCACCGTTGTCCGTAAGGGCATGCTCTCCGGTGCAGTCCCAGTACCAGTCGCCCGCGAGCGGGGTAGTGGCAGTAATCTCCACGCTCTCCACCGTAGCGCCGCCCAGCTCCAGATTCGTGAAGGACATGCGGGCATAGGCGGTAAGGTGATTGAAGTGAAGGTCTACGCTCTGCGGAATGGCGTCCGAGGGCTGGCTGGCAGCCGCCAAGATCATGGCGGCTTCATCCACCGAGCCTTCGAGAGGCGTCTGGACGGACGGTATGGAAATGCTCCATGCCTGCCGGCTGGGGCTGAGAGCCCTGGCGGCGGAGGCCGGACTCACTGCGTAAAAAGTATACGGTGCGTTCTCTCCTGAAGCATCTATTTCGGCACTGAAGCTGGCCTTGCGGAAATCGTCCGACGGCACAACCTTCACCTCGGCTGCCGGAGTATAATTCAGGGCGAGCTTTACGGAAGCGTCGTTGGTCGTCCACAATGTGGGATAGGTTCCGTCTTCTCCCTGGCCAAAAGTGGTTTTGGTTTGCACCTCACAGGCGTTGAAAGTAACGGTCCTGGAGATGTGCGCCTTGATTGAGTCATGCTCCCCGCCCAGTTCGGCAGTACAGGAAAACATGACGGCCGCAGCAGAAAGGAGTGCTGCGAGCATCATAATGTTCTTGATAATCTTCATAGCACTACCTGTTAATAATTGCCCCATGGGTCTTCGATTCCCGGGTCTATGTCGCCGGAAGAGGCCAGCATGTTCAAAAGCAAAAGTTCGCTGATTTCGAAAGATTCCGGAGGAGCATAGATTATTCTCTCCGGGTGTGTGGTTTTATCTGTCATAGCTATTCAAAAACAGATTGCTAAGGTACGGATTATTTACCGAAAATCCATATATTTGCAGATTGTATGAAGAAATATCTGCTAATATTGGCAATCTGCCTTGCAGCCGGCTCCGTAAACGCCCTGGCGCAGGACAACAAGACCCCGGAACAGCGCGAAAAGGAGTTTTACGAAGCCGTGCAGAAACAGGTTGAAAACCTTGAGGAGTCGTTGAAGCTGGAAGACTGGCAGGTCTTCTACGTAGACAGCATACTCACTCACGACTACAAGGCCATGCAGGACGAATTTGCAGAAATGTCCGCCGCCAAGATGTCCAATTCCGACCTCTTCTACGACGTGCAGGACAAGTGGATGGAAAGGATATACCAGTCGCTCCAAAAGGTGTTTACGCCGGAGCAGTGGGCCCAATACCAGAAAACCGGTGCGGCACGGGACAAGAAAGCCCGCGACAAACGCGCCGCCAAAAAGAACGCTAACACAGGCAAGAAATGAAAAGGGAAGATATTGACAAGATACTTGCTCAGATAGAGGAGCTTAAGTGCAAGACCCAGAAAGAGGTTGAAGAGGCGCGGGTGCGTTTTCTCGGCAAGAAGGGCGAGGTCACCGCACTGTTCGACGAGTTCCGCGGCATAGACAAGGCCCAGAAAGCCGAATTCGGCAAGGCCCTGAACGAGCTTAAGCAGAAGGTTCAGGCCAAGATAGAGGACCTCAAGGCCGGAGCCGCAGACGAAGGCGCTGCAGGCGGGCCCAAACTGGACCTCAGCATGCCCGGCGACCCTTACGAGCTCGGTTCCCGCCACCCTGTAAGCATTGTGCGGCAGGAAATAGTAGACATCTTCCGCAAGTTCGGCTACGATGTGGCAGAGGGTCCTGAAATCGAGGACGACTACCACGTTTTCGAGGCCCTCAACTTCCCCGCAAACCATCCTGCCCGCGACATGCAGGACACCTTCTTCGTGTCTGCAGGGCATCTGAATCCGCTGCTCCTCCGTACCCATACCTCAAGCGTACAGGTGCGCACCATGGAGCGCATGGCGCCGCCCATCCGCGTGATTTGCCCGGGCCGAGTCTTCCGCAACGAAGCCATCAGCGCCCGCGCACACTGCATCTTCCATCAGGTAGAAGGTCTCTATATAGACGAAGGTGTAACGTTCGCAGACCTCAAGCAGGCCATCCTGCTCTTCGCCCGGGAGATGTTCGGCCCCGACACCCAGATTCGCATGCGCCCGAGCTACTTCCCCTTCACCGAGCCTTCAGCGGAGGTGGACGTAAGCTGCAACATCTGCCACGGCAAGGGTTGCAACATCTGCAAGGGTACCGGGTGGCTGGAGATTCTGGGCTGCGGAATGGTGGATCCCAACGTGCTGGAGGCCAGCGGTATAGACTCCACCAAGTACAGCGGCTTCGCATTTGGCATGGGCCTGGAGCGCATAGCCATGCTCAAGTGGAGGGTGAACGACCTGCGCCACTACTTCGAGAACGACATGCGCTTCCTGCAGGAGTTCGCAAGCGCCCCCGAAATCTAACTTATGCGTACGACCGAGCAGGATTCCCGCTGGTCCAACCTCGACAGCATGTCCACTGCCGAGCTGCTCTACGGCATAAACCAGGAAGACCGGGGCGTCACCCGGGCGGTGCGTCATGCCATCCCGCAGGTGGAAGCCCTTGTTAACGGGATAGTGGAGCGGATGAAAAGGGGCGGCCGGGTATTCTATACCGGCGCCGGCACCAGCGGCAGGCTGGGTGTAGTAGATGCTTCCGAGATTCCTCCCACCTACGGCGTCCGCGACAAGTTCATAGGCCTCATAGCCGGCGGCGACGGAGCCATCCGCCAGGCCGTAGAAGGAGCGGAAGACGACTCCTCGCAGGGCTGGAAGGACATCCTGGCCTTCGGCCCCACCCCCGACGATACAGTGATAGGCATAGCTGCATCTGGCACCACCCCCTATGTCATAGGGGCAGTAAGCGGCGCCCGCGAGCATGGGCTGCTGACCGGATGTATCACATGCAATGAAGATTCCCCGGTTGCCGCAGCCGTTGAACTGCCGGTAATAGCAGTTGTTGGCCCGGAGTTCGTCACCGGCAGCACCAGAATGAAGGCCGGCACGGCCACAAAGCTGATACTCAATATGATATCTACAACCACCATGATACGGCTCGGCCACGTGAAGGGCAGCAAGATGGTGGATATGGAACTGACCAACAGCAAACTGGTAGACCGGGGGGCTCGCATGATAATGGATGCAACCGGGATATCGGACTACGGCGAGGCCCGCGAGCTGCTGCTCAAGTACGGCCACGTGCGCGAGGCGATAGACGCATATCTGAAGAAATGATAGTAATAGTAGAAAGCGGCGCCACAAAGAGCGACTGGCGTCTTGTTTCCCCTTCCGGAGAGCAGCTGGAAAGGAAGTTGCTGCCGGGCATCAACGTGTCCACCGCAAACAGGGAACACAATATAGAAACCCTGGAAAAAGGCCTCTCCGAGCTTGGCGGGAACTCACTGGACGGCATTTATTTCTATACTGCCGGCATTGTTACGCCCGAACTCCGTGAGTATCTGGATGCTTTCATTCGCGCGCGCGTGAAAGTAAAAGAGGTCGAGATTTGCACTGACCTGGTGGCCGCCGCACGCGCCGTCTGCGGGCGCAGGCCCGGCATAGTTGCCATACTCGGCACCGGTTCCAACACCTGCTTCTACAACGGTTCCGTCGTCTCCCAGAAAGTCCGCTCCGGCGGGTATATAATAGGAGATGAGGGCGGAGGTGCATGCCTTGGAAAACTTTTCCTGGCCGATTATATAAAAGGCCTGGTACCCGAGGCAGTGGCAAAGGATTTCGAGTCCGGGTTCGACTCAAGCTACGAGGGCATAGTCGCGGGGGTTTACAGGAGCGAATCGCCTGCCGGCTATCTCGGGAGCATGGCTCCGTTCATACTTTCCCACTACGACGATCCCTATATCAAAGACCTGGTAGACGGCAACTTCCGGGCCTTCGTCCAAAGGGCTTTAAAGCGCTACGATACAGACCGTTACCCGGTCGGCGTCGTGGGCGGATTCGGATGGGCAAACAGGGCTGTTTTCGAGCGAATCTGCAAAGAAGAGGGAGTGAGACTGGAATCCTTCCTTCCTGAGCCCATAGAAGGACTCGTCAGATACCATTCAATTGACTGAAGAGCGTTTGCTTGCAGACCAGACCTTAGGTGTAAAACCGGTAATGCGCTTGAAAGTGCTGTTGAATGAAGACGCGCTCAGGAAACCGCTGGCCTTCGCTATTTCTTCCTGTGTTGCGCGAGGATGCTTGCGGATATATTGTTCAGCATAATCCACCCTCAGCACGTTCAACAGCTCCGGGAAGCCCAGTTTATAAGTCTGGTTCACCGCCTTGGAGATGTAGGTCTTATTTGTATTCAGCCGCTCTGCCACATCTGTAAGGGTAAGCCCCGGTTGAAGGAAAAGCTGCTCCTCAAGCATCAGATGCCTGAATCGCCCTCCCAGATTGCCTACTTCGCGTGAGTCAGATACCGTATTGAATATGGTCGATGCCAAAGAAGGAGAAGCATTCTTTGCTCCGGCATCCCTTGATGAATCGCTTACGGCCTGAGTACTCAACTGCGAGATAACGTGTGTTAGTGACTCTCCGGTAAGGAAATCTGCCATCTCTGTAACCACGGTATCCGCCAATAGAGCGCTGTTATCGCTACTATAATTGAATCTTACCGCAGTAACTATATCATGCCTGGAAATAAACTCCTTTGCCCCGAAAACGGCAAAAAAGCCAAACATAAAGAAAAGCAGTGAAAGAGCAATAGCTATACAGATGGACCACCAGAAATACCCCGACAGAATACTACCGTGCAGGAAAAGTTTGAAGCAAAGGATGATTGTAATCAGAAAAGAAACGACTACCTGAATCTCCAGCACACGGATTTTCCTGCCCAGAAAAAAGAATCTGTAGAAATGCCTTAAATCGAAACGGAGCTTTAAAAACAAATAAATAGAATAACCGAAGAGATACAATATTTCGGCCGCCATAATACACCTGAAAACTATTAAGCACCAAAAAAAATACATACGGTCAATACCTTCAACCGACAAATTCCTTAATGGGTGCTTAGTATTATGAATTCTCTGAATTAAAGCGTCTGTAGCATCAAGACCGTTAATTGTAGTAAGAAGAATTGCCGCCGTCGCAAGAAAAACAGGAAAAGTAATCCACAAGAGATGGGACACCTTAAAACTATATGATCTATGCAAGAAAGCAAAATATAGGCAGGTCAAAGGACACAAGACAGGTGCAAACATACGGACTACTATGTATGCAATTGCCTCTGATCCGGTAATACTGTCAATTAGTACATCACCGGCAGCTGTTACGAAGAGGGCAAATAAAAGCAAGGCCAGAATCTTGAAGCTAGACGTACGAGAAACCAGAAGCGAATGTACAAGAGCCCAAAAGAGGCAAACAAGCCCAGGAACTATAAGAAATAACGATAAATGCATAACAAAAAGTATTTCGAGGCGTTTCGTTGTGGCAAATATACAATAAATTATTGAAACATAAAAAAATATTCTAATACATAAAAATACTTGTTATTAAAAAACAAAACTGGGATATCGATAACAGTTTGCTATTAAAAATCGAAAAAAACTTAAAGAATTAAAGACCAGGGGGGGGTAAAATGACGATATTGTATTTAACGACGAGTAAAAACAAAATGACGACAAGTAAATGAATCGCAAAAATATTATCAAGAATCCAAAATTATTTTTGAAAAAATAGTAAAACATATTTGTAAAGAATAAAAAATGTTAGTACCTTTGCATCTACTCACGCACGAAGAGTGCACGGTTAGATATAGTTAATACAGTGAAAATGAAACAGTTACCGAGTCGTAAGGCGAGTAATCACATGGTGGCCTGCATGGTCGCCGTGCTTTGTTCGTTGACGGTTTTGGACTGTTTTTCTTTACGCGCGCAGGAAAGTTGCGCTGATACGCGCGAGTTCTGCGTCTATTTTCCTCAGGGCGACTCAAGCATTCGTCCGTCCTATATGAGCAACACGGCCACATTGGACAGCCTTAAGTCAGTAATCAGCCGCTTCAGCGAAAACCTTGAGGGCCGGGTCAATATTGTTGCCGCCGCCTCTCCTGAAGGCGACAGGAAATACAACTTCTGGCTCGCAGGACGCCGCGCCGAAAAGATGGAGACATACCTGGTCAACCTCTGCCCCCAGTTGGCAGGGCGCATCAGCTCTGAGACCATCATCGCTCCATGGCCCAAGGATGAACAGGATCTGGTAAACCTCAGGTACGCCAAGTTCGTACTGGTGTACAATCTTCCCGTCGCCACGGAAGAACCTGAAGCTCCGAAGGCCCCCGAACTCGAGATTCCCGAAATTGCGGCAGACGACGAAATCGTCATCGAAAACGCTCCTGCCACCGACAATGACGAAATACGCATCGCAGACATTCCAGAGTACGCAGCCCCCGTCGAGCCTGCAGTTCCGGCCGAGCCTTCCAGGAACATGCTGTTCGCAGCCAAGACCAACCTTCTCTTCGACGCCATTACAGCTCTCAACGTGGAGTTCGAGGTTCCTATCGGCAGGCGCTTCTCCGTGATGGTTGAAGACGTCTTCCCCTGGTGGGAAATAGGCAATAAGTACTGCCTGCAGCATTGGGAGATGGGTGTAGAGGCCCGTTTCTGGTTCACGCCATGGGAAACCCGCTCCGAAGAAAAGCTCCGCGGCTTCTTCGCCGGCATTTACGGCATGTCCGCTCTCTTCGACCTGCAGTGGGACACCCTGCTGAACTTCCAGGGCGAATACTGGAGCACAGGCTTTACCGGAGGCTGGTGTACCCCCATAGGGCGCAAGAAGCGTATGAACCTGGAGCTGAGCCTGGGACTTGGCTACGCCCACGTACCATACCAGCACTACCTGCCCACAGATTCTTACGACAAGCTTATCCGCGACAAATCCCGCGCAGGAAATCTGGAATACATCTTCGGACCTACCAAGGCCAAGGTGAGCCTGGTCATTCCGATTTGCAGCAAGAAAAAGGAGGTGAGACATGAATAACGCAGTCAAACTTCTTCTTGCCTCGGCCATGCTCCTTATCGCAGCATCGTGTGTCCGCCGCCCTCTGGAAGACCCCAACGAAGTGGTTACCGTGCAGGCGGAAGTGAATGTACAGGCGGTTGCCAACGTAACCACCCACGTGTACAACAAGTACATCCCCACCCCGGACCTCAACACGGATATGATGCGTGTACTCATCTACGATCCCGGTACCAAGAAATTGATTACCCAGAGCTTCATCTCCTCCAAGAGGATAGACGATGACGGCAACCAGGTGCTATCGGGCTCGCTCAACATCAGTTACGGAACCTTCGATATCCTCATCTATAACTTCGACACCCCCACCATTCACGTGAGCGGAGAGAACAACGAGGACACCATCCTGGCCTACACGGAGGAGCTGCCGCTCTCGCTGCGCACCCACTACCTCCCGACCAAGGGCGATGGTGACGGCTCCGACGAGATCGCATACAACTACGAACCCGACCACTTTATCGTAGCCCACGAGGAAAGGCTCCGCGTGTCGCCGCACGATTCTGTGGTGGTTATCCGCACGGAGGCCCACACCATCGTAGACACTTACTACCTCCAGGTTCATGTCACCGGCATTGAATACGCCTCCAGCGCCACTGCGGTGATTACCGGCCTGTCGCCCTCGAACTATTTCGGCAGGGACGAGCGCACCTCGAATCCGATAGCCGCCGTGAGTTTCGACCTACGCAAGAGCCGCGACGAGACCTACACCGGAGAGAACAAGGACGTGCTTTGCGCCCTCTTCAACACCTTCGGAAAGATTCCCGACGTGTCCAGCAACCTGCACGTCACTTTCAACGTAATAGACACGGGCGGCAACCTTCAGCAGATGGACTGCAGCCTGGACGAAATTTTCAAGTCCGAAGACGCCGTAGAGCGGCACTGGCTGCTTGTTGACAAAGTTTTTGAAATACATAAACCAGAGAATCCCGACCCCTCCCAGAGCGGCGGTTTCCAACCCATGGTGGGCGACTGGGAACAAATAGAAAGCGATATCAGCCTGTAAACGCATGAGACGCAATGTTTTCATATTCATCCTTGCCACGGTGGCCCTCTGGGGTTGCATCGGGAAGGGAGGTGCCGACATTGCTCCGGCCGCTATATGCTGGGATGCCGCAACCAACGGCGCGTCCACCAGGGCATATCCGGACGGCTTCGGAGAGTATCCGAAATATGCCGGCTGCACCTTTGGGGCCTATGCCATGCTGACTGAACCGTTGTGGGCCTCATCTTCTACATGCGTTCCTTACGTGGACAATCAGGAGGTCAGCTACTCCGAGGCCGAGAACGCCTGGACTACACTAGGCACGTATTACTGGCCCCAGGAAGGCTACCTGCATTTCGCGGCTTATTCGCCTTTCAAGACCCTGAATCCTCCGGTAACCGCCTCGAGCCTGGTCAGCTTTACGTCGGCTAACAAGAACAAAGGCATTGTTATCTCCAACTTCGATGTTCCCACCGACATAGACGACCAGACCGTCGTTACACGCGAGGTGAATGCAGAAACCCATGAGACCGAAGTGGTTTCCTACGACTACGACATCATGATTTCCGACGGAGTGGACTGCAACTACGACTGCGCCCAGACCGTGACAAACGGTTACCGCCCCACCCTGGTCGGCGGAGGCACCACCCCCGTCTCCCTCTACGGCAGCGGATACAAGCTCGGCGTACATACCCGCTTCAAGCACATCATGACCAAGCTCACATTCCGATTCAGGATGCAGACCACGGACCTCGGTTTCCAGGACCAGAGAATCTATATCAAGTCCATCGTGCTCAAGGACTTGTATTCGCGGGGAACGTACACGTCCGGAGAGACCTATGCCGACGGCGTGTGGACTTATCCGGCAATTCCTGTACAGAGCGACGGAACCCTGGTAAACTATACCACCGAGCAGATAAACAATTTCGAAGCCCCCGTCATTCATTGTAGGAAAGAAGGCGATGTCCTGGTGTCCGACCCCGTCACCGTCGTGGACAACTATTTCGCGATTCCGCAGACTCTGACGCAGAGCGAAAGCGCCCCTTACGGCCAAAAGATCGAGATTACCTACGTGGTATTCACCATCAACGGCGGCTACTACATCTGGGACAGGACGGTTACGATTCCCGCCGTGTTCCTTTATACCGATGCCGTGCCGGCATGGGAACGCGGAACTAACGTCACTTACACCATTTCACTAGCTCCGGCACAGGATGTGATTACATTCGACGTGAGCTGGGATGAATGGCCCGGAACTTCCGGATGGAATACATTTACAATTACCGACTAATGAGAAAGTTAAGCCTCATATTGCTGATAGCCTGTCTGGCAAGCGCCTGCATCAAGGAGACGCCTGCCGGCAGTTCCTTGTCCGGGAACGGCAGAGCCATTAGCTTTATGACGGCCACATATACCCCCGGCACCAAGACCGATCCTGAAACATATACCGGCGGCGTTTACAACACTAGCGAAACGTTCGGAGTTTATGCCTTCACGCTGGACAACAACAATTACGGAATTGAGACAAGCCGTGAGTTCGGGTATGTGACAAGCACCACTAACGACCGTTATCCGGACTTGATGTACAATGATGGAGTGGCGTACAATTCTACTTCAGGAACGTGGTCACCCATTCTCAGGGATTACTTCTGGCCCAAGCAAAACAGAGTTGCTTTCTTTGCCTACTCACCGTTCTACCCTTATGTCACAAATAGCGGGGAAACGGATTATCCTGATTACAAAGTAGCTAATAGCATTGACAAGGAAGCTGGCCATGATGGTTACGGGCGCCGCGCCGCATCATTCAACGTCAGCACGGATAATAGCAAGCAACACCGCTTCTACCATTACCTCGGCGGCGTTACCATAGGAAATAACGTCCCCGGAGGAAATAATGACCTACTATATTCCGACATTGCGCTTAACTTCAACGACTTTGCAGACGGTTCGGACACGGACATCGTGAGCAACGGCACCGACGCCACCTTCAATGGGGTCCCCATCCTCTTCCATCATGCTTTCTGCAAGATTAATTTTGCGGCCAGGCTTACAAGAGCCAGCGACACGGAAGGTTTGGCAGAAGAAGATGCCGTCGAGATTCCTTCAATAGAAGGCGAACAGCACGTGAGCAGTTCGGACACAAAGACTTTGGGTATATCCGGAGGCAACCCCCAGTACGAGTATGATTACAGTGAATTTGGCAAAGTGGTGGTAACCAAAAAGTACTGGCATACTGTAGTGGATGTATATACCCAGAAAATGACAACCACTAAGATTTGGGGCACCAATACTTACACTGGCAAGGTCACATCCTTCACACTCAGCAAATATGGGAATAAAGGAGACCTTCATCTCCGCTCTCCCCGCATAGACGACCCCTCGGATGCCGGATACCGCAGCCGCGTCATTCAATGGGATATGGACAAGTCAAAATGGGACGTTAAGAATACAAAATTGTTATCAAAAGCAAACATAACCCTGCCTGTGACTCCGGCAGCAAATCCGGCCAGTGTTTCCGTAGTTAGCAACCAAATTGTTATCCCACAGAAATCTTTTGATGCCAACTATTACGTGAGTGTCGATTATCAGATTACTACCGATCCTGAAAGGAAAGAGATACACACATATACGACTACGACAACCGTTACCAGACAGCTCCAGACAACGACCGTAAGGGTTTACTCCGGCACGAGCGGTTCTTTCCCCGAGGCACTTGCCGGGGAGGATGAGCCCGGAACCTGGGAAATGGTTGAAGACGAGAGGAATACCCAGGCGCCTGTAGATCACAATGTAGTAGATCCGGTGAGTGTTCCTGTAACAGTTGAGGATGCGGTGCCCAAAAGCGGTTACCAAACCACCCTCACTTTCAAGACCGGAAATATTCCCCTATCCGGATTAGGAGGCATATCCAGTTGGGATATGGGCAAGATTTACACTTACACGTTCAACATATCCCCCAAGGCGGGACAAAAAATAACATGGGACCCTGCAATGATTTCCGAATGGACGACCGGTTCCGCAACACTTGACTTGTAATGAAAAAACGTATGATTATGAAAATAAAGAGTTTTAGTTTAGTGGCAGCAACAGTGCTGCTTTTACCGGTTTCCTGTGCCAAAGTGGAATTGGACCCCGCCGCCCAGACGGGGAGCCCCATTCATTACACTGTTGGCGCTTATGTACAGACCAAGAATTATGAGACCCCGTCGGAAGGCGGACTTGTAGAGGAGTTGAAAGCTATGGGCGTCGCGGCAAATGCCCTGACTTTCAAGACTTCCGCGTGGCTGCACACTGCCACAGAAGGCAAGCAGGACTTCATGTCTGCAGAATCTGTTACTTACAACAACGTTTCGCCTTTTGCATGGCAGCCCAGCCGCGATTACTACTGGCCCAAGGCCAGCACAAGCTATGTGAATTTCCTGTCCTGGTACGACTACACGGCAGCGACGCCCACAGTCAATTATACCCAGGTCGACACCAATGATGATTCGACCCCGGATACCTGGCAGGCTTCCATCTCCTGGGCCGACCGCACGGTCCAGGCCAAGGACGACATTCTCTACGCTGATGTAGCCTGGCGTTTCAACGGTAATCCTACCTCAACTGAGAACAACACCAATGAGGCTACGGCCCTCACCGGAACCGGAACCAGTTTCGGCAAAGACGGAGTGACCGAAGGTGTTCCCACCTTGTTCCATCACGCACTCGCGCAGGTACTGTTCAAAGCCAACGTAGCGAGGACATATGAGGCCGAGTCCCGCCTCGACAGCAATCCTGACAATACCGGCACCTATTGGGAGGTCACTCTCGGCACCATTACGCTTTCCAGCAAGGTCAAGAAGACCGGTACCCTGACCCTTGCCCAGACCGATAAAGGCAGCAAGGGCATCAAGGCATTTACCCTGCCCACCAATTCCATCTGGACTCCGGGCTCCGTTTATTCCGGATCACCTACAGCAAGTGATTACGCCAGCTTTACCCTCAGTTATGCCAGCGTACTCACCACCACTGCCGTTGCCATTATGGACGGCGGTATGCCGGATGGCTTCCAGGCAGTAATGCCCCAGGCTGTCGGCGACGATATCACCATCACCATTACCTACACAATCGATACCTACTACGGTACGGAAGCTCAGTGCACCGGAGGCAGCAAGGCAACTTATAAGAAGACCACTGAGACCGTGACCACCAGCGCCATCCAGCTGAACGACATTACCAGCGCTCCGCAGTATTGGCAGATGAACAAGAAATATACTTACACTCTCACCATAGACCCCAAGTCTTCGCTTATCAAGTTTGATCCTGCGGTTGACACCTGGACCAGCGAGAATGTGACTTACGAAATGTAATTAATTATTAAACAATCAAATAATATTTTATTATGAAAAAAATCCTTATTTTAACTGCAATCGTGGCCCTGGCAGCCAGCGCCGCCTGCACCAAGGTGGAGACTTTCACTCCAGACCGAGCCATTTCTTTCCAGGTGGCTAAGTATGTTCCCCAGACCAAGGCCAACAGTGCTTTTGAAGGTACTTCATTTACTACCAACGCTTGGTTCCTCCCCGCAGCTGGAACCGCCCAGCAGTTCATGAACGACGAAACCGTAGAATTGCAAGGAACCTCTGGCTCAGCTTATTGGGCTCCTGAACGCACTTATTTCTGGCCTAAGACAGGAACAATCGACTTCTTCTCCTATGCTGGCACACCTGCCGCAACAAGCGTGTCTTTCAATACTAGCACAAATGTTGGTACCGTAGCATATGGCGTCCACGATCCGGCTTCGTACGTAACCATTGACATTACCGACGACCCTCTCCTTGCAGAAGGTGCATATGGCTACTCTGACAGCAATTACAACAACAACTCCTATAATTTTATGTACAACAGCACAGATGTGACAGGTGTTCCGACTCTCTTCCACCACATGGCAGCGAAAGTCAGCTTCATCGTGAAATTCGACGCTTCCGATGCTGGAAACAAGAACAAATGGGAGCTCACAATCAACAAGGCTGACTTCATATACGCTGATGAGGGTGAGATTACGGTATCATTTTCAAGGCCTGGAACTCTCCCCAATTTGTCTTGGCCTTATACTGCAACTGGTGTCAACTCTGGAGTCAACTGGACTGCTGAGACTGGAGACAACCGTACGCTCGCAGCGCCTGCAACCGGTTATACCGCAGCTCAGATTTCTGCCGACGCCACTCTCGGAGCTGTTACCATTGGTGGTGTTGCCGCACAGACAATTACTAACGGCGACGTTTCTGCTGTTGGTGGCAACGTGAGTGACGGCAAGATGATTTTCAAGAACATTAGTGTTGTGCCTCAGACTCTTGCAACCACTACACCTAAGATTGCCTTGTGCTATTCTCTCAAACATTACTACGATACTCAGGATTACACCGCCAATCCTACCGGTGATCCTGTGTGGACAGCACAGACCACAGAGACAGTCAACCTTACTGATGCAGCTGTTACCGTTGGTGGACTTTCTTATCCTTCCGACGGCGCCATCCTCATCGATGCTTTCTGTACTGACATTACTGACCCTACCACCGCTGTTGGCACTTGGGAAATAAGTCACAAGTATGTATATACCATAAATATCAAGCCCAACCACGAGGTTCGCTTCAGCCCTGCCGTTGTCGATTGGGACAGCGATATCAATGCCGGATACGTTTATCCTAACGACTAATATTCTTTTTGGCTCGGGGCGGCTGACCCTGCCCCGGGTCGCCAATTAACAATTAACAATTAATTATTACTTAAGTACAACTAAAAATTTTGATCAAAATGAAAAAGTTAACAATTCTTGCAGGCATCGCCGTGATGGCGCTCGCAGCCTGCACAAAGGTCGACCCTATGGCTGACTCCAAACAGGAGGTCACCTTCATTGTGGCCAACTACGTGCAGACCAAAGCCAACGTGGTTTACGACACCGCCAACCACTTCGGTACTTATGCATGGTTCACTGCCTCTGATGAGGCTCTGGCCATTACTCCGGCACCGGACCCCGCCTACAGCGACCACGCCGCATTCATGGTTAATGAAGAGGTAAGCTTCGCCACCAGCGTGTGGAAGACCACCAACCAGACCTTCTACTGGCCCAAGACCGGTTCCCTGGACTTTGTTTCCTATTCTCCGTTTGATGGTACCAGCGGAACTGCCGACAGCAATCCCGTTGTATCCAAGAGCGCCGCGCACGCTTACAAGCTGGAGTACACCGCTTCCGCAGCTGCCGGAACCGCAATTGCCGCCACCGACTACATGTACGCCGACAAGGTTACCTGCGTGAACGAGACCCAGAACACCCAGGCCGGAAACATCAACATCGACAATAATGCTGATGGCTCCGCCTATACCGGAACCCAGTACAGCGGTGTTCCCACCCTCTTCCGTCACGCCCTTGCAAAGGTGAACTTTACCGTGGAGCCTACTTTCCTTTCCTATGTTGACCCTCTGGACGCTACCAAGACAACTTACTGGAAAGTTACCGTCAAGGAGCTGTCACTCTCCGGCCTTTACACCGAGGGCACCTGCGAGCTGAACTGGGACACTACCACTTCCGCCTGGCTTAAGCCCACCACTCCTGCAAACAATGTTTGGACTGTCACTGACGGTTCTGCTGTAACCGCTGCCCAGAATCTGGTTGGAGACACCCCTATCGTCTATCAGAATTCCGATGCAACTGCTGCCGGATATTTTGTTCCCGGAACCACCGAGGCCACTGCTCTTAACGCTCTGACCCAGGCATTTGTAATGCCTCAGCTTATTGTTGACGGCAAGCAGCAGCTCAAACTCGATATCGACATCGAGACTACTCTGGCAAACGGCAACATCATCAAGGAGAATTACACCAAGACTCTTGATCTGTATGACATTCTCTTCGATGCTACTTCCAACCCTGCTCCCAGGATCGAGATGAACAAGAACCTTACTTATAAGATTCGTATCAAACCCACTGCATACTACAATACTGTAGATGCTCCTACCGATGTTATCATCAACTTCGACCCTGCAGTCGCAGACTGGGAGTCCGAGAGCGTAAATCTTAACATCATTCTCTAATACCCTTTTGTCCGGCGGCGGGCAAAACCGCCGCCGGATATAACAGAATAAGAAGAGAAGGACAGAGGAAGACATGAGAATGACTGTCAAATGGTTTTTGGTTCTGGCCAGCGCCTTGCTACTGTCTGCAGCATGCAGCAAGGTGAGACCAGTTGAAGAGGAGCCGGGGGAGATTTTCTTCCAGACTCTGCGCTTCGACGCGGTCACCAGGGCCGACACGACCGACTACAAGGAGCAATACGCCGCAGTCCCATTCGGTGCGTTTGCCTGGTATAAGGGTCTCGACCCTGCCGACAACGCCACCTTCATGGCCAACCAGGCCGTGGGATACGACGAAGCCCTTAACCGCTGGTCACCTGTCGGTTCCACATACTACTGGCCCAAATCCGGAAGCCTCGACTTCATTTGTTATTCTCCGTTCACGTCAGACGGGACAGCTGCTCCCCTTCCGGTAATTACGGAAGACGGGATCAGCTATCCCCTCTGGAACGTGGCCGCACACCCGGACGTGGACCTGATGTACGCAGACAAAGTAACAGGTCTTTCCAATAATGCGACTACCTATTACTACAGCGGAGTACCTACCCTCTTCCATCACGCCCTTTCCTTCGTAACTTTCCAAGTAAGAGCTGCTTACTTGCAAAAAACCGCTCCTACGGGAGATACTACCCGCTGGGAAATCGACCTGAACAGCGTGCAATTGAAAGGCATTCACACAACCGGCGCTCTCTCGCTTGCCCTGAACAAAGACGGCAAGACTTGGGACGTCCCCAGTCCGGCCATCTGGGAAACAGACGGCAAGAGCAAGCAAGATACCATGCTGGATACCGGCAAGGTACCTGCGCTCACCACCTCGGCCCAGACTCTGGGAACCGGCATGCTGGTCATGCCTCAGACTCTGGACGACGGCCAGGAGGCTGTGTTGAACGTAACCATCCGTACCTATCACGACAAAGGTGCGGGTGAGGAAATGTTGTTCCAGGAGAGCAATATTAATGTTTCCGCCATGCTAGGCACAGGATCCCTGCCTGGCTGGGGCATGAACCAGAAGATCACCTATGTCCTCATACTGGCCCCCAGCCGGGCAGAAGGAACGGGTGTGGATTTGGATGGAGATGGCATAGAAGATGTGGATCCAGTTAGTGTGTATTTCGATCCGGCTGTCGGAGACTGGGAGAAAGTGACAGTTAGCGCCGGAATCAACCTTTAAAGGAAAATGAAGTATAAATTTTTCCATATATCTCTTTTGCTCCTGCCGCTTATGGCAGCCTGCACCCGGAATGTGCCTACGACACCTCCCGCGGAGTTGAGTTTCCAGGTTGCTTCGTACAGCACCAGGAGCCCCATAACCGGAAGCATCTTCACTCTGAGCGAAAGCTTCGGCGCTTACGCCTGGACAGACGATGCCATTTCCGGATACTTCATGGAAAACGAAAAAATTTCTTTTGTGGAGGAACAGGGCCTTTGGAAGCCCTCATCGACCTACTACTGGCCCAAGCAGGGGACTGTAGATTTCGTGTGCTACTACCCTTATGGAATGAGCGGTATATCGGTCGGCGCCGACAATCTGAGCTATTCAGACATCGACGTTTCTTCCACGCAAGACGACATAATGTATGCAGACAAGGCGGTAGGGTTCGATTCCCGTTCCGATGCCGTGCCTGTCTTCTTCCGTCACGCCCTGGCATTGCTGAAGGTAGATATCTGCCTCTCTTACAACCACAAGGAAGAAGCTGACGGCACAGTTACGGACTGGACCGTAAACCTTAACAGCGCCAACGTTACCGGCCTGTACAAGAGCGGCAGTTGCAATCTTATCCTTTCCGACAAATCTGCTACCGGCACCGTTCAGTGGGCACGTCCCATAGACGAAAATGGCTTCTGCGTGTGGACTAACGACGGCACCATGTATGATACGCCCAACCTTATCGCGGATGGAGGCACAGAGCTCGCAACCGACAGCTGGACAAATGTTGTCCCGGAAATGTTCGTGCTGCCGCAGTCACTTGACGCAGGCCAGCAAAAGGTTATGCTGAACATAACCGTGACCACCGTACGCAATGGCGCACCCTTCTTGAGAGAAACCATGGACGTGAGCGCCCCGTTGTACTCCGAGCCAATTCAGGCATGGCAGATGAACCAGGCTCTCGAATACCGCATTAAGATATCACCTACCCAGAGCCACGGAAACGGCGGAGACCCCTCCGGCGACGTGGACCCTTCCAACCCCAACTTGAACGACACTGTCGTTACGTTCGACCCGTCGGTGGGCAGTTGGGATATTGTTGATGTAACTGCTATACTTTTATAATTAATGGTGCGTGCGCGTGCATACGTATTGATGTTGCTGATGCTGACGGTCTTCGCAGGCTGCAGCAAGGACCCAGATTACCCTGAGGACCGCGGGACGGGTGTGCCTATCAGTTTCAACGCCGGAGTGATGGGAATGCAGGCCGAATCAAAAGTGAATTTCCAGCAGAAACTTACCACTCCTGCAGATTTTGCAAGTAAAGATTTCCGTATCTTCGGCGTCTGGAATACGCCTCACGGTACCACGGCCCAGGTATTCAATAACAACCAGGCTGTAAGCAATGTCGGAGGAGATACACAGGCAACATGGAGCTGGACATACTCGCCGACTCGCTACTGGCAGTTCGGCGGCAATTATGAATTCACCGCGGTGCACCCAAGTACCGCAAACTGCCTTTCCAGTTCCAGCGGAAAAACTCTTCTGGTGCAGTACAACATGCACGAAGACTATGACCTTATGGTGGCCAGCGGCAGCAGGAACGTAGACACCTATGAGGACACGCCAGGCAACGAAATGTCTGATCCTGTGGAGCTTCATTTCAGGCATGCGTGTGCAGCCGGCCAGTTCCGCTTCATGACGGTTACGGACGCCGCCGCGGACTATTACCTTAAGTCTTTTGAGCTCAAGTATTTAAAGGCTGTAGGCACATTGATTTATTCGTCCAGCGATTCCGATATTCTTTTGGAGAGCAATGAAAGCAGCAGCTGGAACTGGTACCCCTCACCATCCCAGGCAACCAGCGTATTCAGCTACACGGACACCATGCTTGGGGATACATGGGTGATTCCCAAGCTGGACAGTTGGGACGACTGGTGGGAAGGTACTGACGCCCATGGAGATCCTCTGGTAGATGAGAAATGGAAGGTCTGGCACTACGTGATTCCCCAGGACATGCAGGAAGACCCGGCCACACATGAGAGTCCGAGCGTTCATTTCTCCGTTGCCGTGGGCAGTCCGACCGCCACTCCGGTACATACCACCATCACGCTGCCGAGAAAGTATCCGTCTGATTATGGCGGAGAACATGCCACCGCAGCGCAGATTGCATTGAGGAACAAGGATATTGTCTGGGAACCCGGCAAGGTCTATGTCTACCAGATTCTTGTCGAGCCGACTTCGGCCAGCATATCTATAGTTACCCAGGACTGGGAGACAGCAACCATGGCCGTGGACGATGTTATTATTATTTAAAGGATGAAACGGTTTTACCTCATATTTGCTCTCTTGCTGGCCGGGCTGCTGAACCTGGCCTGTAATCCTGAGAATCCGGAGCAGCCGGGAAATCCGGCCGGGGTAACCCGTGACCTGGTGCTCCGCTTTTCTACGGGCGAAGCCGAGACGAAATCTACTGTTTCCACGATTGACCAGGCAAAAGACGGCAACGCTTTCACCGATCTTGTTGTGGTAGTATCCCGCGATGAGAGGGTTATTGCCGCCCAATATGTGAATGACTTCAGCGATGCAAGCGGCATAGCCAAATATACGTCAAGCCTCTCACCGGCACAGTATGTCAAAGATGCTGTAGTTTCTTTCAGCGGTCTGGAACTTGGCGAATACCATATCGGCGCCTATGCCAATATCTGCCTTTCTGCCAGCGAAACGGGCTGCAACAATCCATTGTTGCAAGATGAAACCGGAGATGGCGTGTTCAGTTACACGTCCGGAGGCAACACCTATACCTGGCCCGACGGAAGCACCACTCTTGCGGATTTCCTCACAGAATTGAGGGGCAAGGATTATGTTTCGTATAAACAGCTGAAGACCTTTGACAGCTCCCAGCCCAACTTGGGAAGCACCTATCCCATGCTTCTTAGCCGGCACGCATTCGTAACCGTGCGCGTTGTGGATGATTCCGATTTTTCCGAGGCTGAGATTCTCAGGCTGCTGCGCCCGGTATCCCGCATCCGCGTAAAGGCAAACAACCATTCAGACTACGATGTAAAAGTAACCAGGCTGTGGTTCAGCGACTTTAACGCCAAGGCGGCATTTCTCATGCCTTATTTGAGCGCAATCGGACAACCTACCGTACCAAGCGTATCCTCGCTGTACCGCCCCCTACCGGAGACTATTAATCCCAACGATAACAGTACATGGGTTAATGTCGCCGCCAACACTGAAGATGTGACCGTATATTCGGATAAGATCATATACGAGAGCGATGCCGACATGTACAAGATGTACGCCAGTTTCCAGACAACTATATCAGGCGACACTCATAGCGCCCAGTTGGGTCTGCCTAAAATTTTCACCAAAAGTGAAATTGAAGCCATGGGAATTGGAGACACCAAGAACGTAATGCTTGTGAATCCGTCCAAGAATGGTGGTATGGGGAAGGCTTTCGGAGTCTTGGCAAACGGCAATATCACTTATACAAAGACGGGCGGAACCACTACAACCGAAGAAATGCTGAATATAGTAAGCGGTATCCTGACCGGCGGCAGCGATGCCCCATACCGGCTTACCCTAACACGTATGAGCGATATAAACGGTCATAAACAGTATTCTCTGACAAACAGCAACGGTAAGCATATTGTCAGTCGTGACGGTTGGGGTTTCACGCTGCAAAGCGGTTACAATAACGGCAATGTTCCAACTTCTGTTTACACTGACCTTCCTGACGGTACTCTATTGAAATTCGCAGACACCAGCGCCGGGCAGACAAAGCATTACTTTAATAATAACGGAAGTATCAGCAGCAATGATAAAAATTCCAACAAACACCAGTATGTTTGGCTGCTGCTGGACGCTGACAACAGGGATGGATCAAGCCTCAAGTTCATTGACGAGAAGACCAGTAAGGTAACTCCTGTTACCTTCATTAAGCGCAACCAGGATATCACTATTATCCTGAATATCTACTATAAGGCGGGAAAGCATGAATTCTCGTTTGAGGTGGATAATTCTTACTGGGGTGATTCAGACGGCCATACCTCGTCTCACGATTACAAGTTTGTACGTGTGACCGGCGTATCATTGAATCATTCGTCTCTGTCTCTGCAGACAGGAGATACCGAAAGTCTGGAAGCAACCGTATCTCCGGCCAATGCAAAAAACTCGGCCGTTCACTGGTCCAGTTCAGATGATACGGTCGCAACTGTGTCTTCCGCCGGCGTGGTTACGGCTGTCGCCGCCGGAACGGCCATCATCACCGTTACCACTGAAGAAGGACTACTGACAGACACTTGTGAAGTTGAAGTTACTGCTGCATCATGAGAAAGTATCTGATACATACTATATTTTATTGCGTTATGGCTCTTTGCCTTTCCTGCGTCAAAGAGCCGGAAAACATGGAACCTGGTCTAGAGCCGAGCCTGCAGGACGGAGAGCCTGTTGATCTGGTCCTGGACTTCGGCGCGCCAAATGGCACCATCTTTGTCATGGACACAAAGTCCGACATGGGCATGGAGGCAGAGAGCAAGATATGGAATTTCTATATTTTCCTCTTCGACTGTGACGGAAACAAGTTCTATGGCCATTACTTCGACGTTGCAAGTCTGGATAACGAGACGCTATCTGATTATTGGACTGTACATAATTTCAGCAAGGATATAGAAAATGACAAGACGTACGGTACCGTCCATCTACATACGGTTTATAAATCAGACGATGAAGGTACCCCGTCAAAGGATGAAAGCAAAATTACAATAGTAGGCATCACCAATATCGATTCCAGTATCTTGAATGTATCGCCTGAACAATTGGGTAATGTTAATACTTATTCCAGCTTGTATAATCTGGCGGCAACCCTGAACCAGCCCATCGTTGAGCGTACGGGATACTTCCCAATGAGCGGACAACTGGAAAACGTACAGATGCGGTCGAGCGGCGGAGTCATGAAAGTCGGGGACAATAATGCCAAATTGATTTTGCAACGCATGGATGCCAAGGTGGTATTCAAGATAAAGGTGGCTGACGGCACCCAGAGTGAAATTAAATCATTTACACCGGACCGTTGGGAAGTTTACAATCTCCCCAACAAGTCCTATATCCTGGAGCACGGAGCCTACTCCGCCTCCCGTGACTCATATCTGGCTTCCGGAAGATACAACAGCAGTGTGCATGCAGGAATTTCAGACTATGCATCAAGCCCCAGTGAAGATTTCTTCAATACAGATCCTGCAAACTACCACTCTGAGACTATTCCAGACGCGGAAAATACCTACCATGGCACGATTAATCCCATCATCCAGCACGAGTTCACTTTCTATATGATGGAGAATCGCAGGGCGCCTCAATATTCATCCCCCGATTTGAGTCTTCCCGCCACATGGACTTACCAGAACAGGGATGAGCGCAAGAAAACAGTTACTTCTTCCGGCACGTCCAGCACTGCTACCAACGGTGCTTTCCGCTATGCCCCGCCACTGGGTACCTATGTAAAATTCGGCGGCTTCATAGAGATGGCGATTCCTTCCGACCTGCCCTCCGGCGGATCCTTCACTCTGAGCGCAAATGTGGAGTACATAGTGCATCTGGGCAACTTCAGCAATGATCACTACGCAGACTTTGACATCTTCCGCAATCACACCTATATATATAATATAACCATATATGATGCGGAATCCATACGCGTAGAAGTGGAAGAAAACTTCGATCCATGGCCGGAGAACAACCTGGACGAAGCGGAGCCCGGCGCAACAGGTCTTGTTACAGTTTCCAAGGAAGAAATTTTCGATTGCGATGCGCATTACAATTCGCATGTGATTACCTTCCACCTGGATAATCTGCTTGGCAAAGATGAGTTTGGTAACGACAAGGTGGAAGATTTGACCTGGTACGTAAAAACACCCTTCAACCCGGAAGGCGAGCAGCCTGAGAAGAAAACCGTAAACGGGGTTGAGATTGAGATTTACGATGGCTTGCTGGATTACCAATGGGTAGAGTTCCGTATCAACGATATGGATGGTGATGAGTATTTGAAAAACAAGCGCCAGATTTACAAGCCTCACATACGCACGGGATACCCTAATGCAGATGAAGAGACGATGGATATAGCAGACCTGGTTGTTTTCCTGAAGCGTGAGGCCCAGAAAGCAATTGACGGATCTGCCGACTGCAAGTTCGACAATAAAAACGGCCCTGGCAGACGCAAAATCTGCGTAACCGCGTACATCAACGAATACTACTACGAAACGAACCCTATTACAGGTTCATTTGAGACGGATCTCTGGAAACGAGTGGTAAACCAGCCCATGCGTTATATGCACATCCTTGCCGGAAGCCAGAAAGCCGCCGACGGGGAGAGCCGTGGAATCACGGCGTCCTTTACTATACGTCAGAAATCTATCCAGAGCATTTATGCTATAGATCATGACAATCTTTATTCTGCATGGGGCAGCGAGCATTTCGATGACGATATAGAAACGGGAACCGTAGGTGCTCAAAAAGTGTATTCGGACGGAAAAAACCAAGTTAACAGGGGTAATAACAGCCTGACCAACGGAAGGGAGAACACCTTGAAGGAGTGGGGATTGCTGAATGCCAACGGAACCATAAAGACTTCCGGAGACAAGAAACTCCTCGACTGCGAAACCCAAGATGCAGATAACCCTCTCACGCCAGCAGAAGCAAAGTGGAGCAACTACATGGACCTTACGGCGGACAATATCACGCCCCTCATGAAATCGAAATATCAATACTTGCGATATAGCTGCATGTCCAGAAACAGGGACAATAACGGAAACGGTGTTATTGATAAGGATGAGGTACGCTGGTATATGGGTGCGACCAACCAGTTATATGGACTGTTCCTGGGATCTTACGGTATAGACGGTGATGCGAAGCTTTATCAGAGAGGTATTTCAGAGCAGGATAGCAATGTCAATGATGTTTGGAGACAGCATGTGATTTCCAGTACAAGATACAGCGGAAACAGTGATACCGGCGCACGTGTGATATGGGCAGAGGAAGGAGTTACCGGTAGTACTCCTGCCATGAGTGATTCATGGTCAGGAATCAATACATACAGTACTCGCTGTGTCCGTAATTTAGGTGTTTACAACAATCAGGATATCACTAAAGCCGACATCAGCGTAGAACCGGATAACTATATCCATGTTAAGCGCATGAAGGACGGTGAGGAATTCCCTTCTTCAAGTGTGATAGAAAGCTCATACCCTACATACAATTATGGGTCAGGCCCCTACGCATGGAGCAGCGATGTGTATTATGAGTTCGACTGTACCCGCATGAACAAGGCATCGCTCCGCTACTACTGGCCGAAGGAACTGGACTTCACTGACGAGTTTGACCAGGCTGCGTGCCTGCCCCCGAAGTTCCGGGTTGCCTCCAAGGGCTCCAATCCAAACATAGATAAAGCCGATCTTCCCGGTCTGACCATCAATAACTTTGAGGGTATCAACACATATCTGAACGGCAATATCGGAGACAACCCCTTCTGCCCTCCAGGATACCGTTTGCCCAACGTGAGGGAGCTGGTTCTGCTCAGATACTTCCTCCCGGAGACCGTGAGTATAATGGATAATTCTTTCATAGGCTCTGGGGTTAACATCATCAGCCGCACCTACTGGTCCTTCGGATCTTTGGGGCGCCACGACAAGACAGGTTTGCCATATAAGCCCGGCTCACCCCAGCCGAGTTATACAGGCTGGGCAACCACCAGCCAGAAGATTATCATGAGTATTACTGGCCAGCATACCACCACCAGCGTGCGCTGCGTCCAGGATATAGACCCTTCGCTGCCTTAGCACTATATTTGCAGTAGAGTTATTCCGTTATGAAACGTATTCTTTTATCAGCATTTGCGCTCCTCGCCCTGTGTGCGGGAGCTGCTGCGCAGGACACCTGGTTCTGCGGCGAACCCGGCACCAAACTCAGCTATGTCAAGAAAGAGGCCAAGAGCGGTGCGGAGACAAAATATGACTATATCATCAAGAACAAGGCTGTGGCCGACGGTCGCTCTACTATCTCTTTCGATGTGGTGATTCCCGGTCAGCAGGGAGCGAGCGGATGCAGCGTGTGGGTGGAGAACGGTGAGTTCCATACCGATGCGAGCGCTTCTCTGGGTCAGTTTGGTGAGGGTATTTCTGCCAAGGGTAATGCCCCGGTGCTTCCGGAGAACCCCGTGGTTGGTATGAACTTAAAGGACTGCTCTATCAGCATTGACGCACTTATGCTTACGAGCGAGTTCAAGAAGGTGAAATTTACTGCCAATGAGGATGTTACGGTTCCGGCAGGGACTTTCAATTGCTGGTGTCTGGGGTATGATGTGATAGACACGGTTATGGGTCTCAAGGCTCGCAACCATGTTCAGCAGTGGTTTGCCAAGGGTGTTGGCGAGGTGAAGGTGATTACGAAAGATACTGGCGGGCGTGTGGTTTCCGAGAAGGAGCTCGTGAAGATTTCGAAGTAGGTTTTACGGTTTTTCTACCGTCATTTCACAGCGGCTGCAGTCGAAGCGGAGAGCTAGACGGCAGCCGTTGTTTATTAGATACAGGGGGCCGGTCTGAGCCGCTCCCTGGTGTTTGGGGCAGAGGTTCAGTTCGTACTTTATACAGTATTTGGTGCGCATCAGCGTCCGGTCGTTGCCCGTGCTCTGTATATTACTGTCGACCAACGACTTACCTGAAACCGATTGTGTCATTTTACATAATCGGTTTTTAGTAAACTCCTGATTATCAACGGTTTGCGAATCACAGTCGAAAGGGGAGGCCACGACTTCATCTCCGGGAGCCAAGTGTCCCGCCGCTGCGTCCAGCTCTCTGTTGTAAAGTAACGCCGGACCTTGTCCTCCGGTCTCCGCCCCCGTCTTGTTGAGCGACAGCGAAACATCTTCGGCGAGGAGGCGGCGCATGGAGTTGATAGTAGACACACTTAACAACGGCAGGGAGTCGCCGGGGGTATCGACGGTGAGGGAGCGGACGCGGAAGCTGTAGATGCCGCTGCGTTTGGAGAGCTGCTCGCGGAGCATGGCTTCGGCGCGTTCGCGGTTATCGGCTTTTTCTACGTCGGTGTGGAAGGGGCTGACGACGCGGCGGCCGTCTTCTGTTTCGGCAGTCAGTTCCACCACGAAGCAGCCATGGATGCGAACGTCTATATCGACAGAAATCTCACGGCGGGGGCTGCGGGCTTCTATTTCGTGCTCGAAGGCGGCGTTTATGTTTCGGTACAGCTTTACGCCGGGGTGCAAGCCGTCTATCCGTTTGCAGAAGATTGTCAAGCCCTCGCACCTGTCGCCTCTGAAGCCTGCGATAGTCGGTGCTATCGCCGGCTTGCTGCAGATAAAGGAGAAGCCGTCGCCATTGGAGAGCAGCAGGCCGCGGGCCGCAGGCTTTACCGTTACCTGCAGAGAGGCGCCGGAGGGCCGCACGGAGGCCACTTCGCCTATGTACTCTCCCATGGACTTCGGGGCATCCATAGAGGACCATTTGCCGCGCTTGGCGTCCAGCCACCACTGCGTGTAGCCGCGGTTGAAAGTCTTGTCAGAATCGGGCGTGAAGCCGCCGGTGACCTTGCCGAACGAGGCCCTGCAGTAGCGCCCGGGGTACTTTGCCACCAGATTGTCGAGAGCGATGCTGTACTCGCGCACGACGTTTTTCACGTACGAGGCATTCTTCAGGCGCCCTTCTATCTTGAAGGAGCAGACTCCGGCGTCTGCCAGTTCTTCCAGGCGGTCGAGCAACTTGAAGTCGCGCAGTGACAGCAGTGCCTTGTTGCGCACCAGAGTGCGTCCGGAGGCGTCCTGCAGGTCGTAGAGCGAACGGCAGGCCTGGATACAGTCTCCCCTGTCGGCACTGCGGCCGTCCAGATAGGCCGAGAGGCGGCAGTCGCCGCTGTAGCAAACGCAGAGCGCACCGTGCACGAAGAACTCCACCTCGCAACTCACGGCGGCGCAGATCTCGCGGACGGTTTCCAGCGAGAGGCCGCGCTCAAGAATTATGCGGCTGCAGCCGAGTGAGTCGAAGTGCCGGGCCCTCTCCACGTCGCGGATGGCGCACTGAGTGGAGGCGTGCATGGGAATACGGATGTCATCATACTGCAGCAGGCGCTCCTCACGGAAGATGAAGGCGTCTACGCCCGCATCCTGGGCCTGAAGCATCTGGGAGTGCACCTCCTCCCATTCGTCGTCATAAATAAGGGTGTTGACGGTAAGATAGATACGCACGCCGAACTGATGCGCGTACGTGCAGAGCTCCCGTATGTCGTCGAAGCCGTTGCCGGCCGCCTTCCGGTTGCCGAAGAACGGGCCGCCAATGTAAACGGCATCGGCACCGCAGTCAATTGCCGCGATGCCGACCGTTTTGTCCTTCGCCGGAGCCAGGAGCTCGAGAGCGAACATATTACTTCAGGGCTGCAAGTGCCTTCTGGGCGTCTGCGTAACCAGCTGCAACAGCCTTCTGGTAGTACTCCTTGGCCTTTGCGGTGTTCTTGGAATTCTGGTACAGGGCGCCTATGGTATAAGCGATCTGACCGGCATTCTTTGCGGTAGGAGCAGCGTCCAGGTACTTCTCGAAGTAGCTGATGGCGTCTGCATTCTTACCTGCATACTGGGATGCCATACCGGCAATCTGGAGTGCAGAAGGATTCTGGGAATACTCGTAGCTGGCGTTTGCATCGGCCACTGCATCGGCAAACTTCTTGGCCTTGAGGTTGGCCTGTGCCTTGGCGAGATAGATGGAGCCCATACGGGTATTGGCATTCTTCTCCTGACCGTTTGCGGCGGCAAGCTTGTAGGCCTCTATAGCCTCGTCTGCCTTTCCTGCGTTCCTCAGGGCCTCGCCCTTCTTGAAGGCGGCGTTGCCGTTGGCGGGCTCTATTTCAAGCACCTTGTCGTAAGCCTCTGCGGCACCGGCAAAGTCCTTTGCATTGAGCAGGTCGTTGGCCTTACTGTAATAGAGGATGGGGATCTGCTCCTCAGCCTTGGCCACGGTGGCGTCGTCACCGTACTCCTTTGCGATTGCGATTGCCTCCTGATATTTGGCAAAAGACTCGTCATATTTCTTCTCGTCCGCAAGGGAACGTGCGATTCTTCTGGTGAGATCGGGGATCACGCTCTTGCAGGTGGCGACGAGCTCGAGGCCTTCGTCTCCACAGGCTTCGGCCATCTTGAGAGCCTCCTGGAATCCGGAGAGTGCGGTTGCGAAATCACCGGTGGAGAGGGACTCGTTGGCCAGTTTGGCGGTCTCTGTGGCGTCCGCCATGCTCTGGGCGGACAGCATGGTTGCAGCTGCGAAAAGGGCTGCGAGGGAAACTAAAATCTTTTTCATATCTCTACTCAGTTTTAGATTCGAGCGACAAATTTAGCAAAAATATTACATTTTGTGTGCCAAAATGTTGTACCTTTGCCAAACAAGTGCCAAAACCGCATAATCACTACAATGTCTGAAAGCAAATTCAGGGTCGAAAGCGACCTGCTCGGCGAACTTAAAGTTCCTGCCGACGCTTACTACGGAGTCCAGACTCAGAGGGCTCTGGAAAACTACAAGATTTCTACCACCAGGATGTGCCATTACCCGGAGTACATCATCGCCATGGCCTACGTAAAGATGGCTGCTGCAGAGGCGAACGCCCGTCTGGGCGTGCTGGACCGCAAGATAGCCGACGCGATAGTGGCCGCATGCAAGGAAATAGCCGGCGGCAAGCTGCACGACCAGTTCCCTGTGGACATGATGCAGGGCGGCGCCGGCACCTCTGTGAACATGAACGCCAACGAGGTAATAGCAAACCGCGCCCTCGAGCTCATGGGGCACAAGAAGGGCGAATACCAGTTCTGCTCTCCCAACGACCATGTGAACTGCGCCCAGTCTACCAACGACGCATATCCTACGGCGTTCCGCTACACCTTCGTGCGCATGAACCGCCATCTGGAGAGGGCCCTGAAGGACCTCATCGCGAGCTTCCGCGCCAAGGGCGAAGAGTTCAAGGATATTATAAAGATGGGGCGGACCCAGCTGCAGGACGCAGTGCCCATGACCTCCGGCCAGGAGTTCAACGCTTTTGCGAACAACCTGGAGGAAGAGATCGCAAACCTTGAGCGTAACGTAGTGCTGCTTAAGGAGATCAATATGGGTGGAACCGCTATCGGAACCGGCCTCAACGCCGTTCCCGGCTTTGCCGAACTCTGCACCAGCCTTATGAGCGAGTTCAGCGGCGACGAGTTCATGAAGGCTCCCGACCTCGTAGAAGCTACACCGGACACCGGCGCCTACGTGAGTTATTCCGCCGCCCTCAAACGCCTTGCTGTGAAGCTCAGCAAGATATGCAATGACCTCCGCCTTATGGCTTCCGGCCCCCGCTGCGGCCTGCATGAGATCAACCTGCCTCCTATGGCTCCCGGTTCCTCCATTATGCCGGGCAAAGTGAACCCCGTTATCCCGGAAGTTACCAACCAGGTGTGCTTCAAGGTTATAGGAAACGACACTACCGTGGCCTTCGCGGCAGAGGCCGGACAGCTGCAGCTGAACGTGATGGAGCCCGTCATCGTGCAATCCATCCTGGAAAGCCAGACCTGGCTTACCAACGTAATGGACACCCTCCGCACCCGCTGCATAGACGGCATCACCGTCAACGCAGAGCACTGCTACAAGATGGTCAAGAACTCCATCGGCATAGTCACAGCCCTCAACCCGTATATTGGATACAAGACCTCCACCAAGGTGGCAAAGGAGGCACTTGAGACCGGCGGCAGCGTGTATGACCTGGTGCTCGAGCACGGCTACATGACCAAAGAAAAACTGGACGAGGCCCTGGATCCCAAGGCCATGACCGCCTCGCACGAGTTTTTGAAGTAATTGCTATATTTGCAATGTGAAAACATTGCGGATATTGTACATAGCCTGGTTTGCGGTAGTGGCGCTGCTTTGCGGCAGCACACTGCGTGCCCAGGACCTTCCGGCTCTCGGGAAGGCCTCCGAAATAGTAACCGGATGCCTTCCCGACGGCATTTCATATTACCTTATCAATAATCCGCATACCCCCGGCTTCGCGGACTTTGCCCTGGTGCAGCCTTCCCGCAACGACAGGAAGGGCCCGCGCGAGGACCTGGTGTACCTGAAGCACTTCTACGGACGCAAGCCGTACGAGTTCCTGGCAGACAACGCCGTTGGATACAGCAGGCGCGGCTTCATCGAGCATACCAGGAATTCAACCGTTTTCCGCTTCTCTGATGTGCCGGTATCGCGCTCCTCGGTTACAGACTCCTCGCTGTTGATGCTTTTCGACCTTGCCCGTTCGTCTGAATACGAGCAGGCGATAGTGGTCAGCGGGGACATAGATTTATCGGCAATACTGGAGCGCATCCGCATAATGTCCATGACCATTTCCCGCCGCAGTGACCCCAATGACGCGTGGAGCTACGGCTGGAGGCAGCAGGACGAGGCTTCCGTCACCACGAGCACCGCACCGGTGGGCTCTTTTTCGGTGGTTTACCGCTCTCCCCGCACGGACAGCGAGCTCATGAACACCATACAGCCGGTGATGAGCCGTCTGCTGGCAAACGAGCTGGACGTTATCCTTAAGCGGCGCATCCGTACCGCATTCACAAGTGCCGGCATTCCGCTTGCCGATTACCTCTTCCGCTACACGGGCAGCGATGAGACTTCCGGCGACGAGCTCGTCACCATCAGTATTCACACTTCCGCAGAGAGCCTCGAGCCCGCCATACAGACGGTTGCGGGCATACTGGCTTCGCTCGATGAGGACGGAGCTACCGTGGAAGAAGTTACATTCGCCAGGACCGTCATTGCCGAGAAAGTCAGCAGGGACTATTCCAACTATCTCACCAGCAACTCCGAATACCTGGACAAGTGCATCTCCTCCTACCTGTACGGTTCCAACCTGGCTTCTACCAACACCCTGTCCAAGGTTTACACCGGTCGCAAACTGGACCCCGGACGCGAGTGCGAACTGCTGAACCGCTATATCGCCGCCCTGCTTTCCTCCAGACGCAACCTGCACCTCAGGGCAAGCGCCCCTGTAAAACCGGAGGGTAAACGGGTGAAAGAGCTGTTCGCCTTGGGATGGAGCGAGGGCAGCGGGGTGCAGTATGAACTGCCGTCTGCAGAAGACACCCTCAAGCTGGCACTGCCCCGCCGCAACAAGATAAAACTCAAATCTACCGCAAGAGACTCATTTACAGGAGGTAAACTGTGGACCTTCTCCAACGGCATGAGCGTGGTGTACAAGAAGACCGCAGACAAGGGAACCTTCCACTACGGGCTGATGATGAAGGGCGGATGGTCCGAGATAATCGGAATCCATGGGGCCGAACCCGCCTTTGCGCAGGAAGTGCTGGCACTGGGAAAGGTGGCCGGAATGAATTCTGCAAGGCTGAGGGACCTGCTGGCAATGTACGGAGTGTCGTTCGAGCCAAGGATGACCATGACCGACGTACGCTTTGTAGGCTCGGCGCCTTCCTCCTCCCTTTCGCTGGTGCTCAAGACCATGGTGTCCGCGGTAAACAATTACGAGAACGACTCCGAGGCATACGCCCGCTACCTTCAAGAGAAACCGATCCGTCTTGTACGTGACAAGTTCTCCGATTCCGGCACCAAGGCCGTGCTGGACAGCACCATGAGCCCCGGCTATGTCTTTGCCGCCGGATGCCTCCCCGCCCTGCCGGATGAAGACCTGGACCTTCGCATGAGACAGTATATGGTCCAGAGGGCCTCCAATATGATGAACGGGGTGATAGTGCTGGTGGGCGACCTGGACGAGAATGTAACGCTCAAACTGCTTTCCCAGTCGCTCGGATCCTTCAAGACGGGGCAGCAGAGAGCGGTAAGGCCAAAGATACCGTACAAGCTGCGCGAGTGCTGGAGCACCAACTTCGTACAGCGCAACTGGCGCAGCACCAGCGTGAGCGTGGCCATGTCCGCCTTGTGGCCATTCGGCGCGGAGGGCTACAGCCAGATGAGACTTGCCTGCACCGTGCTGAAGGCGGAGCTGGACAAAGCCCTGATGAAGGACGGAATGTATTGCACAGTAAGCGGCAGCTCCGAGTTGCTGCCTGCAGAAAAGATGACCATCTATGTACACTGCGAGCCACTGGCTCCCCAGGGGCTTCCCGCAGATGTTACGCCAGCCCTTCCGGTGAAAGCGCTGGATACCGTACGCTCCGTACTTAACCGGCTTGCCGTCAGTGAGATAAGCGACGAGCAGCTGAAGCTCTGCAAGACCATGCTCACCAACCGTTACAAGGCCGATGAAGGCAACACGGAACTGCTGCGCGACGCCGTGCTCGACCGCGGTTCGGTGGGGCAGGATGTACGGGCAAGCTACGCCCAGCGTATTTCATCAGTCACAGCTGCCGATGTTCAAAAGCTGTTCGCTAAACTCTCCGGCAGCACCGCCGAGTTCATAGTTCAATGAACGGACAGTTCGGAACAATTATCCAGATAGGCGACATTCTCGTGTCCGAGGATGTGGTGCTGGAGTTTTTTGCCTGCGACTATGAGGCCTGCAAGGGTGCGTGCTGCATAGAAGGTGATGCCGGCGCCCCTCTTGACGAGGCCGAACTGCCGGCCCTGGAGCGGAACTACGGGCGCTTTTGCGGAAGCATGCTGCCTGCCGGGCGCGAGGCCGTGGCCTTGAACGGCTTCTTTGAGCTGGACAGGGATGGCGACATTGTTACGCCTCTGGTGCCGGGGTCCGGAGTCTGTGCCTACGCCTGCTGGGGCGAGAACGGCGGCTGCATGTGCGCTATTGAGAAGTGCGGCTGCACAAAGCCGCAATCCTGCGCGCTGTACCCAGTTCGTGTTACCCGCTTCAAAGGGGGTGGCATGGCGCTGAACCTGCACCGCTGGGACATCTGCAAGCGGGCCTTCGAAAAGGGAGAGCGCGAGGGAGTGCGGGCCTACCAATTTTTAAGGCGCCCGCTTACGGACGCCTTCGGGGAAGAGTTCTACGATGCCCTCTGCGCCGCCGCGGAACACTTGGTAGATTCTTCGCTTCGCTCAGAATGACAGGAAGGTCATCCTGACAACTGTCATTCTGAGGAGGGCGCAGCCCGACGAAGGATCTATTCCGGGATGAACATCACCTTACTGTAGAACTCCTTGCGGCCAAGAATCATGTCAAAGGCCTCCTTGTAGTCCTCCAGTTTATAGCGGTGACTGATTAGCGGACGCACATCCACAATATGCTTGGAAATGGCGTCCAGCGCGGTGCGCCAGTCGTTATGTGCGTCGTTGTAGCTGCTGTTCCAGGTTCCACGTATCGTGAGCTGCTTGCGGAGAAGCTGGCTGTAGGTACCCTGGGTCAGGGTCATGTCGCCGAAGGGATTTCCCATGCAGACCACATGGCCGAAACTCTTCACGCTCTTGATGCAGCTTTCCCATGTCTGGGTGGCGCCGGCGCCCTCTATACAGGCATCGGCCCCGCGGCCGCCGGTAACGCTCTTGATGTACTCGGGAGCATCCGTCTGGGCACTGTTGACGGCGTCGAAGCCCATCTTTGCAGCAAAGTCCACCTTCGTGGGGTCTATATCGCACAGTATCACCCTCACGGCACCTGAAGCCTTGGCCCAGAGGCCCAGCATTATGCCTATGGGACCTGCACCGAAGACGGCTACCGTATCGCCCACCTTGAGGTCTGCCAGACCTATGGCGTGCAGGGCTACCGCGGCAGGCTCGCACATGGCGGCCTCTTCGTAGCTGATGCCCTCGAACGGCACCAGGTTCCATTCCTTCACTGCAATATACTCGGCGTACGCCCCGTCACGGCGGGAGCCGTAGTAGTCGTAATCACTGCACTGGGCGTACTCTCCAACCTGGCAGGATGCGCACTTGCGGCAGGGCAGCAGGGGGAATACGGCGGCCTTCTTTCCCAGCAGTTCGGGCTTGTCCGCTTCTATTATTTCTCCGGAGAATTCGTGCCCGGGTATTGTGGGAAAATGATATGTGCCTTTTTTGAAGATGCGGGGGATATCGCTGCCGCAGATGCCGCATGCCTTAACCTTGAGCAGGACTTCGCCTGGTTGGCGTACCGGATCGGGAACCTCTTCGTAGCGGAGGTCGCCTACGGCGTGAAGATTCAGAGCTTTCATTTTTCGGCTATGATTTTTGTTCTGCGAATTTAGCAAAGATTTTATAATTTTGTCTGCATATGAGGCACATTCTCCCGGACAGGGCGCTGAACAGGGAAATCCTCCGGCTTTCCATTCCCAGCATACTGGCGAATCTCACCGTTCCGCTTGTGGGTATGGTGGATACCGCACTCGCCGGACACCTTACCGATGCCGGCGGCGGGTCTGCGGTGTTCATCGGGGGCATCTCGGTGGGAGCCATGTTGCTCAACCTGCTGTACTGGAACCTCTTTTTCCTTCGTACCGGAACGGGCGGCCTCACCGCTCAGGCGTACGGGCGCCAGGACCCTCACGAATGTGCCGCCATCTTCGTCCGCGGCATAGGCGTGGCGATTCTGATTTCGCTGCTTATCCTGCTGCTGCAGGCACCCCTTGTGCGGCTGGGCATGCGGCTGGTAGATGCCACTCCGCAGGTTTGCGAGCTGGCGCTGCGCTACTTCTTCATCCGAATCTGGGCGGCACCGGCAACTATCGGCCTCATGGTCTTCCGGGGGTGGTTCGTGGGCATGCAGGACTCGCTCAGCTCCATGTGGACGGACCTGGTGGTCAATTTCGTTAACATAGTGGCATCCGTGCTGCTGACCTTCGGCTTCGCCGGATGGGGCGGAATGGGCTTCGACGGCATCGCCACCGGCACGCTGGTGGCCCAGTATTCCGGACTGCTGTACGCGGTTCTGGTGTGCGTTTTCAAATACCGCGGAGTCTTTGCTACGGTTTCCGTGGCCGATGTGCAGGCGCTGCTGCATCCATCGGCGCTTAAACCTTTCATGCAGATGAACGGCAACCTGCTGGGGCGTTCCCTTTGCTTCACCGGCATCTACATGGGATATACCATTATTGCCGCTTCCTTCGGAGACGTGCTGCTCGCATGCTCATCCATCATGATGCAACTGCTGATGATATTCTCCTACTTTACGGACGGGTTTGCTTATGCAGGAGAGGCCCTTACCGGACGCTTTATAGGAGCGCGCGACGAGACGCTGCTGCGGCGCACCGTGCGATACGTATTTGTGTGGAGCATGGGGCTGGCGGTGTTGTTTATAGGAGTGTATGCCGCTGTTGGACAGCCTCTTGTGCGGCTGTTTACGTCCGACTCGACGGTGGTGGAAGCCTGCACCCGCTTCCTGCCCTGGCTGATGCTGATGCCTCCGGTGGGATGCGCCGCCTTTACCTGGGACGGTATCTATATGGGGGCGACTTCTTCCCGAGGGCTTTTTATGTCCATGCTGATGGCTCTGCTGAGCTTCTTCGGAATCTGGTTCGGCTGGAGGATGCTCTTCCCGGGGGCTTTCGATCCGGGGTCGGCAGGATCTGACATCTGCCTGCACGTGCTTCTGGCAGCATATTTCGCCCATCTTGCCGCCCGCACCATCTACCTTACCGCCGCCTACCGCCGGGAAATCTTATCTAAGTGACGGCTGCGGGGGTTGGAAGTATTAGCTGCAGAGCAGCGAATACGACTTTCCGGAACTACAGGTTCCGGAAAGTCGTATTCTTGAAATCCTTTACCCAAACCTGACGTTCGAAGGCCTGGTCCAGCGAGAGCATGGTGTCCGTAGACTGGACATACGGGATACGCTGGATGGTATTGAGCAAGGTCTCCATCAGGTGGTCGTTGTCCTTGCAATAGACCTTGAGGAACAGGGCTGCGGGGCCGGTTACAAAGTGGCATTCCACCACCTCGGGGATATGCTTGAGAGCCTCTGTAACCTCCTGATACTTATTATCTTCGGAAAGGGATATGCTGATGAATGCGCAAACGTTCAGCCCCAGGGTCCCGGGCTTCACCAGCATCTGCGAACCGGTGATTACCCCATTGTCCTCGAGCTTCTTCACCCTCTGGTGAACGGCAGCTCCCGAGATTCCGCACTCGCGCGCTATCTCAAGATACGGCATACGTGCGTTGTTGACCAGAAAATAAAGTATCTTCCTGTCTGTTTCGTCCAGATGATAGTTGCCCATACCTATTTCTTTTTGGTGTAATGACGGCCCTTATGTGAAGACGTGGGTTCGGAACCGGCGATTATAGCCTTGCACTGCTCCTCCGTAAGCGACTCTGCACTCATGTTCTTGGGAATACGGTAGTTCTTGCTATCGAACTTGATATAGGGTCCGTAACGGCCGTTGATTATGCTGATGCCACTGTCCGGCCAGTCTTTAAGAGGAGTTACCACCGCCTCTTTCTTAACGGCGTCGGCCTTGATGAGGGCTATGCAGTCCTCAAGCGATACGGTGAGCGGGTCCTTGCCCTTAGGCAGGGAGACGTTCTGTGTGCCCCAGCGGAGATACGGCCCGAAGCGGCCCTTGGTCGCCACTATCTCCTGCCCCTCGTATTCGCCCACGGTGCGCGGCAGGTTGAAGAGCTTCACCGCCTCATCCAGGGTAAGGTTCTCTATGATCTGCCCCTTGCCCAGGCTGACGAACTGGCGTTTCTCCCCTTCGCCTTTCTGCACGTACGGACCGAACTGGCCGAGCCGTGCGGTAATCATCTGCCCGTCAGAGGGATCGATGCCGATTTCCCTCTCCAGGTGGCTGTACTGATGGTCGCTTACGGCGGCCTCAACTTTCACGTGGAAGGGCTCGTAGAAGCCGGATATCACTTTGTCCCACTTCTTCTTGCCTGCGGCAATCTGGTCGAAGTCCTTTTCCACGTTGGCCGTGAAGTCGTAGTCCATGATGTCCGGGAAACTGCCGTTCAGGTAGTCCGTAACCAGCATTCCCACGTCGGTGGGCAGCAGCTTACCCTTCTCTGCTCCAACGACTTCCGTGCGGGCGTTCTCGCTCACTGCGCCGCCTTTCAACTGAAGGTTGGTCACGGGCACCTTGCGGCCTTCTTTATCGCCCTTGACAAGATAGCCGCGTGCCTTGGTGAGCGTGCTGATGGTGGGAGCGTATGTGGACGGACGCCCTATGCCGAGTTCTTCCATCTTCTTGATGAGGGTCTGCTCGGAATAGCGGAACGGGGCCTGGGTGTACTTGCACTCGGCATCTACGCGCTCGGCCACAAGTTCCTGTCCTACAGCCACATGCGGTAGCTCCACCTCCTCATCCACAAACTCGTCCTCATCGTCCGCGCCCTCGCGGTAAAGCTTCAGGAAACCGTCGAACAGCACCTGAACGGACTGCAGCATATACTGCTCCGGCCGCTTGTCTACGGACACGTGGACGGCGGTATTGAGCACCCGCGCTTCCGCCATCTGGGAGGCGACGGTGCGCTTCCAGATGAGCTGGTAGAGCTTCTTGTCCTGCAGGGAGCCCTCTATGTCGGGATTGCCGATAAAAGTGGGACGTATGGCCTCGTGGGCCTCCTGAGCGCCCTTGGAGCGCGTCTTGTACTGACGGGGACGGGAGTACTCGGGGCCGAAGTTATCGTTGATGAAAGTCTTTGCTGTGTTCACCGCAAGCGACGACAGGTTGGTGGAGTCAGTACGCATGTAGGTGATGAGTCCGCGCTCGTAGAGCGACTGGGCGATGCGCATGGTCACGCTCACGGGCAGGTGCAGCTTGCGGGCCGCTTCCTGCTGGAGGGTGGAGGTGGTGAAAGGCGGCTGGGGCACCCTGAGCCCTTCCTTGCTGTCTACGGAGGCGACCTTGTAAGTGGCGCCAACGCAGTCCTCGAGGAACTTGCGGGCCTGGGCGTAATCGTCGAAGCGCTTGTCCAGCAAGCCCCTGACCTTGACGCCGTCAATCTTGAAGCTGGCCTCTACGCGATAGAAAGGCTGGGGGGTGAATGCGGCAATCTCACGCTCGCGGTCAACCACCAGGCGGAGCACTACGGACTGGACACGACCCGCGGACAGACCCCTCTGGATCTTGCGCCAGAGCACCGGCGAGAGCTCGAATCCCACAAGCCTGTCGAGCACGCGGCGGGCCTGCTGGGCATTCACCAGATCCATATCAAGGGTGCGGGGATTCTGTACGGCGTGAAGTATGGCGTCTTTGGTAATCTCGTGGAAAACTATACGGCGGGTCTTCTGCGGAGGCAGGCCCAGGGTTTCCGTAAGATGCCAGGAAATTGCCTCTCCCTCGCGGTCCTCATCGGAAGCGAGCCAGACCACGGAGGCCCCCTCGGAGAGTTTCTTAAGCTCGCTTACCACCCTCTTCTTCTCCGGCGGCACCACATACTCGGGACGGAAATTATCCTCCACGTCTATGCTTAGGCTCTTTTCCTGTAAATCCCTGATATGGCCGAAACTGGACTTCACCAGATAGCCATCTCCCAGATACTTCTGAATGGTTTTCGCCTTGGCGGGCGACTCTACTATCACTAAATTAGGCTCCATATTTCACAAAATCGGCTACAAAGTTAAAACAAAACTAAGGTGATTTTCCAAATTTGTTCGTAAATTTGTGTTTTATTGTGATAAAATGACAGACAAAACCAAGCGAAAAATAACCGAATGGTACTGGATTCTGCTCACGGCTCCCTTCGCCGTGCTGCTGTTCCTGTTGCTCTGCGTGGGCATTTTCGCCAAACTTCCGTCTTTCGAGGAACTTGAGCATCCGGACAGCAAACTGGCCACTCAGGTTATCGCCGAGGACGGTGAAGTTCTGACAACCTTCCATATAGAGAACCGCACTTACGTTTCTTACGACGAACTTTCTCCCAATCTGGTCCATGCTGCGGTGGCTACGGAGGACGCCCGCTTCTACAAGCACTCCGGCATAGACATGAAGGGTCTGGCCCGAGTGGCCTTCAAGACCCTGCTCCTGCGCGATTCCAGCCAGGGAGGCGGCAGTACCATCACCCAGCAGCTTGCCAAAACGCTGTATCCCCGTAACGAGAATGCCGGCAAACTGTCCCTGCTATTCACCAAACTCAAGGAATGGATAACAGCAGTGCGCCTGGAACGGGACTATACCAAGAACGAAATCATGGCCATGTACCTCAACTCCATTTTCTTCGGAAGCGGAGCCTATGGGGTAAAGTCGGCTTCGGAGACATTCTTTGCCAAACTGCCGGCAGACCTGAGCGTAGAGGAGAGTGCTTTGCTGGTGGGCATGGTGAACAAGCCCACCCGGTACAACCCCGTCATCAATCCGGACAACGCGCTTAAACGACGCAACTTCGTGATAGGGCAGATGCAGAAGGCGGGCTACCTGACCAAAGCCGAGCGCGATTCCCTGAGGGAACTGCCTATCCTGCTGGATTATCATGTGCAGGACCACAATTCCGGCCACGCGCCATATTTCCGCGATATGCTCCGCCGCGACATGAACGCCAAAAAGCCCCGCCGGGCAGATTACCAGTATCAGGAAGACTATTCCGCGGACTCGCTCCGCTGGGCCAATGACGAGATATACGGCTGGCTGGCCAAGAACAAGAAGGCCAACGGAGAACCGTACAACCTCGACAAAGACGGCCTGCGCATATACACTACCATCAACTACAAGATGCAGGTGTTTGCGGAAGAGGCCGTTGCCGAGCACCTGGGAGGCTACCTGCAGGGAGCCTTCAACAAGGAGCTCAAGAGCAAGCGCAACAAGCCTTTCGCCAACGACATAGACCAGGCCACGGTGAACAGGCTGATGAGTCAGGCACGCCGCTGGAGCGACCGCTGGCGCATGCAGAAGAAGGCCGGCAAGAGCGACAAGGAAATACTGGCCCAGTTCGACCAGCCGCAGAAGATGCGGGTCTTCTCGTGGAACAAGAAGGGCTACGTGGACACCACCATGACGCCCAACGACTCCATACGCTACTACAAGTCCTTCCTCCGCTGCGGATTTGTAGCGATAGAGGCGGGAAGCGGCAACGTGAAAGCCTTCGTGGGCGGTCCAAACTACCGATATTTCAAGTACGACAACGTATCCCAGGCCAAGCGCCAGGTGGGCTCCACAATAAAGCCGTTCCTTTATACGCTGGCCATGCAGGAAGGCATGACCCCCTGCGACAGGGTGGTCTGCGCGCCTCAGACCTTCATCAACTGGGACGGCTCGGAATGGACGCCACGCAGTACTGACAAGGCGGAAGTCATAGGCACTACGGTTACGCTCAAGTGGGGCCTTGCCAACAGCTCCAACAACATCTCCGCCTTCCTTATGAAGCAGTTCGGCCCTCAGGCCATGGCGCAGATGATGCACCGTATGGGCATTCACAGCCACGTAGATGAGGTGTACGCCCTGTGTGTCGGCCCGGCGGACATAGCGCTGTACGAGATGGTATCGGCATACAACACGTTCCCTTCCAAGGGCGTTTATGCCTCGCCGCTGTACGTCACCCGTATCGAGGACAATCAGGGCAACCTTATCACAGAGCACACCAACTCCAAGCGGGAGGCCATCAGTGCCGCCTCCGCGTACCTTATGGCAAACCTGATGCAGGGGGTCATAAACGGGGGCACGGGCAGCCGCCTGCGTTACGCGTACAACCTCAAGGGCGAGATTGCCGGCAAGACCGGCACCACCAACGACTGCTCGGACGGATGGTTCATTGGCTATACCCCCAAGATTACCGCTGGGGCGTGGATAGGCGGCGAGGACAGGCAGATACACTTCAATTCGCTGGACGGCTCCCGTATGGCCCTTCCTATCTGGGGTATATGGATGAAGAAGTGCATAGCGGCCGGCCTTATCAGCGAGTCGGACTGCTTCATCCCGCCTGCAGGCGTGAATGCGGGTCTTGACTGCAGCGGCGGAGGAACCTTCCTCGGCGGCGACGAGGACATGAACGAGGCGCAGGAAACTGCGAACAACCAGGAAACGGATTACTATTTCAATTGACGGAATATGAGTAAGTACACATCTATAGCGGTCATCTACGGAAGCGATTCTTCCGAGTGGGAAGTGTCTTGCAGGAGCGGCGAATATGTTGCATCTGCGATAGACGACAGGGTTTACGACGTCTATGAAATATTTGCTCGTTTCGGCGAGTGGCAGCTTGTGGCATACCGCAGGCGCAACGCCATGCGTATCATCTTCCCGGAGGGCTCGCGCCCGACGATAGACAAGAACGACTTCTCCGTGAGCGTGCTCGGCGAGAAGGTAAAGTTCGACTTCGCTTATGTGGTACAGCATGGTGCTCCCGGCGAGACCGGGCAGATGGAGGGCTACCTGGAGATGCTTGGCATTCCCTGCAGCACCTGCGACTCCAGCACTTGCTCCATAGTTTTTGACAAGTATGCGTGCAAGTGCTATATACGTGAACTCGGGCTCGCAAAATGTGCTCCGGACGTGTTTGTGAGGCATGGGATGGATCATAAGGAAACCCAGGATGAGGTGGCTCGAAAACTGCGTTTCCCGGTGTTCGTGAAACCCACCCAGGGAGGTTCCAGCTTCGGCGTTACCCGGGTTACCAGTCCCGAAGAGATGGAGCATGCCATACGTTTCGCCTATTCCGAGAACAAGACGGTTTTGGTTGAGCAGGGCGTCGAGGGGCGTGAACTTACTTGTGCTGCGTATTTTGATGGCAGCAAGGTGGCTACGCTTCCGCTGATAGAGATAGTTTCCGATAACGAGTACTTCGATTACGACGCCAAGTACAACGGGCACAGCCAGGAGATTTGTCCGGCTCCCGTTTCGGACGAGGTCAGGGAGATGGTTCAGGAGACTACCGCGAGGATTTACTTCCGACTTGGATGCAGGGGCGTCGTGCGCATGGACTACATCCTTGCCGAGGATGGCCTCTACTTCTTGGAAATCAACACGATTCCGGGTATGACCAGTGCTTCTCTTGTGCCCCGGATGGTGCGTACCGGCGGTTTGGACATGACCGCTTTCCTTAGCACTATTATAGAGAACAGCTAGTGCTGCTCCCGCAGTTTATACGGGAGGGCGCTGCGGCGCTTGAGGCTCTGTATCCTCCTGAGGAGGCGCGGAGCCTCGTTCTGCGTCTGGCTGTCGATGTTGGCGGGTTCGAGCCTTACGATTATGTTGTGAGGCCGGACGCCGAGGTGCCGGAGGAGCTTTCGAACGCCTTGGGGCGGCTTCTGGAGGGCGAACCTCTGCAGTACGTCACCGGATTTCAGGAATTCTGCGGGCACCGCTTCCGCGTTACTCCGGACGTCCTGATTCCGCGGCCCGAGACGGAGATGCTGGTAGAAACTGCTGTCGCACGGTTGTCGCAGGTTAACGACAGCGGTCCAGGGCCGAAGGTTCTGGAGCTGCAGAGCAGCGACCGGGGGGTGTTTGAGGGGGTCCGCCCACTCATTGATAGTAGCGTACATAGTCCAGGGCCGAAGGTTCTGGATCTGTGTACCGGAAGCGGATGCATCGCCTGGTCTATCGCGCTGGGGGTGCCGGGTTCGGAGGTCACCGGTGTGGATATATCCGAGGCAGCGCTGGCCGTTGCCCGAGCACAGTTCTCCGGCGATTCTGGATACTGCAGTGAGGAGGGAGAACCTTCGCATGCGCTCAGGATGACAGAAGAACGCCGCTCTCTGTCATTTCGACCGAGCGAAGCCACACTGTCATTTCGACCGGGCGAAGCGAGCGGAGAAATCTCCTTCCCCCGCGCAGACGTACCAGCCCCCAGCATGCCGAGGTTTCTGCAGGCAGACGTTCTGAGCGTTCCGGAGACGTTCCCGGGGGCGCCGTTCGACGTGATTACAGCGGACCCTCCGTATATCAGGGAGAGCGAAAAGACCCGTATGCACCGGAACGTGCTGGAGCACGAACCGGAGCTGGCGCTGTTCGTGCCGGACGAGGATCCGCTGCTGTTTTACAGGGCGGTGGCGGAATGGGCGCGGCGTTTCCTGAAGCCCGGAGGATGGGGAATAGTGGAGATAAACGAAGAGCTGGGCAGTCAAACCAGGGCCGTTTTTGAGGCCGCCGGGCTGAAAAACGTCAAAATCGAGCCCGATTTTTTCGGGAAAGAACGCTTCGTCTGCTTTGAAAAAACCGCTTAGAAAGGCGCCGGCGGCAGGTTTTCAAAAATAAGCGTTGCGTCGCTTCAAAACACGGATAATTCTTCTTTCCTTTGCAACAGTAACCAAAAACTGTTGCTATGAAACGCTTATTTCTGACTATCACCCTGCTGGCCGCGGCTACCGCCTGCCAGCTCATCGACCCGGAAAACTCCACCCGAAACAATCGCAGAATAGAAGACGACAATCTGCAGAAACTCGCCCGGATGTTCGCAGAGCTTCCCATGGACGGCGGCCATCTGCTTGAGGTGCACGATGCCGTGGAGGCCTCCTCCGGAAACGGCTACGATGAAGAATATACCATGGACCGCCTCCTGACCGATCCCGGGGCGGGAGTAGGCTCGGCCAGCGGCTCCAAGGGTGGACCCGATACAAAGAGGACTGCCAGCGGATACGCCAACCCGCTCCGCAACCTCATACGGGAATACTTTGAAGCCCATCCGGTTACCAAGGCCTCCGTGGAGGATATGATGGAGCAGCTCGCTGCCAGCGACTATCAGCTCTACTGGCCTTATTCCGAGGAGTGGGACGGAGAAACATATCCTATCATAACTTTCGACCCCGGTTACGGAGCGGAATCCAACTACGGTTATGCCGTCTCTTATCTGGAGGACGGCACCCGGCAGATAGACTCAGTCTATGTGGATGAAAGCGTGGCGATGGAGAGGCCCGTTTGGGTGCTTAATACCAACCGCGATTCCGGGTTCTCCCCGGTTGACCTCTTCAATACTGTGCTGCCCTCGAGAGGCTCTGCGGCAACGAGTTCCGGATCAATAGCTGCGGCGAGCAGCCACCGTAAACTTATCATGAAGAGTTTCAGGATGTTGCGCAACTACGACAGCTGGTTTGGAGGAGCCTCGGAGTTTTTCATCAAATGCGGAAGCGTTGAAGGCTTCAACGCCAGCACGGAAGCTGAACTCCGGCTCTTTACGCCCAGCGTCACGGACTTTATGATAGTGGTGAAGCGCAAGTATGTCAAAAAAGAATTGCCGTTCGAGGTGATTCTTGTGTCGGACTTCAGCCAGCAGCTTGATAAGGTGGCGTTCCTGGTTACTGAAGACGACGGAGGCACGCGCACCAGCTGGAAGTGCCAGGCTATGGTCAAGATACAGTCCAAGAGTTACGGGATAGATCTGGATATCCCCTACAACGAGAAGGATGACATAGTCTGGCGCGGCCAGCTCTCCGCCCGCTTCTTCGAGGAAGAAGACTACGTAACCGGCCGCTTCGGAGACGTAATCATTACCTTCGAACTCGAATAAATTTATAGAAATATGGTTACCCTTATGGCGAAGAATGTACTCTGAAGATGAAAAAGGTAAAGTTAAATGCTATCGTTGAGCAAACGCAAAACAATTATTCGGCTTATATCGAGGAAGCCGATGTCATTCTCGCCAAACTGTTCGTGGGTCCGTTCAAAAAGGGCAACGACCTTACCCTGGTAACCCGCAATGCAAAACACTTCTCCCGAATTCCGGACCTGAGACTAGAGGTCTGGGCGTAGTAGCAGTTTGGCGAGGCGGTAGTCTTCCGGAGTGGTGATTTTGATGTTGAAGCGCTCGCCGGGGGTAGTGCAGATACGCACGCCGGAGCGTTCGGCGACGGAGGCGTCGTCGGTGAAGGAGATATCGTACGGCTGGCGGTAGGCTGCCTTGAGCACCTCCGACAGGAACATCTGGGGCGTCTGTACAGCGACCAGGCGGCTGCGGTCGGGCGCCGGGACTCCGGGATCGGTGCTGCGGAGCGTATCGGTTACCGGCACTACCGGAATCAGGGCCTGGGGCCCGTCCGGGGCCGCCATCTCATCCAGCATCCTGCGCACAAGGGACGCCGTCACCAGCGGCCTCACGCCGTCGTGGATGGACACTATCGCACCGTCCGGAACCTTTTCCATGGCTGCCAGTACAGAGTGGAACCGGGTCATGCCGCCGGCTACTATCGTCTGGGAGAAAGGAACTGCGTATCGCAGGCACATCTCCTGCCAAGTGCCTATATGCTGCTGGGGCAATACGGTTATCACCCGGGCAGACGGTTCCGCCTCCAGAAAACGCTCTACGGAGCGCTGTAGCACGGGGATGCCGCCCAGTTCCAGGAACTGTTTGGGCACGTCTCCACCCATCCTTGTGCCGCTGCCGCCGGCCACAAAAACCGCATATACAGGTCTGCTGTTCATTTTATCTGAATCTCTAACAAAAGTAATGGTTTTATTTGGAAATTTGCTTAATTTTGTACGAATATCCGATAATATCCAAAGTATATATGGCGTTTTCATTCCTAAACCAAGAATTAGCTATCGATCTCGGTACAGCCAACACCGTCATCTATCAGAACAGCCAGATTGTTCTGGACGAGCCGAGCATCGTTGCAATAGACAACCATAGCGGCAAGTGCATCGCAATTGGCCAGAAAGCCAAGCTCATGCACGAGCGCAACAACCCAGGTATACGCACCATCCGCCCCCTGAGGGACGGAGTCATCGCCGACTTCAATGCCGCAGAAATGATGATACGCGGCTTTATCAAGCAGGTGAACAGCAGGCATCACAGCCTCTTTACCCCCAACCTCAAAGTGGTGGTAGGAATCCCTTCCGGCTCTACTGAAGTGGAGATACGAGCCGTGCGCGACTCTACCGAGCATGCCGGCGGCCGTGACGTTTACCTCATCTTCGAGCCAATGGCATCTGCCCTCGGTATCGGCCTCGAAGTAGAGAAGCCGGTAGGCAACATGGTGGTGGATATAGGCGGCGGCACAACTGAGATTGCCGTCATTTCCCTCGGAGGCCTGGTGTTCCAGGACAGCATCCGTACTGCAGGAGACGTGTTTACGGCGGATATCCAGCAGTACCTGCGCCAGCAGCACAACATCCGCGTTGGAGAAATTACCGCTGAGAAGATCAAGATTGCGGTAGGCGCCGTAATTCCTGACCTCGACGGAGAAGAACCGGAACCCTTCGTGGTCCGCGGTCCCAACCTCATGACCGCCCACCCTGTGGAGGCCACGATCACCCATCAGGAAATTGCCCACTGCCTCGACAAATCGATTGCAAAAATTGAGGCGTCGGTTCTCCATGTGCTAGAAAACACACCGCCCGAGCTCTACTCGGATATAGTGGAGAACGGTATCTGGCTGTCCGGTGGCGGCGCCCAGTTGCGCGGCCTTGCGAAACGTCTCACAGACAAGGTAAATATCCAGTTCCACGTTTGCGACGACCCTCTGCACGCAGTAGCACGCGGAACCTGCGAAGCACTAAAGAATACAGATCGCTATTCATTCCTTATGCGATAAATGGCGCGGCGCGGAGAGCTTTATTCCGGCCTGGCCGTCGCGGCAGTCTTCATTATCCTGGAGATTGCCGCGATGTCTATGCTCAAACGCTCATCCACGCTTCAAGATTTTTGGATAAACCGCGCCTCCCATAATGCCATGGCCTGGACCTGGGGCCGTGTGACAGAAGTCCGCAACTATTTCTCCCTGCAGAAGCAGAACCAGCTCCTGGCCGGACGCAACTTCGAGCTTTTCAAAGAGTTGCAGCGCTACAAGGAGATGGAGAAGGAGCTGAAAGCCCTGTCCAAGCTGGACTCGATAGGTTTCCGCTCCCGCTACAATTACATCCCGGCAGAAGTTACCGCCATGGGTACCAATTCCAGGCACAATTACATCATCCTGGACAAGGGAAGCGATGACGGCGTGAGGCCAAACAGCGCCATCATCACCCCGAACGGAGTCGTGGGTATGGTGTACTCTGTGAATCGGCACTACTCATACGGACTTTCGCTGCTTAACGACAAAATAAGCGTTAGCGCCCGCATAGGCAAGGAAGGCCTGGTGGCGCCGCTAAGCTGGGACGGAAGGGGTACGGACCACGCCATACTTAAGGACATCCCCTTGCACCTGACTGTTGCAGAAGGGGACACCGTGCTTACCAGCGGCCTTTCCACCGTGTATCCTGCCGATATACCAGTCGGAGTAACCATGGGCTCAAGACTGGTGGACGGCGCTGTTAACGTAGTGGATGTGAAGCTGTTCATCGATTTTGCCACTCTGCGTTATGTCATCATAGCGGAGAACCCGGACCGCGAAACCATAGAGGAGATGGAGCGATGAAGAAAGGCAGGTTCATATTAGTCTGGCTGGTGCTGATGGTGGCGCAGATAATCCTGTGCAATTTCTTCGGGCTATCGCGATACGTGCTTATCTCCGTACTGCCGGTAATGATTCTCATGCTGCCTCTCAGAATGGGCAGCATAGTTGCCATGCTGATAGCCTTCTCCTGCGGCCTTACGGTAGACTTCTTCTCCACCGGCATGCTCGGCATAACGCCCCTCGCCCTGGTTCCGGTCGCCCTTAGCCGTAAAGCGCTGATAAACATAGTGTTCGGGGAAGACCAGATTTCCCATGACGAACTCAGCTTCGCCCTGTTCGGCGCGCCTAAGATGATAATGGCCATCCTGCTCTCGTGCGCCCTGTTTTTCCTTATCTACATCTGGGTCGATTCCGCCGGCACCGTGGGCTTCTGGCCCGCCGCCGGACGTTTCCTCCTTTCCGTTGTAGTGAGCACCCCGGTGTGCGCGTTCGCCGCAAAACTCCTCAGGCCCGAATAGCATGGAACGCAACAACCGCTCTGTCAAACTCCTGATAGGGCTCGGGGTGGTGCTGCTGATACTCCTCGGGCGCCTGTTCTATGTCCAGATTATCAACGAGAGCTACAAGACGAACGCGGACAACAACTCCATGACGCGCGAGATGATTTATCCCCCCAGGGGCGTCATCTACGACCGCAACGGACTGCTGCTGGTGGGGAACCGCACCTGCTACGACATAATGGTTACGCCAAGGTTGGTCACTGAACTCGACACGCTGGCACTTGCGGAGGCGCTGGACACGACGGCGGATTTTGTGCGGGAGCGCATGCAATACTACCATAATTACCGTTCCCGCATAGGCTGGCAGACGCTTACCTTCCTCAAGCAGATAGACGCCGACACCTATATGCGCTTCGCTGAGGAGCAGTTCCGCTTTCCCGGATTCAAGGGGCAGGTGCGCACCATGAGGGAGTACCCTTTCAATGCCGGCGGCAACCTGCTGGGCTATACGTCCGAGGTTAGCGCCGAGTACCTGGCCGAGCATCCGGAATACAGGGCCGGCGACTATTACGGGCGTACCGGACTGGAAGCGGCAAGGGAAAACGAACTCCGCGGCAAAAAGGGCTGGCATATCTATCAGCGAGACTCCCGCGGACGCACCAAAGACCCCTATAAAGGGGGTGAATTCGATATGGAGGCAGAGCCCGGCAAGGATATCGTCACCACCATCGACGCCCGCCTGCAGCAGTACGGGCAGCAACTCATGAACGGTAAGAAGGGCAGCCTTGTGGCGATTGAGCCGTCTACCGGCGAAATCCTCACCATGGTCTCCAGCCCCGGAATAGACGTCAGCGTGCTGGCAGAATTCGGACGGCACTACGACAGGTTGAGCCGCGACAAGAACAAACCGCTGTACAACAGGGCCGTCTCCGCCTCTTACCCTCCCGGTTCAGTGTTTAAACTGGTCAACGGCCTGGTGGGGCTGGAAGACGGTGTTCTTGAGCCCTGGATGCAATATCCCTGCAACAACGGCTATGTCTATACCTCCAGCGGGCGCAAGCTCGGATGCCACTCGCACCGCTCGCCTCTGAACCTGGAAGATGCCGTGATGATGTCCTGCAACGGCTATTTCTGCTATGTCTTCAAGAACATTCTCGAGAACCCGAAGTACGCCAACACGGAAGAGGCATACGACCATTGGCGGGAGATGGTGATGAGTTTCGGCTTCGGTCGGCAGCTCGGGAGCGATTTTCCGTCGGAGCTGAGCGGCAACATTCCCAGTTCGGCCTTTTACAACCGCTACTACCGCAAGGGGCACTGGCGCTTCCCAACCATAGTCTCGCTCTCCATCGGACAGGGGGAAATACTCACCACACCGCTTCAGATTGCCAATCTGGCCGCAATCATGGCGAACCGGGGCTACTACTACATTCCGCACGTAGTCAAGGCGTCGGATGGAGTGGAGATAGATCCCAAATACTATGAGCGGCAGTATACTCTTGTAGACACCCTTCAGTTCCCTAAGGTCATCCGCGGGATGTGGAAAGCGGTAAACGCCATCGGCGAAGGGGGTACGGCGAACGTAGGACACGTACCAGGGCTTAATATCTGCGGCAAGACCGGCACCGCCCAGAATCCGCACGGAAAGGACAACTCGGTGTTCATCTGCTTCGCCCCCATGGATAATCCGAAGATTGCCGTTGCCGCTTATATAGAGAACGCCGGATTCGGTGCCAGCTGGGCATGTCCCATCGCGACGCTTCTGATAGAACAGTACCTCAACGGCGAGGTGTCCGCCGGACGCAAGGACCTGGAGCACCGGGTGCTTAACACCAAACTGATACGCTGATGGAACAGGGCTTTCTGGACAGGGGTTTGAAGAAGACGGTGGACTGGCGGCTCATCGTCGTCTACCTGATTATCATGCTCTTCGGGTGGATTAACATCTATGCCGCCGTGCGTTCGGGAGAGCCGTCGTCTATCTTCGACCTTAGCTTTAATTGCGGCAAGCAGGCGCTTTGGATTGCGGGGGCGATAGTTATTGCGGCGATGATTCTGTTCGTAATCAACCCCTTCACCTGGGAGAGTATCTGCAAGCCGGCCTATGGGATTGTGCTGGTGCTGCTGGTAGCCGTTATCTTCCTGAGCAGCAACGTGAAAGGCTCTCATTCGTGGTTTGAGCTGGGGCCCGTGAAATTTCAGCCGGCAGAGCTGTCCAAGATAACGACCTCGCTGCTGCTGTCTTATGTCATGAGCCTGCCGGGGTTCAAGATAAGCAAGTGGAATCATTTGCTGCTGGCATTGGCGATCGTGCTTCTGCCCATGCTGGTAATTGTAGCCGAGAGCGAAACCGGATCGGCACTTGTGTATGTAGGATTCATCTTCGTCCTGTACAGGGAAGGGCTGTCCGGCTGGTGGATTGCGCTGATGGGGATAGCGATACTGCTGTTCATCGTTACGCTGAAGACAAGCTGGTGGGTGTCGCTGGTGCTGACGGCGGTGTTTGTGGTAATTTACCTTGTATATTACCTGCGACGCGTGGGTTCTTTACGCTTCCGCAGGGCCGTGATACGTAACGGAATCCTGGGCTTCGTTGCGGGAGTGATGCTGGTGTTTGCAACGGACGTGTTCTTCAACAGTGTGCTGAAGGACTATCAGCGCGAAAGGATAGAAGTAGTGCTTGGCATCAAAGAGGACCTGAGAGGTGTGGGCTACAACGTTCACCAGTCTCTGATAGCGATAGGTTCCGGGGGGCTGTTCGGAAAGGGCTACCTGCATGGCACCCAGACCACCTTCGGTTTCGTGCCTGAGCAGAGCACAGACTTCATTTTCTGCACTGTAGGAGAAGAATGGGGCTTCGTGGGCTGCCTTTTCGTGATTGCCCTGTACGGGCTGCTTATATTCTGGCTGATTCAGGACGCCGAACGGGCAAGGGTGCATTTTACCCGCATTTACGGCTATTGTGTCGCCGCATGCTTCTTCATGCATCTGGCTATCAATATAGGAATGACTTTGGGGCTCATGCCGGTTATCGGCATACCGCTGCCCCTGTTCAGCTACGGCGGCTCGTCGCTATGGGCCTTCACCGTACTGCTCTTCATATTTGTGGCGCTGGACCGCCAGGAGAAGAAGTATTTCTAGCGGTTTAGTTCGTTCAGCGTGTTTGTGAGCACCTCCCGGAGGGTTTCTTCGCCGGGGCGGTAGAGCACGGCGTGCATGCCAACGGCGATTGCGCCGTCCACGTTGCGTTGGGAATCGTCTATGAACAGGCTCTCTGCGGCACTGTGACCGCTGTGTTCCAAGGCATAAAGGTAAATCTCCGGGGATGGTTTGAGGAGCTTGAGTTCATGCGAGAAGAACAACTGCTTGAAACTGCTCTGGAGGGGAAGGCCGGCTTTCTCGAAATTGGGGATATGCAGTTGCATGGAGAAAGCGTTGTTGTTGCTGAGCAAGTATATGTCGTACTGCTGCGCGAGTTCCTTCACGAGGGCGACATCTTCGGGCTTCGGGGTTCCGAAAAACGCCGCCTGGCAACGATAGACGGTTTCGAGAGTGGTGCCGGGAGCGCAATGCCCAAGACATTCCGCAAAGAAAATGTCCAGTTCCATGCGTCCCGCCTCTATATCCAGAAATATGCCGTGCTGATGACACGGGTCCAGATATTTATCTATGTCCTTGAACCCGGCAAGCTCTCGGTAGGCCTCCATGCACCTCTCGGGGAACAGCGGCAGCAGCACGCCGCCCATATCGAAAAAGATAGCTTTAATCATAAATGTGCTCGCAAAGTTAATTAAAAAAATTATCTTTGCAGTCCCAACCATTGCCTTGGTGGTGAAATGGTAGACACGAGGGACTTAGAAGCGTTCTTTGAAATAATTATTTGTTAGACACGAGAGTTATGCTTATCTTTAGCGTATGCGAAAGAAAGCTTATACAATCGAAGACGTACAAAAAAGCAGTTGCCGACAATCAATCTATTGCAGGAGTCTTGCGACAGTTGGGCCTGAAGCCTTTAGGTGGGAATTACAGAACCATCAATCGTATTATTTCTGAGCACGGGATTGATACGTCACATTTTACAGGCAAGGGTTGGAATGTAGGGCTGGCCTTTAGGCCAAACAGAGGCGCATCCGAATCCGATATCTTTGCCAGGAACTCTTCATATAAGTGCTCCTGGCGTCTTCGTGAGCATTATAAAAAGCTCACCGGAATCCAGTGCTGTGAGCGGTGTAAACTGGACACCTGGCAGGGCCAACCAATTCCTTTGGAAATCCATCATATTAATGGAGTCTCCACCGATAACAGGTTGAGCAATTTGATATTGTTGTGCCCAAACTGTCACGCGTTGACAAATAATTATCGAGGAAGAGCAAAATTGAGTGCTCGGTCCGAAAGGACAGATGCAGAATGTCGTAAATTCAAGGAAGCCTTAACAGGTAACGCTGATGGTAATCTTGAGCCAAGCCTCTGATAGGAGGAAGGTGCAGAGACTAGACACGACACACCTAAAGAGATATGCTCCATGGTGAAGGAATAGTCCGGACCACAAACACAAAATGGTGGCGAAAGCCATAGTGGTAAGAAAATCCCTTGGCCCGAAACGGCCGTGCGGGTTCGATTCCCGCCCGAGGCACAAAAACAGCCCGTAGAGCTCACTCTACGGGCTATTTTTATTTAGTTGGACAACATTTGGACAACATCGCGCCATTATCTAGAATGCTCGATCCCCTCTCCTAGCCATTCACCAGTAATAACCCAGAGTTCGTAAAACAGCAACCATTCTGCGGCCCATGGAACAATCTTTTGGGCTAGAAACATTGTTGAATCCCACTCCCCAAACGGGCCATAATAAAGACATATCTGCTGTTTTTCAGTGTCATATACATGCTTCAACTTATCTGCACCCTCTGGCCTAACCAAGACAGGAGGCTCTATCACATATACATTGGGTTTCTGATTAATTGTATAGTCAATGCGGATACGATAAGTAACACTATTTGGCGTAGGGATGATATCACATTCCCAAACCAAACGGCGTAGTGTTTGAGTTTTCACCACGCCATTTGGATAATACTTAGCCAAGATGGAAATCTGGGCAGGGATTGGAACCGGTGTGCCTTTACTCATTCTTGCCGTAGAAACTATGCGCCGCGACCTTGGCCCCAGCACCAGTTCCAAGGGTAGCAGCTCCTGCGGCCGCAGTCAACTTGCCAGCCTTCCTTTGCTCAAGGATTTGGTTGCCATAGGCCTTAAACGAAGCCTTCGACACCTTCTCTCCATACAGTTCCTCAAACAAGGTCTGGAGCTTATCAAGACCCTGCCCGGCTGCTGCTATCAGACGATCCACATCAGCCTGAAGCTTGTTGACCCACTTATAAAAGTACTCCTCCTTATTATTCTCCGGCTTCCATCTGTCGGCAAAGTTCTCCGAGGGGTTGACAGGATTCTTTACGATACGGTGTCCGGGCATTCCCTCAATGTAAGATGTCATATTGCGCGCGATATGTTGAAGGGCACTGAGCAGATCCGTCGCATCGTTATAAGCCCTGGCGGCAAGCGTAGTAATGATGATAGAAATCGGCTTGTCGTCCTCGTCGCCGTCAAACATAATGTCGCGGTGACGCTTCATCAACTGAACCACGCGCTGAAGCGGCGCCTTCGTCTCATAATACTTCGGTACAGGCGCGACGGCCTCTTTCAGATTGATTGTCCGCTGCAAGTTTGTCGGCCGGTAAGCTATGTTATAGAACCACTTGGCCAACGCGAACGGATTACTCTTCTGCCACTTGTCAGAGTCCGTCTCCGTCATATAGTCAGGTCTGGTCCTATCTGTAATACGAATGGCCGTCGTATCAGTGACCACCGTGTCAGAAGACGCGAGCATCCTCTCCAAAGCTGTTGTATAGCCTTCGTTCACGATACATGGAAGAACATCCATGTGGTACTTGCCGTCGGCATAATTCAGCGTCCAGCATCGCTTACCCTCTTTGTCCAACATCGGCCCATAAACACCGGATGATTTCAATCTATTGCCGACTGCATTCTTGGTGGACCATTGTGTCCAGTTCGCCGGCTTGCGTGTTAACTCGCATACGAGGTCGATGTCCAAATCGGCATCCTCCGATACCGGACGGACAGCGGTACCGAACAGGAATGAGCCCTGTGGCCGGATTTGAGGTGAATATGCCTTCAAAGGGCTAGGATCCTCAGCCAAATAAGTACCCACGGCCTTGTAGCTGGTCGTAATCTGATCATACTCTGTCTTCGTCACGTCGAGCGCTTTCCCAATTTCATTAAGCAGGACGGAAATCTGTTTCTTCTGTTCTTCTGTCATATCTATAGTTATTTAATTGTAATCGTCTCAATATCATCCACATCAACGGCGTTATTCTTGTCGAACAGCACCAGTTTCTTGTCCGCTTTCGGCATCCATACCCGCCCCAGTTCCACAGCACAAGCCGCCGGCATCGCCATAAAAACCTTGATTGAATCGGCCTGGAATGTTACATTTATCTCGGCCAGTACCTCTCGGGCTAAAGTCCTGAACTCGGCAAGCTGGTCCGCGGACCTCAACATATCATTGTCGGGCTTCTCCGCCGTCACCTCCCAGATACTCGCTTCATCACCAAAGCGCTTCCTGACCCTCGCCGAGATGGCATTGGCGCTCAACGAAAAGATAAGGACAGGAGTCTTTGATGTATCGTCAGGCCGAATGATCTTCATCGGATTGGGTTCGGTCATAGCCTGCCATTTCCACGTGTCCGGCTCCCGGTGCTTCTGATACACCTTCACTTTGTGGAGGTCTGAAAGCATCGTTCCGAGCTTCACCAGCAGCGGTTGAGGTGCCAAGGCGAAAACTGACACGCAATCTATATCCTCCTTCCCAATAAGCGGTTTCAGGGATTCATTATACTTCTGTTCAAGTTGCGCGACTTCCGCCTGCCAAAACAACTCTTGCGAGTCATGCAAGCCGGAATTCAGGAACGAAATGGTGACCACATTTTCGGTAGGATAGTTATCCGGGAGCATTGCCTGGGCGAGTTCTCTCCTTGGAATAGACACCGCTTCTTCCCCGATGTTTGTTCCATATACGACGGGAACGCTAATCTTTGCAGCATCTATTTCCGTCACCTCCCTGACACGATCCTCGTGTTTCTTTTTCATCGCCCGTAACCTATCAACGGTATGCTCAGCGACCTGCTCGTGGTCTATAAGCCGGTGGTGTTCGTGACACATTAGCATCACGTTGCCGATATCGTCCACCAACTGGGCAGACAGAGCCTCATCCCCACGCGGACCATCAGGAGATGCCGCAATAATATGGGCAACGAAACCACCGTTGATCTCCTGAGATGTCAAATCATCCTTGTACAGCAATTTGTTGCAGCCATCGTATTCACAACGGCCGGCGGCTTTTGCCCATAATTTAGTTATCGTATGTGGGGATGCGTTCCCCGCTCTTTTTTTCGCCATAAATAATCCTGATTATTACCCCTCGACAAAACAAGGGCTTTTGGATACTTCTCGTTGTTTATCAAAGGTTTTGCCATCGCCAAAAATGCGGTGTTTTCCTGCCACATTGTCAGTGGGGACCGGCAAATAACCGGTCCCCCGACAACGGATTCTATTCAGCTTCGGCTTCCGTCTCCTCGACAATGTCACTCCCCTCAGTCAGCGCCGGAATCTCGTCCACATCCAGCAGCGCCTTGATGGGGTGCCTGTCGCTGTTCTTGGCGCCGAGCTTGATCAGCTTGCCGGACGTGTTGATGATGCTCTGGCCCTGAGGAGCGAGCTTCTTCTTGCCGTCCTCGTACTCGTCAGACGCCTTCTTCAAAGCCTTGCCCACAGCCTCGTACTTCTCCATGAACAGCCCGACGCGGTCAATCATCTCGTTGGCCAGCTCATACACCTTCTCGTGGTTCTGAGCCTGTGCCACCTGCGTCCAGGTCATACTCACGATCTTGAGCGCGCCATACAGGGTCTGCTCGTCCGCGATATAGACGTTAGCATCCGCCGCCTTACGCCAGAGGTCCGGCTCAGCGTTGAGGGCTGTCCACAGGGCGCCCATATTCGGAACGAACATAATCACATAACCGGCGGCGACCTTCGGGGACTGGATATAAGCCGCATAGTCCTTCGCCGCAAGCTCCTTCACGTGCTTCTTGATGCTCTCAAGATGCGCCTTCAGGAACACCTGACGGTCAGCCTCGTTCTCGGCGTTGACGTAATCCACATAGGCAGTCAACGACACCTTGGAGTCGATGATCACCTCGCGGCGTTCGTCCAGATGCAGGATAATATCCGGCCGCATGATACCGCCGTCCTCGTTCCGCACAGGCTTCCCGTCAATGCCGCGGATAACCGCCTGCGTGTCGAAGTGGACGCCCTTCGTGAGCCCCTGTGACGCCAGCAGCTCCTCCAGGATGGTTTCACCCCAGTCTCCCTGCATCTTGCTGCCATGCTTGAAAGCGGCAGCTAACTCGTCTGCGCTCTTGCGGGCGGCGTCGCTATGCTCCATCAAGCTCTGGATGCGTTCGCGCATCTCGCCATTACGCTCCGCCTGCTCCTTATTCCCCTCCTCCATCGCCTTTTTGAGCTCGGCGATATTCTCCTTCAGCGGGTTCACAATCTGGCCTAGGCTAAGGTTGCTCGTCTCCGAGAACTCCTTCTGGCGGGCCTTCAGCATTTCCGACGTGTCGGACTTCACCTGTGCGCTCACCTTGGCCATCGTCTCGTCGAAACGGGCCTGGAGGGCATCCATCGCCTCCTGGTGAGCCTTGTCACGGGCTGCGATATCATCAGCGTTCCGCTTGCTAAGGTCGGCCTTCGTATCCGCAAGCAGCTTGGCGGCCTCCGCCTTGGTCTGCTGCAGCAAAGCATCTGCATCGGCCTTGGATTTCTCCAGCGTTGCCGCTGCTTCGTCCTTAGCCACCTGCACCTGACGCTCAGCCTCACTCTTAGCCTCTTCCAGTTTCGCAAGTAGCTCCTCGGCACGTGTGTTGGCGTGGCCCAGATCAGATTCCAACCGGGCCTGCTCAACCTTGAAAGACGACTCCGCCTGCATCCGGACCGACTGCTCGGTCTGGGTGACGCGGGATTTGACAATACTCCTTGCGATGAAGAAGGCAATCAGTGCGGTGAGGACAAGGCCTCCAAGAAAAGAAAAAAGGATCTCCATAAGCAAAAACACTATCTAAACCAATCAATTATCTCTCTCAAAAGTGGGCTCCGAATAGAAAGCCACCATATACTTCCCGTACTCCTCTCCACGCAGGGATGTGTATAGAATAGGAGCGCCGGAATCCTCGTATACATCTATAAATAGATCTGAGTCCAAAACTGGAAATTCCACGGTCCGCTTCGGCGTAACAAGCTGGATCTTGGACGTGGGACGGAGAACATACTCTTCGCCCTTCAGTTCCGCAAAAACATCCAGATTCTCGTCGGTCACGTCCAGCACGACAAGTTTATCCTCAACAGCCTCGTCAACGAGTTTCTCGCTGTATGGAAGCACGACCACATCCCCCTCCCGATGCGGGACCAAATCAATAACCTTGTGGGCTGGCGGAAGCACATTCATAGGCGTATCGAAAGCACCAAGCTTGCCCTTCGCCGGGATGGGATTATCGAAGAGGTAGGCATTCTCGAAAATCCACTTCACACATTCCTCGCCGCCATCCCAAAGGGACTCGGTATTCATAGAGTGGCCGACCAAGTCCACATAACCGATGATTGCTCCTGTCGGCATATCCTCCACTTCCGGGAGCCAGCCATACTTCACGGCATTGTCCATAACAGAACACCACTCGAACGGCAGCATCCGAATCTCTTCTTCGGACACCTTCTTGCCCGAAGCGTGAATCAACAGTTTCTCACCGATTGCCGACACGGGCGGTGCCCAGGTGCGGTTTTCTACGTCCTTAATACCAGAACAAATGAGCGAAGCCCAAGGTTGTCTAACAGATAAAGTCCTCATAATCGAAACAACAAAAAAGTACCGTCATCGGATTCATTTCCTTTGACGGCACAAAGATAAATCGTAGGTGTGCAGTGTTCCTGCCGACCAAAAATAATTAGTATCCAGCCTCTTCCAGGTCACCGATACTCCAGGCTGTCACAAAGAGATACATGGCCACAACTACCTTGGTGCCGGCAATCAGCTCTTGCTCGGTAGCGGCAGGAGCTGCGTGGGATTCCAGGTTCCTCCACTCTTTGAGGTTGGTCAAGTAGCCGTAGAAAATCTGATACGCCGGATCCGTGTCGTGCTTCAGCTCGCGCAGGCAGTCAAATGCAAAGATTGCATTGGACAGGGTCGGGACGGTGTCTTCCGGTGCGTGCGGGTTCGTCGGCACATCAGTCTGGTGGATCAAGTAATACAGCTTCTTCAAGAAGTTCTCATACTTCGTCAACAGCTGATTAAAGATCGTCCTCCTGTCGATAGCCGTCAGGTTCGGATTGCAGAACACATGGTTGAGGCCATCTTTCAGAATATCATCCGCGCCGTCGTAAAGAGGCGTACTCGGAGTCCGAAGAACATAGAGCAAGGACTCGGACACCTCATCCAATGGACGCATGCTCCTGCTGAATGGCTCAAACATCGGGGCCATTTCAGACGACATGGCAGCAATGAGGGCCTCCTCGTTATACTCCAGCCTTGATGCCGCATACGTCCTTTCGGCGATAGCATCCACGAACCGCCTGATAAGCGCGACTGAGAAGGACTGGTTCTTCTGGAGGATCTCCATGAAGTTGTAATACTTATCAATCTGCTCGGCTATCTTCTCGTCGAACTTCTCCCTCACCAGGTTGATGAGGTTGTCGTAAGTATTGTTCGCGCGGAACGCCTCGTTTACCTCGGGATCAACCAGGACAGATTCCCAAATCTGCTTCAGGATCTTGTCATTCTCGTCCAAGATTCCGGCATAGGGCTCGTTGGCAATGTGGAGAATCTCCTTGATGGTCTTCTCCTCATCCGGTATCTTTCTACCCGGCTCCCCGATACGGCTGGCGGACAGCTCTTTCTCCTCGTCCTCCAGCTCCAGCTGCCCCTCGAAGGACATCTGGATACGAAGCTTATCCAGGTCGATATGCTCCAGGATATCCACGGGAAGCGTCTCTTTCGTGTAAGGGAGATACTTGTAGAGAACCTTCAGGAACACGTAATACTTCTCCAGCTCAGGATCGACAAACGTCATCACCTGTGCAATGAATCCATACTGACGGATATACCGATTCACCAGCTTGCGGAAACGATCTTTCTCCGCATCCTCCATCGGCTCCACGCGGTCCGTAACAATCCGCTTCATAATGGACGGTACCCCGATGGCTGTAGCGGCCGATTGGAGTCGCTTCACCACATCGTTCACCTGTTCCTCCGAGAACACCTTGTACTCGTCGATGTCCGACTTGATAGGGTACATTCTCGTCTGATCGACCGGTCCATTCAGCACCGTCTTGGTGTAGTAGTCCTGGAACGACTTCTGGACCACATCGGAATCATTCCTGAAATCAACCACCAGCGTATCATCCTTGCCCGGGCAGCAGCGGTTGAGGCGGCTGAGCGTCTGGATGCACTGGATACCGCCCAGAACCTTGTCCACATACATCGTATGCAGCAACTTCTGGTCGAATCCGGTCTGGAACTTTTCCGCCACGATCAAGATCTTGTACTCGGGCTCTTCGAACTTCAGGCGGATATCGTCATCCTTGACGCCTCCATCGTTCATGTTGGCCTCGGTACACTTTCGCCTGTGGCTATCCTCCACCTCTCCGGAGAATGCAACCAGCGTCTTAATTGCGCCACCGTACTGCCCATTGATAATGGTGTCGATGATCCGCTTGAAGTCGGCAGCAGCCCTGCGGGAATCAGTCACAACCATGGCCTTTGCTTGCCCGCCGATCTTCTTGATAGTGTGGGTCATAAAATGGTCAACTATCATAGAAGCCTTGCGGAACATGATATACTGGTTCTTATTCAGGCTGTCATAGATAACCTTCAGCGACTTCTTCTCCTCGAAGAGCTTCTTCAGGTCCTCGTCCGGATCTTTCTCCACCAGCTCGAACATGGTCTTGTAGCTGATGTAATTCTCCAGAACGTCCAGGATGAATCCTTCCTCGATGGCCTGCTTCATCGAATACAGGTCGTGCGCCTCATGCTGATTCTTGCCGTATAGGGCAAAGGTGGTGTCCTTGGGCGTGGCGGTAAAAGCATAATAGCTGATGTGGTGCATCATCTTGCGCATCACCTGCTGGTAAGCCATCAGGGCATCCAGTTGGTTATCGTAGTCCTCCGGATGGAAATCATCGATCTGACGGAGGTCGTCGTCCGAAGACAGGGCGCTGATAATGTCCTTAGCGCTCTCCTTCCCTAGGGCCGTATGCGCCTCGTCAATGATGACCGCAAAATGCCGGTTGTCCTGCTTCTTGATATTCGGCAGGGCAAAGGCGAATTTCTGCACCGTGCTGATAATGATGCGGTACCCATCATTGATGGCCTTGGCCAGGTTCACCGAACCGCGACGAACATCCTTCACCGTGCCAGGCTGCATTTCAAATGCAACCACCTCGTCGGCCATATTTCGGTTGAGAACAATACGGTCCGTGACCATTATGATGCTGTCGAACAGCGGTGTATTGTCATCATTGGTCAGGTTGGACAGTTCGTGTGCCAGCCAAGCCATTGACATGGTCTTGCCGCTACCAGCGCTATGTTGCACCAGATAGTTATGTCCCGGGCCTTCCTCTTTGGAGAGAGCTCTCAGAAGGCGTACGGCCCTAAGTTGGTGGAATCTCGGGAAGATGACCGTATAATTCCCCTTGCGGTCCTTCACACGCTTGATAAAGTGCTGCAGGATATCCAACAGACTGTCCGCTTGCAGGATCTGATCCCACATATAATGCGTCGGGTAGTCCGCATCCCCCTCAACAGGAGGATTGGTAGTGCCGATATTGAACGGCAGGAAGTTGGTATCGGCGCCGGCCAGCTTCGTGGTCATGAACACCAGGTTGTTGTCCATGACAAAGTGCACCAGGCACGCATTCAACATCCGGTTACCGGCATCACGCTGCGTCTGATACTGAATGATGCCGTCTTCGTAACATTGCCCGGTCCCTTCGTTCTTCAACTCACACGTAATAATGGGAATACCATTAATAAGGATGCAGAGATCGAGCTCGTTATCCCTGTCGCTCGCATCGGTCGAATACTTCATCTGCCGGACTACAGAGAAGCGGTTCTCCCGGTACAGCTTGTACGCAGACGACTGCTCGCCGCCAATCTGTGGCTGGAATTCCACGAACTTCACCTTGGCCCCTACCACCATGAGCCCCTTGTGGAGCATATCCCAAATACTGGTACCACGGTTGATGGCCCGGTTGTAGGTCTCGATAACCGTGTCGATCTCCCGGCCGGGGACATTGCGGGAAAGCTTGGCCCAAACTTCCGGCTGGGCCTTCACGAAGCGTTCAAGCATTTCGCGGTCGCAGAGGTCTGCAATCTCGAAATTACTGGACTGACGCTGGTTATAGAGATCAGAGTGAGCGAGCACGTCAGCAATGTGCTCTTCGAAGCGGGTTTCATCAAGATTCATCATAGGCGAATGTCGAATATCAATTACAACGCGAAGGTAGCATCTAGGTGTGCAGTGTTCTTGCCCACCTTAACAGACTTTTCGCTTTCCGGTTACAACTTCTGTAATGAGAGATAGTTTGTATTCTTTTAGAAGGTCAATTTGGTGATTGGCCTTCGCAATTCTATCATCGTATTGGCCACACTCTTTATCAAGGAAAGCAACTATTTCTCGTTGTTCATCAAGAGGCGGAAGAACTATGGGTAAATGGCCGAGCATTGTGCGACTGATTCGATGCATCGTAGCACCACGAGCAATAATATTTGCATGCTCTGTCAGCCTACCATTATTCATATAGTAACAGGCGAACTTACGATCGAGCACATTAGGGTTGGGCCTGAATATGACATTATCCACAGCCGTAACAATTCTAGACCCTAAATCGGGGACAATGCATGTGCGAGCAATGGGTTCGTTCAATCTGGAAATTAGGAGATCGCCCGGAAGAACATCAATGCAATCCAACTCTTTGAATTTCTCCTCCGTGATGTATCCTAATCCTTGTTCCTTGTAGAATCCAGGTCCTACATTACCAGTGGTTAAATATTTGATATTCCCATCGTAATCAATATCTTTACTCTCTATCCAGTCTCCGTCGATGAAGCAACAGCCTTTTGCATTTGCCGTATACCTGAGAGGCATAACCTTCCAGTGTTTCGGTATATTCTCGAGCCAACTATGCTTGCTTGGAGCAGTTTCTACTCCACCGTTTAATCCTTGAAGAACCGCTTTCGTAAGAATTGAAAGACGGATTTCCTGGAGTAAGCTCACCCTCTTCTCCTCATTTGCAATCAGGTCATCAATCTTTTTGCATTCAACGTCCAGATAATTAGCAATAGTTATTTGTTCGTTGTCAGATGGGATAGGAATAGGAAAGGTGCCCAACTTTGTAACAGTCACGCCTCCTATCATTCCCTGCAAGTTCTGTTTGAAATTCTCCCAGTACGAATTGGAACAAATGTAGTAGAACAGGAACTTGCCATTAATCTTAGGGACAAAACAACAAAGCTTATTAACGAAGTTCACTTCCCGATCCAGGATGCAACGCTTTTTTCCAGCGCTTCCACCTTCAATACAAAGCAGAGAAGATCCTGCAGGTGCCTTTGAAAAGGGCCTACCGTTGGTATTCTTCTCCTTCTTGGGAATTCTCGTTCCATTCATATAATCCACGGAACAAGAGTCCTTATCAATGTCTTTTGAGGCGATATATGGAATTGTTTCATCGGACTCTGAAAAGTCGGAATAAGCATTTTTCTGCTCATCATTTAGGCTGTCGCCGTTGTATAATTTGGCAACATACTTAGTGCGCTTAACTTCCCAATGCTCCGGTATATCACCAATCCAGGAAAAGCCAGAATGTTTATATTTGGAATATCCTGCCATAAATTCAGGCCTTAAAGATTCTTCATATCAATTTCAGACTGCTCGTCAAGATGCTTCAGTTCATCAAGGATAATTGAGCTGTCCCTCAATGGTTTATACTCATAGAAGAGTTTTGTAAAAGGGAACTCGCAGCCAATCTTGTCTTTAGTGCGATCCATCCAGGCGTCCGGCACAAATGGTAGGACCTCCTCGGCGAAGTATTCGTCTATGTCCTTTTTGAAGGGGATGATTTCTGTATCGTTGAGGTCCGAATCAGCTTCGAATCCACTAGTAGATTTGTACGGGTTAGCCAAGATTTCAGGAGCATCCTCGTCCCTTTCCCCAAAAGTCGCACGAAGAAGCTTTACCTCTGTAGCAGTGACCTTTACTTTCTGATCTTTGAGGAACTTGAAAAAATCCGCATCGGCCCGTTTAGCGTCGATATCTTTCAAATCAGCCACTGTCTTGAGAATCTGATTCTTCGGCGCATCTGCGTTGAAATCCTCATCAGCAAGAAGTTTTTCATACTTCTCGGAGATGCCGCTAAACGACAGACGCTTCGGGCGGAGGACGGTCACCTTGGTATACAGGAAATCATCGTAGTCAAGAAGCTTTGCGATTTCTTTATGAGGGAATGTCCCATCGTCCAGGTAGTCAATGGGAATGGAGAAATTGTCATACGTCTTGTATGCCAGCATGATGGCCTCAGCACCTATCTTACTGATTTCGTACCGTTTCTTTCCGAGGCTACGCTGAAGAGGTGTCGTGAAATAATCACATGTCGCGTCAATAAACAGGACCTTATGGTACCTGTCTGCAGGGCGCTTGTTGTCCAAGATCCAAAGATAGGAACTGATGTCTGTCCCATAGAACAGATTCTTGGGAAGGGCCACGATGGCATCAAGGAGATTCCTGTCGAGAAGACTCTGGCGGATATTGCTCCAACCTCCGCCGGCATCACCATTGAAAAGCGGGGAGCCATTAAGAACAATGCCAATACGGGAGCCCTGCCTATCATCCATCTTGCTGATCATATGCATCAGGAAGAGTAGAGAACCGTCGTTCTTAGACGGAAGGCCAGCCTCGAATCTCCTGTTCGGGGCGTTGTCTTCTTCCACCTTCTTTTTCACATTCTCGTCCTTGCCCCAGTCCACACCAAACGGCGGGAATCCTTCGTTTGCAGGTGGGTAATTTTTAGGAACAGCACATAATTGATTGAATAACAACTCTTTATATATATGCTCGCGCACAGTCTCTGAAAGGGAAGAATTACCCACATAATCCTCACGGTGAAAGGAAGGAAGATGTATAACATTCATTAAGAAGTGGGTAACACGCGACGCGGGGCCGGCGGCTCGCCGCCCTCCTTCGTGGCTCAAAACCTTCATTCGGAAATGGGTAATTTTCCGAGAAGGTGAGACATAGCGTGTGTTTCTCAAATCAATCATTCCAAGGTGGGTAATTTTATATACATGCTCGTGCTGCTAACGTGGAATAATTCTATTACAAATAGTCGGCTCGGCGGCCCTGTTGCCTAAATAGTAACTCAAAACCATTATTTAAAAGTGGGTAATAATACACTGAACATATTTAAAATATTCAGGGTAAATAAAATTTCTGGTTGGATTTCTCTCTAAAAGGATAGATTTCCCACCTCGGTGAAAGGGAGGATGTGGTTGGAAAGGCCGCACCCTCCCTTTGCTGTTGGTCAAAATCTTTGGTTGGAAATAATGTGGAAGTTATATACCTTAAAGCCACGAAAAACCAAGGTCTTTTACAAATATAATTACCTGAAAATCAACAAGTTAAGACAATATTTTTAATTTTTGTCATGTACTAAAAGTTGTTTTTTAAAATAATTCAGTAAATTTGTATTCTGGATAAAGCGTTCATGGTGACGGCTTTCACATCATATCTCATGTTTGCAGATACTCTTCCGGTATTCAGGGGGGGGTATTATAGCCTTGTAATCAATCGTTTAACGGAACAGAGTGGCGGACTTCGAAAGAAGTGCCGAAGTTTTTTTATGCGTCAAAATGTCCTTTTTTAATTAACACTTAAAATCTTACAAACATGGAAGTAGAAAAGAATCTGGAAGAAAAAAAGAATCTGGAAGGAAAAAAGAAATTCGAGAAACCTGAACTGCAGGTGGTAGA
>CAMYYI010000002.1 GCA_947303465.1 uncultured Bacteroidales bacterium
CGCTGTCGGAGTTGTGGACGGCGTTGACGAAGGCTTCGCTCTGGGCAAGGAGGTCAGGGAGCTGCTGGATCTGGGCACGGACTGTGTCGGCGTGATCCCACTCGATGCCTCCGTAGAGGGTGTTGAAGTCTTCGACGATGTTGGAAAGGACATCCAGCTCGGGTTCTTTCTTGCCGCCCTTGGTGCCCACGGGGATGGGAGCAATCTCGGAGTCTTTGTCGGTGAGCGAGATGTTGACCTCTTCCTGCTCGACGATGCGGTATTTGTCGAAGTCGATGGCTTCGATGAGGCCTTCGGTCCAGTCATCGATGACCAGCTTGGGCAGCTTGGCGCCCAGGTAGTAGTAGAAGTGGTAGAGTTTCTCCCATTCTACGCTGCTGAAGGGCATCACTGCAGCCAGGAAGGGATAGGTGCGGATATAGCTCTTGATGGCGCTCTTGCACTTGATCTGCTTGTCTTCCGTGAGTTCTGCCTTGAAGCGCTCTACGCAGCGGTTGATGATAGGGTCAAGCTCTTCACGGGAAGCGGAACTCCAGTAGAGTTTATTGAACTCGTGGACATCTTCTTCTGTGTAGATGTTGGCGCTTTCTATCTCTTCGATAAGGTCGTTGAGTTTGTTAGGATCGGTCTCGTGTGTGAGAATGGTGCCCTTGTAGTAAGTCTGGAAGGCCTTTTGGATATCTTCCGGCTCGTTGGCGAAGTCCAGGATAAAGGTGTCGCGCTTCTTGGGATGGCAGCGATTGAGGCGGGAAAGGGTCTGTACGGCTTTCACGTCAGAGAGCTGCTTATCCACGTACATCGTGTGGAGGAGCGGCTGGTCGTAGCCCGTCTGGTACTTGTTGGCCACCACGAGGATGCGGTAAGGATCTGCAGCGATTCTCTTCTCTATTTCTGATGAAGGGAAGCCGTTGATAGTTGATTCGTTGACCATCTTGCCCTGCCACTCTTTTTCGCCAGAGAATGCCACAACGGCCTTGTAAGGGCTGTGGCGCTCCTCCAGTTGTTTGGTGATGGCGTAGTAGAATTCGATGGCGCGTATGATGCTGGAGGTCACAACCATTGCGCGGGCCTGGCCGCCAATCTTATGGGCAGCAATTACTTTGTCCAGGAAGTGATTGACGATGATGAGAGACTTCTCGTTGATGGTCTGGGGCTGGCGCTCTACAAAGGCGCGAATCTTCTTAGGAGCCTCCAGCTTGTCAAACTCAGGATCATCCTGGGTGGCCTTGAGAATCTTGTAGTAGCTGCGATATGGCGTGTAATTCTTGAGCACGTCCATAATGAATCCTTCCTCGATGGCCTGCTTCATCGTGTATTCGTGGCAGGGAACGTGTCCTACTGTGCCATCAGGATTCTGCACCGGCTTGCCGAACATCTGCAGCGTCTTGTTTTTAGGCGTGGCAGTGAAGGCGTAGTAGTTCACGTTCGGAGCCATCTTGCGGCCCTTGATGATCTTCAGGATGAGGTCTTCGATGTCTTCCTCATCATCCTCCGCATTTCCAGAGACCACGATGTTCATGTCGGCGGACATGGATCCGTTCTGTGAGCTGTGGGCCTCATCAATGATGATGGCGAAGTTGAGGTCGCCGAGGGAGCCACCGATGGCGTCCAGGATGAACTGGAACTTGTGGATGGTGGTGATGATAATCTTCTTGCCGCCCTGCAGTGCTTCCCTCAATGTGGCGGAGTCTTCTGCCCAGGCGACGATGTTGGAGAGGCGCTTGAAGGCTTTGATGTTGTCGCGGATCTGTTTGTCCAGGTTGACGCGGTCGGTGACCACAATCACGGAGTCCACGATGTTCTCGTCATCTTCTACCAAGGTGACCAGCTGGTATGCCAGCCAGGTGATGGTGTTGCTCTTTCCGGAGCCGGCGCTGTGCTGGATGAGGAACCTCTGGCCAATCGGATTTGCCCGGGTATCAAGAAGCAGCCGGCGCACACAATCCAGCTGGTGATAACGGGGCCAAATGACACGCTTAACGGGTTTATCTGAGCCTTCAACGTCTTTCTCGATAACCTGAGCGTAATTCTCCATAATATCAGAGAGAGACTCCTTCTTCAGGATTTCCTGCCAAAGATATTCCGTCCGGATCTTGGAATCTACCCAAGGGTTGCCGGCACCTCCATTCACGCCTTTGTTGAACGGCAGGAACCAGCTATCCTTCCCCTTGAGCTCCGTACACATCATAATCTCATCATCATCCACGGCGAAGTGGACCGCGCAGCGTCTGGGGGCGAATAGCGGGTCGGAAGCCGGGCGGTCGTTCTGGTACTGCTTGATGGCGTTCTGAACGTTCTGGCCGGTGTATTTGTTCTTCAACTCGCAGGTGATGATGGGGAAACCGTTGAGGAAAACACAGACATCCAGGGCATCCAGCGTCTGCTCGGCCGAGTGGTGGAGCTGGCGAGTGACACTGAATATGTTCTTCTGGTAGAACTCATAGGCGGAGGGATTGAGTTCTGACGGTATGGGATAGTACAGGTCAAAGATCTGCCCGTTGAAACGGAAGCCCTTGCGGAGGACATTGGTGATGCCCTCCTTGATGATGTGTTCCGACAGGCGGCTGAAGAAGAGCCGTCTCTGGCTCTCCGTGGCAAAGCACATTGTCGTTTCCACCTTCATCGGCTGGGTAGCCTTAAGGAAGCGCTCCACGCGTCCCTTATCCAGGGTGAACTCTTTGTCAAAGTCTGAAGACTGTCCCTGCTCGTAACCCTGATGGTCACGGAGGTACTCCACCATAATGGTCTCAAGACCTTTCTCTGTCATGTCTGTGTGCGGCATAGCTAACTTAATTCGTCTTGTATGTTGACTTGCCCAGTAACAACGTCTGAAATGAGTCGTTGTTTATACTCTGAAAGGCGGTCAATTTCATCTTTAAGGGAGAAAATCATAGAATCGATTGCGTGAGTCTTAGTTTCAATATACTCCACTATCGCATTTTGCTCATCCAAAGGTGGAAGCGGGAAACCAATTTGCATAAACCGATTATGCTTTACAACTTTCCTCAGTCCAGAATAATAAGGACGTAAGGCCTTAATATTATCGATAGCCAGATAGAATGCATACACAAACTTTGGATTTACGATGTCTTCACGGACCTTAAAAATGTCGTATGCACCAGTAATCATACCGTTATTCATTGATAATCCCACTGTACGTGGCGTCTCATCAATATCAAACAAACAAAACACAAGTTCGTTTGGCTCAACTACTTTATAAGACTCAAAATCTTTAGGGAACTTTCCTTTACCGCTTTCTACATCTCTAATAATAACGCCATTCGTAGTCAGAGACAAAAGACGATATTCATTAGACCTCATCCCGACTTTTTCATCTTGCTCGATGAGGAAAGTCATATTCCTTACTCTTTTCCAATGAGATGGATGGACTGTTTGTAACGGCGTATCCATATACGTCATTGGAACATTAGGGTTTAGGCCGCGTGTGACCACAGAGGCGATTTCAGCCTGTTTTAATTCGTTAAGAGTTTGTAACTCTCTCTCTCTCTGACATTTACAAGATTCAATTAAAGTTATCTCTTTATCAAGATAAGCTGCTATTTTTATTTGTTCCTCAATTGGAGGCAGAGGAATCATGATGGAGCTCATTTCGTTCCAACGTGTAGTCCAAAGATCTGCAACAATACCTCTTCCATTTCTGTAAAACTCTTCCACATAATCATTACTTCTGAAGAGGTAGTGATAATATGGCGCATATACGCCATGCGGTTCGAGGACAATGTTTATTAGGGATACTGAACCATCAAATGAAGATACACCACAAGAGCCTTTCCGGTCAGACCTTGAATTTACAACAAAGTCACCTTTCAAAACTAGTTTTCTATTGTCACCATTTTCTGTTTTTACTGCGGTCTCGAGTTGAGGGGTCACGCCATTCTTTGATACTGATAATGCCGGATAGTCTTGATCCGACACCTTTGTAGAGCGTAAACGGAAATGACTCTTTATTTTACAACTATCCCAATTAACAGGAATAGTTGGAAGCCACTGAATTCCGCTATTTTTGTATTCACTATACTTCATACCTAAAGACCCAAAATCTCGTTTAATAAACCTTCAGTACTAGCCTCGATATCGCGGATATCGGATGATATAGCTTCAATAGATCGCAATTTGATAGGCTTGTAGAAATACTTTGTAAAGCTTAACTCGTAGCCAATAGTCGGTTCACCAAACACTTCCTCCGGTTCGTAAGGCTTCACCTCGTTATCGTAAAAGCCTTCAACTCCGCCAGGATAGAGGAAAGGAATCTGTTCCACTTCTCCCTTGACTTTTGCAAGCTTTACTTTGCCTTTCCGGTCCTTGATGACGTTCCCGTTCTCATCCTTTGCCGGCTTAAACAGCTCAACCTCCCAGTAGCCAAACTCCTCATTCGGGAAGATCTTGCTATACTCGTTTTCCTCGAAGTTCATCAGGAGCTCCAGGATCTTCTTTCGGTCGTTGGCGTCCGTCTCACAGTTCTTTTCGCCCAGATTCTTACGAAGCGGGGTCTTGATGGATGTGGCGTCAATAAGCTGAACTTTACCTCTACGTCGAGCTTCCTTTCGGTTGGTGACAATCCAGATGTAAGTGCCAATGCCTGTGTTATAGAAATCCTTTTCAGGCATAGCAATGATGGCCTCCAACATATCGTTCTCGATGATGTACCGGCGGAGATTGCTTTCGCCTCCACCAGCATCACCGGTGAAGAGGGAGGAACCATTGTGCACCTCGACAATGCGAGTGCCCATCTTGGTGCCGTCTTTCATACGGCTGATGTTGTTGGCCAGGAAGAGCATCTGAGGGTCTCCAATACCGGGAATCACGTTGAACTCCGGATCATCGTCATAGACGAATTTGAAGCGCGGGTCGGAAATCTTTTTCTTCTCGCTCTCGGCCAGGCCCCATTTCTTGAGGTCTTCCTTCCAGGGTGTGCCGAAAGGAGGATTTGAAATGCAGAAGTCGTAGGTTTCACCCTTATGGCCATCTTCAGAGATAGTGGAGCCAAAGGCGATGTACTGACGGGATGTGCCGTTGAGGATGTAGTCAAAGGATTTGCGCTCGCCGGAGATCATCAGGTCGGCCTTGCAGGTGGCGTAGGTTTCCGGCTGGAGTTCCTGGCCGAAGATGTTGATATTGATCTTGCGGCCGCGCTCCTTGGCGAGGCGCTTGATTTCAGCCTCACTGATGGTGAGGATACCGCCGGTACCGCAGGCGCCGTCGTAGATGCTGTAGGTGCTGTCTTCCAGTTTGTCGGCCACCGGTATGACGGCCAGGTCGGCAAGGAGATGGACGTAGTCACGAGGAGTGAAGTGCTCACCAGCTTCGGTGACGTTGTTCTCTTCATTAAATTTCCGGAGGAGTTCCTCGAAGAGGGTACCCATCATGTGGTTGTCGAGGGCCGGGAGGATTTCTTTGCCCTTATCGTCCAGGACCGGCTTGATGCTCAGGTTGATGGAACTGTCGGTGAACTTGTCGATGATTGAGCCCAAGCGTTCTGCTTCGGTAAGGTTGTCAACCTGCTGGCGGAGGCGGAACTTGTCGATGATGTCCTGAACGTCCTTGCTGTAGCCGTTGAGGTAGTCGATGAAGTTCATCTTGAGGCGGACCGGATCGACCTCTGCCTTGAGCTTCCGCATTGTGAAGCGGGAGGTGTTGCAGAAGGGATAGCCGGTGGTCTGGAACAGGATTGGCTCCTGATTGACAATGTGGGCGGCGTCCAACTGCTTCTTGCGCTCGAGAACGGCGTCCTTCGTGGGCTCCAGGAGGATGTCCAGACGGCGGAGAACCATCATCGGCATGATGATTTTCTTGTATTCACCTTTCTCAAAGGCGTGGACGAGGACATCGTTTGCGATGTTCCAGATGAAGGAGAACAGGTGGTTGTATTGGGCTGTGTTCATGGTAAGTGTTTATCTGCTATATCTTTTCTTCCTTCAGTCTAAATGCTTCAGGATTTACTGTCATTTGGTATATTTTAATATCGGGGTTACACTTGCGTGCTTCCTTAATAATCTTATCTTTTTCTTCGTCACTCATTTTGATACCCAAATAAAGGCTCTCAAAGCACTCGCCTCCCAAATGAGGATAAGCGCGAACTTCTTTCCAATCAATCACTTCCTTACGATTTTTGGGCTTATATGGTAAACCCATTGGCGCAAAACAAGGATGATTCAAAGTGCCTGCCGGAGTGGGATCTAATAGCAACAGCCTTACCTCCTGTTCATGTTCCCACGCTTTTGCTTTGGTGGAAAGGAGGTAATGGAAGTAGTCTTCTGCATCATGGAAATAGTCAGGTTTTTCAATGACATCTCTGTACTGTACCTCCATTTCCAATGCGCCCATGTATATGCTACAGTGAATCTTGGACAAGTATTTCCTAGCTTTTTCCATGTCCAAACCTATGCATACACCCTTATGATTTCCATAATAGGTCCACATCAACAGGGAATCATATACTTTGGACAAACTACAGATCCATGCACTATTCCTAAGATTCTCCATATCAATTTCTCCCTTCTCCTTAAGGAAATCTGCAGGAGGCCAATTATACTCATTAACTGGGACGTTGGAGAAATCAAATAATGCTGGATGACAGTCGAATGGATCGTTTAAGCGTGTTGAATTAGTGAATTGAAGATTGCTGTTGTGAAGCATCAACAATCCACCATTGATGTCAAGATACTTATATAGCTTAGAGCGGTCCGTCATCTAAACGCAAATAAGGTTGTACCTATCCTTGCTACTGATTATTCAGTTATAGTTCTTTGGGTAATACGCAAATTTAGCAAAAAAGGTATAAAGTCGTATAAGAAAGTATAACAAATTGAAACACGATAATAAATTTGACAAAATGCTGTCATAAAATCTGACCTCGTGAAACAAAACGCCCTGACGTCAATAGACATCAAGGCGAATAGTAGCTGTGCTGGGAAGGAGGCTCCCGGGGGCGTGGCCCCCCTCGGCCACGGGAAGAGGGAGGGGCCCGCTGAACACAAGTTATCGCGAAGCGATGACGCAGGAGGCAGTGGGAGGGTACGGAGTGGAGCGAAGCGGAACGGAGCCCCACGGGAGCCTCCTTCCTGGCACAACGGTGGAGATTCTTCGCTTCGCTCAGAATAACAAGAAGAGTCTCCGGTTTCCACGGGGACTCTCTGCGGTATTGGGGTGCAATAACGTCATTTCTGCACCCCAACCTCTGTATTTCCCTAACCAGGGGTGCAAATATGGCCTTTTTGCACCCAACAATATAAGATAGAGGATGGCCTCAAATCCTAAGACTTTTTTATCAATCTGATCCTTGCTTCAGTCAGCACAGTATCGCTTTTCGTGTAAGGTGTGTCCTGCCAGGTCGAGGTCTTTGTCAAACACAACAATTAATGTATATTTGCCTTCAGCAAGACGGTCGTGGAATCGGCCGGTAATGAAATCAGGAGTATGGTAAGTCCTCCATTCTGGAGGCGGCTCCCTACAAATTCATAGTGTTTATAGTCTTGGGAAGGCGTTTCCATTTATGGAAGTGTCCTTTCAATCCCCAAAACATATTATCCTAATAAATATGGATGATTCTTGTGGCTTGTTTGTGCTGTACAAACAGTATCCGAGCGGAGGAAAGATTTGGTTAATGCTTGGTCTTGAGACAACAGGTTCGGATTATGACGACATACTGGCCATTGCAGATTGCCTGGCAGAATGCGGACATGAAGTAAAATTGCTTCATGCGGTTCATTATAAGGATCCATTGTATCGTGAAGTATTTGGTGAACTGATTGGAACAAAATACTACCGCAAGTGCCCAGATTTGCTCGTGGATGGAGTGTTTGTTGAATATGAGTCCTACAAAACAGCACAGCCAAAGAAGGCGTTTCGAAATATGCTGCATTATGGCTTAGAGCAATCTGACGCCATCATTATTCGGCAATGCAACCTCACAGATGGTTATATGATTAGAAAAATACTAAGTAAAAAAGAAAAGGGGGGATCAGTTTCAAAAGTATGGATCTTTGATGGGCACAACCTGAGACCACTATATAAAACTGAAGGCTGATGAAAAACTCATCAGCCCAGTGTGCAGCGAATCCGTAGAATCACTTGGTGCAAATATACTGCTTTTTTTATAATCCACAAATCTTTTAATGAATCATCGCCTTTAAACACCAAACTAACAGTTGATTATGAAGAAGGAGATTGAAATACCACAAGGAAATACGCCGGAGGATAATAAGGCAAGAAAGAAAAAAAGATGGCATTTTCACCTCGGCACCTTGATACTGTTGCCAAATTATTTCAGCAAGACGGTCGTGGAGTTGGTCAATCGGGCAGGTTATAGCCAATTGGCATTGCAAATACTGCTAAGAATTGTTATATTTGCAAGTTATGAAAGTAGCTATTGTCGGTGCCAGCGGCGCAGTTGGCCAAGAATTCCTTAAGGTTCTGGAAGAAAGGAACTTCCCTGTTGATGAACTCCTCCTGTTCGGCTCGGAGCGCAGTGCCGGACGCAAGTACAATTTCAAAGGCAAAGAGTACACTGTCCGCCTTCTTCAGCACAACGACGACTTCGAGGGCGTAGATTTTGCGTTCACGTCTGCAGGCGCGTCCACTTCCAAAGAATTCGCCGGGACCATAACCAAACACGGGGCGGTTATGATAGACAACTCCTCCGCCTTCAGGATGGACGAGGACGTGCCCCTGGTGGTTCCGGAATGCAACGCCGATGATGCGCTGAACAGACCCAGGAACATCATCGCCAACCCCAACTGTACCACCATCATGATGGTGACAGTACTTAAACCAATTGAAGAGTTATCTCACATAAAACGCATACACGTAGCGAGTTACCAATCCGCATCCGGTGCCGGAGCACAGGCTATGGCAGAGCTCGAACAGCAGTACAGGCAGATAGTCGAGGGCAAACCGGTAACGGTTGAAAAGTTCGCCTACCAGCTCGCCTATAACGTTATCCCGCAGATAGACGTATTCCAGGATAACGGCTACACAAAGGAGGAGATGAAGATGTTCAACGAAACCCGGAAGATACTTCACTCCGACGTCCGCTGCTCGGCAATGTGCGTTCGCATTTCCGCCCTCCGCTCCCATTCCGAGGCGGTCTGGATCGAGACCGAAAAGCCTTTGGAAGTCAAGCAGGTACAGGACGCCCTCGCTGCCGCACCCGGAGTCACCCTTCAGGACGATCCTGCCACGAAGACCTATCCCATGCCCCTGTTCACAGGCGGCAAGGACGATATATACGTAGGTCGCGTACGCAAGGATCTTGCATGCGACAACGGCATCACCCTGTGGCTTTCCGGAGACCAGATCAAGAAGGGCGCCGCCCTGAACGCCGTGCAGATAGCCGAGTACCTGATAAGCAAACGCTGACCCCATGTTGAAAGTATCCGCCCGCGCCCAGGAGATGCCGGCTTCCGCCATACGGAAACTCGTCCCGTATGCCGAGGCCGCAGAAGCAGCCGGTGTAAAGGTTTATCACCTGAACGTCGGCGCCCCGGACATTCAGTCCCCCGCCTGCGCCACAAAGGCGGTGAGTGAGCGCTGTGCCGGCATGCATCACCTGTCATACACGCATTCCGCCGGTTTGAAGGAGCTGCGTACCGCCATGGTGGAGAAGTATTACCGCAAGATCGGCCTGGACATCGATGTGTCCCAGCTGCTTGTGACTGTCGGAGGCAGCGAGGCCTTTGCCGCCGCCATGCAGATTGCAGCCGGCCCCGGAGAAGAAATAATAGTGGTCGAGCCCTACTATACGAATTACCAGACTTACGCCTTCCTGAACGGTATAACCCTTAAGGCGGTGCATTCAGACATCCGGGAAGGGTTCAGGGTCCCGGAAATATCGGAATTCGAAAGGCTGGTCTCCCCTTCCACCCGCGCCGTGCTCATAAGCAATCCGTGCAATCCTTCAGGCAAGCTCTTTACCCGGGAGGAGATGCTGGCCATCGGAGACTTCTGCCGCCGTAACGACCTCTTCCTTATCTGCGACGAGGTTTACCGTGAATTCTGCTATACGGACGAACCTTATTTCAGCGCCCTGGAGATTCCGGGATGCGAGCGTAACGTTATAATTGTAGACTCCGTTTCCAAGCGCTACAATCTCTGCGGAGCACGAATCGGATGCATAATTTCCCGGAACGAGGAAGTTATGGCCTGTGCGCTCAAATACGCCCAGGCCAGACTCTGCCCTCCTGTCCTGGGCCAGTATGCCGCAATAGGCGCCCTGGACACCCCGGCCTCTTACTTCAAGGAAGTCCGGGAAGAATACATAAGACGGCGCGATTGCGCGGTTGACGCCCTGAATGCCATGCCCGGGGTGTTCTCCCCAGTTCCCTACGGAGCATTTTACACAGTGGCTGAACTCCCTGTCGATGATGCCGGGGACTTTGCCAAATGGCTGCTTACCGACTTCAGAAGGAATAACGAAACTCTCATGATAACGCCTGCGGCATCTTTCTACAAGACGCCGGGCGCAGGCCGGAACCACGCCCGCATAGCCTATGTCCTGGAAGTCCCGCAGCTGCGCAGGGCTATGGAACTGCTGGCGGAAGCCCTAACCGAATATAACTGATGTCAGAAGAGATAAACCTTGTAAGGGACCTTGCCTTGATCCTCATAGCCGCCGGAGTATTCACAGTAATATCCCGGGCGCTTAAGCAACCGCTTATCCTGGGCTACATCATCGCAGGTTTCCTTATCAGTCCGCATCTCGGCCTGTTCCCTGCCATAAGCAGTACGGAATCCGTCCACCAGTGGTCGGACCTGGGTATTATTTTCCTGCTGTTTGCACTTGGACTGGAATTCAGCTTCAAGAAGTTGCTCAAAGTAGGCAGCAGCGCCCTCATTACCTGCGGCACCAACTGCATAGGCATGTTCATAGTTGGTATTATCGCTGGCAACGCACTGGGCTGGACCACGATGGAAAGCACTTTCCTCGGGGGTCTGCTGTCAATGAGTTCCACCACTATAATTATCAAGACTTTCGACGACCTTGGCCTGAAGCAGAAACCTTATGCCGGCCTGGTTTTCGGGGTACTGGTCGTGGAAGACCTGGTGGCAGTGCTGCTCATGGTCCTGCTCTCCACAATGGCGGTATCCAACAAGTTTGCCGGCGGGGAGATGGTCCTGAGTCTTGCCCGGCTGGCCTTCTTCCTGATACTGTGGTTCCTGGTGGGAATCTATGTCATTCCCATCCTGCTCAAGAAAGCCAAGAAGTATCTTAACGACGAGATACTGCTCATCATATCCATAGGCCTTTGCTTCGGCATGGTGTCGCTGGCCTCACTCGCCGGCTTCTCCAGCGCACTTGGAGCCTTCGTCATGGGTTCCATCCTCGCGGAAACAATTGAAGGCGAACGCATGGCGCAGCTCATCAAGGGCATAAAAGATCTGTTCGGAGCCATCTTCTTCGTATCTGTGGGCATGATGATAGACCCGGCTATAATAGGCGCGCATTGGGGAACCATCCTGATTCTCGCGATAGTTGCGGTTGGAGGAATCCTTACCTTCGCAACTACAGGAGCCCTGCTAGCCGGACGCGGACTGGATACGGCGGTTCACACCGGATTCAGCCTTGCCCAGCTCGGCGAATTCGGCTTCATCATCGCAAGCCTTGGCTGCAGCCTCGGAGTGATGCGCGAGTTCATCTATCCCGTAATCATTACGGTTTCAGTAATAACCGCGTTCACCACTCCTTATATGATAAAGGCGGCGGATCCTGCAAGCAACTGGCTGCAGCGAGTCCTCCCACCCTCATTCCTTGCCAGGATCAATCCGCCCCAGAACGCTGCGGGCAGCGCTTCCATAGCCGAATACAACGCATGGGGGCAGCTGGTCAAGAGTTATTTTATCCGGGTAGTCCTGTATGGCGTCATTCTGCTGGCCATACTGCTGGCCTTCCCCAAACTGCTGAGCGGTCTCTCCCTCAAACTCCTTCCGGATGCAAGCGAGAGGCTCCGCAATGTCATCTGCCTGGTGATAGAGCTTGTTGTAATGACCCCGTTCCTTTATGGTCTCGCCATAACCAACGGCAGCATAAGCAAGCACGCTACCAAACTTCTCAAAGAAAAAGCCTCGAACCGCTGGCCCATACTGTCACTGCTGGTGTTGCGCATACTCATCGCCATAGCCTTCATAATTGCTGCCATTACCAGCTATTTCCAGCTGGGCGCGTGGGGCGTGCTGATGGTCATCGGCGCCGGCCTTATTGTACTTCTGACCGCAAAAATCGCCTTCAAGCGCTTCTCGGGCCTCGAAAAGCGCTTCATTGAAAACTTCAACGAGAAGGAGGAGATGGAGAAGAAGATGGCCCCGGTCACTGCCTCCGTAAAGGAGAAGATGGGCCGGTACAACATTCATACGGCTATAGTGGAGGTCTCCCCCGACTTTGCCTTTATTGGAAAGTCCCTGCGAGAAATGCCCTTCCGCAAGAACTCCGGCATCAACATCATCAAGATACAGCGCGGGAACAAGAACATCCACATCCCGTCCGGAGACGAACCGATTTATCCTCACGACCGTCTGGTTGCAGTAGGAACCAATGCCCAGATAGATGCCTTCAAAGCGATAGTGGAAGAGAATACCGTAACTACTCCAGTAGATGCTGACAGCAACTTTACTGTCAAGGTCTACCAACTCGGACAGGACTCCTTCCTGACCGGCAAAACATTGAAAGAAAGCGATATGCGCAAAAGCGGCTGCATGGTCATCAGCGTTCTGCATGAGGAGCGGCTGATTACCAATCCCGGTGCAGAATTCATGTTCTCGGCCGGCGATACAGTATGGATTGCCGGAGAGTCCGCTTCCTGCGACTGGTTTTTGAAATAAAGATTATGGAAAAGATTATACTCACTGGCGACCGTCCTACCGGCAGGCTCCACCTGGGCCATTACGTAGGCTCCTTGCGGAGGCGTGTAGAGCTCCAGGATTCCGGAGCATTCGACAAGATTTTCATAATGATCGCAGACGCCCAGGCGTTGACAGACAATGCCGACAATCCTGAAAAAGTGCGTCAGAATATCATCCAGGTGGCCCTGGATTACCTGTCAGCCGGTCTGAACCCATCCAAGGTCAACATATTCATACAGTCCATGGTGCCCCAGCTCACGGAGCTGACGTTCTACTACATGAACCTGGTTACCGTGCAGCGCCTGCAGCGTAATCCTACTGTAAAGCAGGAAATCAAGCTTCGCGGCTTCTCCGAGAGCGACGACGGAGCCGACAACAAGGCAGGCACTCCAGTAGGTTTTTTCTGTTACCCCATAAGCCAGGCCGCCGATATAACTGCTTTCAAGGCCACCACGGTACCCGTAGGCGAAGACCAGGAGCCCATGCTTGAACAGTGCCGCGAGATTGTGCGCAAATTCAATTCCGTTTACGGCCCCACGCTGGTCGAACCCGAAATCCTGCTGCCGGACAATGCCGCATGCATGCGTCTGCCAGGTACCGACGGCAAGGCCAAGATGAGCAAATCACTGGGCAACTGCATTTACCTTTCCGATTCTGCAGAAGAAGTGGAGCGCAAGGTAAAGGGCATGTTCACCGATCCCGGACATCTGCAGGTAAGCGATCCAGGCAAGGTGGAGGGCAATCCGGTTTTCACCTATCTGGATGCGTTCTGCCGTCCCGAGCACTTCGAGCGCTACGCCTCTTGTTTCGTGGGCAGGAAATCGAGCTTTGAATTCCACTCCCTGGACGAAGCCAAGGCCCAGTACCGTGCCGGCGGGCTCGGAGACATGATGCTGAAAAACTTCCTCGCTGCCGTTCTCAACGAAACCCTTGAACCCATGAGGCAGCGCAGGGCAGAGTTGGAGAAAGACCTCCCTGCCGTTTGGGAGATACTCCGGAAAGGCACCGACGCTGCCGTTAAAGTAGCTGCAGATACCCTGTCCGATGTGCGCAAGGCTATGCGCATAGACTATTTCAACGATACGGAACTTACAGGACTTAAATGAGTTACCTTATACTTCCCAAGGGCTACAAATCAGCCCTCTCCCCGGACGAGACAGAGCGCGGAATCAAGCTGGTCAAGGACTTTTTTCAGCAGAGCCTCGCCAAATCACTGGCCCTGCGGCGCGTGACCGCCCCCCTGTTCGTACTCAAAGGGCAGGGAATCAACGACGACCTTAGCGGCGTGGAGCGTGCTGTCACGTTCCCTGTAAAGGACCTTGGCGACGCCAGGGCCGAGGTAGTCCACTCTCTTGCAAAATGGAAAAGGCTGAGCCTGGCCGAGTACAAAATGCGCCCCGGACACGGACTGTACACGGATATGAACGCCATACGCGCCGACGAAAACCTGGGGAACCTGCATTCGCTGTATGTTGACCAGTGGGACTGGGAGCGCTCCATGACGGAAAGTCAGCGCACGGTGCGTTTCCTGAAGCAGATTGTACGCAAGATATACGGAAGCCTGCTGGATACGGAGCTGTTTATCCGGACCTGTTATCCCCAGCTGCGGCCGTTCCTCTCCCCTTCCGTGCATTTCATACATTCCGAAGAACTGCTTCAGATGTACCCAGGGATGGACGCCAAGGAGCGCGAAGACGCCATCTGCCGCAAGTACGGCAGCGTTTTCATCATAGGCATAGGCGGAGCGCTGAGCGATGGCAAACCCCACGACCTGAGGGCTCCGGACTATGACGACTGGAGTACGCCCAACGAAGAGGGGTTCCTGGGATTGAACGGTGACCTGCTGGTATGGAACCCCATCCTGGGCAGGGCGTTCGAACTGTCGTCCATGGGAATAAGGGTGGATGCGGCAGCCATGAAACGCCAGCTGGAGATTTCCGGCAAGACTGAGCGTGAATCGCTGTATTTCCACAGGCGTCTCCTGAACGGCGAGTTGCCGCTGAGTGTCGGCGGAGGCATAGGACAGTCGCGTCTGTGCATGCTCTTTCTCCAGAAAGCTCACATAGGCGAAATACAGGCCAGCATCTGGCCCGAAGACCAGCGTGCCGCCTGCCTGAAAGCAGGAATCAAGCTGATATAGTCTTTACTCTTCCCAGCCCGGAAGTTCGGGATACGACGGGCGCCTGGCAAGCGCATCGTAATCATCTGCCGTAGTAAACCTGTTGCAAGTGAACTTGCGGCCATTGCGGTCGTAAACCACTACCTTCACTTTTGCTGAAGGGTCCTTGAGGACATATTTGAACATGTGGTAGTTCTTCGAGCAATAGTTGTTGCGGGTACTGCCCTGGCTGTGGCCGCGGCCAACTATACCCACATTGTAACCTATCGCCCACCAGTCCTTGCAACCGTTGTAAGGGGGTTCGAATTCGTTGGTAACAGGGACCTTCTCGAGCTCTCCGGACAGCTTGCCGTTCTCGTAAACCTCCGAACGCCAGCCCTCATCCCAGTTCCACACATTCACCAGGACAGTCCCGGAACCATGTGCGAGGGGGAACTTCTCGAACGGGCCGCCGAAAACGGCATCACCCCTGTACATGCGCATCTGGTAGTCATCCTTGAAGTTCTGGCCCTTGTAGATGTCTGCCACAACTTCATTGCCCTCTATCTTCCAAACCATATAGCCGTTTGGCGTACCGTCAGCGCAGTTTTTGCTCCACCACCAGCAGCCGCTCATGGCTCCCGCCACGAGTTCGCTGACCCCGTTGGGGTAATGAAGGTGCTTTATGGTATGGGTGTGCCCGCTTACTATCTGCGCATGCTTTCTGGCGGCCAGCAGATCCATGACGCGGCCTACATTGGGAACCTTGGCGTATATGCCCTCCAGGGGGATATGAACGCACAGGATTACGAGTTTGTCTTCCGGAACAGCCGCCAGATCCTGCTCCAGCCAGCTTACCTGCACGTCGCTGAAGTCCCCATGGTATTTGCCCGGCGCACCGAAGGTCTCGAAGCACACGTTATGCATGGACACTATATGTACGTCTCCCCTGTTGAAGGAATAATTGGCCGGGCCGAAAACATCTTCGAAATAACGGTGGCGCCTGAGCGTGATGCTCGGGCTGCCGTCTTCCACAGCGGTAAGAGCATACTCGAAGTCATGATTGCCCACCGTCTGGAAAACAGGCATGCCGGTCTTTTCTGCAGAAAACTCGTCCCTGATAAGCGGAAGGAGGTAATTGGTATTCCGGAAGCCCTCGCTGTAGGCTATGTCGCCCAGGGTAATGGCGTAATCCGGTCCCTTGCACTTGCGGGCGTATGCCTTCATGTCCGGAATCGCCTCTTCTGCCAGACGCCTCACATGCCAGGCCCACTGGCACTGTGGATCCGCAATCAGGAAGAGGTTGAACTCCTTCTCCGCACCGTTCTTAAGGGGGACCAGCGTGAAATTGTATTCGGGACGGTCTTCCAGCTTCTTGAAGAAGCATGGCTGGCCCTGACGAAGCGGAATTTCGTATTCGGAAGGGATGCTGACGAAAACCTGATATGCCGCCGGGACACGCGGGAAGCAGTATCTGCCTTCCGCATCCGTAGTTGTAACATGGATTCCGTCCGAGACTACGGCTCCCGCAACCGGACGTCCGTCCGGAGTCCTGACCGCCCCCTTGACCTCAGGAGGCAGTACCTTTGGTGCAGCATATAGCGCAGAGCATAAAGCGGCTCCTGCGATAATAAAGTATAAACGCCTCATATATTATGCTTTATGTAAGTCCTCGTCGCTATATCCGGTAGCCTTTGCCCCCCATATTGTAAGCACGGTAAACATGCCTATGACAGCGCAAACGAAGATGGTAATATAGGCTGCATTCCATCCGTAGTGCTGTGCAATATAACCGAAGCCGAAGCCGGATACTATGGTGCTCAGGTAGCCGAAGATGCCCAAGATGCCGTTGGCCGTGGCAGACGCCTTGTTGGTTGCGTGCTGTGCGGCGCAGATTCCGAGAAGGGCCTGAGGGCCGTAGATACAGAAGCCCAGAAGCGTGAATGGAATAAGCATGACCCACCATGCCGCAGTGACGGGAATCATCCAGAAGGCAGCTATGCACAATGCAACGCCCACCATACACACCACGCAGGTGTGATGAGCCTTGTTATTGAATATATGGTCCGTAGCCCAACCCCAGAACAGCATTCCCAGGTTGCCGCCTATGAGTTCGAAGACCACGCAAAGGGTGGTGGCATTGGCCATGGAAAGTCCCTTGGACTCTGTCAGCAGCGTAGGCCCCCAGTCCAGGGCTGCGAAGCGCACCACATAAACGAAGAAGTTGGTTATGGCAAGCGTCCAGATGATACGGTTGCGGTAAACATGCTTAGATACGAAAGCCCTGTGCTCGGCGGCCTCCTCAGGGGTTGTTACTATAGCCTTTTTCTTGCCCACGACCTCGGGAAGACCCACGTCGGACGGAGAGTCCTTCATGGTAAAGAACAGCCATACAGAGCCAATTACGGCAACACCGGCAGGAATCAGGAAGCACCACCTCCAGGCGCCGTAATGAGCGGCGAAGGTGTTCACTTTCTCTACATTGGCGGGGTCTGTCATATCCAGGTTCAGATTAGCCGTAATAGACGCCACAACCTCGGGATTCATGCTCATGTCAATGCCCAGATGCGGCATAACCAGCCATCCGCAGAGTGCCATGGCAAGACCGGCACCGATGGAATGGGACATGTTCCATATGCTCATCTTGGTTGCGAGTTCCTTGGGATGTATCCACTGGGTAAGGGTTTTTGTACACGGGGGAACGCCCATACCCTGAAGGAAGCCGTTTACCATCCACAGCACGCCCATCACATAAACCAGTACGGACGCTATTGCAGCGGCATCTCCAGCCTTGCCGGCCAGTGCCACCACCCATCCGGCCACCACGTCACTTGTTCCGAAGAGAATGTTGACGGCAGCACACAGCAGAAGACCCAGCGACATGACCTTGCGGGCGCTGTTGCGGTCTGTAATAATGCCTACTACGTAACGGGAAAGCCCGTAGATGACTCCGTGGAGGGTAAGGAAGATACCCAGCTGTGTTTTTGTTATTCCAAACTCGGCCCCCAACCCCGGCATGGAGAAGGAGAAGTTCTTGCGTACTAGATAAAACATGGCATAGCCTATCATAGTCACTATGATGGTCCGCCACTGCCAGTACTTGAGAGATTTTGTGGTCTGCATGTCTTATTCTGTTACTTCCCAGATACCGCCCTTTCCGAAAAGCCTCCCGGTAAGTTCGTCCATGAGGCCCAGACGGTAAACTATATCTATATTGGTAAAACGGCTGCGCATATAGGGAATATACGAGAAAGTCTTGCGCATACGGGCCCTGTCCACGCAGATCATCTCCGGCTCGTAGGGAGCGCCTACCTGCTTGAGATTCCTGTAAACTTCGTCGAAGGGGATAATCTGGGCACGTATCTTCTCTTTCAGTTCGGGCCATGCGGCCTTGAGGGCCTCGAGTTGCCTGCGGAGACCTTCCTTATCTACATATTTGCCACGTGTTTCCTCGAGCCCGCGCGCCAGGTGCCCCGGTTTGCCGGCAAACACTTCGCGAATCTCCTTCTCCATTTCCTCCCAGCTCTTCCATGACCTGACACACTTGTCAACGTCCAGGTTCTCGATGTCCTTTTCCAGAAGAAACTCCAGCGAGGCAGTACTGGCCAAAGTGCCTATGCCCACCTTGAAGCCATGTGACACGTGCTTTCCGTTGGGATATGCGAGATTCTCCATATCCCAGCAGTGCGAGAACTGATGTTCGGTACCGGAAGCAGGACGGCTGCTATGTATCGCCTGCATTGCGAAACCGCTCATCAGCAGACCTTCGGACAGCTTTTCCGTCATTTCTACGTCTCCTGCATGAACGGCCGCCGGTGCGCTCAGGGACTCCCTCAGGCCATCCTGCACGAGGTCCCATCCAAACTGGTCGATAGCCTCGGCCCCTACAGCGTCCGCCAGCATCCAGTCGGCGCCCGCGGGTATCTTGGCTATAAGGTCTGCGTAGCCGGATGCCGCAAGTTCCTTGGGAGCTGCAGCAGCTATAACAGGATCCATCACAAAACCGTAGGGAGCCGGACAACTGAAGGTCTGCTTGTTGCCGTCCTTGGTTATCGAGGCTCCGTAAGCAGTGTAGCCATCCATGGATGCAGCAGTACCCACGCACATATACTTGCGCCCCAGGATATGTGAAGTATATTTGGTCAAATCATTTATGACTCCTGAACCGACAGCTATGGCAACCGCATCCAAAGGCTCCAGACGGGCTTTAAGCTGCTCTACGAACTTCCACTCGGCATAAAGGTCTGGGTCGTCAAACACAAAGGAGGGTTCATGGGCCACCCCCGCAGCCTCAAGAGATTGAAGTACAGCTTTACCTGCAACCTCCCAAGTATTTGTATCTGCGATGATTATTGCTTTCTTTCCAGGAAACAGCTTAAGAAACATCTCAGCTGTACGGGATACGACTCCCGCCCCAATGAAGAGGTCTTTGGTGTCGGTAGTGCGCTTTAGTGCGCTCTCAATTTTGTTCATATACTGATTGCTTTTCTGAATGCCGGAACAGTCTCCTCCAGGCTCATGCCCTTTCTGTAAATGCCCGCCGTTCCTCCTACGAATATACTTGCGCCCATACCTGCCATAAGCGCGGCACGCTCGGCGCTGACGCTTCCGTCCACACTTATCAATACATCCTGCAAGCCTTTGGAATCCAGCCACTTGCGGGCTAATGCGACCTTGTCGAGTATGCCCTCTACCAGCTTGGCTCCGGCATAACCGGGATGCACCAGCATCAGAGTGATGGAGTCAAAGAGGCCTGTGTGCTTTTCCAGGGCCTCCACCGGAGTGTCGGGGTTGACGGCAAGCCCGAAACGGCAGCCTTTGGCCCGCACGCTGGCACTCAGGTCAGCAAAACTGCGGTCAAGTTCTACATGAACGGTTAGCGAATCCCCTTCCCTTAATTCGAACCTGGACATCACAAGTTCCGGATCGGTAACCATAAGATGGATGTCGAGGGGCATGGAGGTCGAGGCGTGCATTGCCTTTATGAAATCGGGGCCGAAAGTCAGATTGGGAACGAAGTGGGCATCCATGACATCGACATGAAGCCAATCCACTCCAAGTTTCTCCAGAAGGCGAATGTCATCTCCGAGATTCATGAGGTCGGAGCACATGACGGAAACTGAAATAATGTTGTTTTTCATAACACTCAAATATAGCAAAATTTTTTGTTTCAGGGTTCATTTTTCAGCCCGAAAACGCCCGATTTTCGTGATAACATTTTTGTTATAAGTATTAACTATTCTGTTTTATGTACTGATTATAAGGGGTTTATTTGTAAAGGGATAAAAATGTTGAAATGCGCTCGATTATTCCCTCTTTTTAACTAAATTTGTGAACTAAATAGAAGCTGAAATGAATCTGAACGGTAGAAGACAAAGTTCAAACGTAGACGACAGGCGTGGTATTTCTGTCGGCCGTGCCGGGGGGCTCAGCCTTGGCGGAATACTTATCGCAGGAGTTCTTTATCTCTTGTTCGGCATCAACCCCGAGGCAGTTCTGGAACAGACCGGAGCATTGACCCAGACCGCTACGGTAGATTCCAATTATACCCCTTCGGAAGAAGATGAAGCCCTGGCTGTTTTCTCCAAGCAGATACTTGCCGGAACGGAGGATGTCTGGACCTCCATCTTCGAGGCCAACGGCCTGAAATACGAAGCCCCGCGTCTGGTGCTCTATAACGATTATGTACAGACATCTACAGGTACGGCATCGGCTTCTACCGGTCCGTTCTACAGCAGTGCGGACCAGACAGTTTATCTGGACCTATCTTTCTTCTCATCCATGAAGAAGCAGATAGGTGCCGACGGCGACTTTGCGTACGCATACGTCATCGCACATGAGGTCGGGCATCACGTTCAGTACCTGCTGGGCACTCTGACCCAGGCCAACAAACAGATGCAGCGGTCCAGCCAGAAGGAAGCCAACCGCATCAGCGTCAGGCTTGAACTGCAGGCAGACTTCTACGCAGGCGTCTGGGCGCATCACGACAACAAAATGTTCGGCTCGCTGGAAGAAGGCGACCTGGAAGAAGGCATAGCGGTCGCATCCAAGATCGGTGACGACTACCTCCAGAAGAAGGCTTATGGCTATGCGGTACCGGATTCTTTCAACCACGGCACTTCCGAGCAGCGCGCCAGATGGCTCAAGAAGGGTTTTACCACAGGCGACCCCTCGAAAGGCGATACGTTCTCCATTTCTTACAGCGAGTTATAGCTCATGATTTACGACATCACACTCCCCCTCTCCCCCTCCTGGACAAGCGAGCAGGACCGTTACGAAGAAATTGACGGTGCTTTGATAACCCACGTGGAATGCCATCTGCCCAAAGGCGACGGCAAAAGTGACGAGGCCCTCATAGACCTTTACGTGGGCGATCTGCCCTCCGATACTACCGCGGAGGACGAAGCTTATGCCAATTACGCTGAAATTATCGGCTGGGACGAGGAAGACGAAGATGAAAATCCCATTGCCGAATGGCGCTTCCAGAAGAAGAAAGCCTTCGGTTTCACCGGCGAATGCGAGGATGGATCGATCATGCTGCTGATGTGTGTCGAAATCCTCAAAGGCGGACTGCTTATATGCAGCGTGGTGGCCCCCAATGACGATGAAGTGTCAAAATGGGCCAAATACGTAGAAGAAAACCTTAAAGTAAGGAAGCAGGACTAACTGTATAACTTGCCGTGGCAAAGCCGGTAAGACAGGCCGCTGCCACAAGGGCAGGGCTCGTCCGGCGCTACGGGGCGCACCTTATGTACGCTGTCGAAGAAACGCATGACTTCCTCATTCTCGCTTTCAGACAGTTCCAGGCCGTAAAGGTCCTCCAGATACTCATCCGTTACCGAATACAGCATGAGCCCGGTCTCGTTTGCGCTATGGCCTTTCAGCAGCCATTTGGGCACTGAATTGGCGTAATCCAGAATGACTTGCGCATACTCCGCAAAACGATCTATGGTATCCACGTCTTCGGCAGCTGCCGACAGGGGCGACATAAGCATGTCCAGATTGTGGGGATCGGGTTCATACTGGGCGTTCAGCCACACGCTATGAGCACTGGCGTCAAGGGAATCACCTTCATAACCCAGGTTTGACAGCATGTCTGTCAGGGCCATACCCTCTGGAGTATCCAGTCCGTAGCAGCAGAAAGGAGCTTTCTCGCCGCAGTTCCTGGCTTTCTCGTGACTGGTTTTGGCATATTTCCGCACCTGCTTGTAGCGCTCGCGGCGTATCTTCATGGTTTCCTCGAAATTCTCCACATACGGAGAAACCAGATAAGACTCTCCCCTGTACTCCTCCTGATACAGACGCACTACGGGGTGACGGGCTACATTCATGGCGAATTCATGCATCGCGGTATAATCTTCGAAATCCTCGAAAATGCAGTCCACGAAGGTGCGCAACGGAACAATGCCATATATGTTTACAGCCCCAAAAATAAGGTGTTCCAGAGCAAATGAACCATCTCTCTCCTTTCTAGAGATAACATTATCTATCTCCTTGGAAATAAGCTCATAAAATGCAGATGGAATACTCAAACTCTGCATATCTTCACCGCTTGCCGGTTTGGTAGCGTCAACGAATCTGAGCACCTCTACCACAGAGGGGAAATCGCCGGGAATCATTTCCACCGTATTGCCGGGGCCGGCCTTGCAGAGAGTCTGCAGAAGCCTTAAATCCTGCTCCATCAGCTTATCCAGCCAAACCTCAGGCGCGGAGAGGTAGGATGCCAGCTTGCGAACAAGCTCTTTCTTGCGCATGAGGCGTAGGGGCAGCGCGTCGAAGTAATCCAGCGTTGCCTCAATCTCCTCTTGCGAGCGAGTGTTGAGAATGTCGTTTATGGAGCTTTGCATTAGCGGCAAAATTAACACTTTTCCAGAGAAAGCACAAATACTTTGCCCCCGCAGACACGGAATCTGACCTCATAATGCCCGAAACTCATGCCATATATCCGCTCCGGGTCGTCCTGATAGCCCGGCCTGGGGTCCAGGGAAAGCAGTTGGGACAGAGCCACAGCGCCCTCCGGTCCGAGTTCCGACTCAAGCCTTTCCGGTATTTCAACCTCCAGCGGCTCCCATGCCCTGGCATCCACAAAACCGCTGCGGGCATCCGGCCGGCTGTCGGCGTATTTCACATATGGCTTGACATCATAAATAGGTGTGCCGTCTGCAAGATCCGCTCCGGACACATACAGAACGCCCGGGGCAACTTTCTCCAGTTTGACGCAGGAAAGCCCTATCCCGTTGGGCCTAAAGGGCGACCGGGAGGCAAATACGCCGACCCTTTCATTGCCCCCGAGCCTTGGAGGACGCACCGTGAGTGAAGCCGGCGACTCAGGATTCAGCGAGAAGCCCCATAGCAGCCAACAGTAATCGAAACCCTCCAGCCCGCGTACAGCATCCGGAGAATCGTAGGGCCGGATAAAACGCACCTCACCACGCAAGTCGGGGGCGAGGCCGGACTGACGGGGCACGCCGAACTTTCCTTTCAGCGGCGAACGGAAAAAGGCTACAGGCTCTATTATCATTGTGCAATTTCCTCAATATAAGCGAAATACAGCTTTGCCAGGGAATCCAGGTTCTCTTTCTTCAGCGGCTCTGAGGGCGGCGAGATCATCTTTAGCGGATCCACCGGCGTGCCGTCTTTCCATACCCTGAAGTCCAGGTGCGGGCCGGTAGAGTGACCTGTGGAGCCCACATATCCTATAGTCTGCCCCTGGGCCACCCGGGCTCCTGTCTTGATGCCGGAAGCAAACTTGGAGAGATGCATGTAGCAGGTCTCGTAACCGTTCATGTGGCGTATCTTGATACGGTTTCCTCCCCCGCTGCCGTCCCATCCGCACATAGTTACGGTACCGTCTCCTATAGAATGTACGGGTGTGCCGACAGGTGCGGCGTAATCTACCGCGGTATGCGGGCGCACGACACCTGTAATGGGGTGCTTGCGGTGGTAAGTAAAGCGGCTGCTTATGCGGTTGTATCGCAACGGCGCCTTAAGAAAAGCCTTGCGGAGGCTCTCGCCCTTCTCGTTCCAGTACTTGCCGCCTCCGTCACCCTGGTCGAACCGTATCGCCGGAGCATGGAAATCCCCGCTGTCGTACAAGGCAAACTCAATACTGTCTATCCGTACCACTTCGCCCTCACAAACCGTCTGGTCGAAGATTACCCGGAAACGGTCTCCGCCCTGCAGGCCGAAGAAATTGACCGTCCAGGCATATATATCGGCAAGGTCCACTATGAGCAGGGGCGAGATGCCGGCGGCAATCATATCATTCCACAGCGAGCTGGTGATAGTCACATCCGCAACCTTGCGTTCCGCAACTACAGGCTTGTCGTACGTCCATGCATGCAGGGAATCTGCGCACTGGAACACGGTGGAACGTATCCGGTCGTTATGATACACCACATACTCAAGCTTGCGGCCGGAGCTGTCGGCGGAATAATATGCCTCCACCGGGTTGCCGGCGCGCATGCGGCGTACATCGAATATGCTGTCGCTGCGGGACACCAGGGTGAGGGCGGCAGAGTGGCCGAGGCCAAGGCGCCCCATAAGGGAGGTAAACGCCTCTCCTTCACGCACTTTTGTAGAATCGACGGAATAGCGTTCCACAGAGAATCCAAGGGGCGGCAATTTTTCTGTTTGAGCGCCCCCCTGGTCCTCTGCCACCTTATTCCGGTGGCAGGAAGGTATGAAGCACAGCAGGGCCAGTAAAACGGCCAGGATAAGGCTACTGCGCTTCATTCTACTTTACAAGATTGCCCAGGATACTGCGGGACAGCTCTTTGGCTATGGTGTTGGTGGCGCTGCGGGTTGCCTTGTTAACCGCTTTCTGTGCAGTAGAGGTCTTGGATGTCTTCTTTTTGGTCCCTGTGACTTTAGATGAAATTGAATCTGCCAGAGCGGCCGCGGCAACGCCGGTAACCGCCGTGAACACAGACTTCAGCACTTTGCCTCCCAGTCCGTTGGACTTCTTTTTCGCCGCCGCCTTTTCAGCTTTCTCAGCCTCCCTTGCTATGCGGGCTTCTTCTTTGGCCAGGCGAGCTTCTTCTTTAGCCTGCACCGCAGCCTGGCGCTCAGCCTCGGCCTTCGCCTCGTTTTCCGCCTTTATCCGCTCGGCTTCTATCGTTGCAGCGGTAATTATTTCATACGCGCTTTCGCGGTCGACTGCGTGGTCGTAGCGGCCGAAGAGGCGGCTGCGCTTGATTATTTCCTCCCTCTGGTTCACGGAAATCGCTCCAATCTGGCTCAAAGGGAAGAGTATCTTGGCGCGTTCTACCATAGCGGGCGTGCCCTTTTCGTCCAGAAAAGACACCAGGGCTTCGCCGGTGCCGAGCTCCAGAAGGGTGTCGTAGGTCTTGAATGCAGGATTGGGCCTGAAAGTATCGGCGGCCACTTTCACCGCCTTCTGGTCCTGCGGACTGTATGCACGCAGGGCGTGCTGTACCCTGTTGCCAAGCTGTCCTAGTATGTCGGACGGAATGTCCGTAGGGCTTTGGGTAACGAAGTAGATGCCAACCCCCTTGGAACGTATAAGTCGGATAACCTGCTCAATCTTATCGGTAAGGGCCTTTGACGTACCCTCGAAGAGCATATGTGCCTCGTCGAAGAAGAATACCAGCTTGGGCAGATCCATGTCTCCGACCTCGGGAAGCGTAGCGTACAGCTCGGACAGCAGCCAGAGCAGGAAGGTGGAATAAAGCTTCGGCTGCAGCATCAGCCTGTCGGCCGCAAGCACGTTCATTATGCCTTTTCCGCCCTCGCACTGAAGGAGATCGTAGATGTCGAAGTCCGGCTCTCCGAAAAACTTCTCGGCTCCCTGGTTCTCCAGAGCGAGCAGGGCACGCTGTATGGCGCCAATGGAGGCGGCGGTTACAAATCCGTATTGGGTTGTATACTCTGCCGCGTTCTGCCCCACAAAGTTGAGCATGGCGCGAAGATCCTTCAAGTCTATGAGCAACAGGCCGTTATCGTCAGCTATCTTAAAGACTATATTAAGTACTCCGGTCTGGGTTTCGTTCAGATCCATCAGGCGCCCGAGCATATCGGGGCCCATGCGCGAAATGGTACTGCGCATGGGATGGCCCTGCTCTCCGTAAACATCGAAGAAGCGCACGGGGCAGGGCCCGAAGGCAGGATTCACGATTCCGAACTCGGCGCAGCGTTTTTCGATGAAACCGCTCATGCTTCCGGCCTGGCTGATGCCGCTCAGGTCGCCTTTCATGTCGGCCATGAAACAGGGCACGCCGGCCTGGCAGAAGGTTTCTGCAAGCACTTGCAGGGTAACTGTTTTACCGGTACCGGTGGCGCCGGCTATAAGGCCATGGCGGTTTGCCATCTTTCCAGTTATGCTGATGGGGCCATTGGGGCCGTGAGCTACGTAGAGCCCGTTGTCTGAGGTGAACATTTCGTATGTGATTTTTGGCAAATATAGCTTATATTTGTGGAAAAACATACGGAATATGAAGTTTGCATACAGGCTTGCGGCTCTCTTGCTGCTGTTTATCAATCCTCTCGCCGGAATGGCCCAGGAAATGCTCACCGAGCAGAATTCCCGCATAATTAACGAAGTTACCCTTGAGGGCGACTTCATCGTCGCCGGCGGCGGTCTGGCCGGTGTTTGCGCTGCCGTCTCGGCGGCCAGGCACGGTTCCAATGTAATTCTGGTACAAGACCGCCCGGTGCTTGGAGGCAATGCATCCAGCGAAATGCGAATGGGTATAGTGGGCGTGCTCAAGGACCAATATTCGGAAGCTGGCATCCTGGAGGAGATGCAGCTCAGGAATTTCTATTTCAATCCGCTCCAACGCTACACCATGTGGGACGACGTAATCTACTCCACCGTCGTAAGCGAGCCTCGTATCAAGCTGCTGCTGAACACTTCTGTAGAAGACGTGGTGATGGACGGCGAGCGTATTGCCGCCATAAAGTGCTGGAATTCCAACGCTTACACCAAGTACCTTATCAAGGGCAAGTTGTTTGCGGACTGCACCGGCGACGGCATCCTGAGGCTTTCCGGAGCGAAATTCCGCCGCGGCCGCGAGTTCCCCGAAGAGTTCGGGGAGAACTGCCTGCATGAGGGCGGCGACAGCCACACCATGGGCAACTCAATTCTGCTGCAATTGCGCAAGACAGAAGAAGACCATCCTTTCATCGCCCCTGACTGGGCATACCACTTCACGGACGACGACTTCGATTATGAAAGGCCCAAGTCCACCATACCCGGCGTCAAATTCAATTATAAGAGGATTTACAGCCCCAAGGACAACAACTTCTGGTGGATAGAATTCGGCGGCCTGTACGATACTATTTTCGATGCTCCCGATATCCAGTTCGAGCTTAAGCGCATCGCCTACGGCATCTGGGAGTATATGAAGAACCATCCGGACGGACGCTGCAAGGGCTATGAACTCGACTGGATAGGCTCCCTGCCGGGCAAGCGCGAGTCTACCCGTTTCATCGGGCCTCATATCCTCACGCAGAACGACGTGCTGGACGGCGGTCATTTCGAGGACGTCGTCGCCTATGGCGGCTGGTCCCTGGACGACCACGATCCGGAAGCCTTCCATAAGAAAGGACGCATCAGCGTGGAATACAAGTGCCCCGACTGGTTCGGCATCCCTTTCGACTGCCTGTATTCGGTTAACGTTCCCAACCTGATGTTTGCGGGGCGCGACATTTCCTGCACGCATATGGGACTTTCCGCCACCCGCGTTATGGCAACCACTGCTCTTTTGGGGCAGGCCTGCGGTACCGGTGCTGCCGTGGCGATAGAGAAGGGCGTTACGCCTGCACAGGTGCGTGCCGACTACATAGGTCTGGTGCAGGATATGCTGGAGGACGATGACTGCCTGCTTCCCTACCGCTGGCGCAAGCCTTCGGCGCTGACGATGAGTGCAAAGACGGCTCCGGAGTGTGAAGTCCTGCGCAACGGCATCGACCGCAAGTGGGACGGAGAGGACAACGGCGTCTGGATTGCACCGGGCGACGGAACCATCGAGTATTCCTGGAAGAAACCCGTCACCATCAGCGGCGCACGTCTCATCTTCGACTCCATGTTCAAGGTGCGCAGCAAGCGCATGCGCAAGCTGGAGGCCACCACCGAGCGGGTTGCAGTTCCCGCGCCCATCGCCAAGTCCTACCGCATCGAGGTCAAGCTGAAAAAGGGCCCCTGGACTACCGTGTATGAATGCCCGCTGAACTACCAGCGCCTTAACAAGATCTCCTTCGACCCCGTTCAGGCAAGCGCAGTCCGAGTCATCGTCACCGACACCTGGGGCGCCGAAAAGGCCCACCTCTTCGCCTTCGACGTAATCTGATTACCCCTGTCGCCGTGCGGCGGGACGAACATCTGGCTCATACTACAAAATTGCTTCGGCTACCCTCGCAATTTCAAAATCGCCAGACGTTCGTCCCGCCGCTCCAGCTATGCAGAGCTATACTCTCCCCTGAGGAGCAGGGGGATAGCTGCTAACAACAATGGCCGTCCCCGCCGCTGTTGATATTGTTGTTGATAACTTCTCGTGCGAATTCCGTTTTTAGGTTTTCTTATGGCTAAATTTGTAATCCGAAAATAACCAACGATTCTAACAGAAAACCAATAATGGACGTACGAAAAACCAACGGCTCGATTGAAGAGTATGATAAAGCCAAACTGGCCCGTGGTATACATGAGGCCTATAAGACTGCAGGACAGTATTGCGATGACGCCATAGTCGTCTCCATAATTAATAACCTTTACATCTACGACGGCATTTACAGCAGCGAGATACGCCGCCAGGTAGAGGAATCCCTGATGTCCATCAACAAGAAGGTCGCCCTCGCTTACATTGAGAAATTCGACGCGGACCTCGACCTCCGCAAGAAGCGCGACTTCATCAAGGACTATATCAAGGCTTCCAACGCCGCCTCCGGCTCCAAGTTCGACGCCAATGCCAACGTCACCCGCAAGAACATCGTGACTCTTGGCAACGAGCTCTACAAGGAGAACAACATCAAGCAGAACCGCTACATCATGTGCGACAAGATCAAGACGCTCTACGGGCGCCATCTTGCCGACCAGTACCTCAAGGACCTCAATTCCCACATTCTTTACAAGCACGACGAGAGCGGTACTCCCGGATTCCCTTACTGCGTGGCCATTACCATGTATCCTTTCCTGGTGAGCGGCCTCAAGGAGCTGGGAGGGGTATCCATAGCACCTACTGACCTCAAGAGCTTCTGCGGCGAGTTCATCAACCTCGTATATTCCGTTTCTTCCCAGTTCATGGGCGCAGTGGCCACTCCTGAGTTCCTGATGTACCTGGACTATTTCATCCGCAAGGATTACGGCGACGATTACCTCGAACACCTCGATGATGTTGTTGAACTGAACGTTAAGAAGAGGACTCTTATCAAGGTCATCGACAACTACTTCCAGCAGGTGGTCCACTCCATGAACATGCCTGCCGGCAACCGCGGATACCAGACAGTGTTCTGGAATATCGGCTACTTCGACAAGCCTTACTTCGAGGGCGTTTTCGGAGACTTCCGCTTCCCCGACGGCACCGCTCCCAAGTGGGAGACCCTGGACTGGCTTCAGAGGCATTTCATGAACTGGTTCAACGAAGAGCGCAACCACTACATCCTCACCTTCCCCGTGGAGACCATGGCCCTGCTGACCGACGGCGGAGACGACTTTGCAGACAAGGATTATGCAGACTTCACGGCCGAGATGTGGTCCAAGGGACACAGTTTCTTCTGCTACCTTTCCAACAGCCCGGATTCCCTTTCCAGCTGCTGCCGCCTGCGTAATTCCCTCAAGGACATGGAGGACGCAAGTCACAACCATACGACCCACCAGTATTCCATGGGTACCGCTTCCGTGAGCACCGGATCCAAGTCGGTCATGACCATCAATCTCAACCGGCTCATCCAGGATTCCGTCCGCCGCTACTTCGCCGAGAGGCGCGGGGTGCATCTGGAGGCAGGAAAGCCCCTCAATCCGGTAAGCAATTTCTACGATAAGGACGACCTGTTCACCAACTTCATCGCCAAGGACATCCGCGAGATGACCGAGCGCGTTCACAAGTACCAGATTGCCTTCAACGAGATTATCAAGGACTTCCTGAAGGCGGAGATGCTGGATGTGTACAAGGCGGGATTCATCGACATGAAGCGCCAGTACCTTACCGTAGGCGTGAACGGCCTCACCGAGGCTGCAGAGTTCCTGGGCCTGGAAGTGTCTCCCAATCCCGAGTACGGTGCCTTCGTGAACACCATCCTCGAAACCATCAACGTCGCCAACCGCAAGGACAAGACTCCCGACGCCATGTTCAACACCGAGTTCGTACCCGCCGAGAACCTGGCAGCCAAGAACTACAAGTGGGACAAGAAGGACGGCTACTTCGTATCCGAAAAGCACAACCTCTACAGCTCCTACTTCTATAATCCTGAGGATGTGAACGTGTCCATGATAGACAAGTTCAAACTCCATGGAGAAGACTTCGTGAAGTATCTGGACGGCGGTTCCGCTCTCCATATGAACATTGCCGAGCACCTGTCCAAGGACCAGTACCGCCAGCTCCTCAAGGTAGCGGCCCACTACGGCACCAACTACTTTACCTTCAACTGCCGCAACACGGTATGCAACGACTGTGGATACATCAGCAAGGACACCCTTACCAAATGTCCCAAGTGCGGCAGTGAAAACCTTGATTATCTGACCCGCGTAATCGGTTACCTGAAGCGTATTTCCTCGTTCGCCGAGCCTCGTCAGATAGAAGCCGAGAAACGCTTCTACACGCCTAAGGAGAAGGATGCTTAAGTATGTCCCGGAACTGACGGATACCGTCATAGAGGAAATACCCGACCGCGTTACCCTGGCAGTTGAAATAAGCAACTGCCGGGGTAATTGCCCAGGATGCCACTCCCCTTTCCTGAAAGACGATATAGGCGAGGAGCTTACGCCTGCAGTCATTGACAAACTTATAGCAGACAACTATGGAATCAATTGCTTCCTCTTTCTTGGGGAAGGACGTGACAGCGAAATGCTGCTTGCGCTGGCGAGGTACATCAGGAATACTTACCCGGCCCTTGAACTGGCGCTTTACAGCGGCAGGGAGAAAGTAGAAGAGGAAATCTTCGATGCTTTCGACTTCGTCAAGACAGGAGCTTACGTGGAGGCCCTGGGGCCGCTGAACAAGCGTACCACCAACCAGCGCCTCTATTATCACGGCAAGGATATCACGTCACGATTCTGGAAACGGTAGTCCATTCTCTTTGCTAAATCAAATATTCTTGCTACTTTTGCAATCCCAAACGGGGTATTAGCTCAGTTGGTAGAGCGTTAGGTTCGCAATCTAAAGGTCAGGGGTTCGATCCCCCTATGCTCCACAAAATAGCAGCAGCAGGCAAAGCCTGCTGCTGCTATTTTGTGGAGCCTGTTCACCCCTGCTGCTTCGCAGCTGCCCCCAGGGGCGACCGGGGGCATGCCCCCGACCCCAGCTCTTCGGGCTCTTTTTGCGGAGCCTGTTCTCCCCTGCTGCTTCGCAGCGTTTTTCGTATGTGGGTGACTGTTAGCACATTGCGAATCTCCCTGAAGCTATTTTGCACCAGGGAGATTCGATAAGAAGTTGCTTATCAAAGGGTTGTAGAAAACGGGGTGAGGTCGGTCAGATTTCTTTGCTGATGATGAGGCGGCGGGAGCCGGAGATGGTGCAGGCGAAGATGTGGACCGTACCGCCGGGCTTGACGCGGAGGCGGGAGCGCAGTTCTTCGGAACTCATAGGGACGCCGCGGGCCGTCACTTCCGCCTTAGGGTACCGGCGGCCCAAATCTTTCAATACTGAAGAAGCAAATGGCAGATTTTCAATAATTCGCCAAAACTTACCAAAGTGAGATAACTGCTCATCGTACGTCATAATACAGATCCCGGGGCCCAGTCCGGACTTTACCATTGCCGCCGACGGCACAAACAGCAAGTCAGAAGACAGCTCCGGCAAAACGGAGGCAGAAGTGGCCTCCGAGGACCGTGGCCGCCCATGGCCACCCCGATGGGCAGATGTCCCCTGGGGGACTATAGGGGGAAACAACATCTCGGAGAGATGGGAGGGGCCCGCAGTTTCAGCTGTGGGAGGGATGAGCGAAGCGTAGTCTTTCGGAGGCCACTTCTGCGTAGTGAAGACGGAACCGTCTTCCGCCAATACTATCTTTGACACAGCGCCGCGCTTCCTTTCGTCCGCCGGGACCGTGGGTCCGGCGTTACTCAGCCGCAGCGGCGCAGCCGCGAGAATGGACGTAGCCGGGCCCTCGGTCCCGGCGGATGCAAACTCGCGGCGGCAGAGGCAGAGGAGTTCCTTGCATTCACCGTCGGCACCCACCACATGAAGCTCAGAAAGCCACCTGTAAAGGCGTTTGCGAAGCATAGTGATATCTGCCATGGGAGACAGCTTAACCATCACCTCAGGCGCAATCTCAAGCAAATGCGGCATCAAAGCAACCACATCCGGGCTGCAGTCCTCCAGCAAAAAGACCTTGCGACCGGCCGCATCCCTGCGGGCAGGGTCGAGATAAATCACATCGGGGCGGAAGGGCGCAAGCGCCTCCTTCCAATCATCTGAGGCCTCGGAGACATCATAGCAAGAGAAGCTGACATTGTCCAATCCGAGCGCAGCAAAGTTGCGGCGAACCGCCTCCAGCAAGACCAGGTCCCTCTCGTTATACCAAACCGCAGAAGCCCTCCTCGAAAAGGCCCAGCTGTCCGCCCCGAGCCCCCCGGTAAGGTCGGCCACACGGGCTCCGGCAGGCAGCAACGACGCCTTATACAGCGCCGTACTCTCGCTTGAGCACTGCTGAAGGTTCAAATCTTTAGGGACCTCTATATCAACACCTTCCCAAGACGGCAACTTATCCACAAGCTTCTTCGCCGCCGACTTGTCCAGGGACTTCAGTATATCAGCGAAACTCATTCGAAGAAGTTATCCTTGAAGTTCACCAGATACACCTTTTCTACGGCACGCGTAAGGGCAGTATACAGCCACTTCAGATCCTCCACCGTCTGGACATCCTGCCAGAACGGATTGTCTATGAACACGCAGCGCCACTGTCCGCCCTGCGCCTTATGGCAGGTGATTGCATCTGCATATTTAAGTTGGAGGGCATTAAAATAGACATCCTCTCTAACCGCCTCCCAGATACGCTTCTTCGTGCCACGGTCGGCATAATCGGCACTCACGCCCTCATACAGGGCATTCTGCTGTTCTGCAGTAAGCGACGCCGATTCCGACGTAAGCGTATCCAGGCACACCTTGGCCTGCACTTCCGCATCCTCATAATCCGGGAAAGACAGAATGGCATCGGCAAATCGGAGCCCGTAACGGTCTTCGTAATGCCATATCTTCCTGAGCACCGCCACATCGCCGTTGGCTATATAATCCATCTGGTCTATATCCTCTACAAACTGATAGCAGTTCTTGACTATCATGAACTTATCCCCGCGGGCGAGCTCCTCCTCCTTGAACAGCACCTTAGCGCGTATGCCCAGATTATAACGAATGGCACGTTTGTTCGAGCGGCAGAGCACGACGGTATCGTCATAGCCGTAACGGCCATAGGCATCCGAAATGGCTTCCAGAAGGTCTCCCCCGCTAATCCGCTCCACATCACCTCCCTCGGAGGCATGTAGCCCGAGACCCTCGAAACAGTCCTCCGGAGAGGCTTTTTCTATCAGCCTGCGCAGCATTGTGGCATTGGCAAGTATGCCGGACTCGCTTTCCTGCCGCACCACCGTAGACAACTCCGCATAGCGTACGCCTCCGTAATTGTCCATACAGGACGGGTCGAGCGCCGGCGAAAGCTCCAGCCCTACGGGCGGCAACTGAGCGGCGTCTCCCAGCAGCACAAGCCGGCAATCGTCCCCGGCGCGGACGAACTGGATCAAGTCTTCAAGGAGGTTGCCGGAGCCGAAAACCGGCTGCTGCCTGTCGGCGTCGGTGCCAATCAGCGACACCTCATCCACGACGAACAGAGTATGCTTGGACTTGTTGGGCGCAAGAGAAAACTGTCCCCAGCCATTGCTTCCGACAGATTTCTGCCTGTAAATGTGCTTGTGAACCGTATATGCAGGTCGGCCGGAGATGCCCGATAGCACCTTAGCGGCACGCCCTGTAGGGGCAAGCAGCACCGAACGTATGCCTACCCTGGCAAGACTGTTTATTACTGCCGAAAGGGCCGTTGTCTTGCCCGTCCCGGCATATCCGTTGATAACGAATATATCCCCGTCGTCGGAACAAAGAAAAGCTGCCAGGTCACGGAATAGCGCATCCTGGCAAGCTGTGGGTTCATAGCCCAGTTTATCGAGGAAACCCTCGTAGAGGCGTTTCGGATCCATCAGCGCTTATGTCTGTCGAACACCATGGCCACGACGGCGAGCACGGGGTAAATCTCTATACGGCCAAGGAACATATCGAAGCTGAACAGCAGTTTGGCCGCCCCCGGGGCGCAGTTGAAAGAGCCCATGGAGCCCATCTCACCAAGAGCAGGGCCGACGTTGCTGATACTGGTTACGGAAGCCGCGATTGAATTCTGCCAGCCCACCCCGATAAGCAGGCAAAGCACCGCCGACAGGGAAAGCAACACCGCATAAAGGGCGATGTACAGCAGGTGTGGCGCTACATCCTGGTCCAGAAGCACACGGCCGCCGAGCTTGACCTCGTTCACGGATGAAGGATGGAGGATACGGTTGATCTGGCGGCCTATTGCCTTGAACAGCAGCACTATGCGGTCTATTTTCAAACCACCGGAAGTAGATCCGGCGCAACCGCAGACCGCTGCCGCAAGTATGATGAGACCGCCCATGAAAGGAGGCCACGAAGCGTTGTCCAGGGTGGCGAAGCCGGTGGTGGAAGAAATGCACATCACCTCGAAAAGGCCGTTCCACATGGATTCTCCCCAGCCGCTGCAGAAGCCTCCGGTCTTGAGGCCTATTCCCATCAGCACGGCAAAGAGCAGCAGAGAGAATGTATAGTATGTCACTATTGCATTCTTCATCGGCTTGAGCGTACGGTTTACCACGGAAAGGAAAACCAGGCCGAAGTGAAGGGACGACAGGTACATGCACAACATTGTAGCACCTTCTATCCAGCGGGAGTTGAAGGCGCCGATAGAAGCGTTCCGGGTACTGAATCCACCCGTTGCGCACACGCTCATGGCATGGCAGAGCGCATCGAATACCGGCATGCCTGCCAGCATATAGAGTATCATCGCAAGGGCGAAAATGCCCAGATACACGTAAGCGAAGATATTGACCGTCTTGTTGGCCCGCATGGCGTATGCGCCCCTGGACAGGGAACTGATTTCCATGTTCACAAGGCGCAGCTTCACAGGACTGGAGTCAGGTATGATGAGCAGGAGGAAAACCACTACTCCCAAGCCGCCGATGAAATGCGTGCTGGCGCGCCAGAACAGCAGGCTTCTGGGCAGGGCCTCCACATTGTCAAGTATGGTAGCTCCGGTGGTGGTGAAGCCGGATACGCTCTCGAACCAGGCGTTCTCAAGGGAGAACGGGCCGCCCCAGAGGGCATATGGCAGCATGCCGAAAATGAAAGACAGCAGCCAGGACAGGGTGATGGTAACGTATCCCTCCTTAAGAGTGATGGCATGGGTGTTCCGGACGAAGATAAAGGGGAAGACACCCACCAGGAATGTAATTGTAAAGCTGATGACAAGGGCGGCAAGCGCACTGTCGTTGCCGTTCAGCACCGATACCAGCACTGAAAGCAGCATGAACAGGGAGCTCACCAGGAGCGCCAGTCCGACGTTACGGCTGATTGCTTTCCAGTTCATCTGACAGTCTTGCTTTCAGGTCTTTAAGGCGCTTGCGCAGCTGAAGGTTCTCATTGGCCACCTCGGACACGCCCTCGTTCAGCTTGACCAGCTGGTCGTCACCCTCAAAGGTGTAAGTGTACTTCTTGCCATAGGAACGGTAGCCGTCCAGGGAATCCTGCATTTTGTACAGGGGATTCACATAATAGGCCAGCATGAAGAGCAGCAGCATGACCACCAGCAGAAGGCCTACCGCCACGGCAACTATGCCGGGGATGATACTCCTGTAAAAACCGCGCTCGAATGTCTTGGAATTCTTCTCCAGATCGTTGTAGATTGCCGTTTCCAGGGCATTGATATCCGCATCCAGCTGGGCGAAGCTGGGCTGAAGCCTGTTGAAGTACCAGCTGCGGGAATCGATGAAATAAGAGTCCAGGACGTTCTCCAGTTCCAGCGAAGTAAGGACGTACGCCGTACAGGAATATATCACGGAATCGGTGAGCGGCTGGATCACATTGGATTCCAGAGAAGCCCGGAGAGTGTCGCAGTGAGAAAGGAAATACTCCTGGTCGAAGCGGGGCAGCTCGGCATAGGCCTCGTCACCGATGACGGCAAGAATGTCAAGATTATATTTGTGACTTATGTCTGCAAGCTTGTGTGCGGTATTGAGGCTGGTAATATCGTCGGCGATAAGATCGGACACATAAGTACTCATCTTGGAATACTCCAGAACCGATATTGTGGCCGATATCAGCAAGATGGCCGCTATCGCCGAGAGACTCAACGTCAATTTTGCCTTAATTGACAGCTTCATTTTAAAATTTTTTACAAAATCTGCACAAATATAAGAAATAATTGGTATTTTTGCATAAGCCACATGACACACTATGACCAGCAGCTTCCTTAACGATTCCACAGTCAAGAATGCCCAGATAAAGAGGGCAATACTTAGGCTGTGCATCAGTCACGACGAATCCAGCATATCCTATTTCAGCAAGAACCTGGGTATCAGCGTTCCCACCATCACCAAACTGATTGGGGAACTGATAGACGACGGCTTCCTGCTGGACGAGGGAAAGATAGGCACGTCCGGAGGCCGCCGGCCCAGCATCTTCGGGCTCAATCCCAACGCCGGATACTTCGTGGGCATAGACATAGCCCGGCATCACTTCCACATTGCCGTAATGGACTTCAGGGGGAATCTCCGCCACTATATCGAGGACATTGAGTTCGTGCTGGAATCCAACGGCAAGTCCTTCAGGGAGATTTGCCGCATGGTCAAAGATACGGTCGTATCCGCCGGGATACCCTGGATCAAAGTACTGGCGGTAGGAGTGAGCCTTTCCGGAAGGGTCAACCCGGAGGAAGGCTATTCCCTCTCCTACTTCGTAACGGACGATCTTCCTCTCAAAGAACTGTTCCAAAGGGAGCTTAACGTCCCCGTAAGCATTGAGAACGACTCCCGCGCCCTGACCTACGGCGAATACATGACGCTGGGCAAGAACGCCGACAAGGACATGATAGCCATCAACCTAAGCTGGGGTCTTGGGATGGGTATGATATTGGACGGACAGCTGTATTACGGCAAATCCGGTTTCTCGGGAGAAATAGGCCACTTCCCCCTGCTGGACAACGACATAATGTGCCGATGCGGCAAAGTGGGGTGCCTGGAGACCGGCGCGTCCGGTTCGGCCCTGCACCGCATGATAATAGAAAAACTGAAGGCCGGCCGCCGTTCCTCCCTGTACAAACCTTACATGGAGCAGGGCGACCTGGACCTTTCGGTAATCCTCAAGGCCGTCCGGGACGGAGACGTGCTTGCCATTGAATGCATAGGCGAGATAGGAGAAACGCTCGGACGGGGCATTTCCGGAATAATCAACATATTCAACCCGGGCCTGGTTGTGATAGGCGGTCGTCTCATAGTGGGTAAAGACCATCTCATTCTGCCGATACGCACCGCCGTGAACAAGCTCTCCATGGAGCGTGTGAGCTCCGATACAAAGATACGCCTCTCCACTCTGGGACGTAAGGCCATAGCCATAGGTGACTGCTTCCTGTCCAGGAAGAAGTTGCTGGGAATCTGATAATTATGACAGACGACATACTGAAAGGGCTATTCGAATCCTACTCTGGCCGGCAACTGTCGGAGAAGACCGAACTGCCCACCTCCGGCAGCCACAGGCGCTATTACCGCCTCAAGGGAGGCAATATCTCCATCATAGGGGTACTCGGTACCGACTATGATGAAAACAAGGCTTTCATCACCCTTTCCCGCCATTTCAAGGAAAAAGGCATCAATGTGCCTACAGTGCTTGCAGTTTCAGAGGACGGCATGTCCTATATCCAGGAGGACCTGGGCGATAAAATGCTCTTCGACCAGCTGTCGCAGGGAAGGGAAAGCGGACGGTACAGTTCTTACGAGACTTCCCTGCTGTGCCGCACCATAGAGAGGCTGCCCAGGCTCCAGTTCAAAGGGGCGGAAGGGCTCGACTGGAGCATATGCTATCCCCAGCGGCAGTTCGACGCCCGGATGGTGGACTTCGACCTAAACTATTTCAAATACTGCTTCCTCAAGGCAACCGGCTTGGAGTTCAACGAGATACAGCTGCAGGACGACTTCGAGCGCTTCAAGGCCGACCTGCTGAAGGACGACACAGACACCTTCCTGTACCGCGATTTCCAGGCACGCAATGTCATAATCAAGGATGACGAGCCCTACTTCATCGACTATCAGAGCGGAAGACGAGGTCCGATCTATTATGACGTAGCCTCTTTTATCTGGCAGGCCCGCTCCCGCTTTCCCGACGAGCTCAAGCAGGAACTGATACGCAGTTACCTGAGGACCCTGCGCAGCTACACGGAGGTCGATGAAGAGCAGTTCAACGCCCGCCTGCGCCTGTTTGTACTCTTCCGTACCCTGCAGGTTCTTGGAGCATACGGATACCGCGGTTACTTCGAAAAGAAGCCGCACTTCCTCGCCAGCGTGCCGTACGCACTGGACAACATACGCAGCCTGCTCAAGACTCCGTTCGACGATTATCCCTACCTTAACGGGATCCTGGACAAGCTGACCAGGATGCCTCAGTTCTACGAAATTGCAGAAGAGCGGAGGCTGGAGGTGCATATCTACAGTTTCGCCTACAAGAAAGGCATTCCGGCAGACAATACCGGCAACGGAGGAGGCTATGTATTCGACTGCCGGTCCGTAAACAACCCTGGCAAATATGAGCATTACCGCCAGTTCAACGGGAACGATCCGGAAGTGATCAAGTTCCTGGAGGATGACGGCGAAGTATTTGTTTTCCTGGAGAGCGTCTACAAGCTGGTTGATGCCCACGTAGAGCGCTTTATCGAACGCAAATTCACGCATTTGCAGGTATGCTTCGGATGCACGGGAGGACAGCACCGCTCGGTCTTCTGTGCTGAGCATCTGGCTCGTCATCTGGCCGGAAAGTACGACGTCCGGGTAAAGATTACCCACAGGGAACTAGACATAGAAAAGACGCTCTGAGTCATGAAGGCAATGGTGTTTGCAGCCGGGCTCGGCACGCGGCTAAAACCGCTTACGGACAGCATTCCAAAGGCTCTGGTACCGGTCTGCGGACAGCCTCTCCTTTACCATGTACTGAACAAGCTGCGCGATGCCGGATACGACGACATAGTCGTTAACGTGCATCATTTTGCCGGGCAGATCCGGGAATACCTGGCCGGGCACGACTTCGGCGTAAAGATTTCCATCTCCGACGAATCCGACCTGCTTCGCGAAACCGGCGGCGGCATCCGGCACGCCCGGAGATTCCTGAACGGCTCCGGAGAGGACAGGGCAAACGGCTCCGTGACGGACAAGGCACTTCGGGGCGAAAGATTTGGGAAAAGCCCCTCCGAACCTATGTCCTCTCCGGAGCCGTTCCTGGTTCATAATGTGGACATCATATCCGACCTGGATCTCAGATGGTTCCGGGAACAATGGCGCCCCGGAGCCCTGGCGACCCTGCTGGTAAGTGAGAGACAGACACAAAGATATCTGCTGTTTGACGATGACATGCGCCTGGTCGGCTGGACCAATATCGCTACCGGTGAAGTACGCAGTCCGCACAGGAATCTGAAACCGGAGAAATGCCGCCGCCTCGCCTTTGCCGGCATACACGACATCTCCCCTGCCATTTTTGATTTATTTGAAGAACGCCTGTACCCCGAGCGCTTCCCCATCATGGATTTCTATCTGGACGTCTGCGCAGAGTATCCCATCTACGGAGCCGCGCCGGAAAAGCTTACTATGATAGATGTGGGCAAACTGGACAGCCTTGAAGCGGCTAACGCCCTTGTTCGTAGTCTCGTAAAGCCTTGAAACCCTGCTTGGAAAGCAGCAGGAGGGCGATTACGTTCACCCAGGCCTGTATACCTACCGCTATATCTCCGAGATCCCAGGTAACGGTACTTTCATAGATTGTCCCGATTACCGCCGCAGCCAGAAGGAACACCCTGAGGAACAACACCAGAGCCTTCTCTAAACGGCTGCCCTGACGCTTGCGCATCAGGTATATCAGGCTTGACTCCGAATAGAAATAATAGGCCATGATGGTGGTGTACACAAAGAACACCATGGCTATGCTGACAAACTGGGAGCCGAAACCGGGGAAAACAGTATCTACCGCAGCCTGGGTATAACCGGCAAAATTGTTTCCCATATCCTGCGGGGCTGCTATCAGGATCATCAGGGCAGTCGCCGTGCATACGAAAAGGGTATCCACATAGACCGAGAAACTCTGGGCGAAGCCCTGGCGCACCGGATGGCTGACGTCAGCAGACGCAGACACTATGGCCCCGCTGCCCTGTCCCGCCTCGTTGGAGAAGATGCCGCGCTTGACACCCATCATGATGGTGGTACCGAGGGCTCCCCCGCCTATTGCGCCCGCCCCGAAAGCACCCTGGAAAATCTGCTTGAATACACCGGGCACGGCCTCCAGATTGCAGCAGATGACAATCAGCGCCACTATGATGTAGCCCAGAGCCATGAAAGGAGTAACTACGGAAGACACCCTGGATATACTCTTGACGCCCCCGAAAATCACAATTCCCAGCACTATCGCAAGGCCTATTCCGGCATAGACGGGAGGAACTCCGAAGGCATTGCTCATGGACGTACCCAGGCCGTTTGCCTGAACGGTCACAAGGCAGATGCCGTACCCGACCAATCCGGAGACGGCAAAGAAAACGCCCAGCCATTTCTGCTTCAGCCCTGCCTCAATATAGCTGAAAGGGCCGCCGCGAAAGCCGGTTTCGTGATGGAACTTGTATATCTGGGCCAGGGTGGACTCTATAAATGCCGTAGCCGCGCCGAAAAAGGCGATGAGCCACATCCAGAAAACCGAGCCGGGGCCACCTATTGCAATGGCGGTTGCCACGCCCACTATATTACCTGTGCCGATTCGCCCGGAAAGGGCCATGCAAAAGGCCTCGAATGATGATATGCCCTTGCCCTTCCCCGCCTTTACCGCGAAGAGTGATTTGAGCATGTCCTTGAAATGCCGGACCTGGACGAAGCGGGTGCCGGCAGTGAAAAACAGCCCTGCGAAAATAAGGAGCACCACCAGAGCCGGGCTCCATATTATCTTGCTGATCTGAGATACTGTTTCTGCGAAATTCACTCCGCAAGATAGTCAATTAATACGACTATCACAATAGCGTATGCACGCTGATTACCAGGCCACTGTCAGCGGCAAGCAGAATCTGGCGCATAAGGCGCTTGTCAAGGGCTATACAGCCGCCGGTCCAGTTCTTGGCGCCCTTGCAATGCACGAAGATTGCAGAACCCATGGGCCAGATTCCGTCAGCATTGTAGTCGGTTTCTATGCCATAGTCATATTCCGGCGACAGTTCCCACATCCGCTCTCCTCCACAGCCAGCCTGAGGCTCCGTGCCGCCGGTCTGGATTATCCGGTTGTAGTTGGGCCCTTTTTCGTCACAGGCTATGGTTCCGGGAACCACTCTCAGATACGGCAGGCGGCTGCCCGGGTCCGGCAGTATCCCGAAGGCCCGCAGAGGCCTGAGTTCACCCAGAGGAGTCTTGGCATCGCCTTCCTCCAATTTACCCGGCCCGAACTTGCCGACATATGCCGTTCCCCTGCGGACAAGCCGCCAGCGGCTGCCATCTTTTACGTAGAAACGCACGAGGGCATTTGAGCCTCCTGTGCATTCCACTGCAAGAAGCTGCCGGGCCCCGGGGTCCGCTGCAAGCCTGTCTTTAACCGGTTTCCAATTCATTTGCGTATGAAAAGTATAGCCATCAGAGGCAGGGCAATAATAGCCATGGTTGCACTGATGGGAAGATAAATGCCGAAGTTGACGTACTGCACCACCAGATAGGTTATCAGCAAAAGGCCCACACCCATAAGCGAAGAAATGATATAGTGGATGCGTATGTCCTCTTTCTTGCAGAGAATGCGACTGAGATTGGGCACGCCGAGGGAAATGAATCCTATGGGACCGCAGATACTTACTGCGCTGGTAACCAGAAACATAATTGCCAGCAGGCTGAATGCCTTGTGAGGCTTGCTGAGCTCGATTTCTCCCCTGAAATGCCTGGTCAGACGGCCGCTGTCTGCAATGGCGGCGGCAAGTCCCAAAGCGAAAAGGCACAGCGAGAAAATGATGTCCGCTGTAGTGACGCCTTCCAGCCTGAAGTTGGCTGCCCCCCAGAGGTAATACTGCTTGAGAAGGTCTCCGTTGGGCGCATTAGTCACAACTATGGTCCCCAGGGAACCGATGAATGTGCCGAAGAGTATGCCGAAGGTAATCAGGCTCTGGGTGTTCACCCTCAGGGTGACGAAGAAGCACACTATGGTGCATATAAGCGTACACACGAAGCTGCCCACGGTAAGGGAGCACCAGCCGGACATGGTAGCCGCCGCGGCGCCAAGGCAGGCTGCGCTGCCAAGGCCCAGACTGTAGACATCGCCCAGCTGGTTACGCCAGAGGTACTGCATCTGGATACCGCCCACAGGAAGGGCGATACCGGACAGCAGTACGTATAGAAGGCTAAGAAGCACTATTTGGCTATCGCTACGCTACGGGTCTCACGGATAACCGTAATCTTGACCTGTCCGGGATAAGTCATCTCATCCTGGATGCGCTGGGCGATATCGGTGGAGAGGCGTGCAGCCTGGTCATCGCTGACCTCGTCGGCTCCGACAATAACACGCAGCTCACGGCCGGCCTGTATTGCATAGGACTTGGTCACGCCCGGATAAGAGGCAGCGAGGTCTTCCATGCCCTTCAGGCGCTTGATGTAAGACTCTATAACCTCACGGCGTGCACCGGGACGGGCTCCGGAAATGGCGTCACCTACGAGCACCAGAGGCGCATAGATGGTAGTCATTTCCATCTCCTCGTGGTGGGCGCCTATACAGTTGCAGATTTCGGGACGCTCCTTGTACTGCTCTGCAAGCTTGGCTCCGAGCAGGGCGTGAGGCAGCTCGGGTTCCTCTTCGGAGACCTTGCCTATATCGTGGAGCAAACCGGCACGCTTTGCAAGCTTGGGATTGAGGCCGAGCTCGGAAGCCATAATGGCGCAGATGTTTGCAACTTCGCGGGAGTGCTGCAGCAGGTTCTGTCCGTAGGAGCTGCGGTACTTCATACGGCCTATCATGCGCACGAGCTCGATATTGAGCCCATGGATGCCAAGGTCTATGCAGGTACGCTTACCGGTCTCGAGAATCTCCTCCTCCAGCTGCTTGCTCACTTTGGCCACCACTTCCTCTATACGGGCGGGATGGATGCGGCCGTCTATGACCAGCTGATGAAGCGACAGCCTGGCGACCTCCCTGCGGACCGGATCGAAGGCGCTGATAAGGATGGCGTCGGGAGTATCGTCAACCACAATCTCCACTCCGGTGGCCGCTTCTAGAGCGCGGATGTTGCGGCCCTCACGTCCTATGATACGGCCCTTCACTTCGTCGTTGTCGATAGGGAAAGTGGTAACGGCATTCTCTATCGCAGTTTCCGTTGCGGTGCGCTGTATCGTATTGATTACTATTCGTTTTGCCTCCTTGGCAGCATTCAGGCGGGCCTCATCCATGGTCTCGTTTATGTAGGCCTGGGCCTCAGTGCGGGCCTCAGCCTTCATGTTTTCAACGAGCATGTTCTTGGCATCCTGCGCGCTCATTCCGGCAATGGTCTCGAGCTGGCGGTTTGCCTGAGCCCTCAGGACTTCGGCCTCCTCCATCTTTGCCTCAAGGACGGCCTTCTGTGCGTTTACCTGGCCGCGCTGCGAATCCAGGTCGTGCTGCTTCTTGTTCAGCTCCTGAGCCTGCTGGTTCAGCTGGTTCTCACGGTTCTTGATATTGTTTTCGCGATCACGGAGCTCATTGTTGCGCTGGTTGCACTTCTGGTCGTGCTCACTCTTTAGCTGTATGAATTTTTCCTTGGCCTGAAGGATTTTCTGCTGCTTGATGTTCTCCCCTTCAAGTTCCGCCTTTTCTATGATTGCTGCAGCCCGGCCCTTGGAGGCGGCGCGGCTGACCGCTATATAGATTGCCAACGCGATGACTGCACCTGCGATAGCTGATAATATGTAATACAAAAGCATATATTTAGGTTTTATTTAACCTACAAATTTATCACTTTTCATCGAAATCCGCAATACAGGGCCGACAAAAAATGAAATTTTTTAAAATTATGCACAGTATATCGTAAAAAGTATTATTTTTACATATTAAAAGAGAATCGAGGACAAGCGATGAAAACCACACACCTGCTGATAACCGCTCTGCTGGCTGTATTCTGCATGGCCGCAGTTTCTTGCGAAGAAAAACCGGAAGACAACAAGGCCGACGACATTGTCACAACTTATATTTCCGTTCCTTCCAACACGGAAATAGAGGAAGGCGCCACCTTCTCGCTTGTAGTTTCCGGCAAGACCAATATCAAGAACGACGACCAGATAATACTGCGCTCCGTTGCCAACCAGGAGTATGTCTGTCACATAGTGAACATCAAAGACGGATCGCTGCTGGAGTTCGAGCTGGCGGACGGAATAGTCAGCGGAACATATAAGATCCTGGTCCGGCGGGGCTCGTCAAACTACTATATAGGCACTACCAACCTTACCATCCTGAGGCCCCTCGGAATTGAGCCGGACCCGTCCACAAGTGTCTATGGAATAGTCACTTGCGAGGATAAGGGTGTACCGGGAGTGCTGGTTTCCGACGGCCAGGACATAGTCCGGACGGACGAAAGAGGAATATACCAGATACAGTCGCAGAAGGCCTGGCAGTACGTGTTCATCATCATCCCTTCCGGGTATGAAGTGCCGTGCCAGGGCATACTGCCCGAGTTCCATGCCACCCTCTCCAAACCGGCGAACGTGGCCGAGCGCAAGGACTTCGAGCTGATGAAGACTAACAATGACAGGTTCACCCTCTTCGTCTGCGGCGACATGCATCTTGCAAAGCGCAACAACGACCTTGCCCAGTTTGCCGATGTCGCCAAAACGCTCAACGACGCCATCTCGAAGGCAGGAGGCAAATGCTACTGCATGACTCTGGGAGACATGACCTGGGACGTGTACTGGTACAGCAACAGCTACACCTTTCCGCAGTACTTAGAGACTGCGAACGCCAGTTTCAAGGACATTGCCTTCTTCCACACCATGGGCAACCACGACAACGACATGAACTCCGTCGGCGACTACAACAAGGCATTCCGTTACACGCGCGACATCGCCCCCACCTTCTATTCTTTCAATCTGGGCAAGGCGCACTTCATCGTGCTGGACAACATAGACTACAACAACGTAGGCGCCGGAGATGCGCTTCGCGGGGAATATGTGCTAGACTATACCGCCGAGCAGATGGCATGGCTGCGAAAAGACCTCTCATACGTTGATGCGTCCACGCCTGTTTTCATCACCTCCCACGCCCCGCTTTCCAGGCCCTCGGGAGCCGAGAGCTTCAACGACAAGTACATGAGCGGGGCCAACTCGTCCGGAGAGGCCAACATGCAGGATTTCATTGCTTCCCTGAGTGCATACAACGTTCATTTCCTGAGCGGACACACCCACAATGTCTTCCACCGCAGGCACAACGACAGGTTCGCCGAGCATAATGAGGGGGCCATCTGTGCATCCTGGTGGTGGTCCGGCAAGGAGACTCCCGGCCTGCACCTTTCACAGGACGGTGCGCCAGGCGGCTTTGCCGTATGGAGCTTCGACGGCAAGGATTTCAAGTATTCCTTCCGTGCTGCCGGACATGACGACAAGTACCAGTTCCGCGCCTACGACATGAACGAGGTGAAGAAGGTCGTGGTTTCGGAAGCCGGCGGCGGCAAGGCCAAGTTCAACGATTTCGTGAGTGCGGTTTCCGCCTATCCGGCCAATACCATACTGGTTAACGTCTGGGACTATGACGACGGATGGACTGTAAAGATAAGCGAAAACGGCAACGACCTGGCGGTCTCCAAGGACTATGCTTATGATCCGGCGCATATCATGGCACTTACTGCGCCAAGGTACAAGGCCACCGACTCCCCCAACTTCACAACTGCGAAATGGCCCCATTTCTTTAAGGCAAAGGCTTCTTCGGCCAATTCCACGGTAACAGTCACAGTTACGGACCGTAACGGCAAAGTGTTCACGGAAACCATGTCCCGGCCAAAGGCCTTCAATCTGTCTGATTATAAAAACAAATACTAACTCATTAATTATTAACCTTTCAATCTAACCCAAAACCGTTATGAGATTTATGAAAATTCTCACCGCCTCGGTGCTGCTGCTGTTGGCCAGTACAGGCCTTCATGCGCAAAACCGGACGGTTTCCGGAAAGGTTCTCGACGAAGCCGGACTTCCCTGTCCCGGCATCGCCGTGGTCGTTGACGGAACAACAAACGGCACTGTGTCGAACGAAGACGGATCCTGGTCCCTCAGCGTTCCCGCACGTGACGTCACACTGGTTTTCTCCAGCCTTGGGTACACTACACAGAGCCTGAATCTGGGCGCCGGCCAGAATTCGCTCGTCGTTACCATGGCTGAAGACAACATGACACTGGAGGAGACGATAGTCGTAGGTTACGGTACCCAGAAAAAGGTCAACCTTACCGGCGCTATCACGGCAGTAGAGAGCAAGGCACTCGAAAACCGCAGTGCCCACAACCTCACCACAATGCTGCAGGGATCAGTCCCCGGACTGAACGTCAGCACCTCCAGCGGCAACCCGGGTTCTACGGGAAGCCTGAACATCCGAGGCTATACCTCAATCAACGGCGGTGACCCGCTGGTGCTTATAGACGGCATCGAAGGGAGCATCAACCGCATCAACCCCCAGGACGTCGAGTCCATTTCCGTTATCAAGGATGCATCTTCGGCTGCGGTTTACGGCGCCCGTGCCGCATACGGCGTCATCCTTGTAACCACCAAGAACGGCAACACCGACAAGAACGCCGCCACAGTACGTTACAGCGGCCGTTACGGCGTTGAGATGCCTACCACCTCGACGGAATGGGAAACCACAGGTTACTGGTCGGTTTACACCATCAACAAGTTCTGGTACGAGACCAAGGGTTCCAATTACGTGAACTACACCGCCGAAGACATGCGCGAGCTGCTCGCCCGTGTGCATGACAAGACGGAGAATCCGGAGCGTCCCTGGGTGGTGATAAAAGACGGCAAGTACAAATACTACGCAAATACCGACTGGTGGCACGAGCTCTATAACGACGTTCACCCCACCACCAACCACAGCGTAAGCGTCAGCGGCGGTAATAAAGCCGTAAAGTACTATCTGTCAGGACAGTATGACCGTCAGGAAGGAATGGTGAAGGCCCGCCCGGACGTTTACGAGAAGTACAACCTCAGGGCAAAGATCGACGCCCGCATCAACAGCTGGGCCAGCATCAGCAACAACACCAACTTCTTCGTGGGCACATACGACTTCCCCGGCCTGGCCGACATTCAGGATTCGTTCGCCTACGGTGACCGCCATGCTCCGGCGTGCTTCCCCCTGAAGAACCCGGACGGCACCTGGGTATACTTCGTGGACGCACTCGGTTACCGCGTGTGCAACGGTCGTCACTGGGCCTATGCCTCAAACAATCTGAATGTTGAAAAGAGGACTGACCTGGCGAACACCACCGAGCTTACAATCACCCCCTTCAAGGGACTCACCCTCAAGGCCAACTACAGCTACCGCACCTACAACAACCACGACACCCACAGGCGAAACCTGATCGAATACTCCCAGTATCCCGGCGAAGTGGTTGTATACAACAACGGCGGAGCGTTCGACAACTACATGACGGAGGATATCAAAGAGTATGTCCGCCAGACCGTGAATGCCTACGCAACTTATGAGAACACTTTCGGAGACGCCCACAACCTCAAGGTAATGGCCGGTTACAACTACGACGACTACCATTACAAGAGAGTGGCGGCAAAGGGCTACGACCTCATCACCACAGAGCTCTCCGACCTTGCCCTCATCTCTACCGAGACCCGTACCCCGGAAGTCGGAGGCAACCAGTCCGCATGGAGGACCGCCGGCTTCTTCGGCCGTATCAACTACGACTACAAGGGACGCTATCTCTTCGAGACCTCTGCCCGCTATGACGGTTCTTCCCGTTTCGCCAGAGGACACAAGTGGGGTTTCTTCCCTTCAGTTTCCGTTGGCTGGCGCATCAGCGAGGAACCTTTCTTCACGCCCGTCAAGCACGTCGTGAACAACCTCAAGCTCCGTGCATCATATGGTACCCTGGGCAACCAGAACGTGGCCAACTTCTCCTACATCCGCCTGGTAAACTTCAAGACCTTCTCGGCATACAACTTCGGAGACAACACTATGGCCCGCTACACGAACCTCGACGCACCGGTAGCCTCCGACAAGACCTGGGAGGTCTCCAAGCAGAGCAACCTCGGTCTCGACCTGGCAATGTTCGGCAACAGGCTTGAATTCACCGGCGAACTCTACATCCGCGACACCGACGGCATGCTTACCGACGGTATGGACCTGCCTTCCGTTTACGGAGCCGGTACTCCCCAGATGAACGCCGCCGACCTTCGCACCAAAGGTTACGAACTCTCCCTCAGCTGGAGGGATTCCTTCAAGCTCTTCGGGCAGAACTTTGAATATTTCGTCAAGCCTACCCTGAGCGAGTACCGCTCAAACATCACCAAGTTCAACAACGAAACCAAGCTCCTCTCCAATTATTACGAGGGCATGGAGCTCGGTGAAATCTGGGGCTTCCATGTAATCGGTCTCTTCGACAGCGACGAACAGGCTGCAGAGTACACCAGCAAGGTGGACCAGTCCTACTGCAACGCCAACCTGAACGGAGGCTGGAAAGCCGGAGACCTCATGTTCGCCGACCTCGGAGGCAAAGTCACCCGTGACGAGAACGGAAACGTCATTTCCGACGAGCCTGACGGCGTAATCGGAATCGGCGCCAACACCCTGGACGACCATGGTGACAAGATCTACCTGGGCAACTCCCTCCCCCGCCTGCACTACGGCGTTACCACCGGTTTCTCCTATGCAGGTTTTGACGTGAGCGTGTTCTTCGAAGGTACCGGCGACCACTACTGGTATCCTGCCCGCTACAACTTCGACTTCTGGGGTCCCTACTCCCTCGGTTATCCCACCTTCCTTGCCAAGAATTTCCTTGACAACTGCTGGGCCGAGGATAACAAGGACGCCTACTTCCCCAGGCCACGTTCCAATGTCGCTTCCAACGGCGGCGGCGAACTCGGCCGCGTGAACGACAGGTATATCCAGAATATCCGTTACCTGCGTTTCAAGAACATGACCATAGGCTACACCATCCCCGAGAAGATAGTCAACAAGATAGGCTTCGAGCAGATTCGTGTTTACGCTTCCGGCGAGAACATCGAGTACTGGTCCCCTATCAAGAAGATAACCGACCATCTGGATCCGGAGAGCTGCTTCAACCGTGGCGGCGATCCCGTGGATGACCTTAACAACACCTCCTATCCCTGGCAGAAGACCTTCATGTTAGGCGTTGACCTTACCTTCGGCGGAAGGGCCGCAAAGGCGGTCAGCACCGGAAAGGCCGCTGCTGCACTTGCCACAGAGGCCAAGGAGATAATCCGCGAAGTTGTGAAGGAGAAGATTGTTGAAGTTCCTGTCGAAAAGATCGTTGAGGTCGAGAAGATAGTGGAGGTTGAGAAACCCGTTCCCGCTTCTACTCTCAGCGGCGAGTACACCGATATGCTGTACTTCATCATCAACAAGGCTGAGCTGCGTCCCGAGGAGGCATTCAAGGTCGGACGTCTCTGCCAGATACTGAAAGACAATCCTGACTCCAGGATAGTTATTACAGGATATGCCGATTCCGGCACCGGTACTCCGGAGATCAACAGCGAACTCTCAGAGGCCCGTGCCAGCGCCGTTGCCGATCTGCTTGCCAAGGCAGGCATTTCCGCAGACCGCATCGTATGTCATGCCGCAGGTGGTGACAGAGACTCTTCTGCCAGCCCCGAGTCCAACCGTGTGGCCGTCTGTATCATCAAATAATTGAAATGAGTATGAGAAAGCATATATTGTTTCTGGCAATCGCATCATTGATGACGGTTTCCTGCAACTTCGAGGATTTGCTGACCCTCGTACCCGAGTCTCAGCTTACGCCTGAGTCTTACTTCAAGACGGCGGAAGACCTTCAGCTCTTCTCGAATTCCTTCTACAACAACCTGCTCGACAAAGAGCCGTTTGCGAGGGAAAGCGACGTGTTCGTGAAGATGAATCCTTCCGACCTCATCCGCGGCGGCAGCGACCGCACCGTGCCCCCGTCGGGCGGCGGCTGGGATACCAAAGCCGGCTCCTGGAACGACCTCCGCAAGATGAATACCCTTCTTGCCAACATCGACAACTGCAACGACAAGAACGCAGTCGTGGAATATACCGCACTTGTCAAGTTCTGGCGTGCATACTTCTATGCCAACATGGTCCGCAAGTTCGGCGACGTGCCTTGGTACGAAGTCGAGCTCGGCTCTGCCGACGAAGCCCTCTACAACCCCCGCGACAGCCGCGAGACCATACTCCAGCACATGATCGAGGATATTGATTATGCCATCGAGAACCTGCCCGGCAAAGCGAAGGCGCCCCAGACGGCTTACAGGGTCAACAGATACACGGCTATGATGCTCAAAGCCCAGTTCTGCCTCTTCGAGGGTACGTTCAGGAAATATCATTCAGAGCCTGCTCCGTTCTCTTGGTCCTACCAGGCCGCAGACGGCAGCACCCACGACTATTCCTATTACCTCGACCTTGCCCAGGCGGCGGCTAAGCAGCTGATGGACACCGGAGCCTACAAGCTCTTCTCCACCGGTTCCGCAGCCACCGACTACCTGACGCTCTTCAATTCTGACAACGCCAACACGGACGAGATAATCCTGGCAGTAAACTTCGATCGCGACCTGAAGATCAAGCACGATTGCGGCCGTGACATCACCAACCAGACTTCCGCCCGTTACGGCATGACCAAGAAGATGGTCGACATGTACCTGATGAAGGACGGCAGCCGTTTCACCGACAAACCCGGTTGGAACATAATGCCTTTCGCCGAGGAAGTCGCCGACCGCGATCCCCGTCTTGCCCAGACCATACGCACTCCCGGCTATAGCTGGAAGAAGCCCGGCACCAGCAAGGACGGCCCCGAATTCGCCTACTGCCAGACCGGTTACCAGACTATCAAGTACATCCCTTCGTATGACACCAAGCCTTACTCCACCGACAACTGTTTCAACGACATGCCGGTATACAGGTACGCCGAGGTCCTGCTTACCTATGCAGAAGCCAAGGCGGAACTTGGCACGCTTACCCAGGGAGACCTTGATATCTCCGTAAACAAACTGCGCGACCGCGTCGGCATGCCCCACATGGACATGGCCGCCGCCAATGCCAACCCCGATCCGTACCTTACCAACCCTCAGACCGGTTATACAAACGTGACCGGTTCCAACAAGGGCGTCATACTGGAAATCCGCAGGGAGCGTGCCGTAGAACTCTTCCAAGAGGGCTATGGCCGTTACTTCGACCTCATCCGCTGGAAGGCCGGCTACTGCATTTCCCAGCCCATGTACGGCATGTACATCCCCGGTCCCGGCGAGTACAATTTCGGCGATGACAGCAAGTACACCTTCTACGTAGGCAGCAGCAACGCGAGCGGCACCAAGTTCAAGATCTTCGATTCCGCCACAGGAGACAAGTCCGGCGACGACGAGGTCTTCTACCTGGTTGACCCGAATACCGGCGAATACGCCACCGCAGGCGTACGCGACGCCCTCAAGACTGTCAGCCACGTATTCGACGAAAGCAAGCATTACTTCTTCCCTATTCCCGAGAACGAACTGCTGCTCAACGAGAACCTCAAACAGAACCCTAACTGGTAACAGATCATGAAAAGGATAAACATTATATTCAAGGCCGTCGCCTTGATACTCGCAAGCTCCGCGGTTCTGGCATCATGTAAACCGGAACTTCAGGACACCGTTGCGAAAGCCGTTCTGGGTGACGTTTCCATGATGCACTTCGCCGCAAAGAATCCGGCGGAACAGACTGTTACGGTGTATTCGGACGGTGACTGGCATACTTCTGCGCCCTCTTGGATTACCGTGACTCCCGACACCGGTAACGGCGTTATTCCGGTGACCGTGAAGGCCAGCGAGAACGTAGATGCCAACGGCATGCTCGAGCCCCGCAAGGACACGATCATCATTTCCGGCAACACGCTCGCCAGCCGCCTTATCATAATCGTCACCCAGGAAGGTGACTCTTACCGCAATGCCGACCATCTGAGCGTGAGCAAGGTGACGGGCCTGGCGGACGGAAAGGCATTCATAATTGATGATGCTACCGTAGCCGCAGTCACTTCCGCCGGATACGTATTGACCGACGGCACCGCCAACGTCTACGCAAAGAACGTAAATGATGTCAATGTAGGTGACAAGGTCAGCGTAAAGGGCCTCAAGGGCACCGCCAACGGGGTTCCTGTAATCAGCCAGGTGGACGAATGCAAGTTATTATCATCCGGCAGCTGTACCTATCCGGAACCTGTAGACCTCAACGAGGCCATCGCGGGTTACAAGGCGAATGCTGTCGAATACGTAAGCGCTTCCGGCGTTGTAGCCGGCGGCAACCTTATCGTCACGGTTAACGAGACCGAGTATTCCATAAAGCAGATAGACTGCCCCGAGGAGCTCAGCATATCTGGCAAGAACGGAAACAAGGTCGTCCTAACCGGCTATTCCTGCGGACTTCTGGGCGCCAACATGTTCGGAATTCTCACCACTGAAATGAAGGACAACGGTCCTGCCATAGTTCCCAGGCCGGAGAAGCTCCTCTATGCCAAGTGGCGCTTCACCGCTACAACCATGACTGCATACCAGGATCTCTTTGGCGGCACAGCTGGAAAGCTTGATACCAGCGAGGGTACCGGCGGTCTGTATGTTCCTTCTAATGTTGAAGGAAACGGCAAGATCGAGTACTGGCAGATAGACAAGAGCGGCATCGACACCAACAACAAGGCATCCCGTATCATCGGTGGTACCGGACATCCTTACGTTACCGGTGTATGGCCCGGCGACTACTGGCTGTTCTCCGCTACCGACAATTACGAATACCCTGCAGGAACCAACCTGCACATCAAGTATCTCACACGTGTTTCCGCAACCGGCCAGAGATACTGGATGCTCGAGTACTTCGACGGCAACGAGTGGCAGCCGGCCGATGAATATCCCGTTTCTACCGAGACAGAGTCCGGAACCAACGCCCAATACAACTTCAAGGAGCCCACTTCCAATGTGGCCGTAGAATGTGTCTGGACTCTCGCAGCTCCTTGCCGCGAGCCTATGTTCAGGATGAGGTGCGTGGCCAACGCCCAGGCCAACGACAAGGGTCCCCTTGCCGCACCTAACGGCGGTACCTGCCGTATCGCAGACAACGGCGACGACGGTGAGGATGAGGGGCCTGTCTTCGAAGTGACCAACGCCCCTGCAGGAGGCTCCGGCGGTAGCGGTGGCGGCAACACTGGCCCCCAGCCCGGCACAGTAGTATTCGAAGACAACTTCGAGTGGCTGGAGCCCTATGCAAGCAAAGCAGGCGCACCGGATGATGTTAAAGACAACTCCGTCGGGAGTTCTCCCAACATCTTCACCACCGAGGCTCTCATGCCAATACTTGCAGAACTCCAGGCTAAGGGTTATGGTTACATCTGGGGAGGCAAGGGTCTCGAGTGGTCTACTGCAGAGCCTGACAGCGGCAACGGCCGTACCCTCTACCTGCAGAAGAATTACCTTAAGTTCGGTAAGTCGGATTACAACTCCGGACTTATACTCCCTGCGCTCAGCGCTCTTACTTCCAGCGCAACTGTGGAGCTGACCTTCGACTGGTGCTGGTGTATGACCGGAAAGAGTAAGCCAGACATCATGACCCTGACCGCAGAAGTAGCCGGAGGCGAAAGCACCGAGCTCAATTCTACCCAGCCTACGGCCGATGATTTGACCAAACTTGAGTGGCAGCACGCATCCGTAACCATCAACGGAGCAACTGCTGATACCCGCATTACTCTTCGTCCTACCAACTCAGATCCCTATGTGAGCAATACCCGCGGCCAGAACCGCTGGTACCTGGACAACATCAAGATCGTGGTCAAATAGTCACGGTTTCATATAAGCAAAACAGGATGGCTCTCGCGAGTCATCCTGTTTTGCTTAAAAAGCCGCAACTGCGGCCGGCCGGAGGCCGAAGTACCCCTTGGGGCAGCCGCCATGCGGCGGGGTAGTAAAAAATAAGCCGTCAGCCGAATCTGTCAGAAAATTGTCTGGCTCGAATGATTTGGGCTCCGGTCCGGTTCGGGACTCCTGCTGCGGGGCAGGCCCGCCTTCCGCGGTCCGAGATTACCCGGTTAGTGAAAAACTTGATGTTTTCTCCTCTTGGGCCTGACGGCTTAACTTGCTAAACCTTGGCGAGGTAGGCATCCAGGTCATCCTGGAGTTCCTTTGCCTCTGCGCCAAGCTGCTGCATGCGTTTCTGGCATGCTATGCGGTTGACCGACTCGTTCAGCGTCACTATGATCAGCTTGTCAAGGGCGGTCTTGTCCGGATACTTGGAATCGTAGGAATTGAACTTGCGGTTTATCTCGTCTGCCGCAAGACGCATGGCCTCCTCCATTTCGGGAGTGGAGGCAACCATGGGATATTCATTCCCGGCTATCTTGAGTTTAATGTTCTGTGCCATAATTATTTCTCAAGGAGTTTGATGCAGTGGTCGATTTCTCTTACCAGTTTTGTGATACGTTCCTTTGCAAGAGCCGGGTCTCCGGTACCGGAAAAGGCAAATTGCAATCTGAGATTGTCTATCTGAGAATCCAGATCGGTTATCTTTGCCTTATATGCGTCTATATCGGCCTTGCTGGCCTCGAGTTCCGCAGCCAGGGCGTCCGCACGCTGCTTCTCCGTCTCGTAGAGGGAAACCAGCTTCTCAATCCTAGATTTTATATCTTCCAGCATAGCACAAATATAAGCATTTATTCAATCATTCGGAACGCTATTCCGCAATTTGCGGCAAACTGCCGGTCCGAGGGGCTGTCACCTATCATGAGCGTGCGGGAGGCAGACACCTCTGCATGGTCTCGGACGATAAGGTCGAACAGGCCGCGGTTGGGCTTGCGGCAGGGGTCGCTGTCAGAGACGGACGTACAGACGTAAATACCGTCTATCCTGCCCCCGGCAGCAGTTATTTCGTCCGTCATCCAGGAGTGTATGGAGTCCAGCGCTTCCCTTGTCATAATGCCCTTGCCGACGCCCCGCTGATTGGTAACAATGTAGATACGGGAAAACATGGAAGCGGCATAACTGAGGGCATCTTTTACGCCCGGCAGCCATTCGAATTCATCCACACTCTTTACATAATCTCCCGGTCGCAGTCGGTTTATTACACCGTCCCGGTCCAGCAGCAGGGTATCATATCCACCGGCCGACTTAAGCATCTCCATCAGAGTGCCGCTGCGGCGCAGCTGCCAGGGGTCGCTGCAGGCTCTGGAATAGTCTTCAGGGACGCCTATATCGATGAAGAAACCATCCTGCACCAGGCCGCAGAGCCGTCCGCGGGCACACTCCGGCTCCAGTACCGCCGTCTCAAAGGAGAACGTTTGTGGCAGATTGCTGAATAGATCTGACGCCAGGTCAATGGCATACACTCCCCCGTTTATGAGGCCTTCAGCACAGTAACGCTTCTCCAGAAACGCCTTTACTATGCCATCCTGGCCAAGTTCTACCGTACCATAGCGGTCGAAGTCCTTCATGGGCTTGAGGGCAAGGGCAAGCGGTCTTCCGTTCCGGCGCCTGAAACTCTGAAGGGAATTCAGGTCGACATCGAAAAAAGTATCGCCGTTAAGCACCAGCACCTCAGGACCTTCCGCCAGCGAGGCCGCCATACGGATGCCGCCGCCGGTACCAAGAGGCTCTTCCTCCACAGCAAAGCGTAATTCAAAGGGGTAATCGCCGGCTATTTGCCCCACCCATTCCTGTATCACCTCCTTTAAATATCCCACACTCAGGATAACGCGTTCTACCTCATAGGCACACAGCTGTTCCAGAATGTACCACAGGAAGGGCTTGCCGGCAACAGGTGCCATGCACTTGGGCACCTCGCTTACGACGCTGCGCAAACGGGTACCAAGGCCTCCGGCAAGGATAATTACGTCCATTGGAACGGCTAGGCGAAGAAGTGTTTCTCTACCAGCTGGCAGATGCAGTGATATACGGGAAGATGCAATTCCTGCACCTTGTAGGTGACGTTCTCCGGCACCTTTATGCAGACATCGGCGAATCTGTCCAGGCGGCTTTCCCTCTCGCCTGTCAGGCCTATCACCTTCATTCCGCGGGCCTTTGCTGCGACTGCGGCAAACAGTATGTTACGGCTGTTGCCGGAAGTGGAAATGCCCATGAAGACATCTCCCTCGCGCCCGTAGCCGTTAACCTGCTGGGCAAAGCACAGAAGCGGTTCGCAGTCGTTCAGATAGGCTGTACTCAAGGCAATGTGCCCGTCCAGGGCGATAGCGGGGAGAGCACCCTGCAGATGGTTGCGCAGCACATTGCCCATCTCCGGGTCGCAGGCTATCAAAGCCTCGGCATATCCGGCCGGCAGGGTTTTCTGGATACGGAAGGTCTTCATCATCTCTCCCACAATATGCTCGGCGTCCGCGGCGCTTCCGCCGTTGCCTGCAACCAGCAGCTTGCCGTCATGGGAATAGGAATCAATCAACAGTCCGGCAGCCTGGAGTATCTGCTCCCTGCAGCAATCCAGCGCAGGATAACGCGTCAAAAGTTCATTAATAATCTCTGTCATATCCCTACAGTTCCTGATCATATATTTTCCATCCGTGAGCACCGCCCTCCGTAAACAGGAACGGCAGCACGTATCCGTCCAGGGCTTTCAGCGCCTCTTCTACCGCCTTCTTGCGGGACGGGTCCACAAAAAACATTATAAAACCTCCGCCGCCGGCACCGCTAACCTTTCCGGATATCGCGCCTGCCGCCATGGCGACATCGAAAGCCTGCTGTATCTTCTCGTTGCTTATGCCGTCTGCCATCCTCTTCTTGTTCTCCCAGCTACGGCTCATAATCTCCCCGAACGCCTTCATATCGCCGCAAAGCAGGGCCGCCTTCATTTCTATCGCGCTCTGCTTTATACCGTGCATGGCCTCTATGGCCCCGGCATTCCCGGACGAAGTATTACGGCGCTGAGCTTCAATTATCTGGGCACTGCTGCGGGACTGCCCTGTAAAATACAGCAGCAGACTCGATTCCAGTTCGTCGGTTATCCAGCGCTTGACCTTGAGCGGATTCACCGTCACAGTGTCATCGGTATGGAATTCTATGAAGTTAAAGCCTCCGAAGGCAGCGGCATACTGGTCCTGCTTGCCGCCGGACAGCCCCAGATCCTTACGCTCTATCTCATAGGCCAGGCGCGCTATATCGTAGTCCCCCAGAGGCAGGTCAAGCCACTCCACGAATGCCTTCAGGATGCATACGACCATAGTGCTGGAAGTTCCCAGACCGGAGCCGGCAGGGGCATCGTTCCAAGTGGTTATACAGAAGGCCCTTGGCCTGAAACCGAAATCGCGGACGACGCGATTGTAAACCCCTTTCACCAGATCCGCCTTGCCGTCAACGGGCAGAACCTCCGCCAGCGGGAACTCCTGCCTGCATCCGCAATCATAGGAGACTATGCCTATCTGGCCGTCGGAGCGTTCCTCTATCGTGCAATAGGCGTAAAGGTTAATGGTGGCGTTAAGCACCAGCCCGCCATACAGATCGCTGTACGGCGACACGTCGCTTCCGCCGCCTGCCAGGCCAAGCCGCAGAGGTGCTTTGCTTCGGATTATCATTCTTTCGTCAGGATTTCAGACTTTACTTTGCAGGCTATCGCCAGCTGGATGAGCACGTATATGGCTATATCGATAATGAATATCCAGGTCAGGCTCAGCACCCTGGTCATGGCAGTGGTAATAAGCACAATAGCAACATCCATCGACAGTATTATCCACAAGGTCTGCCGTGCAGTGAGGCCGCAACGCATCAGACGGTGATGAATGTGATTGGTATCGGCCTTGAAAGGGTTGTTGTGCTTAAGCAGTCGGGTAAAGAGTAACCTGGGCACCTCGAGAAGCGGTATAAGGAGAGATGAAAAAGCAATCGCCATATACTTGCCGTTCGTTATTCCGCCGTTCTTTCCGCAGAACGAACAGATTGAGACAAGCAGGAAGCACAGGACAAGGCCGATAGTAAGGGAACCCGTATCCCCCATATACAGCTTGGTCTTTTTCTCGGCCGACCCTAACATATTGAAGAGCCAGAAAGCGATAACTGCACCCATCAGCGTAACCGACACCGTAGAATAGATGAAACGGCGCTCCCTGATAAAGATGCAGGCCAGCACGCCAAGGGCTATGATAGATATACCGGAGGCCAGTCCGTCTATGCCGTCTATCATGTTTATGGCATTGGTAATCAGCACGAAAAGCAGGACGGTAAGGGGCATGCCGATATAGAAAGGAATCAGGCCCACTCCGAATAGACCGTAAAGGTTGTTAAGCCAGAGGCCGGAAGACACCAGCAGCGCCGCGGCGAGGAACTGAACTATGAACTTGACCTTGTAGCTGAGATCGGTGAGGTCGTCCATGATCCCGAATACATACAGAAGCATGGCACTCCCGAGCATATAGGCCACCCTGATCAGAAGAACGTCGTCCATAGCCGGACTCTTCATGACCCCAAGCCTGTAGATGACACCTACACTGAAGGCTATGACCATCATGAGCGTGGGCATGAAGGACATTCCGCCGAGGCGCGGAACAGGAACTGTATGCACCTTGCGTTCGTCAGGGATGTCGAACAGTTTGATACCATAGGCGACCTTCAGGAGCATTTTGATGATGGCGCTGCCCACCAATATGGCCAGAATGAGGTCAACAGCAAGAATTATGTAGAAAGAATAAATCATACGTTTTGAAGATAACCTCTGAACAGGCGCCAGAAATAGTGGCGCACCATAAACACCGGAATAGACAGGACTTCACTGGGATAATACGCCAGGTAGCGCATGGCCCGGGTAAGCTTGCGCCGGGCATGCATAACCCTTTTCTCGTGTTCGACGTGCCTGTTACGCTCGTCGAAACGGCCGAAGTTGCCGGAAGCCATAATCTCTTCGATCAGGAAGGCGCCCTGCTTCTCGTCCGGAGGGCAGAGCATGAGTTCTTCGTCCAGATTGAATACCTCCTTCATAACGCTCATGACACCGGCGGCTAATTTCATGAGCTTCAACTTTTTCAGATCGGCTATGGCAATACTCCTGTCCTGAGGGTCCAGGGCTTTAAGGACATAATAATAATCGAGCAGCTGGCGCAGGCCTATGCCTTCGTCCAGGAGGTGCCGGTATATGTGAATAAGCAGATAAACGGCGTCGAAGTGCCTGGCAGGAACGCAAAAACCAAGGGCCTCATCATAATGGCCGAACTGTTCCTCAGCAACCGAATCGAAATACTTCTGCAGACGGCGGTCCGCACGGGGCGAATTCATCCAGCTGGGCATGAAGTGAGCCTCTACATTTATGCCCTTCAGCATAGCTACTTCGCAGTGGTGGTAGAAAACCACCCTGATGGGATAGCGGGGCTTGATGTAATCCATTATGCGCTTCTCCCCTCCCTCAAGCCATATGTCGATATCGCCGCAGTGTCGAAGCTCCGGCCTTGGATAATATGCGGCCGCCGCCTGGCCTTTCAGGATACAGGAGCGGAATCCTTCTTCCAGAAAACCGTTGTACAGTTGCCTGCAGGCCTCGTTCATGCGCTTGTTTTTCTGGATTATCTTTTCGCACACCATGGCCCATCGGGAATAAACTCCCAACGGGACCTCCACTTCATCGTGTAATCTGTCAATAACCGGAAAGGTGAAGGCAAGGAGATTGTGCCGGCCGGCGACCGAATACAAGGCCTCCCATTCCGCCCTGTCCTGCGGGATTGCAGACAGCTTGTCCCGCACTCCCATAGCTACCTGAATCAATTCGAAAAAGGTATTCATTTCCCTGCTGTCATGCTTTCAAACAAAGATACGTATTGTCCCCAGATATGGTCCCATGTAAGCTCTTTTCGGGCATGCCCGTAGGAAGCTGAAGACAGTTCTGAAAGTACTTCCGGGCCGCTTTGCCGGACTTTTGCAGCCAGGTCCTCGGCAGACGAGAAGAAAATGGCATTATCTGCCGTAACTTCGTGATTCACTTCCACATCGTATGAAAAAACCGGAAGCCCCAGATTCATGGCCTCGCAGAGCGATGGTGGCGTACCGCAGCGTGAATGGCTGTGTATGTACGCACAGGCATTGGACCTTACCGCATTCAGCTCCATCTGGTCGTAAATACCCGGTATGAGTGTCAGGTTGGGGACGTCCTTGTACTGCTCATACAGATTCTGCCCGTAGCCGGACACCTTGAAGTTGGAAACCAGCACCAGCTTGCGTTCAGGCATGGCGGCAAAGGCCTCAAGCACCATGTGAAGATTATTGTCTATCTGGGCTCTGGATACGCTCACATAGTACTCATCATTCAAGAATGGATACTTGGACAGAAGCTCAGTATCCGGCTGAACCTTAACCGCATTGTCCCCTCCGTAACGTATTACCACGATGTCAGTGATACCGAATTCTTCTTTAAGGCTACTGGCGTACAGTTCATTGTCCGCCAGATACTTCACCTTGCCCTTGAGTGCTCTGTATCCCCACTTGAGGTATGCCTTTGCGGGCTTGGAGAACTTCTCCCTCTCCCATTCGTTAAGACCACCGCAATTCATTACAATCGGCTTCCTGAATCCGAAAAGGCGGAGCAGGCGGATAGCAATCGCAGAGGCGGGGCCGAATACATACAAAATGTCGGCATAGCGTGCCGCGTCAAAGACAGAGGCACAGTCATAAACTACGCTCTGCCAACCATTACCCTTGATATTGAGGTACTTGAGCCTGGCTCCAAGGTATGAGTCGCCTTCCACACGAGGCTGCTCCCTGCAACAATAGACGGTGATGTCATACCGTCCGGCCAGTCCCCTCACCAGATTCTCGTAGAGCGTCTCTCCGCCGCCATATTTGGCCGGAATGCCGCGCGTTCCTATCAGAGCCAGTTTCTTCTTCGGCATCAGCCCAGATATCCCTTGTAATATTCCTCTATGTAATCCTTAAGGGATACTTTCCAATCCCTCATTGCATTCACGCCCCTCAGATTCAGTTTCCGAGTCCAAAGCCGCTCGCAAGCGGGACGGTCTGCGAAGTACTCCTTGGCAAAGTACTCGGACGTGACGACATTGATCTTCACTTCATCCTGCAGGCCGAGAATACGGAGCATTTCCTGACACACCTCCAAACGGCTGGTCTGTCCGCCGCAAACGCAATTGTACAGGCCCCAGTACTCTTTTTGAATCAGATTCTTTACGGTCCTGGCAAAATCCTGGGTGTAGGTAGGAGTGCCGTCTTTGTCGTTCACCACGAACAACTCTTTTTTGCCGTCCTTCAGCTGCTTCATGATTTTCTGGATGAACTTCTTGTCCTTGGAAGGACCTGCGCCCATCATCCAGCCTGCACGGCAGACCAGGTAGCGGCGTGCATTCTCTACCACAAAGCGCTCTCCCATATATTTGGAGCGGGCATATACACCCAGAGGATTGGGCTGGTCCCAGTCGTCGTACAACTGTTTCTTGCCGTCGAAAATGCCCGCAGTGCTGATATACAGAAGGGGTATATCCAGCTTGTTTGCTATGTAAACGGCATTCTCCACGCAGAGAGTATTGGTCAGATATACCTCATCCGCATTCTGCTCGCACCACTCCAGGTCGGTATATGCCCCGAGATGGAAAAGATAGTCGGGGGCGAAATCCTCTACGTCTTTCTTATAAGCGTCGAAATCCCGGAAGTCAAGATAAGACAACCACGGAGCGTTGACGTCCTTATCGGTACATTTAATCTCGTACTCATCCTTGAACTGCCTGTAGAACGCCTCTCCAAGCATACCGCCGCAACCGGCGATGTAGATTTTCTTCTTGCTCATTTCTATCAAGTTATTGTTTCTTCGGTCTCAGGCCCACACAATACAACAGTGGCGGCCAGTTAATTTTTTTCAATACTATCGATACCAACACCGGCACATACAGCCCGGCCAGGACACAAATCAAGTAAGCCGCAACGTATGGTAAGCGTATATGCCTGAATAAAATTTTTACCAGAATCTGGGCGAAGATACCCATCAGGAAAATCTGATATGTATAATCCCTGAACGTGTGGAAACACCAGGGAATAATCCTGTCCAAAATTAATGCAAGAGAACAGGAGAACAAAATGCCGCCCATTGCTTGAATTAAAGGGTCGGAGTAGTAACCGGCAATATATACCGCTACGCCCGCGAATAAGAAAAGCAATGCCCTGCCTGAAATAGCCCTTTCCACAAAAGTGTCCATACATACAATGAGGCCCAGGTAAAAGAATACTGCATATGAGCACAGCCTGTCGATGCAGAACAGAGAAACGGCCGGATGTATGAAATGCAATACCACAAGCAAAGCGAGCGTCAGCCATTTGATATACGCGTTTCTGACGGTCAGTTTCCAAACGGGCATCAACAGGAACAGCCAGAACAATGTCATAATGAACCACATCTCCCGCAACGGTCCGTCATAAGGATTGATAAAGGCACCTGCCACTTCCTTAAAGGACAGGCCCGCGCCCCTTGACATTTCTGAAGGGAATGCGATCTTCATGGCAAATGCAAGGAGTGTGAAAAACACAAACGGGATCAACAGGCGAACTGACTTATCTCTAAGTGTTGCTATATATGACCATTTGCCATCAGCCAGGCGTGTGTAGTAAAACAGCCAGCCGGAGATTGCCATAAAGAGCGGCATATGGAAGGAATACGCAAGATTAGTCAAAGCATTCTCCCAGGCCGGTCCCCCACCGAAAGGCCCAAGATATGAATGGCCGATGACTACCCAGAGCATCGCCCATCCCTGAAGGATCAACAACCAATTGATTCTCTGTCTTGACATCTATCTTCCGTAACTGCTCACCGTCCGTTCATAAAAAGCTATCAAACGGTCGTAATAGAGATGTGGATTGAAATGCAGATCGGCAAACTGCCTTGCGTTATGGACAAGGCCAGAATAATCCGAATCAGATAGGGCCAGAGTTCCGGTCAACACTGAAGCAAGGGATGAAGCGTTCCCGCTTTCGAACAAAAAACCGGTCTTTCCTTCCTGAACGATCTCCGGGATGCCTCCTATTCTGGATCCGATGACAGGAACGCCAAGCGAATATGCCTCAACCACTGTCATGGGATTGTTCTCATACCATTCTGACGGGACAACGACAAAACGGGCCCTCCGCACCAGCTCGAACAGCTCAGAGCCGGATCTGTAGCCCAGGAACTCTATGTCAGCAGACGAGGGACAGGCATTCTTCAGGCTCTCCTCCAGAGGTCCGGTTCCTACCACCTTCATCCTTATGCCAGGCAGGCCGCTGACAGCTTCAAGAAGAGTTTTGACGCCTTTCTCGTACGACAGGCGGCCGTAATAGAGATAATAACCCTCATCGGCAGCGGGTACAGGGTACCGCTCGGACAGATTGGTGCAGTTATACAACACCATGGAATTACAGCCTCTGAACAGCGGATCAGCTTCTTCGTGCTTGAGTCTTGCAAATTCACTGACATATATCAGTCCGTCAAGTTCAGATGCAGGGTGCCACTTCCTGTTACGGTACTTCATCTCCAGGGCCATCATGAAGCTATATGCCGCGTTGCCTTTCGAGCAGCGGTTCCGGAAACACTCCATAAAATGACCGCCTATACATTTTTCACAGACCTCCCCTTTTCCGTTTCGGAAAGTATAGGCCGGGCAGACCATCCTGTAATCGTGAACGGTATGGACGACGGGTATCCCATGCCTGTGAATGACCCTGATTACGGAAGGAGTAATGCCGCCCCAGAAAAGATGTATGTGGACGAGGTCCGGTTTTTCTATCTCAAGCACTTCGTCCATCCTGCGTGCGGCATCTTCATTGTTGAAGTACTTTTCAACTTCCCAGAAACGTCCGGGATGGCCCCATGTCCTGCAGGTATAGGTTCGTGCCTGATACTCTGTATTCAAATCGTCCTCACAGCCGAACAGGACCACTTCATGGCCGGCGGCACGCAAGAGATCGGCAGTGTTGTAAAACACCGCTTCCGACCCTCCTTTGCGATAGAGGAAACGATTAACCAGCAGTATCTTCATTAAGTTCGGGATATTTATGCAAAGGCTTGGGACGCCGCATTATTCTGTACACTTTCTTGCTCCTGCTTACATACTGCATCATAACCAGTGATAGCATGAAGTACCAAAACACATCCAGACTCGAACATTGGGCGTAAGATGCCTCGGTCAACCCCCTTATCATGAAGTACATCAGCATGCAAAGTATCCACCTCATATAGGTGGAGCGCAAAATGATGCGTATGTTCTTCTTGATGAACACTATCAGCCTGACCAGGTACACGGTCAGGAGAAGCGTACCTATGATGCCGGTTGAAAGCAGGTTATGCAGCAGGCAGTTATGTGCCTGCGATATTTCTTCGCCCAGGTTGGAAGTAAGCAGTTCACTCGCCGAATAATATCCCTGACCTATCCATGGACTTTCAGCGATAGACTGGGCGCAGAACAGCCAGATTCCGCCTCGTCCGGCAATGCTGACCATACCGGAACTGCCGCTGGTATCAATTGCCTCGGAGTACAGTTGAAGAATGGGCCTCAACATATCACCTGCAATTACTGCTGCCACCAGCACTATTCCTATGACTATGAGCAAAGTTTTATTGAATCGTATAACGCCTACTATAATCAGATAAATTACTGTTATGATTATTATTGCAAGCAGAGCGTTTTTCGATAAAGTGTAAAGGCATGTAGCCAGACAAAGGGCACTGAGAAGCAGCCAGACCGGCTGTTTTTTGCCGAAAAAGTTAACCAGTCCCAGAAAATAGCCCAGTGCTGTCATCAGTCCGGCAGAACTTACGGAGAAGAACGGAAGGGCATGACGAATCTCACTCTCCGTGATTTTGAGGACGCTGTTTGTGGCGAACATCAGGAAATAGATGCAGCTGAATACCAGGGCCAGCGACAGGCCGTATGTGAAGAACCTGATTCTCCGGGTAGTTGTGAGATATGCTGCCAGCACCACCACCGAGGCAAGTTGTAAAAGGCTCTCAAAATAGTAGATGGACCATTGCCCGTTTTTGTACTCCGTAAAAACAATCAAGAGGAGATACAGAACCAGTTCTACAGGAACGATACGGTGATTAAAGCACTTGGGTATCACGTTCATGCAGATAAAGAGAATACCAGCATAATACGCAAAAACAACTCCGCTTCCTCCATACAAGTCTGCCACGATGACTGCAATGAAGTACAGGAGGAATCCCAGCGTCAAACTCTTTACGGTAGATAACGACAGGACAGAGGAAGAGGAAGTCTGGAGCTTTGACGCCATATCACATCAATTCTTTCAAACAGATGCCGGCAGATTCCAGCAATTCATAATAAGCCCTACGGTTCTTATGGAAGGTATAAAGTACTGTCATGGACGAAGTACAGCCCATGAGTTTAAGATTGATAAAAACAGTGCTCACCTCCCCGTACAATACAGATGGCACCCCGCTGTCGAGGAAATAATCTTCCAGCGGCTTTCCCGGACTTAACACTCCGGCCACAAGATCCCTGTCAAGGGACGATAGGTCTTCATGGGGGTGAGGGTAATACACCGGCCGGTCTCCAGTCTCGGAGAAGACGGCAGAGAGCTCTCTGCTCTTTTCCGGACAGGCTCCGGTACTGATAAATCCCAGTCCTGGAACTGTTTTAAGCTTTTTGTTTCCGAAATAATCCAGTACGATTATTTCAGCAAACGGCATATACTGGTCCTTGAATCCGTTCTGCACGAACGGATAGATGGTGTAATAACGGCTCACGTGCCCAAGTATGGTCCTCACGTCAACAGGCATAAACTTCCCGTATCGGAGAAGGGTGAAAGTTTCCGAGAACAGCAGCCTCAGCTTGAAATGAACCGGTTTAATGGGGTATCTGCCCTCCTTCAACATCACCGGCGTACCGGTTCCGTCGTCTATAATAGACAGACGCCTGTGCTCGATGAGAGTCGGGAAAAGCCTGCAATTGATGCCTGTGAAAGAAGTGCATACAAGTTCGTCGGTACTGATACGAGGAATACGGGACTTCTCTCTGAATGACTTCAATGTGGGCTTGAACCCGTTAAGGTTTATCAGGTAAGTCCTGTCCAGTATGCGAATCTTTCCGTCGCGTGCATCTATCACAAGTCTCTCCTCCCCCTCAGGGCGGCTTGTAAGCAGCAAATCGACGATGCTCTTCTGGAACTCCGTCTCATACACATAAACCGTATCGTATTTCAAAACCGCTTCTTTCATTCGGGCACTATAAATTGACGGTTTCCGGCTTTGACAGTATACGTCCCGCCTCTCCAACAATCTGCCTGCATTCCCTTATGTTCAAAAGCAAGTAGGCAAGCAAAGGCAGGAAGATAAGGTACTCGGTTTGCAGAAGGGATATCGCCAGGGCGAGCGCAAAGGGAATGAAAAGGCGCAGGGGAAAGACCTCGGCCCACTTGATGCAGGCTCCATCTCCGACAATGCGGTTAGCCTCTCTGGAGACGAGCAGGGAGAATATGACGTACGTAAGCATTGCCGCAAGGATAACGAACGAGAACGGGCAATGGATTACTTTAACAAGCACGAGAGCAATAACTATATTCACCGCCAGGGCAAACAGAGTTACTATAGACAGGTATTTTTCCCTGTTGTGGGCAATAATCAGTTCCGTGTAACCGCTGCGGCATGTATCCATCAGTATCGTGAGGGCAATCAGGTTCATTGATGTCAAAGACTCCGAGTACTTGGGGAAGAAGTGCAATATCAGGGGAAACAGAATCAGCGCCGTATAGATAAGACCGTGCGCCAAAGTTACGTAAACACCCCTGTATCGCCTCAGGCCCGCTTTTACCGCCTCAAAGTCATCTGTCCCAAGTTTGCCGATGACCTTCGGAAACACAACAAAGGTCAGAGACTCCAGCAGCAGCATGAAAGCGTGGGCCAGCGAGAATGAGAATGTAAACATACCGAACTCCTCCACCTCATAGTTGCCGCTTATGATAGTGCGTATGGAAATGATGATGAAGTAAAAGCCGGTATTGTAGAGGAACAGCAGCAAGCCTTTTCTAAGGATTTCTATCTGCAGGCTGCCGCGGACGCTTGCGCCTCTGAAATTAATCACCCCTGATGCGAGGGCAAGGACTACGATAAGCAGGTTGCCAGCCAGATAGCCAAGGACCAGGGCATTAATCAAGGCCTCTCCGGTGAATATGAAAACGCATACGAAGTTCAGCAACACTATTATTGACTGGCAAAATGCGACGTAAATCAGGCGGTTCTTAACCCTGAACACATTGATAAACAGGTTGCTGAAATACTGGAGTATGCCTATGCAGCAGACACTTAGCAGGTACTTGTCTGCGTTGTACTTCTCAAAGAGACTGATACCGGATATGGCGTAAACGGCATAAAGAACGGCAATGCACAACGCCAGATAGAGCTCAAGCACGATGGCATTTACTATGTACCCGTCAGCCTCTGAAGCAGTCTCCCTGTGCTGGACATACAGCACGTTCATGGAGTTATATATGCCGAAATGGCACTGCTGGAAGTAATTCAACAGCAAGAGGATGAATCCCCATATGCCGAAGTAGAACGGGCCCAGCTTTGCGGCTATGAGCAGAGATGTGACAAACTGGATAAAGTACGTCATATACCTCGATGAAAGGTATATGACGACACTGTTCTTCAGTATGCCCTTGAATCCCATCAGCGAGAATAAATCCAATCCACGAATTCACGGAACGCGCCTTCGCCGCCTTTCTTCCGGGTAATGTAGGAGGGCTCCAGTTGCCCCTCTATATATGCTCCGGACGGCAATGCGCTGATTCCTACAGCTTTCAGCAATTCAAGATCGCCAACATCGTCGCCTATATATGCCACGTCTTCCAGCCCTATACCCATTTCCGAGCAGAGTGTCCTGACTTTTTCCAGCTTGTCGTGAACCCCCTGGAAAACATAATCCACTTTCAGCTTGCGGGCCCGGTTTTCCACAATCTGCGTGTTCTCGCATGTAATTATGCCTACCGGGACACCGTTTTCATGGGCCCTGCGCACTCCGCCGCCGTCATAGGTGCTGAACCGTTTCCATTCATTTCCGGTCTGGTCATAATACATGCCTCCGTCTGTCCAGACTCCGTCTATGTCTGTAAGTATCAATTTGGGTAATCTCATCTTACTTCAGGAATTGGGGATAAATGATTTCATTAGCGGGCACATCTACTGCGAGCTCTCTACCGAGCAGGCTGCCAAGCTGATCCCATTTGTAGCCGTCGCCCGGGGAAAGCATATGCAGATCCTCCTCCTTTATGACCTCTCCGGCCTTCATGTTCCGGAGTGTCGCAATGGAACGCTCGAGCTTGACCCGGGAAGAGGCGACGCAATTGTCTATGTAAAGGTCCTTCACCCCCAGCCATCTTTCTGTCATACGGATGTCCCTGACCATGCGGTAAACCCCGTCCGGCCCTAAAGAGCCGGCCTGGTCAGTTCCCTTCATGTGCCTGTCTATGGTGATATGCTTTTCTATTATTTCAGCCCCCATCCCTACAGCTACCGAGGGTGCTGAAATGCCGATGGTATGATCCGAAAAACCAATATGGTACTGGCCGTAGTGTTCTTTGAGATACAGGATGGTATTCAGGTTCAGGTTGTCCGGATGAGTTGGATACTGGGATACGCAGTGAAGAATGGAAATATCAGAGTGATAACGGGTTATCGTTTCCAGGGCATGGTCAAGCTCCTGCTTGCCGGACATTCCGGTAGAGAGTATGATGGGTATCCTGGTCTCTGCCATTGCTGCCAGGAGCGGGATGTTGGTAAGATCCCTGCTCGCCACCTTCAGGTAATCCGGAGTAAAAAGCTTCAGAAGTGAAAGACAGCCCCTGGCGCAGAGGGTTTCCACAAATTCGAGCCCCTTGCTTTTGGCGTATTTGTAAACCTCAAAGTGCTCATCGTCAGACAACTCAAGAAAAGCCCTGTGCTCCCCGTAAGTGCGGCCAAACGAATTAGGAGTGTCGTAAATACGGTTCATCTGAGACATGGACAGTTCCTCATTCAGGTCGCGCTTGGTCAGTTTTACGGCGTTGATGGGCCTGAGGTCCAGGTTGAAAACCTCTTCCCGGACCGGCCGGCATACCAGGTCGACTATCAGTTTGGCGATATCTACCGAACCGTTGTGGTTCTGGCCGATTTCCCCGATGATATAGGTTTCGCCTTTTGTAATCATTTATTTGGAATTGTTTATAATCTGATTCTTCATGGATTCGGCTATACCCTCATGGGCCTTTATGCAGGCAAAAAGGCTTTCAAAGGAATCCCTGTCATTAGTAGAGGCATAAATCTCACGGGCGTTGGCAAAATCCTGTGCCGTATCTATAGTCAGCCTCGTATCTTTGTTCTCAAGCACTACGGGAGGCACATCCAGCCACTTTATACTGAACAGCTCCGGGTGAGCATAAATGAAATTTGTGACGTGTTCATGATAAAGCGGTTCGTCTGTCAGAGACTTTACCCTTCTAAGGGCGTCCAGCGTAACATACTCGGTCCAGAACCCGTAATGAGTCTTGACAGCAGGCGTGCCGCCGATATTGAAGCTGATGTAATCCCAATCGCCTTCGGAAGAGGCCTCAATGAGTTCGTGAACTGCGGGTACATTCAGGAAAGGGTTGTCGGAGCAAACCCTGATTATCCTATCCACGCCATAATACCCTGCAGCGTCTATGAACCTCTGAAGCACGTCGTTCTCGCTGCCTCTGAAGCATTTGACTCCCCTCTCCAGACAAATCTCCTCCAACTTGTCGTTGACAGGAGAATCCGTGGTGGCCACTATGCAGCAGGCTCCGTCTATTGAGCAGAATTTCTCGAGCAACAGATCGAATATCGATTTGTCCCCGGAAAAGGGCAGCAGTATCTTGCCAGGAAGGCGGGTGGATCCCAGCCTGGCCTGTATTATGAATGCCAGCATTCTACGATTCCTCTTCCTCTTTCTTGCGGTCTTTCACAAATAAGATCCACACCGCGCCGACAAAACCGCCGATAATCATCCAGAGAAGGGTTACCTTTACCCTGGACGGCTTTCCATGCACCGCAGTACGTCCAGGCTGGATGACAACCAGGACTGGAGCCTCCTGCTGTACCTTGGCCTCGGCATTGAGCAGGTTCTGGGCTGTCTGGCTGTACATCTGGTAACGCAGCTGGGCCTCACTCTGAAGCTGCTGCTGATAAACCATGGTACTCCTGCCGGCAAGCCCCTGATGGGTGTCCATATAGTAGGCATAGGCCCTTTGGGCCGCGAGATAATCGTTACGTGTCTGGTCGTATATCTTCTTGTAATAGTCCACATTCTCCCGGGCTTTCTCCGTGCGGTAAGACACCACGAAGTCCCTCAGGTTGTCTATTACTTCATTTGCCAGCTGTGCTGCTACCACGCGGTTCTGCATGGTAACCTTAAGGGAAAGCACGTACGTACGCTTCTCAACAGTAGCGTCAATATTATTGGCCAGGTATTTTACGACACTCGCCTGTTCCTTGGTAAGTTTCAAAGAATCCACATGCTCATGTCCCGTTTCCTCTTCCGGCTTGTCCTTTCCCAGCAGCTTCACAAGACCGAATATGGCAGCCCGGGGAGCTGTAATCACATAGCTCCACCAAGGCTTCTTGGTATGGTTCAGCACATAGTCGTAAAGGTCCGTATGTATGACGGAATCCTTTTCCTCGATGGTAACAGGCATATCGAACAGCCTGATGTAAAACTCGGAAGAATGGATGACCTCCGGATACATGTCCGGGTGCATGGCATCGGTCAGAGCAAGGGCATTGGTATTGATACCGGCCAGGCTGGCCAGTGAACTGAGACCACCGGTCGTAGCCCTGGTAAGGATTTCAGGGGCAATTACAGCCTTTGAAGTATATTTTCTGGGCGCGGTAAGGGCAAACACCGCTCCGAGCACCGCTCCGCAAAGAACAAACAACAGAAGGGGTTTCCAGTTCTTAAAAAGCTTGCTTATGTACGGTTTGAGGTCTATGGAGTCGTCTTTATCCAAGGCAAAGCCGTCAAACTCTTCATAATCTTTCATACTCTCGTGCTATTTGAACAGGTTAACAAGTGTTGCAACCATAGTAGTGATAGATGCCGCGGAGGTACCGATACCAAGCCATTCGCCGGTAGTCAGCTTATCCTTGTCGGAACGGCCCGGCACAACTATTTCGCATCCCGGTTCCAGTCTGGACCCGGGCCCTACTGCCACCATTCCGTTCATGTATATGACATAAGTCTTGGCCCGGCGGGCCTTGTGGCTGAAACCACCGGCCTGACGCACATAGTACGCGATTGGCTTGCCGGAAATGAAGTGTACGGTGTTGGGATATAGCACCTCGCCCTGAACACGAACGGTAGAGGCCACTTCCGGGATAATGAGTTCGTCACCGTCCCTGAGCACCACGTCATAGTCCGAACCGGGATTTGCCAGTGCCTTGTCAAGCTCCAGACCAACGTTGTATATCTCGGAAACTTTCAGTTTGTTGACATCCAGGGTATCCTTGCTGGAAACGCTTTGGGTGACAATCTTTGCCATTGCGATCCGCACGTTGCGCTCATACTGGTTGATCTTGCGCTTGAGCATGGCGCCGCGCACGTTACCGTTGGGAGTCGCCCCTCCGGCCCTCTTAACCAGGTCGGAAACGCGCTCGTCCGTGCTTACGAGGGTGTACTGGCCGGGGAAGGTAACCTCACCGGTTATAGTCACATTGCGCTGTTCTACGTAAGTAGGGCTCTTGCGCACGGAAACCACGTCGTAAGGCTGGAGTTCGAAACCGCCGGCCCCGTCTTCGATGAGACCGTCCTTGATGGACATCTCGAAGACCATGGCGAGAGTTTCCGAAGCCGCAGTGCTGGACGGTTCGTTGATACGGCGGGATACGTCAACCTTTGCGGAGGAAGCGCCCTCGGAAAGGCCGCCGGCCAGCAGTATCAGGTCCTCCACTGTTGTGTGCTCGGCATATTTGTACTTGCCGGGGTTGACCACGTATCCGGTAATGCTAAGGTCGCCCTTGAGTTCAACCTCATTCACATTGGAGATTACGAGTATGTCTCCCCTCTTGAGAAGTACATCTTCGGCATTCCCCTCTACAATGCCCTTCAGAGGCACGGGAACAAGTTCAAGGGAGCGGTCCGGCTTCTCGCGGATAATCTGGGCGCGGCCTACGAATGCATCTTCCATGAGACCGCCGGCATGGGCTACCAGCTGTCCGACAGTGGCGATATCACCGCCCAGCTCGAAACTGCCGGGACGATAAACTGCGCCTTTTATCTCAACCTTGTTGGTAAAGACCTCCACCTTGCTGCCGTTAACGAATACAGCATCGCCGTCCTGCATTCCGAAATCACCTATCTTGTCGGACATGACGGTGTAGATATGGTTGGTACGGCCGTCGTTGCGCTCTACGCACACGTCGTCCCTCCATGCACCGCCGGCATAGCCGCCGGCATAGGTGATCAGTGCGGAAAGAGGTTCACCGTCACGCATCTCATAGAACATGGGACGCTTGATAAAGCCTTCTACGCTCACAAGCGCGGAGTAAGACGGCACATTGATTACATCACCTTCCTTAAGGGCCAGATTGTTGTCCAGCTTGCCGTTGAAGATGTAGTCATACACATCCACGGTAGCGTATTCTTCCCCTGCACGGATTACCTTTACGTTACGCAGCGAACCGATTTCAGTGACGCCGCCCGCCCAGTATAGCGCATTGAAAACGGTGGAGAAGGATGACAGCCGGTAGGTGCCGGGAGCCTCCACTTCACCGAAGACGTTCACCTGAATGGTTCTGACCTCGCCCAGGGTGACACTCATCTGGGAAGATCCGGAGCGTAATGTAGAATAAATCTTTCCGAGGACTGACTTGAGTTTGCCTCTAGCCTCCTTTATCGTCAGACCGCCAAGTTGTATAGGGCCAACCTGCTGGATAAAAATGCGGCCTTCCGGAGATATTACCTGGTCAATCGTGGCCTCGCTGGTTCCCCAGATGTCAATGATGACCTCGTCTCCGGCGCCCAGGACATAGTCTTCAGGGGTCGCGAGATTCTGGTTGGGCTCGAAGGAAAGGTTCTGTACGGAGAAGATGTCATGCCCGTAAATCTTCCTGTACCCGTATTCGTCGTACAGGGGATCCTCTTCTTCGTACTCATCCTCTGTGACATCCTCTTCAATGATAGGCTTGCCGGTATCGGGATCAATAACGGGTTCCTTTTCCACCTTCATGGTTTTCTCCACCTTCTTAGGCCTCCGGGGTTTGCGGGGCTTCTTTTCAGGAGTCTCCTTGGATTCCTCTTCCGTGGTCTTACCAGATACGGAAGTGTCGGTATCGTCACTCAGGGAGACCGGCTTACGCCCGCCAGGACGCTTGCCGTCCTGCTGCTTGCCGGATACCTCTGGCACCTCGGAAAGACCGGTAGAACCGCTCTTGTAAGCTTTCATCAACCTCTGCAACTGGGAGGTCGTAACGCCCTTTGCCATGAGTTCCGATGCAATCTGGGACTCAGACTTGCCGGAAGCAACACCGGAAGTGATGTAGCTGATTATCTGATTGTCAGACATCTGTGCAAAAGCCTGCTGGGCGCCCAGTGCAAGCAGGACGGTCAGCAGGATAACTAATCTTTTACGCATATTAAGTAATTATTGAATACAACTCCGTTACCGCCTGTCACATCTGTAGATGCGGGCGACTCAAGTATTTGACAAATGTAAATAAAATATTAGTAAAATCCTAACGGAAACCCTTCAAACGCTGACGAAGCGAACCGTCCATGGCCATCTTCATCATCTTGCGCGTCTGGTCAAATTGTTTGAGAAGCTTGTTGACGTCGGCCAGCGAGGTGCCCGATCCACGGGCGATGCGCTGCCTTCTGGAGCCGTTTATGCATTCGGGATGTTCCTTCTCGTAGGGAGTCATTGACTGGATGATAGCCTCCGTCGGCTTGAAGGCATCTTCCGGAATATCCACGTCTTTGAGAGCCTTGTCCATGCCCGGGAGCATACCCATCAGATCCTTGGCGGAGCCCATCTTCTGAACCTGCTTGAGCTGCTCATAGAAATCATTGATAGTAAACTGATTGCGAGCTATCTTCTTATGTAGCTCTCTAGCCTGTTTCTCATCGAACTGTTCCTGTGCTTTTTCCACCAGCGAGACTACGTCGCCCATGCCCAGGATACGGTCTGCGACGCGGGCCGGGTAGAATATGTCAAGCGCCTCCATCTTCTCCCCCGTACTCACGAACTTGATGGGTTTGCCGGTAACCGCCTTGATGGAAAGGGCCGCGCCGCCGCGGGTATCGCCGTCCATCTTGGTAAGCACAACTCCGTCATAGTCGATAGCTTCATTGAACGCCTTGGCGCTTTCCACCGCATCCTGGCCGGTCATGGCATCAACCACGAACAGGGTCTCGTCGGGCTTGAGGGAGTCGTGCAGGAGGGCGATTTCGTCCATCAGTTCCTTATCCACGACAAGACGGCCCGCAGTATCTACCACGACCACGTTATATCCCTCGCTACGGGCATACTGGACGGCATTACGGGCCACCTTTACGGGGTCTTTCTCCACCTCCTCGCTATACACGGGAACGCCTGTTTGTTCACCCAGGGTCTTGAGCTGTTCTATGGCAGCCGGACGGAAAGTATCGCATGCTGCAAGCAACACCTTGCGTCCCTTCCTGCTCTTCAGGAACAGGGCAAGCTTGCCGGAGAAAGTAGTCTTACCGGAACCGTTCAAACCGGCCACCAACACTACTGCAGGTGTGTTTTTAAGGTTTAGTTCGCTATGCTCGGAGCCCATGAAACCGGCCAGTTCGTCATGCACGATCTTGACCATCATCTGCTGGGGCTTGACCGCGGTGAGCACATTGGCGCCCATGGCCTTCTGCTTCACTCGGTCGCAGAACTCCTTGGCCACTTTATAGCTCACGTCCGCATCCAGCAGGGCCCTGCGTATTTCTTTCAGAGTCTCAGCGATATTAATCTCACTTATCTTACCTTCGCCCTTAAGAATCTTGAAGGACCGTTCCAGCCTTTCTGACAGATTATCGAACATATAGCGTTTTACCTTTAAAAATTTGCCAAAAATATGAAAAAAATATCAATTCTAAGGCAACTGTCGGCTATTATCAAAAGAGCACAGGACAGAAAAGACATAATCGACGAGCAGACCGGCAGTATAATGGCTCAGTGGCTGGCCGACAAAGGGTGGGCCCGGAAGGCGAGCTTAGACGAGGTTTCGGACGTATTGGGTATACGGAAAGAGCAGATCTCACTGTTTGTACATCACTATTACCACAAAAGCTTCCTGAGCTGGCGCAGGGATCTGCGCATAGAGGAAGCCAAACGCCTGCTGCTGGAGGACAGCAAAATCCCCGCGGCCCTGATTGGAGAGGCCGTGGGGATATCGGACAAAAGCAATTTCAGGCGTCAGTTCAAAGAACTTACCGGCTGCACTCCGGTGGAATGGAGAAAGCTAAAACAATAGGCCCATATCCTTTTCCATTAATGGAGCCACCACTTCTTCGGGAACGAAGCACCACGAGCCGAGCACCTCCCTGTCGCTTATTTGGAGCGGTCCAATGGAATCGTTGGATTTTATAAACTTGTACAGCAGGTCGCGTATCTCCGGATACCGGGCCACAATCCGTTCCTGCAGTTTCTCATGCGGGATACCTGCGCCTTTGGTGACTATGTCGCCACCTCCGTTGGCCCTGTAGGAAGTCATTGCCACCGTGTAAGTGGCGTCCTCGTCAAAGGCTTCCCCTCCGGTCAGGGAACTGATGGTCACCCTCTCCCCTGCCGGCCTGGTCACATCCACGGTATAGTTGATACCTGCGGCAGAGTCGAAATTGTAGCTGCGGTTCACAAAAGACCAACGGCTCGCGCCCGAACGCACGTCGGGACTGTCCTTGATATACAGCACATGCCCCCCTTCGAGCCGCACCCAGTTGTCGTAAGAATACTCCAGCAGGGACTTGATCTCAGCCCCCTTGAGCTCCAGTACAAACAACTTATTCTCAAAGGGATAGATAGTAAACATGTCGTTGTACACCAACTGCCCGGCACTCACGGTAGAGTTGAAGGTCAGAGGCGCAGCCAGCGATATCCGGGCTCCGGAGGCAGCCAGCTGTACGGTATGCAGCATGTCGATATAGGCGCACATACCCTTATAAGCGTCCCGGGTAACCAGGGGGATTTCCAATTCGCCTACCGGCTGGAGGGTAAAGGCCCTGACGGCTTCGAATTCCGGCCGGAAAGCGGCGACCATCTCCTCATCCACTTTTTTCTTATCCATTCGCACGTACTCTCCCCTGCAGGCTGACGGGCCGTGCTTGCCGAAGCTGATTACGGCATGTCCCACGTTGGAACAGCGTGCGCCTCCGTTGATAAGCCAGCGCTTGCCGTTCCGGGAGCACACACAAAACGGCTGATGGTCGTGTGCACATACCAGCACATCGATGTTCCTGGCCCTTTTAAAGATGTCAAGTCCTTGACTCTCAAGCGACTTGCCATCCCCTTTTCCGGTGCCGGAGTGTATCACCACCACCACTGCATCGGGCTTGAGCTTACAGCGCAGCTCACTTACCCTCTTATTGACGAGCGGCACCAGGGAAGAATGCCTCATACCGCTCCAGAGGTCCGGCGAAAGCCAGCCGTCTATATTGGCATTGTTATAGCCCATCACCAGGATGCGCCGGCCAGCCTTTTCCACTATCCGGTATTCCGGGAAATACAGCCCGCTGCCGTCATCCTTCACGGCATTTCCGGCAAGCCACGGTATCCCGGCCTCCTGCATCTCAGCAAACACTTTGTCGTAAACGGGATGTCCGGCCTCTATGTCATGGTTGCCTACGGTGCACACGTCGTATCCCATGTATCTGGCGAGTCTTGGATAGATGTGGGGCGTGTCTGTAGCCACGTAGTTGAAATAATAGGATGCGTTGTCTCCCTGAAGGCAGTCGCCGGCGTCCAGCAGAAGGACGTTTTCCGGCCCTACGGCAGCCCTCAGGCTATCCACGTACCACTTCACCGACATAAGGCTGACGCGCGGCTTATCCCCCACGTAAGTGCGATTGAAATAGGAACCGTGTACATCGCCCGTAGTTACTATGTGAAGATCCTGGGCCGAAAGGCTTGCAGAAAAAGCCAGCAGAAATAGCGAGTAAACAATTATTTTCATACTGTTCACAAAAATAGTATTTTTGCAGGGAAAATGAAACTCAGCACCCCTGTCACAATCGCCGCGCCCCGGAGGCCGTTTTCACTGTCCGACAAGATAGTGTTGCTGGGCAGTTGCTTTGCCGACAATATGGGGGCAAAATTCGCCGCCGCAGGCTTCGAGGTATGCACCAATCCCTTCGGTACGCTTTATAATCCAGAGTCCATTCGCTCAGCCGTAGAGCGGTTGGACTCCACTGAGCCGTTTGGTCCAGCAGACTGTGTGGAAATGGGGGCAGGTGCGGGCCGTATCTGCTCGTTCAGCCATCATACTTCTTTTGCCCGGGAAACTGCCGGAGAGTTCCTGGAGCATGCAAACAGCGAGCTCGATAAGGCGCGGGAGTTCTGGCGCTCAGCCGACAGGGTGATTCTTACTCTTGGCACGGCGCTCGTGTGGTATCACGACGGCCGGGCGGTTGCCAACTGCCTTAAGAGACCCGCCGTGGAGTTCGAACGCAAGATGCTGTCTGTAAGTCAGATAAGAGAAGCACTTCAAGAAATTATTGAGGCGCACCCCGAGAAGAGCTTCACCGTCACCGTATCCCCTATCCGCCACCTCGGCGACGGTGCCCACATCAACACGCTCAGCAAAGCCAGCCTCCTGCTCGCCACCGCAGCCGCAGCGGCGGACTACTTTCCGGCGTTCGAGATAATGATGGACGAACTGCGGGACTACCGTTTCTATGCAGACGACCTGGTCCATCCATCCACAGCCGCGGTGCAGTATATCTGGGAACGCTTCCTGGAGACCTTCGTATCCCCCTCCGACCTCTCTTCAATTTTACAAAACGAGAAGGAAAGTAAACGGAGAGCTCATCATCAGATGCTCTAAATTTAGGCGGCCGATTGAAGGCCGCCGGAAACAGCCCCTGAGCGATTTTGAAAATGCGAGCGCAAGCGAAGCATTTTTGTAATATGAGCGAAGGGGCGTTTCCGGAGGCCAACGGATGTCAAAAAAAATGGCCGGAGAAATACTCTGGCCATTAATATAATCGAAGGAAACAATGCTATTCCTCCGGCTTCATAGTCGTATAGACGTTGGTAACATCCTCGTCGTCCTCCAGCAGGCCGGTAAGCTTGTCAAGCGTTGCACGCTGCTCGGGAGTGACATCTTTGAGATCAACGTTGGGAATCTGCTCGAAGCCACCGGAAATCAGCTCGAAGCCGTTCTCCTCGATGTACTTCTGAATCTGACCGTAAGAGCCATATTCACCGTAAATAACGATAACCTTGGTCTCGTTGTCGTCCTTGTCCACCTCTATCTGCTCGAAGAGCTCCTCCACACCGTAGTCGATAAGCTCGAGCTCAAGTTCCTCAAGGTCGATACCTTCCTTCTTCTTAATGCGGAATGTGCACTTGCGGTCGAACATGAATGACACGCTGCCGCTGGTTCCGAGGGATCCGCCGCACTTGTTGAAATAGCTGCGGACGTTTGCCACGGTACGGGTGTTGTTATCGGTAGCAGCCTCTACAAGATAGGCGATGCCGAAGGGGCCGAAACCTTCGTAGATGATCTCCTTGAAGTCTCCCTGCTTGCTTTCGGTAGCCTTCTTGATAGCCCTCTCGATATTCTCCTTGGGCATCTGCTCGGCACGGGCCTCAGCCATAAGGGCACGGAGGCGGGGGTTGCCGGTAACATCGGGACCGCCCTGCTTGACGGCTATGGTGATTTCCTTACCGAGTTTGGTGAAGGTACGGGCCATATGGCCCCACCTCTTCAGCTTCCTTTCCTTGCGGAACTCAAATGCTCTTCCCATAATTATTCAGCTTCTGCGCGGGTGATGTACTTGTCGATATCGTAACCCTCGATAGACTGGGGATACTTGTCCTTGATGGTCTTGTAGCACTCGATAGCCTTGGCCTTGTCGCCAAGCTGCTCGTAAACTATACCGGCCTTGAGAAGGTATGCAGCGGCAAACACGTTGTCGGCCTTGTTGGCAGCCTTCATGTATGCGGCAGCAGCCTCGGAGTATTTTTCCAGTCCTACATAGGCGTCTCCCTGGCAGGCCAGAGCGCGTGCTGCAAGAATGGGCTCCTTGCCGTTGTACTTCTTGAGGTAACCGAGAGCCTCCTCATACTGTCCGAGCTGCAGGGCGCAGACACCGGCCTCCATATAAACGGCGGCACCGGCCTTTGAGCCGTACTCGGAAATAACGTCGGCAAGACCGAGCACATTGCCGTCTCCGTTGAGAGCAAGCTCGTACTCGCCTGCGGCGAAACTCTGCTCGGCGGGGAATGCCTGCTGTGCGGCCTCGGCACACTTGGGCTGGTAAACCAGCTTTACATATGCGAAAACACAGAGTGCAACAACCACGAGGGCGCATACGACGGTCCAGATGGTTTTCTTGTGTTCGTTATAGAACTGATCGGTCTTGGAGACTGTCTCCTCAATGTTCTCCCTGCGGAGAGCTTCCTTCTCATTTACTTTATCCTTTGCCATATTTCTGATATTTTTGTTTTTCCTAATAAATTAGCAGGCAAAGGTAGTAATTTCAATTAAATTATCCTAATTTTGCATTATGCCTGTATTGAAGAAAATAGTTATTCAGGATTTCCGCAACATAGAGCTGCAGGAGCTGGCTTTTTCGCCGGAGATAAACTGCATCTGGGGCGGCAACGGAGAAGGCAAGACCAACCTCCTGGATGCCATTTACTACCTCTCCATGACTAAAAGCGGGATACAGGCATCGGACCGGTTCATCTTCCGCCACGGATGCAAGAGTTTCGCCGTAAGCGGCACGTACGACCTGCAGAACGAAAGCGACGTAAGGTTCTCCGTCCAGGCAAGCGAAGGCGGAGAAAAAAAGGTACGGCGCGGAGACAAGCCCTACGCCCGGGTATCCGAACACATAGGTGTCCTGCCCATAGTCATGGTCTCCCCTGCAGATACGGACCTGGTAAGCGAGTCCGGAGAGGAGCGGCGCCGCTTCGCCAATGCCTTCATCTCCCAGATGGACAGGCAGTATCTCTCTGACCTACAGCAATATAACCGCCTGCTGGCACAGCGGAACAAGTTACTTAAGGACCATGGTCCCGATGAAGATCTGCTGGAGACTTTCGACCTCCGCATGGCTCCACTGGCATCAGGCATTGCCACCGCCCGCAGGAATTTTGCGGCAACGATGGACCCGATAGTCGGAAATTATTACCAGATCATTTCCGGCGGACGGGAGAAAGTGTGCGTGGGATACAAGACCGACCTGGACAAGGGCGGTCTGGAAGAAGTGATGAAAGAACACCGCCAGAGGGATATCGCCCTCGGTTATACCACCGCGGGTATCCAGCGGGACGACTTCGCCTTCACCATGGAAGGCTTCCCCATACGCCGCTGCGGTTCGCAGGGCCAGCAGAAGTCCTTCCTCGTGGCACTCAAGTTCGCCCAGTACGAAATAATGAAGAAAGGGTGGGGCTTCCCTCCCATGCTGCTGCTGGACGACCTTTTCGACAAACTGGACATGGAGCGTGCCGGCAACCTGCTGCAGATGGTGGCCGGAAACGACTTCGGCCAGATTTTCATTTCCGACACCGACAAGACGCGCACAGAAGCGCTCATTGGCCATATCACCACCGACAGGGCGTACTTCAGGGCCACCGGCGGCAAATTTACCAGAGTTGATGGAAACGTACAGGATTAAACGCAAGAATGCAGTTCCGCTGTCTTCGGCCATCAAGGAGTACCTGAAAGAGGCGCACCTTACCACCGGGCTGAACACCAGGCGCATATTTGCCGCGTGGGACGGTGTTTCCGGAGCAGCTCCTTTTACCATCAAACGCTATTTCCGCAGCGGCAGGCTCTATATCACCCTTAATTCATCCGTCGTGCGGGAGCAGTTGAAAATGCGCCTGGGACTGCTGACAGAGAGACTGAACGAGGCACTGTCCCGCGACGAGTTCTTTTCCACCGACGATTGCAACGTTTCCTGGGTAGAAGAAATCATCTTGAAATGAAAGTAGTTATAGATAACGCCGTACCGTTCATCCAGGGGGTCCTCGAGCCCTTTGCAGATGTCTGTTACATGGAAGGTGCCGCTATATCTTCGGAGAGCATCAAGGATGCGGATGCCCTGATTATCCGTACCCGTACCAAGTGCAGTCCCGAGCTGCTTGAAGGCAGCCCCGTTAAATGCATCGCCACCGCAACCATAGGCACGGACCACATAGACCTCGATTACTGCAAGCAGCGCGGCATCCATGTACAGAACGCAAGCGGATGCAACGCCGGCGCCGTCATGAATTACGTCCTTTCGGCCATTTACGGAAGCGCCGCCCGCAAGCGCATGAGGCTGGAAGGGTGCACGGTGGGCATCATAGGCGTAGGAAACGTAGGCTCCCGAGTGTCGCGCTCACTGCAGCTCCTTGGGTTCAAGGTTCTGCAATGCGATCCTCCAAGGGCGGAGGCCGAAGGTCCTGCACAGTTCTGCGAGCTGGACTATCTGCTCCGCAACTCCGATATAGTGACCATGCATGTACCCCTGAACAACGAGACCAGGGACATGGCGGACGCCCGGTTCTTCTCTACCATGAAACTTGGAGCCATCTTCGTCAACACCTCCAGAGGCGAGGTGGTTGTGGAAGATGACCTGCTGCAGGCTGTAACCAAACTGGGGTCCGTAATTCTGGATACCTGGAGAAACGAGCCCCACATCAACCGGGAGCTTCTCGACCGGGTAGACATAGCCACTCCCCACATAGCAGGCTACTCCTACCAGGGCAAGCTTCTGGGAACCTCTATGGCAGTCCGCTCGGTTGCACGTTTCTTCGGGATACAGGAGCTTTACGACTTTTTCCCGAATCCTGGAAGCGAGCCCAAAGACGCTGTCAAACTGGACCTGAGAGGCAGGACCGAGGGGCAGATTGCGTCAATCATCCAGTACAACTATCCTATTTTCACGGACGACTTCATCTTCAGGGTAGATCCTGACCGCTTCGAGTACTTCCGTGAACACTACCGTTACAGAAGAGAATTTTTCATAGACTGACAACATATGGACAACACTAAGATCAATGCCGAACTCGAGCGTTTCAAAAAGGGTTTTCCCTGGCTCGACATCGTAGCTCCCGCCACCCCTGAGCGTGGAATTGAAGTTCTTACCCCGGAAGCCGCCGCACGCGCCGAGGCCTATTCGGACGAGGCGGATGTAGCCGGACGCTGCAAATTCGTCCCCGCGTCCGGAGCTGCATCCCGCATGTTCAAGGACATCTTTGCAGGCGCCGACTCCGAGAATGACGCAGTGCGTAAACTCGCCTCCGAGCTGGAGAAATTCGCTTTCTATGAGCCGGAAGTCTTCGGGACCGCCCCTTACGACCCTTGTACAACTGCGCATAAACTACTGGACGACAGCGGCTTAGGCTACGGAAAAAAGCCCAAGGGAGTTCTTAAGTTCCACCGTTATCCGGAGGAGGTCCGCACCGCTATCGCCGAGCATTTCGTGGAGGGCCAGGCATACATGCGCAACGCCGACGGAGCCGTCAAGCTGATTGTCACCATCTCCCCTGAGCACCGCGAGCTCTTTGAGGCCGCAGTAGCAGAAATAAAGGAAAAGTACGAGAAGCGCTATGGCGTCCGCTACGAAGTGGAGTTCACTTATCAGGACAAGGCCACGGACACCGTAGCCGCAACACCGGACAACAAGCCCTTCCTGAAGGAAGACGGTACTCCCCTTTTCAGGCCTGCCGGACACGGTGCGCTGATTCACAATCTCGGCAAGGTGGACGAGGAACTGGTGTCCATCAAGAACATCGACAATGTATGCACGGAGAGCATGCAGCCCACGACATACAAGTGGAAAAAGGTCCTCATGGGACGCGCGCTTGAACTCCGCGACAAGATTTTCGATTATCTGTACACCTTCGAGCAGCTTACCGAGCTCCGCAAAAACCTCTCCGACTTTATGTTCATCCCCGGCAACAACGTGTACCAGGACGACCCGTTCGCAACGCCGGAAGTACAGGAGCTTTGCAACGAAGTGGAAGTGTTCCTGCATGACGAACTCTGCATCGATATGCCTCCTGCAAAAGACTGCCGCGACCGCGCCGAGGCCCTGATTGCGAAACTCAACCGCCCCATCCGCGTCTGCGGAATGGTCAGGAACGAAGGCGAACCCGGAGGCGGCCCCTTCATCGTTCGCGGAGCAGACGGCAGCACCTCCCTGCAGATACTCGAGAGCGTCCAGATCAATCCCGACGATCCCGCAGCCGTCGCCGCCCTCAAGAGCGCAACTCACTTCAATCCCGTTGACCTGGTGTGCATACTCCGCGACTACAAGGGAGAGAAGTTCAACCTGCTGGAGCACGTAGACGAGGAAGCCGGATTCATCAGCAGCAAAAGTTACGAGGGACGCCCCCTCAAGGCCCTGGAGCTCCCCGGCCTCTGGAACGGTGCCATGTCCGACTGGAACACCCTCTTCGTAGAGGTCCCCATCGAGACCTTCAACCCCGTCAAGACCGTCCTCGATTTGCTCAGGCCCGCACACCAGTAGGCTCTTTTGTAACTGGGAGGCGGCGCATTCTGCGTTTGCTCTCATTTTTGTTCAGCGACGTGATTCTCAGAGTACTCAGAGTCACGTCGCTGGCCGTTTTTGCCCGAAAAGGCCGAAAAACCATCAGCGTCGTGACGAAATGGGGTGCAAGGGTCACTTCACCTGGTGGGCAGTATAGTAGCGGCGAGCGGAGGATGGGGGCCCGGCGTTACTCAGCCGCAGCAGCGAAGCCGCGAGAATGGACGTAGCCGGGTCCCACCTCCGGCGCCGCTTGCAGGGGGACTGCCGCGGCAGGACTCTTACGAGCGCAGCAAGGCGGAGGGACGAACGTCGAGCGATTTTGAAATTGCGAGCGAAGCCGAAGCAATTTGCGAGCGAAGCCGAAGCAATTTTGTAGTATGAGCGAGATGTCGTTCCGCCGACTGCGAAGCGGAACTCGTCAGAGTTTCGCGATTAACGTTTCACAGGCGCGGACGGTATCGCCGATGTGAACGAGGATTTCCGCATCAAGCGGAAGGAAGATATCGATGCGGGAACCGAATTTGATGATGCCGCACTGCTCGCCGGCGATCACCTCCATTCCCTCTTTGGCATAGCAGACGATGCGACGCGCAAAGCCACCGGCAAGCTGCTTGAAGAACACTTCCTTACCCTCCGCGGTACGTATGCAGGTGCAAGTATGTTCGTTCTCCTCGGAAGCCTTGGGCTTGAACGCCAGGAAGTGCTCTCCGGGATGATACATGGTATATTCAACAGTTCCGGTAACAGGCCAGAAATTGGCATGTACATCCCAGAAATCCATGTAGATGGACACCATCAGACACTCCCTCTTCAGGAAGTCCTTCTCGAAGGCCTTCTCCACATGCACTATCTTGCCGTCAGCAACAGCACTGACCTCCGTTGAAGAGCCGGCTCGGGAACGCTCCGGAACCATATGAAAGGCAGTCTGCCAGCCGCAAATCCAGACTATGAGAGCGGTCAGCGGCCAGACCACCCAGGGGCTATCCACAAAACGGAACAGGACAAACAAAAGGACCGCACTGATGGCATACACCAGCAGAACGGTTCCGTATGTATTCTTGTCCAGTCTCATAGCAAGCCGAAAATCAGCAGATAAACACAGGCGGCCGGGATAGCGACCAGAGAGCTGTCAAAACGGTCCAGCATTCCCCCGTGACCGGGAATACACTTGCCGGAATCCTTATACCCGAAATGCCGCTTCCACATGGACTCGAAAAGGTCGCCGCAGACGTCGGCAATACCGACTATCACCCCGAGAACAAGGCAATGGACCAGATCGTACGGAAGCCAGGTAAGATAATGCAGGCTGATAGCAGCACCAACGCAGAACACTATTCCGCCCCAGAAACCCCACCAGGATTTCTTGGGCGAAATGGACGGCGCCAGCTTGCGGGAAGTAGGTTTCTGCCCGAATGCCGTACCTATGCAGTAAGCCCCCACGTCTGAGCACCAGATGAGGATGAAAAAGGAGAGCATGAGCCAGCCGCTGAACACTTCCCCGTCCATCATGATAAAGGGGGAAAAACTAATGGGCAGGGCTATATAAACGAGCCCTGCATAGATATACGACAAATCTCCGAACCCTTCGCGTGTAGGCAGCAGCAGGCAGCTTACAGGGATAAGCAGCAATGGAACAAGTACAAGTGCCAGCCATCGCAGTTCCAGGCCGTAAAAGCAATGCCAGGCCACCAGAAGGAAAGCCGCGCCTCCGGCTATCTGCCCCAGTATCTGCTGCAGACGGAAACGCGTTTTCATGGCCATGTGGTAGAATTCATGCAGGGCCACTACGAGTATGGTAACAAACAGGCAGGCAAAAATACCCCGGTCCCAGATGAGGCCGAAAACCATAACCGCCAGGAATACAATACCTGACAGAGTCCTTTTAAGAAAGTCATTCATCTTTCTTTAACCTGTCTTCGCCGTGTTTGCCAGCCTTGGGTCCGAATATCGCTTCTATATCATCGGCCATAATGACCTCTTTCTCTATCAGCATCTCTGCAAGCCTCTCCAGACCGCCCCAGTTGTCAAGGAGCAGTTTGCGGGTCCTGGCAGTAACATCATCGACTATTGCTTTCACCTCTGAGTCAATGAGTTCCGCCGTCTTTTCCGAATACGGCTTGGTGAATTCGAAACTGCCGTTGGGATCGTAGAATGAGATATTTCCCACCTTGTCGCTCATTCCGTAATATGTCACCATTGCGTATGCCATCTTGGTCATGCGCTCAAAGTCGCTCAGGGCTCCGGTACAAGGCACGCCGTTGTTGACGATTTCCTCTGCCACACGTCCTGCCACCAGGCTGCACATATCCTCCAGTATCTCCGACTTGGAGCGGGTGACCTTCTCGTCCGGCAGCATCCAGGTGATGCCCAGGGCCTGACCGCGAGGGATGATGGAAACCTTGAGCACGGGATCGCAACCCGGAAGCAGCCATCCGGCAACGGCATGTCCGGCCTCGTGATATGCGGTCAGCCGCTTTTCGGCGGGAGACATGATAGTCTTCTTGCGCTCAATGCCACCCACAACACGGTCGACGGCATCCATGAAATCCTGATTATCTATAATCTGCTTGTTCTTGCGCGCAGCGGTAAGTGCGGCCTCATTGCAGACGTTGGCAATATCGGCTCCGGAGAAGCCGGGAGTATGCTTGGCAATGCCTTCCAGGTCGAAGCTGTCCGCCAGTTTGAGGCCCTTCAGATGAACCTCGAAAATCTCCTTGCGCTCGTTAAGGTCCGGAAGGGTGACGTTGATCTGGCGGTCAAAGCGCCCGGCACGCATAAGGGCCTTGTCCAGGATATCGGCACGGTTGGTGGCAGCCAGAACGATAACGCCGCTGTTCGTACCGAAACCGTCCATCTCCGTGAGCAGCTGGTTCAGGGTGTTCTCCCTTTCGTCGTTTCCGGAAAAACCGGCATTCTTGCCCCTGGCACGTCCCACCGCGTCTATTTCGTCAATGAAGACGATACAGGGAGCCTTTTCCTTTGCCTGCGCGAAGAGGTCGCGCACACGGGATGCACCCACGCCCACGAACATCTCTACGAAGTCTGAGCCGCTGATGCTGAAGAACGGCACATTGGCCTCCCCGGCCACGGCTTTGGCCAGCAGGGTCTTACCTGTTCCGGGAGGCCCTACGAGAAGGGCTCCCTTGGGAATCTTGCCGCCAAGCGAAGTGTATTTCTTGGGATTCTTGAGGAAATCCACGATCTCCATGACCTCCTCCTTGGCGCCGTACAGGCCGGCAACATCCTTGAAAGTAACCTTGACCTTGTTCTTGTCCGTAAGCTTGCCTGTGGCCTTACCCACGTTGAAGGGGTTCATGCCGCCCGCGCCTGGACCTCCGGCTCCCATGTTGCGCATTCCGCGCATCATGAAAACCCAGAAGGCTATGAACAGCAGCAATGGAACGAACCACTCCAGAAGGCCGGACCACAGCTTTGCGTCGTTCTCAATAACCAGTTTCACCTTGCTCTGCTCCGGCAAACCTTCGTTCAGCGCAGCAAACGTGAGTTCGGGATCGAATTTGGTAGATGTGAGAAAGAAAAAGTGCGGAGAGCTCTTGGGGGGCTCGCCTCCGGGATACAGGTTCGAGTATTTCTGAACGGATTCCGGGCGCAGGGCCACGGTACCTTTATAGTCGTTGCGTATGTATTTGACTTCCCGTACATCGCCGTCCTTGATCATCTGCTCAACCTGTGCCCACTCCACCTTTTCGGCCTGGGCGCCACGGTTGGCAAACAGCATCCACCCGATACTGATTATAAGGATGATATATAATACCCAGCTCAGATTGATGCGTACGACCTTGATTTGGGGATTCTTTTTGTTCTTGCCTTGCTTTTGAGCCATCTTAATGATAAATTTGCAGACAAATATACAACAAAAATGGCACCAAGCAAATGGCCCGCTGACATATTATGGCTCAATGTCACCGATTCCACCAACAGATACCTCAGGGAGGCATCCGGGCGGTGCGACAATTTGTCAGTCGTAGCTGCTATAGAGCAGACCGCCGGGCGCGGACAAGGCACCCACACCTGGCACTCGCAGAGCGGCATGAACCTGTTGTTCAGCATATTATACAGGCCGGAAAAGCTTGAGGCCAAAAACATGATACTGATTACCTGCGCCACCACCATGGGGATACTCGACTACCTTGGCGGCAAGGGAGTCAGCGCCCGCATCAAATGGCCCAACGACATCTGGGCAGGAGACCGGAAAATCTGCGGGATACTGATAGAGAACAAGCTCGACGGCGCTTTCGTAGCCGAGAGCATAATAGGGATAGGGTTCAACCTGAATCAGGTCCAGTGGCCGGACGATCTGCCCAATCCCGTAAGCCTGCGGCAGCTTACCGGCACCAGTTACGAGCTCAAGGACGAACTTGAACTGCTGGTCCAAAAAATCCGCCGCCGCTTTGCCCTTATCGGCAGCCGCGACGGCGAATCGAATCTGCAAGAAGAATTTGGAAAGAATGTTTTCAGGCTTCCCGAAGGGCCCGCATAGCTCCCAGGGGATCCTGTGACTTGAAAACCGAACTGCCGGCCACCACTACGTCTGCACCCGCTTCCCGCAGAGGACCCGCGTTGGAAGCCGATACTCCCCCGTCAACTTCTATCATTGCCTGGCAGCCGCGCCTGGTTACCTCGGCCCGGAGCCGGGCTACGCGATCCAGGCTTTCATATATGAACTTCTGTCCTCCGAATCCGGCAAACACGCTCATTATCAGGAAGAAATCGGCCTTGCCAATGTAAGGGTACAGGCGCTGTACCGGGACGTCCGGATTAATGACCACACCGGCCTTCATGCCCAGCTCCTGTATCTCTCTTATATTGGCGGCGGTACGCCTACCGGCAGCCTCAAGGTGGAAGCTTACATAAGACGCACCCAGCTCTGAGAGACGTTTGAACCAGCGCTCGGGATGAACCACCATGAGGTGAACATCCATGGGCCTGGCGGCAACAGGAGCAAGGGCTTCGAGCACACTGAATCCGAAGGATATATTGGGCACGAATGTGCCGTCCATAACATCCAGATGAATCCAGTCGGCTCCCTCATTCAGCATCCGGACATCTTTGGACAGATTGAGGAAATCTGCGGCAAGCAGTGAAGGTGCAACAAGCATGGCGTCTTATTCGAAATTACGTACTACGTCGTCCAGCAAAGCAACGAACTTGTCCATGGAGGCAAGCTCCAGCTTCTCGCCGGGAGCATGAACTCCCCTGAGGGTTGGGCCAAAGGAAATCATGTCCAGGCCGGGGAACTTCTGCAGGAAAAGGCCGCACTCCAGACCGGCATGGATGGCCTTGATCTCCGGCTCCTGCTTGAAAAGCCTGCGATAGGCGCCGGCAGTAACGGCCAGGATATGGGAATTCATATCCGGATTCCAGCCCGGGTACTCATACATATGGCGAACCCTGGCGCCGGCAAGCTCGAAACAGGCCCGCACCTTTGCCGCCATGGCCCTGCGCTCGCTGGTAGAGGCACTGCGCTGGCTGGTGACTATCTCTATTATACGCCTGTCCTCGTACGTATGGGCGCTCGCGAGATTGGTGGAAGTCTGAACGAGGTCAGGGATGTCCTGGCTCATGGCCTCTACCCCGTGCGGACAGGCGCAGAGGGCGGAAATGATGCGGCGCGACGCCGATGCAGTCACAGGCATCACATGCATGGGGGCACGTTCGGCCTTGCAGACCAGGCCCGGATCGGTAGTGTGGAACTCTTCTGCCAGGTTGGCGCCGAAAGTACGGAAGGCAGAGATGCACTTTGCGGCATCGGGCACGGCCACGACTGCCTCGCATTCACGCGCTATGGCGTTGGGCTTGCCGCCCCCGTCGATACTCACCAACTGCAGGCCGGAAGCCAGCTGGCTGTAGAGGAAACGCGCCATCAGCTTAACCGTATTCGCCCGGCCCTTGTTGATATCGTCTCCGCTGTGCCCGCCTATACCCCCGCTGATGCTGCAGCGCACGTAGCTGAGGTTGCTCTCCTTACGGGTGAAGGAAAATTTGATGTTGGTGTTGAGTCCGCCGGCACAGCCGATAAACAACTGCCCCTCATCTTCGGAATCCAGGTTAATGAGCGTTTTGCCGCTGAAAAAGCCGCTCTCCAGTGCTTCTGCGCCATCCATGCCCGTTTCTTCGGAGATGGTAAACAGGCACTCTACGGGGCCGGTGGGAGCATCATCTTCCAGCAGAGCAAGGCATGCGGCTATACCTATTCCGTCATCAGCCCCCAGAGTAGTGTCCCGGGCAATCATCCACCCGTCTTCTATAACGTAAGGAATAGGGTCTTTGCGGAAGTCGTGCTGCACCCCGGCGTTCTTTTCACACACCATATCCTGGTGAGCCTGCAACACTATTACAGGGACCGACTCCTTGCCCGGGGCTGCCGGGCGCACTATAAGCACATTGCCGGTGGCGTCGCGCTTGTATTCGAGTGAATGAGCCTTGGCCCAATTGCAGAGCCAGTCCGTAATAGGACCTTCGTGCCCTGACTCCCTGGGGATGGTTGTTATTTCCTTGAAGATATCAAGAACGCGTTCAGACTTCATATAGTAAGGGTTAATCTGTTAAGCTTCAGCGGGAAGCAGCTGTGCCTCAAGGTCGGTGACATACTTCTTGAACACCCTGTCGGTGGCCATGAGGTCAGAGACCATATTGCATGAGTGAAGCACTGTAGCGTGGTCCTTGCCACCGGTTTCTGCACCAATGGTGGAAAGGGAGCAGTTGCTTATGAGATTGCGGCACAGGTACATGGATATCTGCCTGGCCTGCACAATCTGACGACGGCGCGATTTGGATATCAGATCCTCCGAAGTAATGCCGAAATACTCGCACACAGCGGCCTGCACGGACGGAATGGATATATCCTTGACCGGCGTGCTCACTATCTTCTCGGTTACTTTTGCGGCGAGCTCAACCGAATTCTCGGCATGCATGGCGGTAGCGTATGCCATTACGGACAGGAACGCTCCCTCGAGCTCGCGGAAGTTGGTCTTGATGTGCGATGCCAGATACTCCAGAACATCTTCCCCTATGGTAACGCCCTCCCTGCGGCACAGGGCCTGAAGCATCTTGAGACGGGTTGAGTAATCCGGATGAAGAAGCTCCACCGAGAGCCCCCACTTGAAGCGGGAAAGCAGCCTGTCCTCGAAATTCTGCAGCTCTACCGGAGCACGGTCCGAGGTGAAAATCAATTGCTTGCCCAGCTGGTGCAGGTAGTTGAAGATGTTGAAGAAGGCGTGCTGGGTGCCGGGACCCTGAAGGTCCTGGATGTCGTCCACTATAAGTACGTCTATCTTCTTATAGAAGCCGAGGAAGTCCGTGAGCTTGTTGCGCACGTTCACGGCATCCATATACTGGGTCTTGAACTCGTGGCCGTTCACGTAAAGCACAACCAGGTCGGGGAACTTGTCATGGATGGCGATACCTATGGCCTGCGCCAGATGTGTCTTGCCCAGACCGGGACCTCCGAAGATGAACAGCGGATTGAAGGAGGTCTTGCCAGGCGCCATGGATATGGACGTTCCGGCTGTATAACCCATCTTGTTGCATTCCCCTACTATAAAATTGGTAAAGCAATAAACCGGATTGAGCTTGGGGTCTATCTGAATCTTGTGAAGCCCGGGATAAACGAAAGGGTTGGGATTGCCGGAAGGCTGTATGCTGATGTTCACAGCCCTGTTTACCGGAACGTTACCGGCAGCTTCGGGAACTGCAATGGCCGGCTGGGTCCTGACGGCACGAACCAGATATACGAGCCTGGCATCCGCACCGATAACCCTCTTGAGGGTTTTCTTGATGACGTCGAGATAAGTGGCCTCAAGGTACTCGCGGAAGAAATCCGAAGGAACTTCTACAGTAAGGGTTGAATCCGAGATGGAGACGGGACGCACAGGCTTGAACCAGGTCGCGAACTTCTGGGGTTCTACGATCTGCTCAACTATCTTGAGGAAGTGATTCCAAATATCTATGTGTCTCTCGTTCTCGTTCATCAGAAATCGCGACCATCCGGAAAGGACAATCGCGACTGCAAAAATGGTTGAAAAAAAATGCAAAAAAAAATCTTATCTATATTGTTTTTTAATTTTTTTAGCGTTAAATATATAGGAGATGCACCCCTTTTCTCAATATTTATAAATCTTTTATTATCAATAACTTACAAAACAGCCTTTTCGCTAAGATTGTATAATACACGCATTTTCTAAATTAAAATCTTTCTAAAAAAGCGTATTGCAGAAAAATTGTTGATACACTAAACCAAGAGCAAAAAAAGTCTTATTTTGCAATAGAAATTTTTTCACCTTCGAGTCTCACCAAAAAAGCATCAGGATATTTATTACGAATCTGAACAAATTCTTTTTTTACTTCTGTCAGATCTTCCGAAACAGCTATGACATACTTGTAAATTTTTCCAACACTCACTATCTCGGGGGTATATCCCAGAAATGCCTTGTCAGCGGGGTCGAGCTTCCTGGCGCCGGCGAAAATCTGTACGCCGTAACGAACTGCAGGAGCCTTGGCCTGAACCTGTACCGGAACCTCGGTCTGAACCTGTACGGGAACTTCGGCTTGAGCCTGTTCAGAAGGTTTGGGTTGTTCCTGTACCGGAACCTCGACCTTGGCTTGTACCGTGGCCTCATGAACTTCAACGTCAAGAGCCACGCTGTGGTCATAGCCGGCCTTGTACTTTTTGAATGCCTTGCACAGCGCATCTGCAATCTTGTCCCGCTCTGCTGCACTCTTGAGCACGGTGAGATCCGTACTGTTGGAGATGAATCCCACCTCTACCAGAACAGCAGGCATGGCAGTCTTCCAAAGGACAAGGAAGGGATCCTGCCATATTCCGCGGTTGGCGGTAATAGGGCCCCTGTTGAGTGACTCGGATACCATCTGGGCAAACTCGAGACTCTGCTCCAGATGGGAATTCTGCATCAGCTGCATGAAGATGAAAGACTCCGGATCGGACGGGTCGTACCCCTGATACTTCTTGCTATAGTCATCTTCCAGCAGAATCACGGAGTTTTCACGCTTGCACACATCCATATTGTAGGCGAACAGGTCCCTGTCTTTCTTGGAAGACTGGCCGAGAACATGCACGGAAAAACCGTTGGGCCCGGTTTTCGGTGAGGAATTGATATGGATGGACATAAACAGGTTCGCATCGGCCTTGTTGGCAATCGCGGCACGGTCATTGAGAGCAACTGTCTTGTCGCAGTCACGCGTGAGGATTACGTTCACGCCAGGGCATCCGGCTTTGATTTTTTCCGAAAGCCTGTTGGCAATATCAAGAGTGAAGGTCTTTTCGTATGATTTGCCGTCCCTGCTGACAGCACCGGGATCGTTTCCACCATGACCCGGGTCGATGACGAGAGTAGTAAGACCGATGTTCTGGGCATTGACACCGGTAATGGCAAAAAAGGTCGCCAGGACCAAGTGAATTGTGCGTTTCAAAAATAAATGTTAATTTTGTCGATTCGCAAATATAATAAAATAATTGGGATTTGAGAACTGCGAAGCGAATAGTTTGCATATTGATGCTGCTGGCTGCAGCCTGCCAGCTCCTTCCCGCGCAGAATGCCGGGCGGAGAGGGGCGCGCCGGGTGTTCAGCAACGCGGTTCCCAAAACCGTCAGGCAGGTGGTTCTTGACTCGGCGGAGCTGGCACGCCGCGACTCCATACGCGTAGCCGATTCCCTTCGCCGTGTAGACTCGGCCGCCATGCGTGCCAAGAGTTCCCTGGAAGTTCCCGCTTTCTCCCAGGCAAAAGATTCCATAGTGGAGGTTTTCACCGACGGGCAGCGTATGATATACTACTACGGCGACGTGTCGGTAGAGTATCAGGACATGAAACTCACCGCCGCCTACATGCAGTACAACATGAAAACGGGAACCGTGTTCGCCAAAGGCATATATGACTCCCTGAAAGGTGAATGGACGGGAAGGCCGGTGATGACCCAGGCCGGCAAGACCTATAACATGGACGAAGTGCGTTACAACTTCGATACGCGTAAGGCTTCCATAAAAAACATCATCACCAACGAAGACAACGCCATCATGCACGGCGGCAGGGTGAAGATGATGCCGGACCAGAGCATCAACCTTACCGACGGCAAATATACGGTCTGCGAACTGGACCACCCGCATTACTACCTGGCCCTTACTTCCGCCAAAGTGATGACGGAGCCCAGCCAGAAGACGGTGTTCGGTCCCGCATACCTTGTTGTAGAAGACGTCAAACTGCCATTCGTCGGCCTGCCATTCGGATTCATACCCAAGCGTCCTGAGAGAGCCACCGGCCTGCTGATGCCCAACTTCGGTGAGGAACAGGCCCGAGGTTTCTATATGAGGGACGCCGGAATGTATTTCGTTTTCGGCGACTACCTGGACCTCTCGCTGACGGGAGACTACTACACCCTGGGGTCGTGGGCGGTTAACGTAAACTCCAGGTACATGGTGAAGTACAAGTTCAACGGCAGCTTCGGTTTCACCTACTCGCACGACCAGACGGGAGAAAAGGACACCCCCGAGTTCAACGAGTTCAGCAACTTTGCCGTCAAATGGTCCCACACCCAGGACTCCAAAGCCCACCCGGGAACCAATTTCAGCGCGTCGGTCAACTTCTCGTCGCCTTCCAACAGCAAGTACAACTCCCATTCGGTTAACGAGGCACTCCAGAACCAGATATCGTCCTCCATCTCCTTCTCCAAGAACTGGAACGGACGTTTGAACCTGAGTGTCAACGCTTTGCATTCGCAGAGCTCCAGGGACTCTTCATACTCGTTCACCCTTCCTAACGTCACATTGAGCGTAAGCACCCTGTATCCTTTCAAGCGCAAGGTGAGGGTGGGAAAGGAGCGGTTCTACGAGAAGATTTCCTTCGGCTACAACACCACCCTGCAGAACAAGATTAACTTCAAGGCCTCGGAATTCGGGGAGGAAGGCTTCCTCGACCGATTCCAGAACGGCATGACGCACAACTTCTCCATCGGCCTGCCCAACTTCCAGCTGTTCAAGTACATCAACATCAACCCGTCGGTGACGTACGGCATGAATTGGCAGTTCCGCAAAAAGGAATACGTCTATAATCCCGAGACCGACAAGGAGGAAGAGATTCCGGGCACCCAGTTCAATACCTTCGGCATTACGCAGAACTACTCCGGCTCCGTTGCCATGACTACCAGGATATACGGAATGTACCAGTTCGGGGACTACCATACCGTCCAGGCCATCAGGCACGTTATCTCCCCTTCCGTCTCCATGTCCTTCAGCCCGGAGCTGGGCACATACGCCAACGGTTACAGGACTCTCGAATACACGGACATACACGGCAACCACAAGACAAAGGAGTACAACATCTACCAGGGCAATATCTACGGGCCGCCCGGACGGGGCAAGTCCGCAACCGCCAACATTTCCATAGGCAACAACATAGAGGCCAAGGTCCGCGACCTTGCAGACACTACCGGAAAGGCGAACAAGAAGGTTAAGCTGATAGACCAGCTGAATCTCAGCACCAGCTATAATTTCCTGGCGGACAGCCTTAAGATGAGCACGGTGAACATCTCCATGTCCACCAACCTGTTCAACGCCGTGAACATTAGCGGAAGCGCCAGCTTCGATCCCTATGCGATAGGCCCGGGAGGCAGCAGGATAAGCAAATTCGCCGTTACGCAGGGACAGGGTCTGATGCGGCTTGGAAACATCAGCGCGTCGGCATCATGGTCCATCTCCGGAAAGGGAGAGATAAACGGTAACGACGGAGCCAAAGACCCCAACAGCGTGAGCGGGCAGGGCGGTTCCATTATCAACGGAGCCGCAAGTTACTACCAGCGGCATTTCTACCATCCGGTCACAGGCGAGTTCATTCCGGGAGGATGGCTGTACTACACGAATCCCAACGCACCATGGTCCCTCAGCCTGAGCTACTCCTTCAGCTGCAACATGCAGTATAAATGGGAGAACGACGTGCTCACTCCGAAAAGCAACATTACTCAGACCATACAGGCCAACGGAAACCTGAAGCTCACGCCCCGTATGAGCATCAACGCCAGCTCCGGCTTCGACCTGCAGGCCATGAAGATAACCACCACCCAGTTCAGCTTCACCTACGACCTGCACTGCTTCAACATATCTGTGTCATGGGTGCCGACGGGAACCTGGGCGTCATACCAGTTCCGCATTGCCGCCAACGCGTCGGCCCTTGCGGACATACTCCAGCTGAAGAAGAGCAGCAGCTACTGGGATAACATGAGATGATACACGGTAAGAAAGTAATAGTGGTAATGCCGGCATACAATGCCGAGAAGACGCTGGAACAGACTTATGCCGAGATTCCGCGCGACATTGTGGACGAAGTGATCCTTACCGATGACTGCAGCCGCGACGCCACTGTAGAAAAAGCCCGCGAACTCGGGATCAGCGAGATTCTGCGGCATCCCAGGAACCGGGGCTACGGAGGCAACCAGAAAACCTGCTACGACAGGGCCCTGGAGCTTGGGGCGGACATAGTGATCATGCTTCACCCGGACTATCAGTACACCCCAAAACTTATAGAAGCCATGGCGTACATAATCGCCAACGGCGTCTATCCTGTAGTCTTCGGGTCCAGGATACTGGGCAAAGGGGCGCGCAAGGGAGGCATGCCGCTTATAAAATACGTTGCCAACCGCTTCCTCACCCTAACCCAGAATCTCCTGCTCAACCAGAAGCTGTCCGAATACCATACGGGCTACCGTGCGTTCAGTGCCGAGGTACTAAGGGCGGTGGACTACAATCTCTGTTCCGACGACTTCATCTTCGACAACGAAATGGCCGCCCAGATATTCTGGAAGGGCTTTGAGATAGGAGAAGTAACCTGCCCCACCAAGTACTTCAACGACGCTTCTTCCATCAACCTTCGCCGCAGCACGGTTTACGGGTTCGGCGTACTGAGGGTATCCCTTGTTTACCGTCTGTGCAAGTGGCGCATCTGCAAGAGCAAGCTATTTCCGACGGCATGAATACCCGCTCATTAATTAAAAGCGTCTTTTCCGACCGCTCCGACGACCTGAAGGTCCAGCTGTTCCGTTACGGGATTGCCGGACTTACCGCCGCCACGGTAGATACTGGCCTGCTCGCCCTGCTCACCGAGCTGTTCGGAGAGAGACTCCTTCTGCTTTGGACGGCGATAGCCTTTTCCTGCGGCCTCGCCACCACCTATCTGATGAGCATCAAATGGGTTTTCAGCAACCGGACCATGAACCACACGGCAGAGCTGCTGATATTCATCTTCATCGGCCTGGTTGGCCTGGGACTCACGGAACTGCTGGTATGGGTTTTCGCAATAAAGCTCGACTGGCATTACCTGCTGGCTAAGATTACGGCAGCCACAACTGTATTCATCTGGAATTTCACCGCCAAGAAACTGTTGCTCTTCAGGAACCGATGAAACGGAGTGCACTTTGGATCAATATCCTGATCATCCTGCTCGGGGCCTTGTTTTTCATCCCCGGGATCGGGGGTGTGCGGCTGTTCGACTGGGATGAGATAAACTTTGCGGAATCGGCCCGGGAGATGCTTCTCACCGGCGACTGGTTCGACGTGCAGATCAACTTCGAGCCCTTCTGGGAGAAGCCGCCGCTGTTCATCTGGGCACAGGCGCTCAGCATGAAAGCGTTCGGGGTGAACGAGTTCGCAGCCCGCTTCCCCAATGCCGTCATTGGCATCATCACCCTGCTGGTGCTGTTCAACATCGGCAGGAGGAAAGGCGGGACCCGCTTCGGCGCACTGTGGGCGCTGATGTACGGCATCTCTTTCCTGCCCTTCTTTTACTTCAAGTCCGGCATAATCGACCCCTGGTTCAATCTGGGCATATTCCTGGCCATATACTTTTTCTCTGAATATACAGACGAAGGCGAGAAGCCGCTGCGAATGCGGAACGCGGCGCTGAGCGCCCTGTTCATGGGACTGGCCATAATAACCAAGGGGCCGGTGGCGTTCCTTATATTCTGCCTCTGTGCTGCCGTTTGGCTCATTCTGGCCAAGTTCCGGCTGGACTTCCGGTGGAAAGACGCCGCCGTTTATTTCCTCGTGCTTGCACTGGCCGGAGGCTCATGGTTCATAGCCCTTGCGGCATCCGGGCACGCAGACGTCATCCAGGATTTCGTGGCCTACCAGATACGGCTTTTCCAGACCAAGGATGCGGGGCACGGAGGGTTCCTGATGTATCACTTTGTCTGGCTGTTCTTCGGCGTCACGCCGGCCTCGGTCTTCGCACTCCCGGCTTTGTTCGGGAAGAAGATGCCCGGCAACCTCCTCCGATGGATGGCCATCAGCTTCTGGGTGGTCCTGATACTCTTCACGATAGTCCGCACCAAGATAGTCCACTATTCATCGTTCTGCTACTTCCCTCTCAGCTTCCTCGCCGCATGGGCGGTAGAACGCATGATGGATGGCAAACTCAGATTCAGCACCTTCCAGCGCGTGGCGCTGATAGTCATATCCGCCCTCTGGGGCCTGCTGCTCACCGCCCTGACGTTATTCGACCGCTTCAAAGACTCCCTGGCACCGTACGTCGAGGATCCGTTCGCCGTCAGCTGCATGGAGGCCGCCTCCGACTGGAAGGGCTTTGAACCTGCAGTAGGAATAGTCCTGATTGCCATGACCGTGGCGTTCTGTATTGGATTCAAACGCAACGGCAAAGCCAGGAACTTCGTCTTCCTTGCGGCCGGAAACCTGCTGTTCGGAATGACGGTAATACTCTGCGCCGTTCCGGAAGTGGAGAAATACAGCCAGGCCTCCGCCGTCGATTTCTACATAGAGCGTCAGGGAGAAGACTGCTACGTAAAGCCGGCATATTTCAAGAGTTACGCCCATTATTTCTACACCTGCAGGCAGCCGCAGAACAGCTGCGACGACTTCGACTGGCTGCGCAGCGCGTCACTGGACAAGCCCTGCTACTTCGTAGTCAAGGACATTCCAGAGGATGTAGAAAGGTTGCGCTCAGACGTGCCCGACGCCGAATTCCTGTACCGGCGTTCAGGTTTCCGTTTTTTTGTGCGGCATCCAGAGCCTGCGGAAGAGCAGGCACAGCAGCCCTGCGACCAGGAGCAGGCCGGCATTGAACAGAACCGTCAGTAACCAGTTGACCGGGTGCGGAGCAACTACATAAGGAGTTGCCGTCTTTGCCGCATCGTAACGGGCGAATACGTTGGTGTTGATTACCACCCCATTGCGGAAATAAGCCGTCAGGCGCATGTACGGTTCGTCCGGCCCCAGCATCCTGCGGAAACAGTCTCCTGTCTCTTCCGCCAGCAGGGTATGTCCCTGCCCCCATGCCTCTATACGGGCCGGATCCGACAGCTTCATATAGACAGTATCACCCTGTAAACCAATACTTTCCACGTACGGCAAGGCATCGTTCCCGGCATATTTGGCCTTCCAGTCGCCGTATCCGAAGTCCGGCATGCGCATGCAATAGAAGCAACCGCTGAGCAGGCACTCCCGCACATCCTCGTAGCTGGCAGACGGAACCGACAGCCAGGAACACCTGCGGGCAATCTTGTTGTGGTCTCCGGAATTATGGCAATCATCGTTCTGAAGGCAGTGGGAATAGTGGCCGGCGCTCAGGGCCTCATCCCAATGGCGCAGTTCGGTAGAAACGCCGCTGTCCGCCTCCATCAGCCGGTAGCCGGAAAGAAGACTCATGCATCGCGGCGAGGTGAACAGGGTACGGTCGGGATGATTCAGCACCACAAAGTCGGCACTTGCAGAGAGATAGTCGAGCTGCCACTGCCGCTGGCTCGGAAGGAAGGGCAGCAGATGGTCGTACAGCTTCATCTCTGACGGATTGAAAACCAGCTTGTGGAACTTGAAAAGGCTGTATCCGTGCTCGTAGACGTTTATCTGGAGCGTGCTGTCGAAGGGGTGCCGCGTGAGCTGGTTGTGGTTGGAGAAAGCCAGCACGTCATAGCCCAGCCTCATATAGTCTCCGTACACTACGGCAGGGTACTCCGGGCACTCGTTCAACAGATTGTCCACCCGCGTGTGGGTGTGGAAATTGGCTTTTTTCCACTCCGGAGACGCCGGCAAGGATGCATACGGGTTATAAATATCCGGCCCGCTGAAGGCCTGCGGGGCGCTGAAATCATAGACAGGGGAAACAGAGAAAACGCAAATGACCAGGGCAAGCAGCACCAGGAAGGAAGCCAGCAGCCTGAGGGAAAAAGTCAATGCATTTTTCATGCTGCAAATATATGGGAAATTCCTAATTATTTATTATATTTGCGCTGTCAAAATTCTTCCGCACTTCGCATCCCGCAAGAGCGGACCAATCAAAAAACATAATATGACACACAGCTTCACCGAGCTCAACAACATGTCAAGAGAGCAGCTCGAAAACCTGTCCAGGGACCTGGGCATCAAATTCAGTAAGAAAACAAACGACGAAAATCTTCGTTACGCAATACTCGACGCGGAGGCAGAGAGGGAATCCCTCAAGCCGGAGGCCGCCAAGCCCAAGCGCGGACGGCCCAGGAAGGTAAAGGCCGAGGAGCCTAAGCCTGCCGCGGAGCCTGAGGCCAAAGCGCCAAAGGCCGCAAAGGCTGAGAAGCCGGCTGAAGAGGCAAAGCCTGCCGCAGAGGCCGCGGCACCCAAGCCCAAGCGCGGACGTCCTGCAAAGGCCAAGGCGGAAAAGGCCGAGAAGGCTGACAAGGCCGATGAGCCCAAGCCCGCCGCAGAGCAGAAGCCGGCCGCCGAGAACCGGCCCGCACAGCCCCAGCAGCAGAATCAGCAAAAGCAGAACAACCAGCCTCAGCAGCACCAGAAGCCCCAGCACGGGCAGCAGGGCCAGCCTGGCCAGCAGCAGCAAAACGGCCAGCAGCAGAATCAGCAGCAGAGGCCTCCCAAGCCCCGCGTGCCGGAATTCGAAGGCACCGTAGAGGCCACCGGAGTGCTGGAAATAATGCCCGACGGCTACGGCTTCCTGCGTTCTTCCGACTACAATTATCTCAACTCTCCGGACGACATTTACGTCTCCCAGCAGCAGATAAAGTTCAACGCCCTCAAGCCCGGCGACACCGTTACCGGTGAGATACGCCCCCCGCGCGAAGGCGACAAGTACTTCCCTCTCGTAAAGATCAAGTACGTGAACGGACGCACCCCGGAATTCATCCGCGACCGCGTGCCTTTCGACTTCCTCACTCCCCTCTTCCCGGACGAGAAGTTCAATCTGCTCGGCAAGG
>CAMYYI010000003.1 GCA_947303465.1 uncultured Bacteroidales bacterium
TTTGCGGACCAATTGTTGAATTGTTGGCATAAGTGTTTGTTAATAAATAAAATAAACAGCCCCTCCATAAAAAAGGGGCTGCAAAGTTACAAAAATAATTTAATTTACCAAAGAGCCGCGAACTCAATATCTCGCTCTGCACGCTCTTTGAGCGCAGGTTTCTTGGCGCAGGCGTCGTCCAGATACTTGCGGGCCTCTTCTACCTGACCCTTGCGGGCGGCTATGACGGCACGTATATAGTTGGATTTGGCACACTTGCATTTGAGCGCGCCGGATGCGGCATCCAGGTCGCCGTTCAGCAGGTTCGCAACTGCGGCATTGCAGCCCTTCATACCCCTTGCGGCAGCTGCGGCGGCGGAGTAATCGCCCTTGATGATATCCATCACCACCACGTTCTCCTTGGCCTTTTCGCTGCCTGACTTCTCGAAGCACTTGGCAGCCAGGGCGTAATCCTCGTTGCGCAGCGCAACTACGCCGGTGGCGTTGAGGACGTCCGCATCAGGCTCCTTGATCTTGCCCAGATAAGCTCCGGCCAGCGAGGTCTTGCCCTCGTCCAGATAGAGCATGGCAAGGTTGTAGCGTGCGGTGTCCGAGTTGAACTTCTCTATCGCGTATTTGTAAAGGGTCTCCTTGCTGTCGCGGGCCTCGCTGATTGCAGCCAGACGCAGGATGGACGGCTCGTCGAATCCGTCGAGTCCGTCTTTCTCTGCCATCTTGAGCAGCTCCTCGTTGTCGTAATTGCGGAATTCCGAGCTGGTTACGAATCTTGCGCGGCGCAGCTCCGGGAACACGGTCTTGTTGATTTCCGAGTAGATCTGCGACATGTTGCGAATCTCGCTTTCGCGGACCGCCGGGTCGCTGTACATGGAGAGAACGCGGAGGATGAGGTCCTTATCCTCTATGTTGGACTTGGCTACGGCCTCCTGGAAACCCTCCCAGTCCTGGCCCATACTCTTGACCTCTATTCCGGTCACCTCGATATCCTTGGCGTCCTTGGCAATCTCGTCCCATGCCTTCTGGGCGGAACCGGCACGCTTGTCGGAGAGCTTGGCATTATATTCCTTGCCGCCTTCCGGAGAAGCGTACGCCACGATCTGGGTACCCTTGACGGTGGTACGCTCGTCTTCCTGGAGCTTGCCCAGGCGATAGCGGTAGCCGTCCATGGCGTAGGTTTCCATCTCGCTCTTCTTCACCTTGTCGGAGTTCACGTCGTAGAGGATACGGGCCTCGGTGGTGCGCTCCAGCACCGCCTGGTAACCGTCCGGCTTGCGCTCATATACGCCGGTGAGATCGGCCAGCTGATATGTGGCTATGCATCCGTCAGCAACTTTGATAGCATCAATAGGATAATCCTTGTTCTTGTAATGTACGACGCCGCGAAGCTCCAGGCGGGCCTTTTCGCAACCTGGCACGTAGGCGAATTTCAGCCTTTCCGTAACAGTTGCGCCTGCGGAAGAAACCACCTTGAAGTTGTCCTTCACCTTATCTCCCTGATATTGGAGCACGGGGGCGCACAATTCGCCTCCCTCATACACCAGAACAGGAGTCACGTCCATAGTTGCCTTTGGATGGAAATAGTCTTTGGGGCAGGTTACGGTGAGGGTGGCGGGAATCTGGCCGCCCTTTATTTCGAGCACCTCGGGATTGCAGTTGATTACCACGTTCTTGGCGAGCTGCATCTGCTCCAGCCTGGACTTGGCGCAGGATGCGGACATTAATACAAGCGCTGCGAGCGCTGCAAAAGAAAGGATTCGTTTCATAATGATGCAAAGATAAGATTTTTTCATAACTTTGCACGGATATGGACGCACAAGAGCTTCAAATACTGAAAAACCGTTACGACATCATAGGCAACGATCCGGCGCTCAACCGGGCGCTTGAGACCGCCGTGGCAATTGCGCCCACCGACCTTACCGTGCTCATAGAAGGCGAAAGCGGTACAGGTAAGGAAAACATACCCAAAATTATCCACCAGCACAGCCGCCGCAAGACGGGCAAGTATCTGGCCGTCAACTGCGGAGCCATTCCGGAGGGCACCATAAACGCGGAACTCTTCGGGCACGAGAAGGGCGCCTTCACGGGCGCCGTAGGCGAGCGCAAGGGCTACTTCGAGGAGGCCAACGGGGGCACCCTGTTCCTGGACGAGATAGGAGAGCTGCCCAAGGAGACGCAGGCCATGCTGCTCCGCGTGCTGCAGAACGGCGAATTCATGAAGGTGGGGTCCTCCAGGGTGGAGAAGACTGATGTGCGCGTGATCTGCGCCACCAACGTCAATCTTTCCTACGCCGTGGCCACCGGAAAGTTCCGCCAGGACCTGTACTACCGAATCAACTCCATAGAAATCAAGATGCCGCCCCTGCGCGAGCGTAAGAGCGACATTTACCTGCTGTTCCGCAAGTTCTCCTCGGACTTTGCCCAGAAATACGGATGCTGCCGCGTAACCCTGGACCTGGAGGCCATCTCCATGCTGTCGGCCTATCGCTGGCCGGGAAATATCAGGCAGCTGAAGAATGTCGCGGAGACCGTCACTGCCATCGAAAGCAAACCGGCCCGCGGCTCCGAAGACAAGGTGGAGCTAGGCGCCGCCGCCCTCTCCCGCTACCTGCCGGACGAGCAGGACTCTCTGCTACCGGCCATGCCGAGTGCGCCCGCCGGAACGTCATCCCCCTTCGGAGACGCAGACAAGCAGATGATAATCAAAGCGATACTGGATCTCAAGCAGGAGGTTGACGCACTCAAGCAGACGGTTGCCACGCTCGACGGAGGCGTTGCCGTTCCCGAGCCGCACCGGGGTTATATCGCCCCGCCGCCCGTGGCCGACGAGCCGGAGGAGCAGATTCCCGGCTACGAGGAGAGCGAGCCGCAGGAGATCAGCATGCGTCAGATGGGCGACGACCTCATCGAACGTGCCCTGGCGCGCCACGGCGGCAAGGTAAAGCCGGCCGCAAAGGAACTCGGCATATCCGAGCGCACCATCTACCGCAAACTCGCAGAAAAGAAAAAGAATCAATGAAACGCCTGATACTTTTGCTGGCTGCGGTCCTGGTGCTTGGCTCCTGCAGCGTAAGTTATTCTTTTTCCGGCACATCCATTCAGCCGGACGTGAATACCATAACCATCAACTACATTGAATACCGCGCGCTGCGCGTAAACCCGTCCCTCAGCAACGACCTCACGGAGGCCATACGCAACCAGTTCCGCCGCATGACGCGCCTGGAGCAGGTGGATCGCGACGGTGACATGGAGATAAGCGGCGAAATTACGGGATACGACGTTACCGCCGCAGCCGTTACGGCAGACGAAGTCGCGGCACGCAACAAGCTCACGGTCACCGTAAAGATCGCCTTTTCGGACAAGAAGCATCCGGAAGAAGACTTCGACAAGAGCTTCTCCGCATATGCCGAGTATGACTCCACCAACACCCTGGATGCCGTCGAGAGCTCTCTGTGCGCTGAAATCGTAGAGAAACTGGTGGAAGATATCTTCAACGCCTCAGTGGCACAATGGTAGGAACTATCGACATAAAACGTCTGAACCTGGACGAGCTGCTGGGGGTGGTGAGCATCTATCCCTGGTATGCCGGAGCGCGCATGGAACTGTGCCGCCGCATGGCCGGCACTGGAACGCTCAGCGGACAGCAGATTGCACAGGCGGCGTTGTATGTTGGATCTCGCAGGCTGCTTTCAGACCTGGTCCGGCACAAGTCGGACTATTCCGACAGTGCAGTCAGCGCCATGCTCAAGAGCGTGATTACGGAAGAGGAATCCGGTCAGGATACTTCAGCAGCACAGGATACGCCTCAGCAGGAGGCACGCCGCATCTTCGTAGTGGGCGGAGACTATTTCTCTTCTTCCCAATACAAGGAAGTACGCCACGCAGACGACAATATCTTCTCAGGCTTTGCCACTTCCGACCGGGACGACCTGCCTGGAGAGCAGCCGGAAGAGGTATTCGAGCTGTGCACGGAAACACTTGCGCAAATCTATGCTGAACAGGGTTATACGGAGGAAGCAAAACAAATTTATTCCAAACTAAGTTTGCGATATCCGGAAAAAAGTGTTTACTTTGCATCCCTTATTGAAAAATTAGACAAAAAACTGATATGAACGCATTATTCACAACATTGACCGTGCTTATCGTTATCGCAGCTATCCTGTTGATTATCGTGGTGTTGCTTCAGAACGGAAAGGGTCAGGGAATGGCCAGCAACTTTGTGGCAGGCAACCAGACCTTCGGTGTCCGCCAGACCGCTGACATCCTCGAGAAGATTACCTGGGGTCTTGTGGCATTCATCATCGTGCTTTCCGTGGTTTCTTCCTTCACCACCGGCACCAACGGTACTGCCATCGACGTTTCGGACCGTCTCGAGAACGTCACCACCGACGAGGCTCCCGCCTTCCCCGCCGCTCCCGTTGACCAGACCGCTCCCAGCACGGAAGTTCCCGCAGAGTAGGATTTTTCTCAGGGATTACGAATAAGCCGGCCGCAACATTCTGCGACCGGCTTTTTTGTTGCTGCAGCACTGACCGGCATAGAGCTGGCGACGTTTTGACCCCATGATCGTCGCCGACTCTTACTTCTGCCTCACGACCACTCCGGAATCGTCGGCATCGACTATAATTGCGGAGTTCTTGTGTATGTGTCCTTCCAGGATTTCCCGGGCGAGACGGTTCACAAGCTCCCGCTGGATGAGTCGCTTCACGGGACGGGCGCCGAAGTCGGGGTCGTAGCCGTTCTCCACCACGTAGTCTTCGTAGGCCGGGGTGTACTCCAGCGCCACGCCTTCATCTTCCAGCTTCTTCTCCAGCAGCGACATCTGTATGCGGACGATCTGCCTGATATCCTCCTTCGTCAGCGAATCGAACTTCACGATCTCATCTATTCGGTTGATGAACTCCGGGCGCATGCGCAGCCGCAGTTCCTCCTCCTTCAGGTTGGAGGTCATTATCAAAATGGTGTTCTTGAAGTCCACGGTACGCCCCTTGTTGTCTGTCAGACGTCCGTCGTCCAGTACCTGCAGGAGCGTGTTGAACACGTCGCTGTGGGCCTTCTCAATCTCGTCCAGCAGCACCACGGAATACGGTTTGCGCCGCACCGCTTCGGTCAGCTGGCCTCCCTCGTCGTAACCTACATATCCCGGAGGCGCGCCCACCAGACGCGATACGGTGTGCGCCTCCTGATACTCGCTCATATCGATACGGGTCATCATGGATTCGTCGTTGAAGAGGAACTCTGCGAGCGCCTTGGCGAGCTCGGTTTTACCCACGCCCGTCTGACCCAGGAAGAGGAAAGACCCTATGGGACGGTGCTCGTTGCTGAGGCCTGCACGCGAACGGCGGACTGCATCCGAAACGGCCTCTATGGCCTTATCCTGCCCTACCACGCGCTTGTGCAGCTGCTCCTCCATGCGCAGGAGTTTGTCCTTTTCGCTCTCCAGCAGACGTCCCACGGGGATGCCTGTCCAGCGGGCAACTATCTCGGCGATATCGGTCGGAGTAACGGACTCCGTGATGATGGGGTCCTTTATAGCAGCCTGCTTTTCTGCCAGCTCCTGCAGCCTCTGCTGGGCGCCTGCAAGCTTGCCGTAGCGGATTTCCGCCACCTTGCCATAGTCTCCGGAGCGCTCCGCAATTGCTGCGTCGCGCTTGAGGTCCTCTATCTGCGAGCGCAGGTTGTTTAGCTCGGTAACTATACCCTTTTCCTCGTTCCAACGGGCCTCCAGGGCATCTTTCTGCTCCTTTGCCTCCTTGAGCTCGGAGTCGATCTTTTCCGATTTGAGGGTCGTACCCTCGCGCTTGATGGCCTCCTTTTCGATCTCCAGCTGACGTATCTTGCAGTTGAGGTCGTCTATAGGCTCAGGCACGGAATTCATCTCCAGACGCAGCTTGGATGCGGCCTCGTCCACAAGGTCGATGGCCTTGTCCGGCAGGAAGCGGTTGTTGATATAGCGGTGGCTGAGGTTTACGGCGGCTATGAGTGCGTCGTCCTCAATGCTCACGCGGTGGTGAGTCTCATATTTCTCCTTCAGGCCACGCAGGATGGCGATGCTCTCCGCCGGGCTAGGCTCGTCCACCATCACCTTCTGGAAACGGCGCTCGAGGGCCTTGTCCTGCTCGAAGTACTTCTGGTACTCGTCCAGGGTGGTGGAACCTATGGTGCGCAGTTCGCCACGCGCCAGAGCCGGTTTGAGGATATTGGACGCATCCATTGCGCCGGAGGTGCGTCCCGCGCCCACCAGGGTGTGGATCTCATCGATGAAAAGGATTATCTCGCCGTCGGATTCGACGACCTCTTTCACCACGCCCTTGAGACGCTCTTCAAACTCGCCCTGGTACTTGGCTCCCGCGATGAGGGCGCCCATATCAAGGGAGAAGACCTTGCGGCTCTTCAGGTTCTCAGGTACCTCCCCGTTCACGATTTTGGTCGCAATCCCTTCAGAGATAGCGGTTTTGCCCACGCCGGGCTCGCCTACGAGGATGGGGTTGTTCTTGGTCCTGCGGCTAAGTATCTGCAGGACGCGTCGTATTTCGTCGTCACGTCCGATAACCGGGTCCAGACGGCCTTTTGCGGCGGCCTCGTTGAGGTCGATCGCGTATTTGCTCAAGAATTCGTATTTGTTTTCCATAATTTATTCCTCCTGACCTGAGGTCGGTCAAGTTCCATTCCAGTGACAAATTGTCAGTGTAGCTATCTTAAAAAAAATCCGTATATTGCACGAAATAACACGAAAACGTAGTAATTGTAATATGAAAAAGACATTGTTAACAGCCACCCTCGCGCTTATTTGTGCAGGCGCGCTGGCCCAGGAGGTCGAAACCGCTTACGCCAAATCCGACTTCGTCCCCGGAGATGAAATTTTCTTCGACGACCCGGTCGAGAATGAAAAACTCGGAGAATTCCCCCACTATTGGGATTTCCTCGGAGGGGAGGAATGCGAGATAATCACCCTGAACGGGGAGCAGGCTATCAAACTCTCCGGCTGGTTCACCGACATAGCTCCGCTGATGAAGGAGGAGGACTATCTGCCGGAGGAATTTACCGTCGAGTTCGATGTCTGGTCACCTGCCACAGGCGGCTCCAGCCTCAATGACCATATAGACCTTGTACTGCGATCGGAAGAATACAGTGACTACTGTGTATTCGTGGCGCTCAACCCCGCATGGAACGAAGAGAAAGACATTTGTGGCACAGCGGATCTTAACTATGCCTTCTATTCTCCTTCCGGCGACTACAGGGACGGCATAGCCAAGGGGTCTTTAATCGAGCCTTTGATCAAGGCAAACAGCTGGCTGCACGTAGCGGCCTCTTTCAACAAGCGTGCTTTCAAGTACTACGTGAACGGCGTCAGGCTGGTCAATCTGCCCAACGTAATACGCCCCACGCGCATGCTTCTCCGCTCGGTATCCAATTGCGACGAGAAAGACCGTTTCTACATTAAGAACATCCGCATCGCCAAGGGCGCAGTGCCTCTGTACGACCGCCTGTTGAACGACGGGAAGATTACCTCCTACGGCATCACCTTCGACGTTGGCAAGGCCACTCTCAAGCCCGAGTCCATGACGGAGATTGCCCGCATCGCCAAGCTCATGACAGAGCATCCCGAGCTCAACTTTGAGGTCCAGGGCCACTGCGACAACACCGGCTCCGACAAGGTGAACGACCCTCTGAGCCAGAAGCGCGCCGAGGCAATAGTCGAGGCCCTTGTAAAGCAGGGTGTTGACGCCGGCCGCCTGAGCGCCGTTGGCAAGGGCTCACACAGCCCCATCGCCGACAACAGCACCGACGAGGGCCGCGCCAAGAACCGCCGCGTAGAGTTCGTCAAGAAGTAGCCTGTCATTCTGAGCGACCTCCTGTCATTCTGAGCGACAGCGAAGAATCTAATTGACAATGAAAAAACTGCTATTATCTGCCGTGATGCTCCTCATCGGGGGCATCACTGCTTTTGCCCAGGAAAGCGAATTCGAATGGAACGACATCACCACCTTGCATCTGGCCGCAAGCGGAAGCAAGGATTACAACCACTGCCTCAGGCAGTTTCTCCTGTTCGATGAAGCTACCGTAGACAGCCACCCCGAGATTTTTGACCGCTACCGCACCTTTGCGGAAGAGTATGGCCAGATTATGCTGGATACTGCTGTTCCCGAGGGCTTGCAAGCGTATGACGAGGGCATCGCACAGATGGAGAAAATGATTAAGGATCATCCGGAAATGGCTGATATGCTTAAGGCTCAGATAGCGGAGCTCAAGGCTGCACGGATGGAGTTTGAAGGGATGGCCAGCCAGGAGAGGAAAGAGTTGTCCGTAGATCCGGTAGCCCTTCTTAAAGACTTGACAGCCATAGCGGTAGGCAAAAAGGCTTTTACCGGATGGCAGGATATGGGCGACGGTCTGTATGCAGTGACCGACGCGCCACGCTACGGCACCACGGGCGAAACCACGGACATGCCGGAATCCAGCCGTTACACCTGGGGCTTAATCGACTCCAAGGGACGGGTTGTCGTTCCGATGAAATACAATAAGTTCCGCGACTATCACAAGGACTACGACATCATCTTTCCGGAAACCATAGACAAGAACGGAAAGGTTCGCGCAGGAGCGCTGGGCTACGACGGACGCATCCGCATCCCCTTCGAATATGATTCTTTGGGTTACGCTTTGTATGAGTACGGTTGCGTCTCCTTCTGGAAAGATGACAAGATGGGGCTGCTCACCCTGGACGGCAAGCTTATCCATCCGTTCGAGTTTTCCAACGCCGAGTGTATCGGCACCGGATGGGTGGTGAGCAAGACCGGTTCCGATTGGGGCGTAATGGACACCAAAGGCAACATAGTCATCCCCATGAAGTATAAAGACTACTGGGGCCTGGAGAACGACGAAGTCCAACTTGAGCGTCGCGACGGCCGCATCGACGCCTACCGGAACGGAGGCAACTTCGAATTCCTCCGCACATTTGACAAACCAGAAGGCTACTAGGTGCCAGTCGGCGACGATTTCGGGGTGAAAACGTCGCCGGCTAACGAAAAAACACCTAGTCAGCGTCAATTAGGGGGTCAAAATGCCGCCAACTACTTCTTCGGCGACACGGCGGAGCGCTGCGGCATCCTCTTCGGAGAGACCACATGACGGCACGACACCCACGAAACGGGTGCGGCCGGAGATGGTCAGCCAGGTCACGCAGGCCTTGAGATAGGAACCGGCGGCACTCTGGTGCTTTTCGTCATTGCTCAGAAGCTTTATGCCGGGGGCCTCGGCGCGCGCCCTCTTGAAGGCCCGGCCGACAAGGGTACGCTCGCATCCTGCGGCCTCGGAGATTATCAGGGTGCCCTCTTCGAGCCGTTGGTCGAACTCCTCCAGGGAAGCAAATCCACCGTTATCTACCGCAGGGTACGCCCAGGTGCTCTCTACGAAGACTCGGCATCCGGGCTGATTCTTGCGAATCATGTCTGCGAGTTCGCAAAAGGCGGCGCAGACATCGGCAAGGCTGTCAGGGGCGGCCGCGAACTTTCCGGGCTCCTGGCTCTGCCCCTGTATTATGGCAAAATCGTAGCCGCGGGCAAGTTCGCACTGCGCCTGAGTCATCTCCAGGCCGCAATGCTGACGGTAGGTCTGCCCGCCCTTCAGGGAGGCGTTTACCTGTAGCCGGCAACCCTGCGAGAAAGCTATTTCCTGAAGCATGAACGGCTCGCCGAAGTAATAGGTGAACGAATTGCCTATCAGCAGGATACATTTCTCCGGATAGTTCTCTCCCGGTCCCAGTGGATTTAGGTACGCGCCCACGTAGCCGCGGCTTTTCAGGGTTACAGTGTTCTCCGCTTCGTCGGCGCTCAGGATGCTGCCGTCCGTGGCATATGGGCTGCATACGCGGCAGCGCACCTTAAGGGAGTCACGAACCTCGTGAGCCAGCCGGTAAACCATAAGGAAGGTGGACGGATGGCGGACCGTTGAGCTAACTGTGCGGAACGAATACTCGGAAAGGCCGTCCTGATACACGAAGTCGGGATCGCTGACCCACTCGCCGCCGTCGTAAAACTCCACCTTATAATGCAGGGGAGCCTTGGTGCCGGAGTTCTCCAGGCTAAGGTCGAACTGCACGTAAGTATTTGCGGCCAAAACCGATACAGGGCGGGACAGTTCAATCGCATCGCCCTCAACCATGCCGCTGCGCACGAATGGATGGTTCTTGGAGAAAATCCAGAGGCCATCTCTTTCCTGGGCATGCGCTCCCAGGGAGCATGCGACAGCAACAAGCGCCGCAAGCCAGAATCGCCGGCTATTCATAGAACGGATTTATTCGCCCAGAACTTCTGCGAGTTTGGCTCCCAGGGCTTCCCCTCGGAGGTCGCGGGCAACCACTATGCCGTCCGGATCAACCAGCAGGCTGGCGGGGATGGACTTGACTCCGTAAGTGTCGGAAGCTACGGTTTCCCATCCCTTAAGGTCTGAGAGGTGAATCCATGGCATCTGGAGTTCATCTATGGCCTTGATCCATGCTTCCTTGTCGTTGTCGAAGGACAGGCCCACTATCTCCAGGCCCTTGTCGTGATACTTTTTGTAAGCCTCGACTACGTTGGGCATCTCCCTGCGGCAGGGACCGCACCAGGAAGCCCAGAAGTCTATGAAGACCCATTTGCCCTGGCCGACGAACTCGCTGAGTTTATGCATGTTGCCCTCGGTGTCAGGCTCTTCGATATCTATGAACTTCTTGCCGATGAGACCGTCCTTGACGGAGTTTGCCTCGGCCATGAGGGCGTTGAAATCTTCTACCTCCTTCTTGATTTTGAGGGTGTAGGGATGCCTGGCATAAGGATATTTGGTATCGAACAGGTCGGCCTGCTCCTCTTCTTCAAGTACCTGGGCAATCTCTGCAATGAACGCGGCGGGAATAATGTTGTCGCGGTTCTCTTCCAGGATTCTCTTATACATGTCGCCGATGCCGGCAATCTTTGCATTGATTTCGTCGGCGCTGACCAGCTGCTCCTCCTCGCTCAGCTCGCTATACTCAGCTATTGCCTCCATTATCTCGCTATAAAGGTCGCCGGCCTCCTTGTCGCAGGCGTTCAGCTTTTCGTTGAGTTCGGAGCCCTTCACGCTGTTGTCTTCCAGGTTGATGGCAATGTCCTTGCCGTCGGCAAAGAAGATGGTCTGCCATTCATCCTCACCCTTCTGCACGTACATGAGGGCGTCTTTGTCTGCCTTGCCGCTGAAAAGCAGCGCTCCGTCCTCGATTTCTCCCGAGCCTACGGTATCCCCGGAAAGCTTGTCTACCAGGACCACTGAGGTTCCGTCGTCGGCACCGGAAACGTTGATGCTGTAATTGACTTTACCGCCGTTGCAGGCACAGAACAAAACTGCCGAGAGGGCTGCGGAGAGGAATAGTATCTTTTTCATATTGACTTGGTTTATCGGTTTCCAAATATAGCTATTTTCTGGAATAAACAGAGAAGCGCCAGGTAATGCCTATATCGAAGTTGTTCACCAGGTCGTGGTTGTCGCGGAAGTATGCGGCATGCAGGCGCAGGCGCTCGTCCTTCAGCGGGAAATACTCCACCCCGGCGCCGTAGTAAAGGTAGTCGTTGCCGGCCGGCAGCACGAGGTCGAAAGAGCCCACGTGAGTGGCGGGCACGATTGCGTCCCACTCATGATTCCAGTCCGGGTCTATATTGGCGGCGTCGTTGCGCTCGTAGCCCACCTTGGTACAGAGGTTCCACTTGCCCAGGCTGAGTATGGCCTTGACTATGAAGGACCAGTCGCTGAACGGGTTAACCTGCTTGAAGGCAATGCGGTCTATAAAGTCCACGTCCACCACCAGCTTGCCCATGGGGAACTTGTTGCCCATCACCACCCAGTTCATCTTGCGGTGCAGCTCGTCCTCCACGAGGTTGTAACTCCAGATTGTCTTCCACCATGGGAAGAAACCGCCATTCCAGTAAAGGTTGTAGGAGTAAGAGTTCTGCGTAACCGGGGAAATGGGCGAGGGAATGAACTGAAGGCTGATATTCTGGCCCTCGATGGGCGTGAAAGTGGCGCTGACACCGAAAGCATAGTATTGCGACAGATGATTGCTGAAGGCACCATAATAATATACGTCGATAGGTGCGGAATCGATTTCGTAACCGCCCACCATAATGGGGTGCTTGCCTGCCGTGAAAGACCATTTTGGCGATGCCTGCCAGGTAAGCCACAGGAAATCGGTGGCATTGAAGGGGTTCTTGTCGTCTATCTTCTTGTTGAGGCGCTGCCGCACGCGGAAGGTGAGGCCTTCTGCCAGCTGACCCTTGATGTGCAGGTTGAAGTAATCGCCCTGAAAATGCGAATCATACACTCCGGCTACGGTTTGCTGATGGAAGGTGGCACGGGTATCGAAAGACAGCTCCTCTATGAATGTATGCTGCGTCTGCGCCGCGTTTTCCTGGGCCAGTGCGGGCACGGCCGCTGAGAGCAGGCAGGTCAGAATCAGAATAGTCCGTTTCATATATTAACGCAAATCTACTGCTTTCGGGGGTCTTTTCCAAATGTCCGCAAAAATACTTATATTGCACAAAAATAGAGTTATCAGAGATATGGGATTTCTTAAGAATATTGTTGGCGGTGCCATCAGCGACGGTATCGGCAACGCACTTAGCAAGGCGGTCGAAAAGGCCGTCGCTCCCGCTGCGGAAAGATTCGCAAACAAGCAGGCGGAGGCTATAGACAATGTATCCAAGAAAACCGCCGACGCCATGGAACAGTCCGCAGCTGCAATGGAGCAGTCTACCGCTGCTCTTGCGCAGGCGCAGAAAGATCTTGAGGCCGCCGCGGCCGGACAGCCCGTGTCCGCACAGCCGGCAGACGGTGCGGCCCCCGCAGAAGCACGTTCGATAACGGAAGAGGAGCGCAAGCAGGCCGCAGAAGCCGCTTCCGCACTCCGTGGCTTCGGGATGATGTTCTCCGGAGCCGTAGCCCAGGCCAAGAAAGAGGCAGAAGAGGAAGAAGCCAGGAAGAAGGCAGCAGAGGCCGCGATTTTCACAGATTGGGAGCAGAACCTAGGAGCATTTCCCAAGTGGGACGTGGGCGGCAGCAACTTCGTCCTTGAGGAGGATACCCCTCGCAACGGCTATCCGGCATACCGCCTCATCCTCGACGGAAGGCCCTTCCTTGTAGAGGCTTACGCCGCCAAGCTGCGCTCCGCCGGCTTTATCGCCCGCGGCTGCAGCAATCCCCTGGACCTCAACGCCGACACCTACTACAAGATCATCGACGGCGTGTGCTGGAGCTGGAACCGCACCGACGCATGCGGAGACGGTCAGGTATGCACCTACTTCTATGTAGATACCCCGCCCCGCCAGGAGCCTCCACGCAACAACAACTCAGGCAGCGGCCTCGACGGCCTTGCCAAAGGTCTCTTCAAGAAACTGTTCTAAATTGAATATGCCCGGCTAGGCCTCCGCGAAGAGCCTGATGATATTCAGGATTACCGCGGAGGCTTTTTCCATGGACTCCACGGGGACCCACTCCATCTTGCCGTGGAAGTTCAGGCCGCCGGCGAAGATGTTGGGGCATGGGAGGCCCTTGAAGGATAGGTTGGCGCCGTCGGTGCCGCCGCGTATGGGCTGGATGTGAGGCTTGACTCCTGCCATCTCCATGGCGCGCACAGCCTTTTCTATGATATGGTAGTGCGGCTCCACCTGCTCCCTCATATTGTAGTACTGGTCTTTGATGGTCGGAGTAGCGGTGCCCTTGCCGTACTTGCCGTCGATGAACTCGCAGCAGCGGCGCATAACCTCCTTCTTCTGCTCGAACTTGGCGCGGTCGTGGTCACGGATAATCCAGGTCACGGTGCTCTCCTCGACGGTGCCCTTGAAGCCCACAACATGGAAGAAGCCCTCGTAGTCCTGGGTGTATTCCGGCCGCTGATCCACCGGCAGCAGGGCTATCAGTTCCTGGGCTATCAGTATGGAATTCAGCATCTTGCCCTTGGCATAACCGGGATGCACATTGCGTCCCTGGATATGCACTACGGCCGATGCGGCATTGAAGTTCTCGAACTCCAGTTCTCCAAGCTCGCCTCCGTCCATGGTGTAGGCATAAGCGGCCCCGAAACGCTTTACATCGAACTTCACGACTCCGCGGCCAATCTCCTCGTCGGGCGTAAAACCTATCTTGAGCTCGCCATGCTTGAACTCAGGATGCGACACTATGTACTCAACTGCATCCATGATTTCGGCAACTCCCGCTTTGTCATCGGCGCCCAGCAGCGTAGTGCCGTCTGTGGTAACCAGAGTCTCTCCCTTATGCCTGAGTAGCTCGGGGAAGTCGGCGGGGTCCAGCATCAGACCGGGCACGCCCTTCAGTGGAATGGCGCTGCCGTCGTAGTTCTTGATAATCTGCGGCTTGATGTCCTTGCCGCTGGCGTCCGGCGCCGTATCCACGTGGGCGATAAAGCCCACTGCCGGCACCTTTGCCTCTATGTTCGACGGAATAGTCGCCATTACGTATCCGTATTCATCCAGCTCCGCCTGTACGCCCATGGCCTGCAGCTCGTCGCGCAGCATGCGCAGCAGGTCGAGTTCCTTAGCCTCCGAGGGCTGGGATTCGGATTCTTCGTTGCTCTGGGTATCCACTGCAACGTATCTCAGAAATCGGTCTAAAATCTTTTCCATTTTGCTTGTATTCTTAGATCCTTCGTCGTTTTCAAGCTCCTCAGGATGACATCATTGTCATTCTGAGCGAAGCGAAGAATCTTTTTTCATCGACGCGTAAATCATGTAGCCACAAATGGCGAGGAACGGCACGACGGCCAGCATCTCGGCAGGAGCCGCACCGGAAGCCCCGGCGGTGTTCCAGGAAGCCAGATACCAGTCTACGCCGGCAAACTTGAGTATGGCGGAAACCACACCCATGAGCGCACCGCCGGCGATGAATCCGCTGGCTATCAGCGTTCCCTTCTCCTGGCGGGCAGAATTGACCGCGGCATCCTTGCTGCGGGTGCTCACGAACCAGGAAATGGCGCCGCCCACCAGTAACGGAAGGTTGAGGTCGATGGGAATGAACATTCCCAGGCAAAACGCAAGTGCCGGAACCTTAAGCACTGTAAGCAGCACTGCAATGACGGCACCTATACCATAGAGCAGCCAGGGTGCGCTGCCGCCGTTCATCATAGGCTGGATGACGGCCGCCATGGCATTGGCCTGAGGGGCAACCAGGGCGCCCTCGCCCGTGAACCCGTAGGTCTTGTTGAGCACCAGCATCACACCGCCCACGGTAGCCGCTGCAACCGCTACGCCCACAAACTTCCAGGCCTCCTGCTTGCGGGGCGTAGTGCCTATCCAGTAACCTATCTTGAAGTCGGTGATAAGACCGCCGGCCGTGCTCAGCGCCGTACATACTACGCCGCCGATGACCATGGCCGCAACCATGCCGGCGTTCCCCTTAAGCCCCACGGCCACCAGCACCAATGCGGTGATAATCAGGGTCATAATGGTCATGCCGCTCACCGGATTCGTGCCCACAATGGCGATGGCGTTGGCCGCAACGGTAGTAAAGAGGAAGGCGATCACCGCAACTATGATCAGCGCAATAATTGCCTGCCATACGTTGGTAACCACTCCCCCGAATGCAAAGAATGCGAAGATGGCGAGAAGGGTGAAAATGATGCCGGAGGTGACCACCCGCATGGGAAGGTCTTCCTGAGTGCGCTCCGTAGCGGCCGCGGCCTCTCCGGGCTTGCGCTTGAACTCACCCACCGCCAGCTTGACGGCGCTCTTGATAACTCCGGCACTCTTGATGATGCCGATTATGCCGGCAACCGCAATGCCTCCGATTCCTATATGCCGGGCGTACTCCTTGAATATCTGCTCAGGAGCCATCTGGCCCACCGTCGCAGTGATACCGGTTCCCATTAGGTCGATGACCTGGCCGCCCCAGATGAGATTGATGAGCGGAATGATTATCAGCCACACCAGGAACGAACCGCAGCAGATTACGAAGGCGTACTTAAGGCCGATTATGTATCCCAGGCCGAGCACGGCGGCACCGGTGTTGAGCTTGAGCACCAGCTTGGCCTTGTCCGATACCACCTGTCCCCAGTGCATTACGGTAGTGCTCAGAGTCTCTGCCCAGGCTCCGAAGGTGGCCACTACAAAATCGTAAAGACCACCGACAAGGCCGGCCAGCACAAGGGTCTTGGCACTTCCGCCGCCGCTCTCTCCGCTCACCAGCACCTGCGTTGTAGCTGTTGCCTCAGGGAATGGATACTGGCCGTGCATGTCGTGCACGAAGTACTTGCGGAACGGTATGAGGAACAGGATGCCTAGCGCGCCTCCGAGGAGGGAACTGAGGAACATCTGCCAGAAATTCACGTCAAGACCGAGGATGTAGATGGCGGGAAGGGTAAAAATTGCACCCGCTACCACTACACCGGAGCAAGCTCCTATACTCTGGATAATGACATTCTGTGCCAGCCCGTCTTTCTTGCCGAGCAGGCCGGTCACACCGACCGCGATGATGGCGATAGGTATCGCCGCTTCGAATACCTGTCCTACCTTAAGTCCCAGGTACGCCGCCGCCGCTGAGAACAGGATCGTCATCAGGAGACCCATCGTCACCGAGTACGGCGTCACCTCGAGGGGCTTCTTCTCCGGACCCAGGAGGGGTTGGTACTTCTCCCCCGGAGCCAGTGGCCTGTGAGCGTTCTCTGGCAGCTTTACGCTTTTGCTCTCTTTCATATTGCTTCTGATATTTCGCTATATATTTCTGTAGTTTTGCTTCGTCCTTGGCATCCTGCTTCTGAATGGCAAGGAGCAACTTGAGAGTCTTGGCGCGCTGCTTTTCCAGCTCTTTCTGTTTCTTTGCCGCAAGCTTGAGGGAATCCTGACGGTCCAGCTCAGCCCAGCGGGCCTCACGGGCGGCAATTCTGGCATCCCTTGCGGCTATGCGCAGTTTGCGGCGGAGTTCCCTGTCCTCCTTGCGCTTCTGCTTTGGATCTACAGTGGGAACGGACAGAGGGTCTATTTCTTCTTTTACGGCAAGGGAATCGGCAGGAGCCTTGACCGCAAGGCTGTCCACGGTTGCCACCGCCAGGCTGTCCGCCCGGGCAAGGCCGTCAGCGGCCAGGGAATCGGACACTGCAGCAAGAGAATCCGCAACAGCCAGGCTGTCCGCAGATAAAGTCTCAATTTGCAGGCTGTCAGCCAGATGTGGCTTATGGAACACAGCCGTATCCCGCTTTGGTTTGGGTATTTTTGCAAGGGAATCGCGGACTGCGATCTCTTTTAATATACGGGGCATGTAGCCCGGGAAGTACAGGTCCGTTTCCCTGAACTCGGGTCGCGGTTTGGACTCGTAATATTCGCGGGCAGATGCTCTTATTTTCAGGGTTGTAATGTCCTCAGGACTCGCGGGTCGTTCGTCCGGGCGCCAGTTGAAGCCCTTCATCTTGCGCTCCGCCTCCGGCATCTGAACCACAGGGTAAGCGTTGTTCTTGGGCTGCTCGAAGTAATAGACGTGATCTATATCCCCGTCTACAAGCCATCCGGAAAGCATTTTGCTCTCCACCTTGTTCACCGTAGCAAACGCCTCGTTCTCCCGCAAATAGAAGATGGCGGACGAGCCTCCAAGGGCATCGAAACGCTTCAGGGAACTGTCCAGGCTATCAAAATATGCCAGGACTTCCGCACCCTTGATCTGGTCGAAGCTCACAGGGTCTTCCTGTATGATAACAAAGGCGTTGGATTGCAGGCTGGCCTTGCGGGGTCCGCCTCCGCCTATGAGGATGAACAGGCTGTCTGCGGTGTACTGTCGGTTGCCGTCATTCCAGACCACCGGGTCCCTGTAGAAACGGGCGATGGAATCCAGATCGCAGTAACACATTGAGTCACAGCGCATCTGTATGTCGTCACGGAAGATGCGGACATTCCTCACCCCGTACACGAAGCCTATCTTGGTGGTGTCGAGTTTAACGGTATCTGCGGCAGCAGCCAAGGCGGCGCTGTCGAGCGGGGCCTTAGTGGTGTCCGACGCCGGAACCGCTGCGGAAGTATCTGCGGTTGCAGGTGCAGGGGCGGCAGGGACAGTGTCTGCAGTTGCTAGAACCTGCATCTTAGCAGCCAGATTTGTATCAGGAACTGCGGGTCCTGCCGTACTGTCAGGGACAGACCCGGCCACGGCATCTGCCATTTGCGTTCCGGGCGCCACTGCAAGGGAATCGGCCACAGGAGCCGTACCTACCAGACTGTCTATTGCCGCCAGAGCCTTGTTCAGAGGGGCTATCAGACTGTCCTTGCGCTCCTGCTCACCCGTAGCTTTCGGCGCTGCTTCTTCATTCGCCACAGGCTTCTCTTTGCCTGCTGCAGTCTCTTCAGACGCCGCCCCCTGAGGTTCAGCCCCCGGCTTGCCAACGGCCCCCTTCCCCTGACGCATCCCGCCAGGTCCGCCCTGCGGCTTGCTGGCCTCGGCAGCGGCGGCTGCAGCAGCTTCGGCGGCCTTCCTCCGGTACTCGGCCACGGGGTCCGTACTTATATCGGCCAGTCTGCTTTCGCAGGCGGAAACAGTCCCCTCAGGTATGTCGCAACGGCGTATGGTTCTGTAAATCAAGGTGTCGGCACCCATGTAAATAGTGTCGCGCTTTTCGTCTTTTCCGGTTTGCAGAGCCACAGCGGCGTTGCGCTGCAGCTTCACCTGCGAAAGGGTATCGTTATAGTGGATACGTTCCGCAACAGCCGTCACCTCCCGGCCGGGATCCTGGACCTGTGCATTGCCCAGCATGAGGAGGTTCCCGGTTCCACGATAATAGAACAAACTGTCCGACCACGCTTCCTGCTCCTCTGAGAGGGCGTGAACGTTGCGCTGGAAGAAAACCGTACCGCGACCCTTGTCGTACCAGCCATTATCTGCCGACAGCATATTGCCCCCTTTCCAGAAGTCTATCATTACCGGGAAATCCGCCTTATCGAGATCTGAGTAATAGCGCAACAGATTGGTCTTCACGAACATGGAGTCGGAGAACATGTTCACGTTGCTCTCGAACATGAAGGTCTTGGTGTTGGAATTGTAGGTTCCGGAAAGGCTTTCGATCACCTGACCGTCGGCATCCTTCATGGCGGCGCCGTGGGAGAATATGGCGATGCTGTCCTTGGTGTTGTAATCCAGGTAGCGGGTGCGCAGCAGGTTCTTTTTCTTGTTCTGCAGCTGTACCAGAGTTCCGCGGAACTGCACCAGGTTGTCGTCTATCATGTAGTCCAGCTTGTCGCTGGTGAGCACGGTCTCGTCCTGGATAACCTTAACGTGACCTACTGCATTGATGATTTTGGTGTCGACGTTCCAGAGTGCGGTGTCGCTGATAAGATATGTTCCGTTATGGAGAAATGTGGACGAGATTGCCTTTCGGTACTGCTGCCCGTGCATTACCAGTTGCTCGATGCTCTCCGCCTTCATGAGCCGCACAAGACTGTCCGCCTTTTCCTTTCGGGCCAGGGCGGGCACGGCTTGCATGGCGAGCATTGTCGCCAGTAAGGCAAGCAGCGTCAGTCTTTTGTGAACTTGGATTTCCATCCGTCGAGCTCGAATTCGCAATCCTGGAACAGAGGATCGATCTTGATGTAGGTGACTTTTATCTTCTCCTTGATAAAATCTTCGATGGCCTCGTTCTGCTTGACGGCACGCACGTCGCCGAGCAGTTCTGTGTAGTCATGCTCGAAAGTCGCAGTATGCGCGGGCACAATCTTGTCCAGCCGGACTATCTTGTACACCAGGTTGCCGTCGCGGCCCTCGTTGTCCAGGGACTCTATAGGCTCGGAAATCTGGCCGGGCTGCAGGTCCTTTGCGGCCGCGTAATCCTGAGGTTTGAGCTGGTCGATCTCGAAATATGCAGAACCGGTATTGGGATCTGCCATCTGGCCTCCGTTGGTGCGGGTTGCAGGGTCCTGTGAATAGAAACGCGCCGCCAGTTCGAAGGTGATAAGGGAATCAGTAATGGCGGTCCTGAGGCTGTCCAGGCGGCTGAATGCCTTCTCGCGGTCCTCTATGGTGTAATGGGGCTTGAGCAGGATGTGACGGGCGTTGAACATATCGCCCTTCTTCTCCAGCACCTCAATGATATGGAAGCCGTCGGGGGTTTCGACTATCTGGGAAATGGCGCCCGGCTTGAGGGACATGGCGGCATCTGAGAATGCCGGCCAGAAAATTGACTTGGACGCCAATCCAAGCTCGCCTCCCTTGCGTGCACTGCCCGGGTCTTCCGAATACAGGCGGGCAAGAGTGGAGAACTTTTCTCCGTTGATGATACGCTCGCGGATATTCAGCAGGCGCTCCTTTACGACAAGCGCGGCCGCCTCCCGGTCCGGATATATGCAAATCTGGCTGAGTTTGTACTTGGTGGGCACCACCGGCAGCTTGTCCACTGCGGAGGTGTCCAGATACTGCTTGACGTCATACGGAGTCACTTCCGGGATGCGCTTTGCAATCTCCTGCTGCTCCTGCTGGGCAAGGGTGTTGTCTTCTATCTGCTTGCGCCACTCCTGGCGGAGCTTGTAAACCGGCTTGTGGAAGTAGGCCTCCACCGCGTCGTCTCCTCCGAGGGCGGTGCGGGCCTGGTCCATCTGCTGGGAGAGGTGGGCCTCCACCATCTCCTGGTTCACGGTAAGCGAATCCAGACGCGCCTGCATGAGGAACAGTTTGGACCGCATCATGCCCTCCAATATCTCACAGCGGATGTTACGGTCCGAGGCAAAGCCGCGGGCGCTCATCATCTGCACTTCCTGCTCCACCTCAGACAGGGTGATGAGTTCGTTGCCCACCACGGCCACGGACTTATCCACAACTCCTTTGTACTTCTGCGCGGAAGCCACGGCAGGAAGGACAAGCAGCATGAGCGCGAAGACTGTTTTAACGAAAAATCTCATAAGCGTCCGGATAGCTTGCAAAGCTCGTTCCAATTATTTGCCGGCCTCTGCCAGGCGTTTTTCCCACGCCCATGCAGACGCGAGCGTCTCCTCCACGCTCCGCTTTGCCTTCCATCCCAGCTTCTTTTCTGCGAGTGCGGGATCTGCCCAGATGGCCATAACGTCACCGGGACGGCGCGGGGCAATGCGGTAATTGAGTTTGATTTTGTTAACCTTCTCGAAGGCGTTTACCAGCTCCATCACGGACACCGGGCGGCCGGTACCCACGTTGAATATCTCGTAAGGCTCCTCCATCTTCCCGTCTATCATGCGGGTTACGGCGCAGACGTGTGCCTGGGCAAGGTCTACTATGTCGATGAAGTCGCGCAGGCATGTGCCGTCGGGAGTGGGATAGTCGTTGCCGAAGATGCTGAGGCATTCACGCTTGCCTATGGCAGTCTGGGTTATGTAGGGGACGAGGTTGTTGGGGACGCCCCTGGGGAGCTCGCCGATGAGTGCGGACGGGTGTGCGCCGATGGGGTTGAAGTAGCGGAGGGCGATGCCGTGCATGCCGTAGGCCTTCACGCAGTCGCGCAGGAAGTCTTCGCACATCTGCTTGGTGTTGCCGTAGGGCGATGTGGCTTCCTGGCGGGGACTCTGCTCCGTCACGGGCGGGTTGTCGGGTTCGCCGTAAACGGTTGCGGACGAGGAGAACAGCACGTGGGTCCCATGGGAACGGGCGGCCTCCAGCACGTTGAGGAAGGAGTCCAGGTTGTTCTTGTAGTACATCAGGGGTTCGGCTACCGACTCGCCCACGGCCTTGAACGCCGCAAAGTGGATTACAGCGTCGATGTGGTATTTGTCGAACAGTGCGTTGGCCGCTGCCGCATCGCAGAAATCGACCTTTTCGAAAGGCAGCTGGCGGCTGAGTATGGCGCATACGCCTTTGTAGTTGGTCTCGTCGCAATTGGACATATTGTCGGCTATGACAACGTCGTAGCCCGCCTGGCAAAGTTCCACGGTTACGTGGCTGCCGATAAATCCGGCTCCTCCGGATACAAGAACGGTTTTCTTCATAACCTACAAATGTAGGTTTTTTGCGGGAATAATCAAAATTGAGGGGGGATCAGCGGCCTTTGAGCTTCTGTCTGCGCGTCTCCGCCGTGTCGCGACCAAACAGCGTGCGGTGACCTTCTACCGACCGCCAGTAATCGGAGTCGAAGTCCTGCGGACTCCTGAAGGCTCCGGCGGAGGGTGCGCCAGCAGAGGACCGTGGCCGCCCATGGCCACGTGAATGGGAGGGGCCCGCCGCTTCAGCGGTGGGAGGGATGAGCGAAGCGAAGTCCTCTACTGGCGCACCCTTCGCCGGAGCTTCCGTCAGCTGGAAGCAGAGATAGCGGATCGGGTACCCTTGGTCGCGGAACATTGACTCGTAGAAAGTCTGTACCGCAGTGAGGGCGGGAGCGAAACGGTCAGCCTCTGAATAAAGGTCTTCGGAAGCGGCCAGAACCTCAAGATTGTTTGCCCGGCAGACCGCAAGGGTGTATTGATACAGGAACTGGGAGTCGGTCTTGAGGTGAATGAGACCGCCGGGAGCCAGGAAACGGCTGTAGCGTTCAAGAAAGACGGGCGAGGTAAGGCGGGAGTTTTCGCTCTTTACCTGCGGGTCTGAAAAAGTGAGCCAGATCTCCGAAACCTCACCGGGGGCAAAGAAAGCGCTGATGAACTCTATCCTGGTACGGAGAAAGCCAACGTTGCCCAGAGCGTGCTGCGTTGCATATTTCGCCCCTTTCCAGAGGCGCGCCCCCTTGATATCCACACCGACGTAATTCTTCGACGGATCCCTTTGGGCGAGGTCGATGGTGTACTCCCCTTTGCCGCATCCGAGCTCCAGCACCAGGGGCGCCTGCGGGTCTGCGAAACGCTCGCCCCAATGGCCCTTGACTTCATGGTCACGCAACGAGAAATAGCCGTCCCGGAGCAGTTCCTCCGCCGACGGCTGAAGCAGGCACGGAAAAGTCTCGTTCTCTGCGAATTTCCTTAGTTTGTCGTGGCCCATAACTCCTTAGGAATCAGCGCGACAGCAAATCAAGATAGGTCTTTAGCACGCGGAAGGAATTCTCGGGCGCCTTGGTCCAGAAATCGGCATAAGCAGATTCGTCGGCGCTGTCGGAGATTATGCGGAAGCTGATGAAAGGAATGCCGTAACGGTAGCAGGTCTGCGAAAGAGCACCGGACTCCATGTCCACGGAGATGGCCTCCGGGTACATTGCATGCAGGGCGGGAATGTCGGAAGCGACTATGAAACGGTCGCCGCTGATCTGCAGGCCGCCCTTGATTGTCAGGCCAGGCACAGAAAGGGACATCGCCTTGGCGTACAGGGACTTGTCGGCGTCGAAGTACTGAGGCAAACCCTGCACCACGCCCTCGTCCCATCCCGGACCGCACCAGATATCGTGGTAGGCTACCCGGCTGGCGACTATTACATCCATAGGCTTTAGATCCTTGCTGATGGCACCCGCTATTCCGGTAGAAATAATGGCCTCAGGATGCTCCCGCTCGATTATTGCAGTAGCACCGATGGCCGCATTCACCTTTCCTATCCCGCACATGCTCAGTGACACTCCCGGCATATCCGCCAGAACCTTCTGGGCCATGGCATATTCGCTTTCCAGCGCAACTATGACAGCTATCTTTTTCATATCCTTGCAAAAGTAGCAAATAGGGAAGACAAATCAAAAATCGAATGCAACGAAGAAGCGGCGGCGCGCATCTATTGATTATATGCGAAAAGCTTTCTTTCTATTACTGATGGCTATTGTCCAGACCGTCAGCCTGTACGCCCAGACCGGTAAAGTCGAAGTCGGAATCAATTATTCTCCAAAACAGAATTTTGCCGCGGCCGACGACATTCCCAATATGCTTTATAAATTCGGAGCTTACGGAGAGTATCGTTGGACTCTCGGAAAGCACTTCGAAGCGGGTGCGAGACTAGACGCTAAGGCTGGACCCATTGGTCTTTCCTTGAAGGACAATAATGCCCTCGCCATTTCAGGCGACCTTTTGGCTATAGCAGATTTCATTTTTTCCCCTGGAAAGACCGTAAATCCATTCATTGGTTTAGGACTGGGTCCAGGATTCGGCATGCACAACGATACCCTTGACCATTTGTGGGAAGGACAATTTCTGATCTACGCAGATGCAAGAGTCGGCATTGAACTGTTCCGTCATCTTCGTCTTTCTGTCGATTACAGTTTGCCTGCCTGGTGGAGCTACGGAGAAATCTACACTACCCTTAATGCAAACATCGGTTGGGTATTCTAATCAAGTCCCATAAAAAACCGAGGGGATAGATCAGAGTGCCTTCCGGCACGGCCTCTTACCATAAAACAAAAGAGGCAAGTCCTCTCGAACTTGTCTCTTTGTGCGGTAGGTGAGACTCGAACTCACACAGGCCAATGCCCACTACCCCCTCAAAGTAGCGTGTCTACCATTTCACCACTACCGCAGTTATTTGGGACTGCAAAATTAAGCATATTTTGCAGATTCACAAAAAAAATTGGCACTTTGTATAAGAGGCCGCGCTAAAAATGAATACTGCAGGTGCGCGCAAAGCTGCGACACACCTGCAGAATCCAATCTTAAATTACTACTTTCCCTGTACCATTACAGGACGTATGTTCATGCCGCATTCGCGTCTGCCGCTGTATTGATGGTAAACCGGATACGTTTCGTCAATGCCGAACTCTGAGGCAAAGCAACTGTAATTGTCTCGGCCGCCTCCAGAATATCCGCCCAAGCTGGCCAGCCAGTAACGTCCCTCCGTTCCAAATCCATTAGGAGCGTCTTTGGCACTGCCGCTGATGCTGCCTCCGGCGGGAATCACTATTACACTTCCGGCGCAATCTCCACGCCCGCGGACAATGCAGCACTTGTTTTCATTGTCCCATTCCCAGTCGCATTCACTGCGCAAATAGCTGAATTCCTCCGGGGTAGGGATGTGATACTCCTCACCAAGCTCCACCGTGGCAGCATCGTGCTCGGGCAGCAACTGCTCCAGATTGTCCGGCTCTCCGACGCCGTTCCAGCGACTGGCTTCTTCGGTATAAACATACGCCGTGTAGTTGCCGCTTTTATTTCCTGCGAGTGGATACGCCTCCCAGCCGAAATAGAACTCTTCGCCCTGCAAATGACCTGTGACGTCTCCCCACATGTAGTATTTGCCGGGGTCTTTGGGATTCTTGGCACCGAGATTCTTGTTGGCGACAAAAATCGTCTTGTTGCCGACAACGCACATCGGTATAAACTCGAAGTCAACGACGGGATCCTCCACAGAAGGATCTACAGGCTGCAGGCTCTCGTCGTAAACCGGTCGGATGGAAAGCGCGTCCATACGGCCAGGGGACTGGGAATACAGGTTTGCGGAATAACCATTCGCTTCATAGACATCAGTTTCATTCAGCGTTGCCGTCCAATACTCTTCTGCGTTCGGAAGGACGATATACTTATCTGTATAGCCTTCAACTTTGCTGGTAACCTTGTAGCATTCAACGCCACCGACTCTCATCCATTGGGCTGTGCAATTCTGGGCCAGTTCATTCCATTCGGCCAAGGTGGGAATCCTCCATTTATCTCCCCATATTGCACTGGCGGCGTCATCCGCCCTCTCAAGGGTAACAAGGCCATCCTCCGCATTGTACTTGGAGAACACCAGGTCATAGTAAGAGGAACCAGACACCCAGAAGCGGTAGTCCTGCCATGAATCAAGGACTCCGGCTTTCGTGTGCCCCCAGGCATAAAGACCGCCCGTTTCTTCAGGAAGGGTGCCGCCCAGGTTGAAGGTGGCCCATTTGATGCCGCTCGGCAGACCGAGGTCAACATAGGCGGGATGAGCCACAGGCGCGGTCTTGAGAGTCCATTCGTCGTGATTGGGAAGCTTGACGGACTTGCCCCTTGAAAGGGTCTTGCCGGATACGCTGTACTCGTATTGTGCTCCGTTGACAGAATCGGTAAGGATGAACTTGTAATCCCCGCTGACGCCGTCGAGCTGTGCTGGCAGCACTCCGCAGAAGGTAGTGCCGTCCCTGAAGGCATAGCCCGGCATTACTCCTTCCTTGTTCTTCTCAATCTCGAACCCTCCGGCGCTGTAATACTTGACCGGGCGTATGCTGTTTATAGAAGGCTCGGTAGCAAGGGTGAAACGTCCCGGGTCACCACCGATACCGGGGATGAAGAACTGCACGAAATTGTACTCGGCGGGCATTGTGAGATGTATGTCTGCCGTGAGTACGCCGTCAACCACCTGGTAAGGGGCGTCTTCGCAGGTCGTGTACCAGGAATAAACCTTGTTTCCCCCTGCGCCCGGAAGGTTGTCGTAAGCGTCGAATGCATAGTACTCGGGGCAATAATAACCCCACTGCATTCCCTTCCTGTTGAAAATGTAGAAACCCGTTACTGTGCCGCTCCCCTTGGCCGCAATCCTTTCCTCAAGCGGCTGATCTGCAACCAGGGTGGAAACCCATGCTGCAGACCAGAGTCCGTTATTGTACTTAAGGCTCAAAAAACATCCGTCCTTAGTATATTTGTCGAAAATGAAATGGATTATGTCTCCGTTTTCCCAAACGGTCTTTATGGCCTTTGTGTCCGGATTGTCACAGCTGATGTTGAAGTTGACGTCCAGATGCGTTCCTTCGGCCGGTACGGGCTCGACAGTAACTTCGGTCTCGATAACCTCACAAGCTGCAAAAAGCAGGACTGCTGCGCTTAAAATGGATATTATCTTTTTCATAATGCTATACTCTTGAAAGATTACCACTGTTCTTCCTCATCATCAAAAGGATTCTCATAAGGAGGGTTCATGGTGCCGCCGACAGAGAACGGCTCGCTGGTTACGAAGATGTCCGTGTATTCAAGCGTGGACATTCCGTTGGAAAACTCCTCGAACCTCTGATCCGCATTCACGTAAGCGGGCTCATAGTACAGGGTCTTCCACAGCGCCTGTGACGGGTTGTGGAAGGCGTTGGAACCGGTATAGGAAAGACTGTAAAGCAGGTAGAACTGGCCGTCAAACACCTGTGCGCCGCGGAGCTCGTACTTGTCGTACTTCCTGTTTTCGAACTGGGACCCGTCGAACGCAGGGAAGAACACCTCTTTTCCGTTCTTGTACAGCCTCACACCAGCGGTCTTGCCGCTTGCGACATATCGTCCGATGACCCAGATGTCGCTTCCGATAATGAACACCCTGTCGGCATATCCTGCCTGGTAAGAAGCCGTCCAGCTGGACCATTTTGTAACTTCGCCGTTGTGCCAGACATTGATATTGGGCCTGGTGTCGTACGCATCGCCGGCGATGCAGATATTTCCGTCCTTTACGTCTATGGCACTGGCGGAATAGAGTCCTTCGATAGTGGTTTTTACTCCATTCTTCCAATAGCAGGTCTGCCACCCGGAATCTTTGCCGCAGACATACCAGTCGCCGTTGTCTATGACTATGTTGCTCACCGAGATGGCGTCCAGTTCAACTACCTGTTCCCAATTCTTGAGCAGTGCATAATGGTTGTCGGAATCGTACCAGGATGCTATCACATATACGTCTTTGCCGTCTGCTACAAGGCCGTCAAGCGACTGATACTGCGGGAGCTTGTACATCTTTCCGGAAAGCCAGTAACAGGCTCCCTTGATGGCGTCGTTAAGATTGTCCGGATTCTTCTCATAAGAACCTGCCACAATCAGCTTGCCGTTTGCGACCGTTACGCAATTTGCAGAGTTGTTATATGAATTACCCTCCGCGTACAGGGGGATTTCCTCTCCGTTGCGAACGACGGTGGGAACGTAATAACTCACATACTGCCCAAGATCGGAGTCATACTTGTAAACATAGCGGTTGAGCGTAACGAGAACATCGTTGGGGGCAGTGAATGCCGGAACCGTGTTGGTAACCGTGCACTCGCGGACAAACTCTTCTCCGGTCTCTTTGTCTGTGACAGTGGCTGTAATGGTGGCTGAGCCGACCATATTGGCCGTAACCACGAGCTCGGGCGCATCCGCTTTCACGTCGTAGTCCACGCTTATAGTCCTGAAGTCTTCAACGCTCCAGCTGACCTTGTAATTCGAAGCCGTAGCCGGGACGGGTATGACGGACAGCGTCTGTGACTGGCCGCATACGAGGTTGAGGGAAGTCTGGGAAAGGGCGGCCCCGGTAAGGGAAACGCAGTTCTCCTGAGTGATGGTGAAGGACTTCTCCGTGAAATCGTTGCTGATGGTCACTGTCGCAGTCTTGGGCGCTTCACCTATATTCTTGTTGCAATTAACATACAGGTAATAGTATGAGGCGTTCGTGCCTGATACCTTGCGCTTGCCGCCGAATGTGAACCATCCGTCATCGTCTCCTGTAATCTCCGCGACCCAGTCTTCCTGACAGGTAAAGACAACTCTCGCCTCTGTCTTGTCATATTCCAGGGAGATACCTTCTGCCGTGGGATCGGTATAGCTGAAGGTAATGTTCTTCGAATAATCCGAGACGGTTGTACGGTTGGCGTTTGTCATATTCACAGCCACCGGAGTCACCTGCCCCGCTTTGAGCTCGAGCGCGGGATCCTGCATTATGATAGCGCGGGAATACTTGTAGCCGTCGGAGGTGGTCACATAGACCGTGAGATTGTCCGGATTCGTGAATGTGACAGGCCAGACATTGAACCACACGTCGAAGGTGCCATCAGTGATGTCCATCCCCTTGCAGTTGAGCTTCACGCTCTTGGAGCCCTGGTTCTCATCGGGGTTAGGAGGCGTAAGGGTTCCTTCGATGATGTCTATGGTACCGGTTGACGAAAGTCCTTTGTTGGGGGTCTGGAGCTTTACACTTACCACCTTGGCACCAGGCTGTATATTGAGGTTCTTGATAGTGAGCTTTAGAATGGATGTCATGCGGCGGAAATGGAAATGAAGGTCCGTCTGCTGGGTATCGAACGTCCTGGCCTCACCAAGGAGAATATCGCCGTCTGGGTCGAAAGTCCCTTTAATGCCCGTCTGGACGGACGGCACGGAAACTTCAACCAGATTGTAATCGTCGAGGTAATCCAAAGCCGAGAACGGATAAACAGCAGCATAGGTAAGCGTCGAAGAACCTGAATATCCGGGCAGGGTGGCGTCGAAGGTCATGGTCCATCCGCCGTTGGTGGTAACACCCTTGGCGCTCTTTACGGCCGCTCCCATATACTCGGAACGATTAAGCCGGTCGTTATAACCATAATACAACTCATACACTGCAAGATGCTCGTCGCCGCCCCAGAGCAGGGTGCGGTTGGCCTCGTTGATAATGGTTTTGGTTTCTTCCGGGCTGTCTCCGGTCACCTTTACGGTAACGGATTTCTGTGTGTCCTTGCTTACAGCCAGCTCCATGGGTTCCCTGCTGCAGGATGCGAGCAGCATGAGGGGAAGTGCAATCAAAAATAATTTCTTCATGGCTCAGGATGTTTAAAATTCGCGGGGATCGCCGTTAAGATAATCCCAGAAACCGTCGCCGGTGTCACCCGGCATGTCGTCGGAAACGCAGAGAAGATTCTCTGCCCAAAGCAGGTCTTCCTCCATTACGGGAGGAGCGTAGTTAATAGTTTTTTTCATACTATACGGTATATTGAAACATAGTTACATGCACGAAAAACGCGAGGCCTTTTTGCAAAGGTCGCGGCACGGTTTTTTTATGTTGTTGATTTATAGTTGGTTATACCCCCCCCCCTCTAGAGCAAGAGCGGCATTGGCCTCAATGAATGATAATGTGAATGGTCTTTCCACAATCAAATTTAGAGTTTTTTTACTTAACAAACAACAACCGGCTTCTGTTTATCGGGCATTTTTTGATAACTTTGCCCAAAATCTGGATGAATGTTGAACTTGGAGGTTCCCGGCGGAGGCAAGGATGTCCTTCTGCACAGTTGCTGCGCCCCGTGTTCGGGTGCGGTGATAGAGTGCCTGCTGGCCAATGGAATACGCCCGGTGGTCTTTTTCAGCAATTCAAACATCACCCCTTTTGAAGAATATGAGCTGAGGCGCAGCGAGCTTGCGCGTTACTGCAAGTCGCTTGGTGTGGAGATGATTGACGACGAATACGACCACGATGCTTGGCGGAACTTTGTCCTCGGTGTTCCTCAGGATGGCCGGGGGGCTGGGCGGACACCGAGCGATTTTGAAACTGCAGGGCAGTTTTGTATCATGAGCGAGGTGCCGTCGCAGCCCGCGGCCGCAATACCGGAGGAACTCGAGGCTACCCTCTCACCAGAGGAACTAGCCGCGGCGCCGGAACGTGGTCCAAGGTGCCTCAACTGCTTCAAATTCAGATTAAAGCGGGCAGCTGAGTACGCTGCCGCGCACGGCATTCCCATTCTTACCACCACCCTTGCCTCTTCCCGATGGAAGAGTCTGGAGCAGGTAGCGGACGCCGGCCTCTGGGCCTGCGGGGGGATGCCCGATCAGGTCGGGCATGACGTAATGCAGGCCGTCAATGACGAAAACCCGGTCGGGCATGACGTTTTATTCTGGCCCCAGAACTGGCGCAAAGGGGGATTGCAAGAGCGCCGCTCACAGATAATCTGCGAGCAGCGCTTCTATAACCAGACCTGGTGCGGCTGCGAATTCTCGCAACGCCCTTAGCCCTCAGCTTCGGCGTCTTCCTTACCTTCTTCCCCGGCGGCCCAGTCTATGAGTTTGGAAAAGCCGTCGGTGAATTTATCTGCAATGTCGCTGTCTCCGGCATCGCGCATTACATCTGCAAGGTAGTAAACGTAACTGCCGCAGAGATCGAACTCATTCTTGCCGAACTCAAAATACTCCAGGTAGAAGCGGGTGGTTTCCAGCAGGTCGGCTGCCATCTGGGCGCCAAGGGCGCGGGCCTTGTCGGTCTCTCCCAGCCGGTAATACGCCTCAACCATCCCAATGACAAGATAATCGTTTGTAGACATGCCCAGGGGGATGCTCTCCAGAGGGAAACGGCGCATTACCTCGCAGCTGCGGTCCAGCATCTCCACCGCCCAGTCGTTCTTACCCTCTTTCATGAAGGCCTTGGCCGCATTAAGGAAGATGCCGCGCGGAGCCATGACGCCCATGTGCGTGTATATGTTCTGGTAGTCTATGAACCATTTGTCCGCAGAAATGGCATCCCAGCTGTACACCTCGGTCATCTTGTGATACAGCTCTTCAGTGTCCACAAAACCTATATCTGTGGTGGTAATCTTGTTGCGGACAGGCACAAACTTATAAGAATAGCCCTCGTAAACAAGATAATCCTTGAGCCCTATGTTCAAGTCTCCACCCATGTTAAGCATATTGATAGGGCGGTCCCACTGGTAGTTGCTCAGCAGGTCCAGCATGAAGATTTCCGGCTTGGTAAGGTAGTCCTTGTCCTTGGATATCTGCAGCTCTATGCTCTCCGGAATCATGTCGGCATACTTGGCGTCCAGGATGCCGGAGGCAATGACGTTGGCCTTGTTGACAGGTATCGTAAGCTTGCGGGAGGCTATGTAATCCACCTTGCGGCCGCTGCTCATCGGCACCTTCACATCAGGATGGCGGAACAGGGTCATCACGTCCGCGATATCCATCGCCTGCTCGCGCGAATCCACTATCGGCACATATTCGTTGGTGCCGTAAAGGTACTGCTCCGGACCCACGGAAAGAGCCAGAGGAGCGCTCTCGTTGCAAGCCCACTTCATCTGGTCGATATGCCAGTCCGTACCGAGCAGTGAGGTGTTGCAGATGCGCACGTCGGTGCGTATTCCCTCGACCTCCTGTGCATACCAGACGGGGAAGGTATCGTTGTCGCCGTGGGTGATGAGTATGCCGTTCGGGCCCACTGATTCCAGGTAGTTGCGGGCCATCTCCACCGCGGTTGCACGGCCGGAACGGTCATGGTCGTCCCAGTTCTGAGTGGCCATCTGGACGGGAACCAGCACGCACGCGGCAGTGACACCGGCGGCCAGCAGCACGGCATAGCGCCCCTTGGTCAGGGAGCATATCAGCTCGTACAGCGCCGCCACTGCCAAGCCTATCCATACGCAGAAGAAGTAGAACGAGCCGGCGTAGGCATAGTCCCTCTCGCGCACCTGGTACGGCGGCTGGTTGAGGTAGAGAACGATGGCGATGCCTGTCATGAAGAACATGAGGAAGGTGAGCCAGGAGCCTCTCTTGTCGCGGTCGAACTGGAAACAGAGGCCAAGAATGCCCAGCAACAGCGGCAGGAAGTAGTAGTGATTCTTGCCGGCGTTGTGCGCAAGGGTGGCGGGAGCGTCGTCCTGGTCGCCCAGGCGGAAGTCATCGATGAACTTCACGCCGCTCTCCCAGTTGCCGTGGAAGATGTCGCCGGGAGTGGGGGAATGAATCTCGTTCTGGCGGCCTACGAAGTTCCACATGAAGTAGCGCCAGTACATCCACCCCAGCTGATAATCAAAGAAATAATAGAGGTTGGCCCCCATGGTGGGCTTGCGGTCGGTCGCACCCCGCACCTGCTTGCCCTTGCCTCCGGTATAAGCCCTGTAGAAAGCCTCGTACTTGCCGTCCGGCGACGAGCTCCACATCCTTGGGAAGAGCATCTTTCCGGAAGCCTTGTAAGCGGCGTCAACCGGGCCGTCGACATGCTTGTATTTGCCGTCGAGAGGCGCCCAGTAACGGGTGCTCTTGAGGTCGTACGGCGCATCATAATACTGGCCGTAGAGCAGCGGCGTGGAGCCATACTGCTCGCGGCTGAGGTAGCGCACCAGCGTGAAGGCGTTGTCCGGCTGATATTCGTTGGTGGGCGTCTTGGCGCAGGAGCGTATGATGTCTATGCTGAAGACCGAGAAGCCTATGGTAATCATTGTGATGCAGAGCAACACGGTGTTGAGGAACACACGGTTCTGCCTAAGCGTGACGAAGAGGCCCCAGAAGCACAGCCCGAGCAGGGCCACCATGAAGAAGGCGGCGCCGCTGTTGTACGGCAGCCCGAGAGTGTTCACGAAGAACAGGTCGAAGTAAGCCGCCAGCTTGGGCAGATACGGAATGAAGAGGAATACCAGCAGGCCGAGTATGACGGCACCCACTGCAAATATCTTGACCAGCTCCCAGAAGGTGAAGGGCTTGTCTTCGCGCTTGCGGTAATAAAACATGAAGACCAGAGCCGGTATTGCCAAAAGGTTGAGCAGGTGCACACCTATACTGAGGCCCATCAGGAAGGCTATCAGCACTATCCATCGCGACGAGTGAGGCTCGTCCGCGCGATCGTACCACATGGTCATGGCCCAGAAAACCACCGCCGTGAAGAGGGACGACATTGCATACACCTCACCCTCGACAGCGGAAAACCAGAATGTATCGGAGAAGCAGTAGGCCAACGCACCGACCAGACCTGAACCTATAACCGCTACAGCACCGCCGACCGTGTCGGTTTTAACTATCCTTTTGGCCAGCCAGACTATGGTAAGATAAAGGAAGAAGATGGTAAGGGCCGAGCAGAGGGCGCTCATGGCGTTCACGAGTATGGCGGCGTGCATATTGTCGCCAAACATGGTGAAGAAGCGTGCAATCAGCTGGAACACAGGGTTTCCCGGGGGATGGCCCACCTCCAGCTTGTAGGACGACGCGATAAATTCGCCGCAGTCCCAATACGAAGCGGACGGCTCAATAGTGAGCAGGTATGTAACGGCGGACACGGCAAAGGCCACAAGGGCGGCTATGCGGTGCCACAAGGTGAATCTGTCAGTCTTCTTCATCGGGCAGTACAATCTGTTTGTATTGGTTCTTGCGCTTCATCCAGCGCTCGCGGGCGAACTGCTGCATGTCGGTAACCGTGTCATTCTCGTCAATAATTTCCATGCCAAGAATGGTTTCCATAATGTCTTCCAGCGTAATGATGCCCTGGAAGCAACCGTAATCATCGATTATGCAGGCAATCTGGTCCCTGGTTTTCAGGAGGCTCTCCCAAATGTCGGACACGGACGTCTCCTCATGGAAAGCGGCAATCTTGCGCTTGATGCTCTTCAGGCGCATGTCGAACTTGTCCTCGGCCAGATTCTCCAGCACGTCGTAACGCATGATGTAGCCCGTAATGAATTCGGGCGAATCGGCATATACAGGTATGCGGGAGTTGTGACTGAGCTCCTCCTGCTTGTAGAACTGCTTCAGGGTCATGCTCTCCGGCGCTATGGCCGCCACCACACGGGGGGTCATCACGTCGTACGCCTTTATGTCGTCCAGCTTCATTATGTTCTGGATGACCTTGTTCTCGGAGTCGTCCAGCACGCCCTCTTCCTCGCCAATATTGGCCATGGCGCTCACCTCCTCGCGGGAGATGGTAGTGTCGGCTTCGTCATCCGAAATGGAGCGGCGCAGCTTCTGGATAAGCCAGACCAGCGGATACATCACCACCACCAGCAGGTTCATGATCTGCGAGAGCCAGAGCAGGTCTTTCCAGTGGGAAGTGCCTATGGTCTTGGGAACTATCTCGGAGAAAACCAGTATGAGTATGGTCATGAGGACGCTGATGATGCCGAACCAGTAGTCTCCGGTAAGCATGGAGGCCTGATGGCCGACGGCGGCGGCGCCCAGGGTGTTGGCTATGGTGTTGAGCGAAAGTATGGCGGACAGGGGGCGGTCAGGCTCGGTCTTGAGCTTAAGGAACCTGGCAGCGTTGCGGTCTCCCTCTTCCTCCTTCATGGTAATATAAGAGATGGGCGTGGTCATCAGCACCGACTCTAGAAGCGAGCAGATGAAGGAGACGGCCATCGTCAGAAGCAGGTATATGATTAATAAAGCCATATATATGTTATAGCTTACAAAAGTACGGATTATTCCGGTTTATTGCAAAAGCGTCCTGATACACAAATCTCCATGGTGTCAATTTGCACCATGGAGATTTGTATTATATTGATAATCAATAAATTCGGAAAGCAACCCTATTCGGGACGATATTCCAGAATGTCGCCGGGAGTGCAGTCAAGGACGGAGCAGAGGGCGTCCAGCGTCGAGAAACGAATGGCTTTGGCCTTGCCGGTTTTGAGTATGGAGATATTGGCCGGCGAGATGCCCACTTTCTCGGAAAGCTCCCCGGAGGACATTTTCCTCCGGGCAAGCATCACGTCTAGATTAACCACTATCATACTCTACTCCTCGCTCTTCTGCTCTTCTGCTTTGGGCTCACCCTTAAGGTAGTTGGGCAGCTCCATGCCGGCCATCTTGAACAGGTCCTGGAGCGGCGGCACGGACTGCATGAGACCGGAAACGAAGTTCGCGGTAGCGGTCTTGCCGTTCTCGGAATTGCCTCCGTCCCAAACGGTTACCTTGTCGATATTGATACCCTTGACGGCCTCGACCTGAGTCTTCACCAGCTCGGGCAGCTTGTCGGTGATCAGCATGGTGATAGCCTGAGCGGCGTCTCCGCCTGCGGCCTGCACGAGCTGACCGAAACCGGCGGCCTGCTTGCTCAGCACCTCGAAGGTACCGCGGGCCTGTGCGTCCATCTTGGCGTAGATGGCGTCGGCCTCACCCTTTGCCTTGCGGCGCAGCTGCTCGGCTTCCGCTTCGGCCTCGATGATGGCCTTCTCCTTGTCGATCTGGGCGGCCACCACGATGTTGGCCTGCTGGGTTGCCTTTTCACGTTCGGCACGGGCAAGCTCGGCGTCACGCTCGCTCTTGTACGCCTCTTCCAAAGCCTTGGCGGCCTGAACCTTTTCGGCGGCGACAGCTACGCGCTCAGCCTCTGCCTGCTTCTCGCGGCGCAGGGCATCGGAATTGGCGATTTCTATCTTGGCGTTGTTCTCGCCCTTCACGGCGTCTGCGTCTGCAGCGGCAACGTTCACACGGGTGTCCTTGTCGGCCAGGGCCTTTCCGGTTTCACCGTAACGGTTCTGCTCTGCCACGCTCTTCTTTGCGTCGTTGATAGCCTTGGCGGCTGCCTCTTTACCGAGAGCCTCGATGTATCCGGACTCGTCGCGTATATCGGTGACGTTCACGTTGATGAGCTTCAGACCGATCTTGCGGAGTTCAGCCTCCACGTTGGTGGAAACATTCGCGAGGAACTTGTCGCGGTCGGCGTTGATTTCCTCGATGTCCATGGTTGCGATGACCAGACGCAGCTGACCGAAGAGGATATCGGTGGCTATGTTGCGAATCTCGTCGATACCCAGGCCAAGCAGACGCTCGGCGGCGTTGGTCATGCTCTCAGACTCGGTGCTGATACCTACGGTGAAGCGGCAGGGGACGTCCACACGGATGTTCTGCTTACTCAGTGCGTTGGTAAGGTTGCACTCGATGGAAATAGGGGTGAGGTCAAGGTAAGCATAGTTCTGGAAAACGGGCCAGATGAAAGCGGCACCGCCGTGGATGCACTTGGCGGAGTTGTTCCTGCCGGTCTTACCGTAAATGACCAGAATCTTGTCTGAAGGGCACCTGCGGTATCTGCGGAGGATGGCCGCAAAGGTCACGAACAGAACGAATACAATGATAAGAATAAGATACAGTGGCATAGTTATAAGGTGTTAAAAGTTATACGATAAGGGTTTCAAGGGGTTCCACCAGCAGGGTGTCGGCGCTCAGCGCTTCTACGACGCGGATTGCGGTTCCGGTGGGGAGGGCGTCACCGTCTGTCACGGCCTCGTATTCGCGGACCGCATTGTTGATGGTAATCTGCACCTTTCCGGAGCCGGCGCGGCCGGCCGGAATGCCAAGGTAAACCTTGCCTTCGCAGCCCTCGGCAGATTTGAATACATTAATGTTTCCGGCCTGCTGCATGCTGCCGAGCCATTTGAAGAGCATCATCACCAGGAACACCAGGGCGATGCCTATGACGATGGAGACTATCAGCAGCAGGGAGTTGGACTCGATGCTGTTGCGCAGCAGGATGGCGGACCATCCGAAGCCAAGGAAGAAGTTAACGAAGTTGCGGAAAGTCAGCAGGCCCATGCCGGTGCTGTGCTCGGCAGCCTGTGCTGCATCTGCGGCAACGGAGTCGAAGTCACCGGATGCGTCCACATCCATGTCAAGGTCACCTCCGGAGTCCGCACCAATGAAGGTAAGGATGCTCTGGATAATGAAAATCAGTGACGCAGAGAGCGTAATGGCCCACAGGACCTTCATTACAACGCTCAGGGAATTCCACCATTCAATCATAGTTAAAATATTGTTAGTCGGTTTATTTTTCGCAAATATAATAATTATTTATTGAAAAACAATATTTTTAGATATTTTTTGCGTTATTTGGCGGGACGCTTGTCTGAGGAGCATCCTTGCCGGATTCCGTGTGTATGGGAGTGCGCTAACCTGGACCCTCAGTAGCGATTTTGCGGCGTGAATTGATTGTGCCGAATAAACCACTGATTACTAACGCTCTACACAAAATCGATTATGTCGTTCTACATAATCGGTTTTACGCAACTTGTTTGTAGACACGTTGTTACAGGCCAACCGGGTCATCGTACTACGACCCGGGGCCGGTTACGGTACCGGGTCATAGCCGGAGCCGCCGAAGGGATGGCAGCGAAGTATCCGCTTCAGCGACAGCCAGAATCCTTTAAGCGGACCGTACTTGCGGAACGCCTCAAGGGCATACTGTGAGCAGGTGGGAGTGAAACGGCAACTGTTAGGCAGATAAGGGGAGATGCAGTGCCGGTAGAACTGTATCAGCAAGATGAACGGTGCGTTAAACACCTTCTTGACCAGCTCTGCGGCACTCATTTTCCTAACTTGTTGAGCACCGCCGCGACTTCTTCCCGTATGACTGAGAAGTCGGCTATCTCTGCAGAATTATAAACAAAGAGAATATCGTGTCCCGTAACCGGCAGCAACTCTTTCTGCAACCTGTACGCCTCGCGCATACGACGTTTAAGCAGATTTCGCTTTACCGCACGCTTGAAAAGCCGTTTAGGGACCGACACCATCACGCGGTTGAGTCCGCTTCCGGTATCACTCAGGCAACAACAGCGGAGGTGGGGCGTATGATCCCACCTTCCCTTGCCCGTAAGAGCGGCTATAGCCGTCTTGCCGGACAGTCTCTCTTCCTTTGGAAGCGTTGCCGTCAAACTATTTGGAACTCAAAAAAACGTCTATTGCCTTAGCCGCCGACTGAATCTCCGGGGTGGGGCCCTCAACTGCCGGTGTCAGGCCTTCCTGCTTCAGGGCCGCCGCAATGCCGCGACCATAAGAGATAAGGGCAACACCACTCAGGTCGAACTGCGGGAAACACGCACGTAACGACTTGAGGTCGAACGGATTATAGAGCACCATGGCACCGTAATCCTCCGGCTTGATACCGGAAAGGTCCTGGGTAACAGACTTAACCATGACGGATACGGTGACATCCAGGCCGGCCTTAGCGAACAAATCGGCCACCGGAGGGTTGCAGGACTCGGCGGAAGTGGTAACAAGGAACTTCTCCCCCTTGTGCTTAGGGCCTATAAGGGCCGCCACGGACTGGGGAGTACCGTCGCCGAAGAATATCTTGCGCTTGCGATACACCACATGTTTCTGCAGATACAGCGCCACCAGCTCGGTGGTGCAGAAATACTTCATGGTCTCAGGCACCTTGAAACGCATTTCTTCGCAAAGCTTGAAGTATGCGTCTATCGCGTGACGTGAGGAAAAAACTATTGCGGTATAATCCGGAAGGTTAATTCTCTGTCTGCGAAACTCCTTGGCGGAAAGAGGTTCTATCAAGAAAAAGGGATGGAACTCCAGAGAGGCCCCGTATTTTTCTTCCAAAGCCTTGTAAGCGTTTAAATTGGAAGGAGTTTTTTGCGAAATCAGTATCCTCATATAATGCACACGAAACCCAAAATGCCAAGCGGCAGAATTTCGAGGGCGCAAAGATACAAAATTGTTGCCAAAATAGAACAATGGGATGCAAATATTTGTCTTATACGCTCCAGATAGAGCGCCGTAAACATCCCAGTTTCAATAAGAAGCACAATCCGGATACTATTGTCCGCAACGCCGAATGCCATCAAGAGCAAAACGCTTACAAGCATCAGCGAACTGAGTAAAATCTGATAATTATACACACTGTGCCTGAGGCATGTGGCATATTCGCTGATGCGGCTTCGGAAAGGCGTGGCAAGGTAAAAGAGCCAGCGAAGAAGCAAATAAGAACCTATTGCCCCCACAGCAAATAAAAGCCGCCAGTCCACAGGAAGCGACGCCCTCAGGCTGGAATAGGGCAGCATCCACCTGTCTGCAATAAGGCAAAGCACCATAGACATTGCCAGGGCTACGGTATTGCGTGTCACGGCAACGCTGACGCTATGCTCGAGCTCCAGATTCCCTTTCCATCTGGAGACACATCTTAGCAGGTGCGGGAAAAGCCTTATCAGGTCTGAGAACTCTACCAGAAACAGAATCAGGGTAACGATAACGGCTATCCTGTTCACAATGGAGTCGCCCCACGCAAGGCTTACAGCCTCATGCGGAACGGGTACTGTCGGCATATCCAGCCGGCCTCCATTGAACAGATCCGGCATCAGTTCCCTCGCTTTGCATTATAACCCATAGACTGCAGCAGGGCCGTCACCTTGTCGCGCAGGTCCCCCTGAACGGTAATTTCCCCGTCTTTGGCAGTGCCGCCCACCCCGCATTTGGTCTTCAGCGTCTTGGCCAGGGCAGCCAGGTCGTCGGAGCGGCCTACAAACCCCTCTACCAGAGTAACCTGCTTGCCGGCACGCTGCCTGCGGTCTATACGTACAATCAGCCGCTGCTTGCCGGGAGGAAGGGTATCGGCCTCCACCGCCTCTTCCTGACGGTATTGAAAATCGGGATTCGTGGAATAAACCACCCCGAGGCGAGATTTCCAGTCGTTGTCTGCCATGATCATTGGACCTCAGGCTCTACAGAAGCTCCGAGCTGTGCCACGCGGCAATTGTCTATATAATAATCGCCGTAATTGCCGTCTTGTAGCGCAGCCTGGAAGCCGAACTGCCTCTGGACATAAACCAAGAGTTTCATTTTGCTGATGTCGTAGCCATCCGGCACGCTTGTGGTAAAATTGAAAGTTGAGATATGATTCGGCTCGGAAACACTGAACTTGTCGCCGGTTGCGGTTCCGTTTACCAGCACTCTCGCAATATTGTCATGCTGGTAGTCCTGGTGTGCGCCATTCTCGAAGTCTGCCTGATAACCTACAATGCCGTCTTCCAAGAGAAGGACGGTCAACTTGTACTCGCCGGGCTCTGCCACAAACACTTTCACCTCAGATTCTACCGAACGCCCTTTTACCGTGGAGCTTATGCCCGCCGATGTAACGGAGGGGTATAATTCTTCCGTTTCTGCCACGACCTTCTGAATCAGTGACGAGGCGTAAGACTGGCTGTAATTCTGAATCAACCTCCTGCCGTCAACGATACCGGTAGGGTACCCGCCCACCTCATACTGAGAGCACAGTATGCCGGTTTTTGCAAAAGGAAGATCACTGCTGCTTGCATGGAAATTAACTATTGTGAATTTATCCCCAAGTACCTCCTTGGCCATTGCGAAAGAGCCGTTCATCCTGGGGCACCATCCGCACCATGTCGCCGTAAAGCGCATGCCGAGGGAATGATGTGCGACGGTCTTAAGGTTGGCGCCCGAGGCCTGCGTTATCGTTACAGGATAGCAATTGGACTCGTCGCATACTGTTATCACGCCCACGCGCTCGGCTCCGGGGTTGGCCTCAACCTTGAAATTGTAGTCATACTTGCCGATGTCCACTGGCTTAACGCTCATTTCACTTATCCAATCGCAGGAACTGGCATCTACATGATACTCTCCAAGATAATCTACGCTTATCGACATGGTGCCTCCGCGAGCCCCAAGGGAGACGACGTCAGGAGAGAAAGATAGCGGACTCTTATTGTAGGTGTATCCTTCGTCGGCATTCATGAGCGTCATGAATTTAGCTCGCGAAATGGTCACAGGCTTGTCCACATTGCGGAACAGTGCCGCGCCGTCAGTCTTTAACAGAACCAGGGTGAAGCCACTGGTGTGCTCCCCGGGCATGGATACAAAATAGTACGCCTCTCCGGGCACAAAAGTACCGCCCTCCGGAGTAAGGTACAATGTGCTGGTTGTGCCAGCATAATCAACGACATTTGCTGTGCCATCCTTATATTGGATAAGCATCTCTTCTGCAGCAAAAGGCGTTTTGGTATTAGATACCAATATGGCTTTGCTGACACCGCTCTGAGTCACCGAGAACTTGATTCCGCCCAAGGGATGGGAAAAGGCCAGGTTTTGCGTAGATGTGCGGGCAACCGCTACGTACAGGTTGTTCGGGAACGTGCCGGCAACACCTTTCTGTTCTTCTGCAAGACCAGTGACGATATAGTCGGACTGATACAGGTAGGCATCGCTTGAATACGGATAAAGCCCCCAGTATGTGCCGACTGATGAGTACAGGGTGCCGGCGAACACAGCCGTTGGCTGCGGCTTATTATTGAGAGAATAGAAAGTATAGCCACCGTACGAACTATATCCGGCCGGAAGAATCCCAATCTTCTCACCTACGTCCCAATATACCTTGCCATCAGGCTGGCGTATTGTCCGGGTTTCGGGCGTCCAGTCGTTGCAGGAGGCAGTGAACGTCATTTCCTGCATTTCGGGGTCCTGAACCTCGATGTAGGGTTTTTCTATAAGCTCCTGGCTGCAGGCAGAGACAAGGATGGCAAGTACTGCCGTTCCAAACAGTTGTTTTGTCTTCATAGCGTTGTCCTCCTAATAAATCGATTCATCTACAGTGTCCTCGAGACCGCCGGCGAACGACTCGCACAACAGTTGCTCCATCATCATGTGCTCGACATAGATTTCCGGAGACTTGTAAACCAGTGTTTTCATATTATTGTTCATATTGGTATTCGATACTGTTACCTATTTTGCATGAGCACACATTGTCCACGATCCCTCCCCTGCATACGAAAGCCACGATCCGCCATCCGTCGGCCGCGTCCACCTCGCAGGACCACTCTATCGTGTCGCCGGCTGTTTTCTCCGACTCCTCCGAATCCAGCCACGAACGCAGGACATTGTTATGTACATGATCCGTCGACCCGCCGACCTGAGAAGCTACGATTCCATCCTCCAGCAGTACGCAATGCAGGCTGAATGAGCCGTCACGCACCGCTTTCGCCTCAATCCGGACCGTCGCCTTCCCGTCTGCCAAAGTCGATGAAACCTTGATCCCTGCAGCCAGAGGGCGCTCTGCGAGCAACCTGTCACACTGGGCAAGCAACAATTCCGGGGATGCGGTTGTCACCAGTGATGCAGCATCCAGATCCGTTACCGCAGAAGGATAGGCAGTAACGCCGAACCGTGCCGTCAAGTCCTTGCTGACAGGCATCAGGGCCATCTTGTCCGCCACCAGGCAGTGAACGCTCACACATACCAGCCTGTCCGGCCGCTGTTCCTGGACGTCCCGTATGGCCGTCTCCATCTTGGGGCAGTTTACGCACCATGTGCCAGTAAAATCCAGAATCAGGCTGCGTCGGTAGAAATCTCCCTGCTCTGCAGGCGGATTGTCCACCGGCTGGTCAGGATCGGTATTGACCGTGGGCTCCGGATCCGGGTCGTCTTTCTGGCCCACGCAGGAAAGCGCGAGCAACAGGGCCGAAATGATCAGTATCCACTTTTTCATAACTCAGAATGACCATTGTACACGCAGTCCCGCACCGCTCCACGCCGGCTGCCAGCGGCAAACTCCGCCGGAGCAGACCATCCCTTCCCTGTTGCGGCCGGCCATAAGGCTGATGCTGAATGATGAAAGGGAATAGCTTGCGCTGACGTTATAATAGTGAACCCCGGTGCTGCCATGATTGTACATATCGCTTACCGAAAAGCTCCAGTGCGGAGCCACGGACAGCTCTAGCAAGGCCGCCATCCAGTCTTTAGTCAGCTCCTCCGAATAAAGATATTGCAGCTCTGTCCTCAGAGAGAAATCCGGGGTAAAGCGATACGTCGCATCCAGCACGAAGACGTTCTGGGCGTTTGTAGCCTTCCGGTTGCCGTGAGTCGGAGAGTTTTCCTGAATGGATACAAACACTATGGTCTTGAAACTTTTCGTCCATCGGCGCTCAATATCCATATTGATGTCCCGGTATGCCAGATAAGCCACGTCCCTGTCCGGCAGGGCGAAAGGAAGCGCATCTATCCAGCAGCCTCCGACATGCAGCTTCATCCCGTAGCGGCCGCCAAGTTTTGTCCCTCGGCGGAAGTTGTAGTAGAGGTCTCCCTGAAAGCCCACTTCTCCGTCGGCATAAGTGATATACGGATTAAGGCCGGCCAGCATGTAGCTCTGCTGCATACAAAGAGCGGGCAGATAGTTGAGTGTGTTTGCGACGGAAGGGCTTGAGGTGGTGTTGAAGATACGGCTGGTCATATTTTCCAGCCTGCGTAGTGTCAGCGATCCGGAGAAATTGCCGACCGCATACGACAGCTCCACCAGCTGGGCATTGCCTCCTTTGAGCTTGTATTCCTCCCGCGCGCCGGAAAGCTGTTCCGCATAGAAATCGGGAGTTTTGCCGACATATTCAGCCTTGGCTGTGAAACCGCCTGCCGAGTAGGACGCCCGCGCCGCCCAGTTTACCACGTGGGCCGGAAGGACGAAGCAGCCGGTTTCTGCCAGCAGGTCGATGCCGCTGTCATTGCTGATTCCGACTCTGTCCACAACGCCGCCGCCTGCACTGAACGCACCGAGATTCAAGGAGACGTCTCCCGCCGCCACAGCAGACGCAACGGAAGGCCAGACCCCATACTTCGGCAACCCTCCGAATAGCTTGATTGCCAGGCGCTTGTCTCTCGTGTGCAAGTTCATCCGCGCACCGGTTATGGCATTGTTGATACCCATATCCCTGTCCTCCCATGTACGCAGCAGCAGGCCGCTTCCGAGTTGTTCATGGAAACTCCCGAGAGTCAGGTCGATTATATCCCACTTCCAGCCGATGTACAGCATGGACAAGCCCGCCCCTTTAAGTTCCGACGGGTATCCGGCAAGCGCCAAAGGATACCATTCCGCCTGCAAGCCGGCAGAAAGGGAGTCCCTCTGCCAATCCAACTTTAAATAGTTGTTTGAACCCCATTTGTTGATACGGCCGCCGACCGCAGGGTCGTCTAAATAGTAAACGCTGTTGCTCTCCAGGCCACCGCTCACCTTTCCCCAATCCCCATCCGGGTCGGGAGAGTGGAGCATCAGGGTCATGATAGAAAGCAAAAGCATCATTTGGATGCGCTGTTTTTCAGGTGACGGAGCAATTCCGCCTCATCGCCGGGACGATAGCCGATATGGGTATATACCTGCTTGCCCTTTGCGTCATACACAAACACCTGAGGTACTGCGCTCACGTTCAGGGCGCGCCTGAGGTCGCCGTTCACGTCGAACAGCGGGGTGATGCCCTCCCAGCCACTGCCTTTGGCCATGGCTATCGCACGCTGAAGGGAACGGCTGTCGTCTATGGACACGGCATATATACGCAGAGGGAACTTTTCATTCCAGTCTATGGACTCATCGGTCAGCGCCTCAAGTTCCTTCATACATGGCTTGCAAGTGGTCATCCACATCGTGAGCACGAAGGGAGTATTTCCATCAATCAAGGAGCGTACGGCCACACTTTTCCCAGCCGAATCCTGCAAAGTCACAGCCGGAACGTCCTGCGCTGCGGCGCCTTGGACCATCGCAAGCGCGAAGACCGCCAATAGCAACAACCGCCTCATCTTACATGATTTCGAGTGCCGCATTCTGCCCTAGCGGAACAATGCGGCTGTTGTCTATATAATACTCACCGTAACCGGAAGAAGACTGCAGGACCTGCTGGTTACCATACTTCCTTTGTACATACACAAGTATGCTCATGTTTGATGTGTTGTAACCTTCCGGAATATCCACGTTGTAGGAAAAAGACTTCATGCTGTTCTCCTCTGTGACTAGGAAAGCATCGCCTAAGGCGTTTGTAAGAGCAATGCGGGCAATCCTGTCGTGAACATAATTGTCTCCTCCGTTGGCCTGATAATGTACAACACCGTCTTCCATCAAGAAGACTGTAATTTTATATGACTTCGCTAACTTCGCATAAACGTCCACACTCACAGAAAGCGATCTTCCGTTGAGAGTGGAATTCACGGCTGCAGCAGTAACTACCGGATAATTGTTTTCGGTCTCCTGAACATAGTTCGCAATAACATCGCTTACCGTATCTGTGTCAGTGGAGTTGTTCACCACCCTTCGGCCATCTACTATCCCGGTAGGATAGCCGGTGATAGAGTATTGGGAGGCCAGAGCAGCTGTTCCCGAAAACGGCAGTTCGCTGCTTGCAGCGTGCAACATTACGTAATTGTATTTCTCTCCCAACTTTTGCCTCGCCTTGATAAATGACTCATTCATGTAAGGGCACCATCCGCACCAAGTCGCGGTAAAGCGCATACCAAGGGAATGATGTACAAAGCTGAGGTTTTCTATCGAGGTGTCGTATGTGCGTTGGGTTACGGTTACTGGGTGGCAATTACCGTAGTTATCGCAGAAAGAGATTAAGCCATCACGCACTTCACCGTTATTCTGAGACACGGAGAATACATGAGCAAAATCGTATGAGCCGGAACTCGACACATTGCCCGCAGTAATCCAGCTTGAGTTGTTTGCGATGTCTGCATGGTACTCCATATTGGTATGTACTTTCACCATGAAGGTCTGGGCAGAACCGGAAAGGTTAATCTCAAGAGGCGAAACCTCAAAGACTGGACCCTCGTCCGGATCCGCCTGGATCCTGGAGGCATAGTTGCTCCAGTACTCCGCTGCTCTATAAGCCTCCAAAGAAGCCTGGGGCACATAAATGTGGCAATCGTTAGTGTTGTCAAGCATTTTGTCGGCTCCGGCAGGGGGCGTCGTCGAGCGGAAGTATATTTTTTCGAGTGATGAGCAACCTCTAAAAGCACTGGCATCTATCCTGTTTACTTCACCGGGAATATCGAGGCATTTGAGGCCGCTGCAATAATAAAAAGCTATTCCCGATATGGTTTTAAGGCCTTTCGGGAGAACAACATCTTCCAGAGCACAACAATCATCAAACATTTCATAAGGAAGTGTGGTCAATGATGCAGGAAGTTTAACATACTTTAACTTGCGAGAATACCTGAACGCACTCGTTCCGATTGAATTTACTGAATCAGGGATGACAATGCTTGTCAGTGTATTTTGATTGGAAAAAGCCTCGCTACCAATAGTCTTCAACCCTTCGGGGAGAGTAATGCTCTCCAAGGAGCTGTGGCTGAAAACGGCAGACTCAATGGTCTTGATATTTTCCGGCACGGAGAATGACGTAAATCCGTTGAACGCGACAGCAATCAAAGTGGTACCATTTATAAGCATTTTTCCGGTCGCATCAGCAAACTTTCCGGTAAAATTCTTGATTCCCAAGCAAGCACAGAAAGCTCCCCCGCCAATTGAGGTAACAGACTGAGGTATATCTACTGTTTCAATTAATGCGTCGTAGCAGAAAGCATATCTGCCAATACTTTGTAACGACTTAGGAAGCACTATGCTCTCCAACGCTTCGCATCTATATAGAGACATGTACCCAATAGAAATAAGCGTTTGGGGAAGGTATATGCTCTTTAATGCAGAACAATACTGAAATGCATACCCACCAATAGAGGTACATCCTTCCGGAAGAGTAACTGTCTCTAAGGTTTTAACCTGATAAAAGGCTTCACTGCCAACTTTAGATAACGGACCGTTGAAGGACATCACCCCCCGGCCGTTTTCATAGGTATTAGAAACCAAATTTACTCCAAAATCATTTGTTTTATATAGGGTTACAGCATTGCCATCAGTCGTGGTATACCATATCTCGTTAGGCTCCGGCCCGCTTGATTTCACCTCAAGAGCGGCCATGCGTGAGCGCTTGTTACGGGTAATCGTAATGGTGCCGTCGGTGGTCTTTTTGAATACGGAGCCGTTGCTGAGGGTAACAGCCAAAGTTATGCCCTGAGTGAAGGCAACCGGAGGTAATACAAACCAGAACTCCTTACTTTCGTCTGCAGTTGCACCAAGGGCGACAGGAGAACCACATGACAGCTTCAGCTCCGTGAGAGCGCCATCCCCAAGCATTTCCATGGCCGGAATCTCCCCGGGACTTACGTCAACAACAGCCTTACCGGCCAACACTTCACCGTTATTACCGGAAAGAGTCAACGAAGAAACCGAGAGTCCTTCACCATAAAGCCTGAACATCAGGTATCCGCCCAAATTCCGGAAAATCAACATGTTGTCTGATGCACAAGCCACCATGGCGTTGGCTCCGCGACCGAATGAATTCTGTTCATATTCCTGAACGGACGGAAAGGTCAAGCTAATCCGGCCATTGTTGGAAATACTTGTCGTATTCGCATACGGGTATACAGCATACGCATAGGGCAGCTCATTGCCTGTTACAAATGTGTCATCGGGAACCACGGCAAACGCCCCGGAGTTGTCTCCGGTGGCGCCGGTGAATTTGTACTGCCGATTATATGTGTTTCTATTAAAAATACCTACACGGTCATCCTCATGCCACAGGACTTTCAAATTAGCATCTGCGTACACCTTTGAGGCCACCTCTTCCGTATTTTCAACCTGAGCGACAAAGCAGTCGCAAGACCGGAGTGCCGGCTGCTCGGTTTCTTTAACTGAACAGGCCGTAATAAGCGCCAATGTGCCAAGCAACAGCGCAAAGTACAATGATTGATTAACAGATTTCATATTACCATGCAATTTCATTTTCATCATCATCGATTGTTTCCGTGTTGCTTGTAGCAAACAACAACTCCAAATAATTGCAAGAAAGCTCAAGATCGGGCCTGTAATACTTTCTTTTAACAATAGTATTCCTCATAGGGCTCTATGGTGTAATGGTCATAGTAATTTATTGATGCGTATCATCTTCAATCGTTTCTCTTCTCCAAAGATAACGTTATCTTTGTGAAAATGAAAACTTGTATGAATAAATCAGTCGCTGTCGCTTTTATGGCGCTCATCCTGGCCTCTTGCGGCCCGAAGGAATTCACATTCATCCAGATGTCCGACCCCCAGGTGGGTTTCCTGGATGCGACCGAGGGGTATAGCCAGTCGGATTCGCTCATGAGGCTTGCCGTAGATATCATCAACAACATGGAGCCGGCTGTGGTACTTATTACCGGAGACCTGGTGAACAACACGGCCGATTCGCTCCAAAAGGCTATCTACAAGCGGAACATCGCCTCCATAAACCCTGAAGTTCCGGTGTATGCCAATCCGGGAAACCACGACATCCGCCCCTGGACGCCGGAGAATCACGAGGCCTTCCTGGAGTTCAACGGCTACGACCGCTATTCATTCAAACTTAACGGATGCGCCTTCATAGGCTTCGACAGCTGCTGTATCAAAGACGGGATAGAGGAGCAGGAAGCGGAGCAGCTGGAATGGCTGAGGCAGGAACTTGCCGCCGCCAAAGGCTCGCGGTTCATTTTCCTGTTTACCCACTGCCCCGTTTTCCGGGAAAGCATAGACGAAGATGAAGACTACTTCAACTTCTCCAAACCCAAACGGGCCGAATATCTGGATCTTTTCAAGGAGTACGGCGTCAGCGCCCTCTTTGCCGGACATACACATAAAGATTACCGGGCAAGCTGGAACGGCATCGAACTCATTACCGCAGGGCCGGTAGGGTCTCCCCTGCACGGCGGTTACTCCGGACTGAATATTATCCAGGTCAGCAAGGACAGCTTCAGCTGCGAATATACTCCGCTTTAATTCCGCTTCTGAACTACAGAGGACCAGCCGGAGAAGGCCACGGCGCCCAGCACCAGCAGTATAAGCAGTATGGAGCAGGCGCGGGAGATGGCCTCGCCGCGGGAGTACGAACGGGGTTCGAAGCTCATGGTCAGACTGTGCTCGCCGGCCGGCAGGTCTATGCAACGGAGCACTCCGGCGGCAACGGAACCCTGCTCGTCGGAGCCACCGCCGTACAGTTCCACCGGCAGTTCCGTTCCGTCTTCCAGACGAGCCACCCATCCGGCCGGATAGTAAACCTCACTGAAAACGGCAAGACCGCCCTCCTCGCTCGAATAGCTGTATTCCAGCACGTCCGGGGTATATGACAACAATTCTATCTGCCCGCCATCCTCAAACCACGCATTGCCCCTGGCATACTTGTACTCCAGCGGTGGATTATCCTCTCCCACAATGATATAACGGCAGTTGAGCGATGCCAGGCTTTCCAGATACGGGAGTGCCTCCTCGGCCTCCTGTACGGTTACCGCACCGGAAACGGCTTTGCTCAGCTTGGAAATATCCGGTGCAATCCGGGCATCGATATACTCCTGGTAACGTTGCAGCTTTGCCGGAGAGTAGCCTCCGATATTCTTGTGCCAGTAAGAAGGATGCGAGTCGTTGAACACGCTCACGGTGAGATCCAGCACGCGATACGACGGGTCCGTATCGGCCAGAATCATTTCGTCCACGTGACGCTTGGCAAACTGATTCTGGAAGTCCCTTGGTTTCACAAAATCGTCCGGTCCCAGATAGCGCTTGTCCAGTATGAACAGATCTGCCAGCACCAGAACTCCTATAAGACCGGCTGCCGCCAACCTACGGCCACCCTCCATTTTGCCGCTGGAGCGCAAGTTGCTGCCAGTTAGAGATTTATCGCTTTTGCCTGCATCTTTTTTTGTGCGGGCAGTATCACCAACTTGCTGAGTTTTAGCGACTTGCGCTCCAGCACCCCATAGCAGCAGGGCCACGGCGGCAGCGACCAGCAACAGCGAGCGGAACGTATCGCGCCACAGCAGGGTATAACGGTCTGCCGCCAGGGCTTGAGTCAAGATTTCCGGCTGACCGGCATCCGCGGCACTGGTAAACGTCCCGAAAACACTCTGCAACAGCGCCAGAAGCAGAATAGAGCCCAAGGCAATGCCCCCGGATATCAGCACTTTCCGACGCAACTCCCGCTTGTCCTCAGCGCTACGCACAATTCTGTCCAGAATCAGGAAGCCCAGCACCGGCATGGTAAACTGCAGCACCACAAGAGCCATCGAGACCGTGCGGAACTTATTGTACAGCGGTGCAAAATCGTAGAACAGCCGGGTAAACCAGAGGAAGTGGCTGCCAACCGCGAGCAATACCGCAAGCAGCGAAGCGATTATCGCCCACCAGCGCTCCCTACCCTTGTACCAGCAAAGACCGAGGATGAACAGGAACACCGTAACAGCACCCATGTACATAGGGCCGGCGGTAAAAGGCTGAGGGCCCCAGTAGGTGGGCAGATGCTTGCTGACCTCCCTGAGGTTACTCTGCCCGGCACGCTTCAGCAGTTGAACGGTCTCCGAGTCCATGCTCAGGGGGCCGGAAGAAGATCCGCCGTTGTAGTTAGGAATGGCCAGGTTGGGAAGTTCCTCCCATCCGTAAGACCATGCGGTAGCATACCCCAGGTCGAGCCCCTTGCGGGAATCGCCGCCTTCGGAAGCCTTGGCGGTAGTGCCGCCGCGCATGGAATATGGAGTGTATTCCCAGGTGGGCAACAGCTTGATGGCGTTCGTGCCTATTCCGGCAATACCCATTGCCAGCAACAGCGCCGAAGCTATCCAAAAGCCCTTCAGCGACTGTTTCCGCTTGATCATCGACACCAGCAGCACGGCAACATAAATCAGAATCATCAGCGCCAGGTAGTACGATATCTGAGGATGATTTGCTTTTATCTGAAAGCTCAGCGCCAAGCCGAATAACGCCGAACCGAGAACGATCGCCGGCCAGCGAGGGATGATGGGCTTAGGGGCGTACTCAGCCGCAGCAGACAAGTTCTCCGACCCGCGGAGGACGCCGGATGCGAGGATGGACGGAGCCCCGGGCCCACATCCCTCGCTGGCGTAACGATACGTGAATACTATCGCCGCCAGCACCCATGGCGCGAAAGCCAGCGCCTGCATCTTGGTATTATGCCCTACCTGAATAATCTGGATGTTATAGGAGCAGAAGGTTACCGCTATGGCGCCGGCTGCCGCAATAAGCGGATGAACACCGAAAGCCAGAAAAAGCAAAAACGCCCCCAGAAGCGAGATGAAGAGATATGTAGCCGGTCGCTTGCCCGTGAGCAGAAAATTGTAAATCTTCTGCGTCCAGTCCCCCTTGGTAGAAGCCTGAATGGTAGTGGTCGGCATGCCGCTGAACATGGCCCCAGTCCACGCCGCCGGCTCATCCGGATGCGTCCTGTCCCACTCCAGCTTCTCGTGCGACATCCCCTGCCATCCGGAAATATCGCTCTGATTAACAATCTTACCCTCAAGCAGCTGAGGCACAAAAGCATAAGACAGCACCAGGAAACCCAGCACTATCCCCAAACATATCAGTAAATTCTTCTTCATCAGCGTAAAAATTGCTCCACCCACTCACGGTCTACACACACCAGGCCACTCAAGCCCTCGGTAATTGCGGGATTGCGGCCGATTATGGCGCGGCAGTCTTCGTAAACGTTGAACCCCACTGCCAGCATCTGCATCTGGCCGCCCTCGGGATAAGTGAAAACTATGTCGTTGTCTGCCCCGTCGAGGCGCAGGAACTTGAGCTCCACGTCTTTACCCAGCTCCTGACGCGTAACGAACTTGCAAAACTCCATGGGAACGTCGTCCAGCCCGGCATCGAAAATCTTCACCTTCTCTATCAGAGTGCCCACATCCGGTACGAGGCGTCCCGCAACCCCCTCCAGCCCCTCAACCGAGAGGCGGCGGTCAGACACGCATGCCAGCAGATGCGCGTCGCGGTAAATCACAGGCGAACCTATAAGATTTTTGGACCCGCAAGACGGACAGACGAACAAAAACAACTCGCCGCTAAGCACCTTAGACTTGAGCTCAGGCTCTGCGACGGCGTCTATGTGCCGGTAAACAGGCTGCTCGGATTCCGCGCCGCAACGGGTGCAGCGCATACGGACAGAAGACAGGACGGAACTCATAGCAGTTCGGAGAGTTGTTTGGTTAAAGCCACGCGGGAATATTTGGAAATATCGCCCTCGGGCGCAGAATCGGTACCCGTCAGGTGGCGGTCCCAGGCACTGTCTATGAAATTACGGACAGGCTCGGATCGGTTCCAGTCGTACATTACACCGGCGCCGGCATCTTTAAGCACACCAGCCGCCGCACCGTTTTCCTGCCCTATACCCAGAACCGGCCGGCGCGCCGCAAGGTATTCGAAAATCTTACCCGGAAGAGCCTTGGCATACTCCGGCTCCTGGCGCAGGGGAAGAAGCAGCACATTGGCACTGCGTTGCAGCTCCACGGTCTTCCAGTGAGGCTGGTAGCCCTGGTTTTCTACATTGGCTGCCAGTCCGCGCACGGATAGAGCATCCAATATCTCCGGGTCCGTCTTGCCCGCCAGGCGTATGCGCAGCTGCGCCTTGAAGTTGGCGTCAGAGGCACACTTGCGAGCCAGCACATCCCACAAGGCCAGCGGATTGCCGTCGGAAGCGAAAAGGCCGGTGTGCACAAGGCTGAACTCTCCGGCCGGCAGCTCAGGTACGGAAACGGCAAAGTCTTCTTCGTCGAAACCGTTTGTAATCAGCACTACCGGCGTGGAAGTACGGGCCTGAAAGTCGTCCCGCACAGGGGCAGAAACGGCAATTACCGCATCTGCGGTCTCCAGAACCTGCTGCTCCATTCTGCGGTGACGTGCCGCCGTCCATGGCAGCAGACCCATGTGCTTGAAGTAATGCATCTCTGTCCACGGGTCGCGGAAATCAGCAATCCACCTTATGCCGGTAATGCGCCGGAGCCTCATGCCTATAAGGTGCATGGAGTGCGGCGGCCCGGTGGTAACTATTGCATCTACAGGATTATCTTTCAGATAGTTACGCAAGTACGCCACCGATGGTCCAACCCATCCGGCACGCGGATCCGGCACAAAGAGGTTGCCACGGAGAAACACCGCCAGCTTCTGCTTGAAACTCTTCTTCTGCTGGTTCAGCGGGTTCACCCCCTCCCCCTTCGCGGCCGACGAACCGCCGAACAGCTTGCGGTAGAGGGCATAAGGCTCCAGGATACGGCGCTTCAGCACCGTAATGCCGGAAGGCACATCGGCCAGCAGACTGTCATCGGTTGCAAGCTGCTCCGGATTCTCCGGGGTATAGATTACCGGCTCCCAGCCGAAGCGGCGCAGATACTTACTGAACTTTACCCAGCGCTGCACTCCGCTGCCTCCGGTAGGCGGCCAGTAATACGTTATTATAAGGACTTTCTTCATCTTCTGAACCCTTCGATATTGGCGCGCACGGTCTCCCAGTCGTAATATGGTCCGGAAAAACTCTCAAGTTCACGCAGCATGCGTTCCTGCTCCTGGTAGAGGAACTTTACCAGCACATGCCCCGCCTTGTTGCGATAGAATATCATCTGCAGGTTGGATGCCATGCAGAGCTCCCTCCACTGCCACCAGTATTTATCCACCTCGTCGAACTGGAGCTTGCTGCCGGGCCCCTCTACTCCAAGATACGCCACCAGCAAGTGGAGCGGGAAATCGTGCCCGAAGCGCAGGTCTACAGCATATTCGCCGCCTGCTATCGCCTCGTCCGCCTTGGCCACTATATCGTCTACCAACAGGTGGGCGGAAGCCAGTCGGTCGCGGGAAATCTCCGCGGCGTTGCCATATTTGGCAAAAGTGCGGTGAGCATCGTAAGAATACGCCTGATAGAGCAGCTCGAAAGACATTTCCGGCAGGATGTAATCCTCAACGTCCCAGCAGCGGCTGATGGTGGCCACATGCAGCAGCGCCCGGATAAACTTTTTGATACTGGGAACCAGTGCCGATGCGGCCAGGGAATCGGTAAACATGCGGCCAATCACCTGGCAGCTGTCCGCCTGGAAATCCCACTTCCTCATCTTGAGGGTGTTGCGGAGTTCCGTCACGTCCGGGGTGGCGTGCCCGGTATCGCCTATGTACTCCATTATCTTTTCGCCGGAATCGAAGCTCCACCGGGCCTTGGGGCGGTCTGCAGCCATAGCGGAAGTGAATGCCGCCATGCTCACCAGGCTGCGCTGCACGGTACTGGAATTGGCCCTTATGTGCGGCTCGCCCCTAAACACTGCCGGGTAGCGCTTTACCATCCTGTGTGCTATGGCCTTATGCTCTTCTACCCCGCGGGGTGACAGGCGCCCGTCCATGCCGTTCCAGGTCTCGAATATCTGCTTCGACTCCTCCCATGCGGCACGCCCCTTGTCGTTCAGGATGCCCAGACTGTCCGCTTTTCCGAATACGTCGAACAGCAGATCATAAGCTTCACGGCCCCAGGTATGGCGGCTGCCGTGGCGGCCGTAATGGCTGATATAGAACGGCTTGTAGCCCCTGGGCGCCGGCGTCTCGGTAAGATCTCCGTGGCTGTACGGATAAAGATTGCCGCCAACACGCACAAGGTCTTCCCTGAGCGCAGAGGCAAGCTCCGGCACCATATAGTCCTGGCCGTTCAGAGCCGTGCAGCAGAACACAAGGGTACAAACTATCGGGAGGATTCTTTTCATCGGAGTCGTTATTTATCGGCCCCCACCTCTTCGCGCAGCTTACGCAGCAGGTCGAAGGCCTGGAGGGGTGTCATGTTGTCGAGGTTTGCGGCGAGCAGCTGTTCCCGCAGGGAGCTCAGCACGGGGTCGTCGAGCTGGAAGAATGAAAGCTGCACGCTGCCGTCTTCCGCCGTATCTTTGGACAGGGCGTCGGCGTTCTTCTCGCGGCGCTCCAGGTCCCTCAGCGTGCGTTCGGCAGAGCGTATCACTTCTTGCGGCATGCCGGCCATGCGGGCCACATGGATACCGAAACTGTGGGCTACCCCGCCTCTCTCCAGCTTGCGCAGGAAGATGACGTCGTGCCCCTCCTCCTTTACCGCGATATGCCAGTTGTGCACCCGCGGGAAATGGTTCTCCATGTCGTTCAGCTCATGGTAGTGCGTGGCGAACAGGGTCTTGGCGCCGTGTCCGCGGTCGTGGGTATATTCGATGAGGGCGCGGGCGATGGACATGCCGTCGTAGGTAGAGGTGCCACGGCCTATTTCGTCCATCAGCACCAGCGAGCGCTCGGAGAGGTTGTGCATTATCATAGCTGTCTCCAGCATCTCCACCATGAAAGTGGACTCGCCGCGGGAAATGTTGTCGGTGGCGCCCACCCTGGTGAAGATCTTGTCGAATACCCCTATGCGGGCGGAACTGGCAGGCACAAAGGAGCCGGCCTGGGCCATAAGCACTATGAGGGCAGTCTGACGCAGCAGGGCCGACTTTCCGGCCATGTTGGGACCTGTCAGCACCATTATCTGCTCCCGCTTGCTGTCCATGGAAATGTCGTTGGGCACATATTCCTCGCCCGGCCCCATCATGGTCTCGATTACCGGATGCCTGCCGGCCTTTATCTCGAAAGACAGCGACTTGTCCATGACCGGGCGGCAGTAGTTGCGGTCCAGGGCCTGGCGTGCGAAGCCCTGCAGCACGTCCAGCCTGGCCACCGCGGTGCAGCTGGACTGAATGTCTTTTATGCGTTTCTGCACTGCAGACACCAGGGCGCCGTACAGGCCGGCCTCGAGCTCGTAGATGGAGCCCTCGGCGTCGAGTATCTTGCGCTCGTATTCCTTCAGTTCCTCGGTAACGTAGCGCTCTCCGGACACCAGCGTCTGCTTTCGTATCCACTCCGGCGGCACCTGGTCGCGATACGTGTTGCGAACCTCGATATAGTAGCCGAAAACGTTGTTGTAGCCTATCCTGAGCGAACTTATGCCCGTACGCTCCGCCTCCCTTTCCTGCATCTGCAGCAGGTAGTCCTTGCCTCCGCGGGAGATGCTCCGCAGTTCGTCCAGTTCCGCAGACACACCGGGCGCTATCACGTCTCCCTTGCCCAGCTGGGCCGCCGGATTCTCCGCCATCGTTTCACGTATGCGGCGGAGCAGGGGGTCGGTATCCTTGATTCCGCCTGCCAGTTTCTCCAGGGCTGCGATTCCGGTACCGGCGCACATGTTGCGCAGCGGCGTCATCTGCCCCAGGGAGCGGGCGAGCTGCATCATTTCGCGGGGATTTATCTTGCCGGTGGCGGCTCGCGCCGTGATACGGTCCAGGTCGCCTATGTCGGAAATACGGGTGCGAGCCTCTTCGAGCGCCTCCTCGTTGTCGCAGAAGAACTGCACCACATCGTAGCGGCTGTTGAGAGTGGGAATGTCCAGCACCGGAAGCGACAGCCACTCCCGCAGGAGGCGGGAGCCCATTGGCGAGCTGCAGCGGTCCAGCACGTCCACCAGCGACACGCCCTCCCGTCCTGCATTGCTCTGGAAGATTTCCAGGTTGCGGATGGTAAAGCGGTCCATCCACACGAAGCTCCCCTCATCTATACGGCTGATACTGCATATGTTACCGAGGCCCTCGTGGTGCGTCTGCTCCAGGTAGAACACCAGGGCGCCGGCGCTGCACACGGCCAGGGGGTATCTGTCGATGGCGAAGCCCTTGAGGCTGCTGACGCCCAGCTGGCGGCAGAGTTTTTCGGTTGCGGCATCCTGCACGAAGGCCCACTCGTCTATGGCGGAGACGAAGAAATCGGGATACTTCTCCTTGACGGCGCGGAAAAGCTCTCTCTGAACCACCAGCTCTTTGGGACGGAAGCTGTACAGCAGAGTTGCGATGTATTCCGTGCTACCCTGCGCCACCTTGAAAGTGCCTGTAGAAACGTCCAGAAAAGCGGCTCCGCACTCGGGTCCGTCGAACAGCAGGCCGGCAAGCCAGTTGTGCTCCCGGCTCTCCAGCATGGTTTCTCCGAAGGCCACCCCGGGCGTGAGAATTTCTGTTACGCCGCGCTTCACCAGTTTGGTCTTCACCAGCTTGGGGTCTTCCAGCTGGTCGCATATAGCCACCTTGAAACCGGCGCGCACAAGTTTGGGGAGATATGTGTCCAGGGCATGGTGCGGGAAGCCGGCCATCTCCGTATCGCCCTTGTCGCCGTTGGAACGGCGGGTCAGCACCATTCCCAGTACTTTACTCAGGGTTACTGCATCGTCGGAATAACACTCATAGAAATCCCCCACCCGGTAAAGCAGCAGCGCCTCCGGATTCTGTGACTTTATGAGGAAATACTGCTTCAGCAGCGGAGTGTCTTCAGCCGTTTTTGCCATCTGGAACAAAAGTCTTATAGAGTATTCAAAGGTAACACTTTTTTTGATATCTTTGTTTGTAATTACTAACACGACAATTTAACCATCTTTCATGAAAGCCAAAATCTTTGTCCTGATGCTGGTGCTCTTGTCTGTTGCCATTCCCGCCGCTGCGCAGGGTGGCGCACAGAGTGCCGGCAAGATGAGCGTCTCCGGCCGGGTACTGGACGACCAGGGAGCGCCGGTGATAGGTGCCGGAGTCATGATTGAGGGAACTTCTACAGGTGTTGCCACCGATATCAACGGTGAATACTCCATAACTGTTCCTTCCAACGCCACGCTATCTATCCAAAGCATTGGTTATAAGACTATTACCATCCCAGTCCGCGGACGCGCCAGAATAGATGTGTCGCTGGTGCCCGACCAGGAGCTCCTGGGAGAAGTAGTGGTCGTGGGTTACGGCACCCAGAAGAAGGCCAACCTCACCGGCGCCGTAGCACAGGTAGGGGAAGAAACTTTCGAAGGCCGCCCCAACGCCAACCTGCAGCAGATGCTTCAGGGCCGTGTGGCCAACCTGAACCTCAAGTTCACCGACGGCCGTCCGAATTCATCCCCTTCGTTCAATATCCGAGGCACTACCTCCATCGGACAGGGCGGCAGCGCATTGGTCCTCATAGACGGTGTTGAAGGAAACGCCAGCCTTTTGAACCCGAACGACATTGAGAGCGTTTCGGTACTCAAGGATGCGGCTTCCTCTGCCATCTACGGTTCCCGTGCACCTTACGGCGTCGTGCTCATCACCACAAAGAACGCCAAGAAAGGCACAGCCACCATCACTTATCAGTCGAATTTCTCCTTCGAAACACCTACAGCCATGCCGGATGTGGTATCAGACGGTTACACCTGGGCAAAACATTTCTACGATGCCTGGTACAACTACAAGGGCAGCAACCCCACGGCCATCAACAAAACCATGGAGTTCTCTACCGCGTGGCTGGAGGAATACCGCCTGAGGGCCGAGAACCGCGACTTCGAAACGCTGGTCTCCGACGGATCCATAGGCACAAAGGGCCGCTGGCTGTACTATCACAGCGGAACCGATTACTACGACGCCCTGTACAAGGACTTCACCTTCACCCAGACCCACAACCTGTCGGTTTCAGGGGCCGATGACCGCTTCGACTACTATGTGTCGGCCCGTCTGTACGACAATGACGGTCTGTTCGACAGCCGGGTGAATCCGGATTACTACAAACTGTACAACGGACGTGTGAAAGTAGGCTTCCAGGCCACTCCCTGGCTCAGGATTACTTCCAACACCGACATAGCTTACAGCAAGTACGTGATGCCCGAGACGCAGAGCGAGGGCGGCGGCAACATATGGCGAAACATCGCCGATGAAGGCCACCCCTGCTCTCCTATCCTCAATCCGGACGGCAGCATCTCCTACAGCGGCGTGTATTCGGTGGGTGACATACTCTATGGCGGAAGCAACAGGACATACGTCAACCGTCAGGCCCAGAATACCATAGGAGCCAAGGCGACGTTCTTCGACAACCGCCTGAGGATCAACGCCGACTTTACCTACAGGGCCCGCTCTTTTGACACCCACGTGCACCGCCTGCCGTCTCCGTTCTCGAGGTATGAGGGTGTAACCGAGTCCCTGGCCGAAATCAAAGGCCTTGCCGATTATATCAGCGAAACCCTGCGCACCTACGATTATCTCGCCAACAACGAATATTTGGAGTACGAGGACAGCTGGGGCAAGCACAACTTCAAGGCCCTCGCCGGTTTCAACTACGAGCAGCAGACATACCGAGAAACATACGCCTACAACGACGGTCTCCTCGCTCCCAATGTGGACAACCTCAACCTGGCGCTCGGCCTTGACAACAAGAACATCACCGGTGACTACTATAAGTGGCGCACCGCCGGCGCGTTCTTCCGCTTGAATTACAACTTCGACGAACGCTACCTGCTGGAGATTAACGGACGTTACGACGGTTCTTCCAAGTTCCCGGCACGTCAGCGCTGGGCCTTCTTCCCCTCGGTATCCGCCGGATGGCGCGTGAGCCAGGAACCATGGTTCAATGTTGACAAGAGCCTGGTCTCCAACCTCAAGCTGCGCGCATCCTACGGTTCGCTCGGAAACAGTAACGTCGGCGTGTATGCATACGACGAGACCTTCGATTTCAGCACCGGCCGCATTATCAACGGGCAGAAAGTGCGTTATACTTCCGCCCCTTCGCCCATTCCCGAGTCCCTTACCTGGGAGACGGCACAGACCATCGACGGCGGCCTCGACGTCAGCTTCTTCTCCGGGCGGCTTAACTTCACCGGTGACTGGTATTCCCGCAAAACCCTGAACATGTACACGGTAGGCCCTACCCTGCCGGACGTTTACGGTGCTTCGTCGCCTAAGGGGAATTATGCCGAAATGACCACCCGCGGCTTCGAACTCGAGCTGGGATGGGATGATTCCGGCACTCTGGCCGGAAAGCCGTTCAAATACGGAATCCACGCCTCCCTGGCCGACTATGTGTCCATTATCGACAAATACAACAACGATCTCAAGTCTCTGAGTACCAATGCCTACAACACTTCTTACTACGAAGGGATGAGGCTCGGCGACATCTGGGGCTACGTCTGTAACGGACTCTATCAGGATCAGTCGCAGATCGACGCAGACGAGGCAATGGCCGCAGCCGCAGGAAGGGCGCACTACAACGACCTCATGCAGCAGACCGAGAGCTATACCGTCTACCCCGGAGACATGCGCTTCGAAGACCTGAATAAAAACGGTTACATCGACCGCGGCGCCAATACCGCAGACGATCCGGGCGACCGCAGGATCATCGGTAACAGCCTGCCCCGTTTCTCCTATTCATTCGGCTTCGACTTCGAATGGGCCGGCTTCTTCGCAAACGCCTTCTTCCAGGGCGTAGGCAAGCAGGACTGGTATCCCGACAACGAATCCTCCGCTTTCTGGGGCATGTACAACAGGCCTTACAACCAGATGCCCAAATGGCACCTGGGCAATTACTGGACCGAGGATAACCCCGACGCCTACCTGCCCCGCTATACCGGTTACTTCGCCCCCTTCTACAAGGGAAGGGTGAACGCCAACACCAGATATCTGCAGGACGCTTCCTACATACGTCTCAAGAGCGTGCAGATTGGCTACAACATACCCGAGAAGATTACCCGCAAGATAGGTCTTCAGAAGGTTTCCGTGTTCGTCGCCGGAGAAAACCTCTGGACCTGGTCTCCCGTCTATAAATGGACGCGGGACATAGACGTGACCGCCAATATATACGGCAACGACAGCGTCCTTTCAACCACCGGCGACGGTTACAACTTCCCTACCATGAAGAGCGTCAGCCTCGGTCTTAAGGTCACCTTCGGCCAGATTGCCGCAGCCGCGGCAGGCGCCGCCAAGACCTCTGTAGATGCCGCCGCACTTGCAAGCCTGAAGGCCGAGAGCGCTCGTGCTGTCGAAGACGCAAGACTCGCTCAGGAGCAGCTCCAGAAGGCCCTGGCCGACAAGGAAGCCGCCGAGAAAGAGGCTGAAGCAGCCAAGTCCGAAGTTAAGAAGCTGCAGGACAAGAAGATTGTTGAGGAGCGCATTGTTGAAAAAGAGACCATCATGCCTGTGGCCATCTTCTTCGACATCAACAGCAGCACTCTCACCAACCTTGAAAAGGCACACCTCCGCGACGCCGTACGCAGGCTCGACGCCAAGGGCGACGGAGTCAAGTTCAAACTGTGCGGCAGGGCCGATTCCGGCACCGGCACGGCAGAAGGCAACAATACTCTCGCCGAAGAGCGCGCCAACGCAGTCATCGAGTACCTCAGGGAACTCGGAGTCAGCAGCGACCGCTTCTCCGTCAGCACCAATATCGGTGATGATGAAGATCCCGAACTCGACAGGTGCGTAATCATTGAAAAACAGTAAGGAGGAACAGCAATGAAAAAGTTTATATCTATCCTTTCTTCGTTCGTCATCCTGGGTCTCGCGGCCGCTTCCTGCGACCTCACTGAAGCTCCGCAGGCAGAAGCCGGCCGGGCCATCGTCTTCGGAGACGAAGCCGGACTCCGCAACTATACCTACGGATTCTACGAGTATCTGCCGGATTACTCCAACGCGCACAAGATCAACGTTATGCAGGACCATTCGGCAAAGATGAACATAGGTACCTACGAGCAGGGCGCTTACACCACCAGCACCTCCACTTCCTGGAGCTGGGGCAGCATCCGCAACGTCAACTATTTCATCAAGTACAACACCGATCCCACTGTGCCAGAGGATATCCGCAACAACTACACCGGCATCGCGCGCCTGTTCCGTGCCCTGCTCTATTACGATAAGCTGGTCACATACGGCAACGTGCCGTGGATAGACAAGCCCCTCGACCCCACCGACGCTGAGCTGTACGCACCCCAGGACAACCGCGATGTAATCATTACCAATATCATTAAGGACCTGGATTTCGCCGCAAATAACATCCTGGCCACCGGTATCACGCCTAAATCCAATACGGTGAACAAGTGGACTGCGCTCGCTCTTAAGAGCCGTATCTGTCTGTTCGAAGGCACCTTCCGCAAATACCACGCGAACGGCAGCACCTACGGAGCACAATATCTCGATGGCTGCACTATCTCTGCGGATGAGTTGCTGAAGGCTGCCGCCGACGCCGCATGGGAAGTAATGTCCGACGGGCCGTACAAACTGCACACGGGCAAGGTCTATGAGGCCGGCGGCCGCGGAGCCTACCGTGACCTCTTCATCAGCGACGATCCCGTTACCGAGGAGGTGATGCTGGCCTACAGCCAGAGTAAAGACCTTTCAGTGCTCGGCGAGGCCAACTGGTACTACAATTCTACCTCCTATGGCCCCCACCTCTCCATGACCCGCGCCTTCGCGAAAACCTACCTCAACGCGGACGGCAGCATCTATAATGAGAAGAAGGGCTCCGGCATATACAAGACCTTTGCGGAAGAAACCTATGGACGCGATGCCCGCCTGTGCCAGACCATACGCGGTGCGGATTACTCCCGCAAGGACAATTCAGGTGCGTATGTAGCAACAGCCCCCGACATGAGCCTGTCGCTGACCGGATATCAATACACCAAGTATGTGATGGACGACGTCGGTTACGACAACGCCCGCTCCAACGATAACGATGTGCCTCTGTTGCGTTATGCCGAAGTGCTCCTGAACTACGCCGAGGCAAAGGCCGAGCTCGGCACCATTACCGATGCCGACTGGGCGAGGACCGTTGGCGACCTGCGCCGCCGCGCCGGCATTACCGGAGGAGACCTGGATAACCTGCCGACAGTGGTCGACACCTATCTGCAGAAAACCTTCTACCCCAACGTCACCAAGCCTGTAATCCTGGAGGTGCGTCGTGAGAGGGCCATAGAACTTATTCTGGAAGGCTTCCGCCTCAACGACCTCAAACGCTGGGCTTGCGGAAGCAACTGGGAAAAGGCTCCCTGGGACGGAGTCTATATCCCCGGTCTCGACATCCCTGTGGACCTGAACGGAGACGAGGTGTACGACGTGTACGTGACCGAAGATGAGTCGTACCAGAAAAGCGGTAAGTACAAGGCCATTACCATGACCCTGAACAAGCAGCAAAAGGCCGTCAAGCTTGACGACGACCCTGCTGGCGGTTATATTCTCGGTTACGAGATGCCGCGCAAGTGGAACGACAACATGTATATATACCCGGTGCCGGAGAACGTAATCCTGAAGAATCCCGCACTCAAGCAGAATCCCGGTTGGAAATAACAGCATTTTGTAATATGAAACGTATCAGTTTATTGCTAATCCTGGCTGCAGCCGCCCTGGTTTCCTGCCAGGAACCCAAGGTGTCGGTCATCGCCGATTTCACCACTAACAAAGAGGTGTATGAAGTCAACGAGGACGTCATCGTCACTAATGTCTCCGTTGCGAAAAACGACGTGATTGTGGCCTGCAAGTGGGAATGGGGCTCATCCCACCTGTATTCAAAACAGCTTGAAGCTCCTACCATTTCCTTCGACACCGTTGGAGAGAAGGAAATCAAGCTTACCGTAACTACCGACACCAATGTTTCCGCATCCTGCACCAAGACCATAACCGTACAGGACACCAACAAGCGTCCTGTAGCAGATTTCAGCTGGACACCGGAAAGCGGTATTTCTGCCGGGGATGAGGTCCAGTTTACCGACAAGTCTTCCGATCCCGACGGTTCCATCGTCGCCTGGGAGTGGAAGATTGGCTCCAGCACTGTTACCGAACAGAATCCCAAGTTCACTTTCAGCGAATTCGGAGACATAGATGTCACGCTTACCGTTACCGACAACCAGAAGGGTACCGGGTCCGTGACCAAGACCATCAAGGTATCCAAGAGCAAGAATTCGCTCGAACTGGTGTGGGCAAAGGATTATGATGCCGACCCGGAGGCCTATGTCAAGTTCTCTTCGCCTGCTACCAATGCGGACGGAAGCGCAGTGTATGTGTTCTCCAGCGGCCAGCACCTTGTGGCCTTCGATCCTGACGGCAACAAGAAGTGGAGTTATGACGCCAATCAGTTCGAGGACCACCTGCCCGCCAATCCCCGCAGCAGCGACGGCACCAAGACCGGCAGTTCATGTTCCCCTTCTGTCGATTCCGACGGCACCATCTATCTGGCTGTAGGGTACAACGAGAAGAACGGCGACACCAAGAAGACAAACGAGTCGGGTATCTATGCCATCAATCCCGACGGCACGCTCAAGTGGTACTTCGCCTACGGCAACGCCCGCTTCGTGAATATCGTTCCCGTCATTCTCGGCGACCGTATCTTCCTGGCTACCAAGTCCAACCCGACCAAGGACGACTTCCCGGCCATCTGGGACGGACAGTCCATAGTGGACAACGGCATCATGCTCAACAAGGCAAACGGAACCATAGCCCAGGTGCTCAGAGTGAAGCGCGGCTCCTACGGCGGGTTTGCAGCGACCAAAGAGGAAACTCTTATGGTGCATACCGACGACACCTACGGCACGCGTGTGTATTGGAAGGAGGATGGCGACTGGAAGTTCTATGGCAGCAACGACGGCCGCGACAAGTTCATGCTCGGTCTCCCTTCATCCGGCAATCCTGAGTGCGGCTATACCACCTATATGGCGGTAGATGCAAACAACCGCGTCTATATCCTCTATGGAAAGAGCAGTTCCGGCAACAACTCGGGCGCCATCCTGTATTGCTACGACCTCAAAAAGTACGACAAGTCGGCCGGCGCATCGCCCGAATGGACGCTTGAGCTTACCGGAACGACCAACCGCTACTCCAGCTTCGGCACAGTGGTTGGCCCCGACGGAACGATATATGTTACCACCCGCAAGTGCCTTTCCGCAGTAGATCCGAACGGAAACCTCAAGTGGGCGGTTCCCACTAGCGGCGACAACTTCGCCGTCTGGGGAAGTCCGGCCGTAGATGACCAGGGATACATCTACTTCAACGAATCCGAGGTTGACAACAGCGTTCAGACTCTGGGTAAACTCGTAAAAGTCTCACCCGAGGGCTCCAGGATTTCGGAAGTGGCGCTCGGCACCTCTGTCCGCACGTCTCCTACCATCAGCCCGGACGGCACAATCTATTGTACCGGTATGAAGGATGACAAGGTGACACTGTTTGCCGTCAGGGGATCCGCAACCGGCCCGGCCGCCACCTGGTCCCAGTTTGGAGGCAACCCTCGCAAATCCTGCAAAGCTGAATAACGTGATGTCCAAGCTTTTAAGAACAGTTCTGGTCTTCATTCTGATGCCTGCAGCGCTCCTTGCCTGCAGGCCTCAGGACGTGGAGAACCCGGTAACTCCGCCCAAGCCGTCTACGACCGATCCCGATCCCGGCAATACCGGGCAGTCCGGCAATTCGGCCCCCATGACCGTATGCTCTTTCAATATCCGCTATGCCAACTCGGAGGATGTTTATCCCGACGGCAGCAGCGCCTCCTGGAGCTCGCGCCGCTCGGCGGTAAAAAAATTCGTAGATACGGTGAGGCCGGACCTTATCGGTCTTCAGGAGGTGCGCAAGGCTCAGGCCCAAGACTTTGCAAGCGACTTCAGGACGGATTACGATTATTACGACGTCGGGCGCGACAGCGGATCGGGAGCTTCCGTGGCCAGTGCGAACTGCGAGGGCGTGGGCGTGCTGTACCGGAAAGACCGCTTCGAACTGGTGCGCAGGGATTTCCTCTGGCTCGACGAAAGCACGCGCTCCCTTCCCGCAAAGAATTCCGACGGAACCTACGGGGCATGGAAATCCGCCTGCCGCAGAATTACGGTGTACGTGATCCTGAAAGACAAGCAGCACGACAATTCCATGGTTTACTTCTTCCCCACCCATTACGATCACAAGAGCGACGTTGCCAGGAGGAAGTCTGCCGAACTGATGGTTTCTCAGATGAAGAGCATCTGCAAGGCCGGCGACCTGAAGGAAGCGGACGGTGTCATTATCCATGCCGGAGACCTCAACACCACTTACGATTCGCCAGAGCTGGGGATCCTCGGCCAGAATATGAATTATGCCCGCCTTTCGGTTGACGGTTCAGACAGGTTGACCGGTACTTATAACGGATACGGCAAGGGAGACAGCATCATAGACCATATTTACTATGGCGGCAAGGCCGTGAAGCCCTTGAAGTACTGGGTAGACAGGACCAATTACGGCGTCCCTTACCTTTCAGACCACTATCCCGTGCTCTTCAGGTTCGAGTACGGGCAGGCTCAATAAAACATTGGAATGAACGCCTGGGGATAATACTCTATGCGGGGTTCCAGTTCTTCGAATACGACGGTTAGTACGTCAAAATAGACTTCCAGGTCTGCGGGAAGGGTTTTCCGCTCCGCGCTGGCAAGGAAAGCGTTGGCAGCAGCAACCATGCGCCGGCGCTTTTCTTTGTTTATGTTCACTTCCGGTGACACCGGCGCGTCTCCGCTCCTGGTTTTAACCTCTATGATATGAAGTTCCTTGCCACACAAGGTTATTATGTCCAGCTCCAGGTGTCCTGCCCGCCAGTTCCTCCTGATAATCCTGTGTCCTTCTCCGGCAAGCCACAAACAGGCTTCTTCCTCTCCCCTCTGTCCGACGATTTGTTGTTGAGTTTTCATAGTTTAATGATTGTTGTTACTTAATCCGTTTCCAAAGGCACCACATCAGCCAGCCCCAGCCCAGAAACAGCAACAGGTAAACCCAGAACGGCAATTGGGCCGTATATACATCCCAGTTCAGCGTCTTCTGGTAGTCCGGAATGTCCGCGTAATAATACGCCCCGGCGCCGAAGTCCAGATCCGGGTTGAGCCCAATGCCGTTCACCATGATGTACACCGCAGCCGCCACCGCAACAACACCGACAACCACGGCCGCAACGCCGCCCGCTCTAGATAACGGTGACGTTTTTACCTCATTATTGCTGCCAGCTGCCTGTTTCTTCATCGGTCGGCTACGTTTTACTATTGTTTTTGCTGCCATGGAGCCGGGGTCTGCAGACCGTCTGCGCCCTCGCCGCCAGGAGGACACCGCCCTCAGGTGCACGTGCCACCCTCGGCTGCGTAAGAGGGAGGGGCCCTTTAGGGAGGGGTCGCGGAGCGACTGCATCCTGAGGGCGGTGTCCTCCTGGCTAATACTATTAGTTGAGCGCGGGTATGGGGAATACGGCTCCGGAAAGCAGGAACCAGACCACCGCAAAAGTGAGAACGATGTTGAAAGTCTGGCCAACAATGTAGAGCCACAGCGGCTTGCCGCCCTTCATCTGGCGCGCGATATCCCGGAAGTTGGTATCCAGTCCAATACTCACGAAGGCCAGCACGAAGCACCAGTTCTTATACTGATCCAGCACACCGTTAACCGCCTTCACCTGATCCGCACCCGCAAGTGGCAAGACAACGAACGAGGCCACCAGCGAAGCCACAAAGAAGCCGATAATGAATTTAGGGAAACGGTTCCAGATCTCCCCCGCACCCACTTTCTGCCCATCCTTACGGTTCACGCTCGTAGCAAAGAACAACGCAACAAAGAACGCGATAAAACCGATGAGAATGTTCTGTATCATTTTCACCAGCACGGCCGCCTTCTCCGCCTCGCCGCCCAGCACGGAACCCGCCACGGCTACCGCACCGGTGCTGTCCACCGTACCGCCGATGAGCGCGCCGCCCATGATGGGAGTCATACTGCAAGCCTTGATAATCACCGGCTCCAGCACCATCATAAGGACGGTAAAGATTATGGAGATGGAAATGGTCATCGTAAGGTCGTCCTTCTTGCAGCCGGATGCGGCACCGGACGCTATTGCCGCAGATGTACCGCAAACGCTGGTAGCGGAAGCCATGGTAATTATCAGCGGCTTGTTGTCCATCTTGAGCACCCTGGTTCCGAACCACCACATGAAAAGAATCACCACAGGGGTGACCACCCACGCTATACCAAGACCGTAAAGCCCGAACTTCGCGATGTTGGAAAAGAGTACGGAAAAGCCCATGATCACGAGTCCCGTCTTGATATAGAACTCCGTCCGCACGGCAGGCTTCATCCACTTGGGCGTTCCTATGGTGTTGGATATAAGCATACCCACGATAAGCGCCCAGAAAGCCCACTCAAGATAGCGGTTGAGGGTGTATTCCGCGCTGATCAGGCGCACCAGCACCGACAGCACGAACACTCCTATGAACGCGGGGATGAACTTGCTGAACTTCTCTCCCGTGAGTTTTGCTCCAACTGCAAACAGCACTCCCAGAACGCCCATGGTGAGCAGCATCTTCAGCCAGAAGGCCCCGCTGGCGAGCTGCTGGCCAAGTGGGACAATCTTGGCTGCGGCGGCGCCAGAAACCTCTTCTCCACAGGTCCACGTCTTAAACTTGAGCGAAGAGAAATCGAACGCCCCGGTAAGCACGGCGACAAGGCCGACGGCTATAATGATGAACCCTATCCAGACTGCCAGCCAGTCTTCTGCACGAATGAGTTTTGATTGTTTGGACATAACTACAGCGATGTTATGAAAATGAATAATATTACAATAGGAATTATCCAGCGTATCATGAAGTAGAGTCCGCTGAAGAGTCTGTCGCTGATGCGGAGTGTACCGCCGTTGGTAATCTCGTCCCTGACGTCTTCTTTCTTCATCTTCCAACCGACGAAAACGGTGAATGCCAGGGCGCCCAGCATCATGAGTATGTTGGAGCAGGTATAGTCACACAGGTCGAATATGGTCTTGCCCAGCAGCTTCACGGGGTCCGGACCGAAGGAGAGCGCACAGAGAATGCCGAGGGCTGCCGCCAGGACAAAGAACAGCAGGCTGGCCTGCCAGCGCTTCATGTGATGTTTTTCTACCATATGCTCAACGCAGACGTCCAGAATGGAAATGGAAGACGACAGGGCAGCCACCAGAATGGCAAGGAAGAACACTACCGTAACGATATATCCGAGCACGGGCGATTCTGCCCCCATTTTTGCGAAGATATACGGCAGCGTCTCATAAACCAGCGAAGGGCCGGCCCCGGGCTCAATACCCGCAGCGAATACTGCCGGCATTATGGCAAAGCCGGCAATCAGCGCAAAACCGGTGTCGGAAATGGATGTCCATAAACCCGAGCCGAGAATGCTGTCGTTCTTCTTCATGAACGAAGAGTAGATGAGCACTGTCCCCACTCCAAGAGACATGGAGAAGAAGGCCTGTCCAAGGGCGCATGCCCAGCCTTCGGCCCCCAGTTTGCTGAAATCCGGCTTGCAAAGGTACTTCACCCCCTCTCCGGCCCCTGGCAGGGAAACGGAAAAAATCACCATCGCGACCATCAGGAAAAAGAGGAGCGGAGTGGTGATTTTGGTGAAGGATTCTATGCCGTCCTTGATGCCGCGAATTACTATGATTGTGGTTGCGGCAAGGAAACAGAGGTGCATGGAGATGGACTCCACAGGAGATGATGCCATGCGGCCGAAAATCCCGACAGCTTCGTCCGGGCGTCCGGGGGCCAGTTTTCCGGTAAGTGAGCGCACCAGAAAGTCGAGCGACCAGCCGCCAACCACGCAGTAGTAGGAAATGATGACGAAGCAGGTCAGCACAGACAGCAGGCCCAGGTACTTCCACCCGGTTCCGGGAGCAAGATTCTGATAGGATCCGTACACGGCGCTGCGGCCACGGCGACCTATAGTGGCCTCACATACAAAACACGGAACGGCAATGCAGAAACTGCATATTACATACGCCACAATGTATGCCGCCCCGCCATGCTCCCCTACCATATAAGGGAAACGCCATATATTTCCGAGCCCGATTGCGGACCCGGCCATGGCCATTATAAACGTGAAGGAACTGCCGAAATACTCTCTTTTGGCTGCGGACATCTACTAACTTTTTTAACCGCCCAAATATCGGAAAAAACCCGTAGAATCAAAAGTTATTTCTCGTAAACTACGAATTCAAAACGGTATCCGGTTTCGGGATCGGTGTAGGTCTCGGAGCAGCTCACGCGATGCCACACTGCCGGATCTATCTCCGGGAAGAATGCGTCAGCTTCCTCTACGACGGTATGTACATGGGTAATGTACAGACGGTCCATCATGGGCATTGCTGCACGGTACACAGACGCCCCGCCCATAATGAAGCACTTGTCCTTTCCTGTGGCCTCGGCCTCGCGGAAGGCCTCATCGAAAGAATAGACGCAACTCACCTCGGGAATGGGTTCGCCACCAAGGTTGAGCACTATGTTCTTGCGGCCCTTGAGGGGGCGGAAAGGCAGCGAAAAATAGGTTGTGCGGCCCATTATGACCGGATATCCGGCCGTAACGGTCTTGAAGTACTTGAGATCTTCTGAGATGTGCCAGGGAAGGTCTCCCTTCACACCGATTCCATTGTTGTCTGCAATGGCTACAATAAGGCACTTGAGCATATTGGATGGGTGTTTAATCGTAAATCTCATACGGCCACGGGGGCTTTAATGGCCGGCCAGGGGTCATATCCTTCCAGGGTGAAGTCCTCGTAACGGAAGTCCCATAGCTCCTTGACATCGGGATTGAGCTTCATAACCGGCAGCGGCCTGGGCTCGCGCGACAGCTGCTCGGCTACCTGGTCGAAGTGATTCAGGTAGATATGCGTGTCGCCCGTGGTGTGAATGAATTCCCCGGGCTGTAGACCGCAAACCTGGGCCAGCATCATGGTGAGCAAGGCATAGGAAGCGATATTGAACGGCACGCCGAGGAAGGTGTCCGCACTGCGCTGATACAGCTGGCAGCTGAGTTTTCCGTCGGCCACATAGAACTGGAAGAGGCAGTGACACGGGGGCAGGGCCATCTTATCTATGTCTCCCGGGTTCCAGGCACACACCAGCATTCGGCGGGAGTCGGGGTTATGCCGTATCATATCCACCACCTGTGCCAGCTGGTCTATACTGCGGCCGTCGGCAGTCTCCCAGCTGCGCCACTGGTGTCCGTACACCGGCCCCAGGTCGCCTTTTTCATCGGCCCACTCATCCCAGATGGTCACTTTGTTGTCGTGCAGATAGCCTATGTTGGTATCGCCGGCGATGAACCAGAGCAGCTCGTGGATAATGGAGCGCAGATGCACCTTCTTGGTTGTGAGCAGGGGGAAACCGTCGGCCAGATTGAAGCGCATCTGGTAACCGAAGACGCTTTGCGTGCCTACTCCGGTACGGTCCTGCTTGATAACTCCGTTTTCGCGGATATGCCGCAGCAAATCGAGATATTGTTTCATTGGTTGTAAATGGTTTCGAGGTAATTAAGCACGCGGGCGGTGGGCGCGTCTTTCATGAGCACACGCTTTTTGCTATCCAGCAGGTACAGGGACGGTATTGCCCGTATATCGTAACCGCCGGCGTCGCGCAGGCTAAAGGTGTAGTCGTATCCGTTTATCCATTCCTTAGGATAGTTGGGCAGGTATTCGCGCCATTTCTGCACCTCTTCGTCTATGTAGATATTCACTATGGCCAGCCTCTTGTCCGAGATCATGGGCCTCACGAAGCCGCGGGCGTTGATGTCGTCTATGATTTCCTTGCAGGAAGTACATCCCGGGTTGCTGAAAAACAGCATGGTATAATCTGCAGAAATACCATGCAGCGAGCCCCTGTTGCCGTTTTTGTCTTTGTAGTTGAAGTTAGGGGCGGTTTGCCCGAAGCCGTTCTTGCGGCACTGGGAGGCCTCGTAGCGGTAGGCATTACGCATGTCGTCGCGAGTACAGGGGCTGGCGGCCATACCCTCGACGAACGGCAGATAGAAATCCTCGTCGCGGAGCGGAGAGTTGGGGTCGTACAAATACTTTGAAACCATTTCCGTGAAACGCAGGTACGCCTTGGAGCTGGTGTCTGCCAGCTGGCGTTTCTCCAGCTGTGAGAACATGTGCTTTACGCTGCCGCAGGCCTGCCGGAAAGGGGCCGGTTCATCGGGGGTGGACTGCAGCTTGAGGACGTCAAGTATCTGGATGTAATTGGCCAGGGCCTGCTCCAGCTTGTCGTTGGAAACACCCAGCACTGCATCCGGTGTAGTTGCGCCTTCTCCCTTGAAAAAGCCGTCCCAATAATGCTGCAGCACATATTCCCGGGCTTCCGGAGAATTGCCGTCATACACGCTGGGGACCGCCACCTCCGGGAAGTCGCGCAATTCCGAGAGAGCTTCTTCCGTTTCCGCTTTGCCGTTGCCGGACTTGCCGGACACCCCGGAGCCGGAATGCCCGCCCTGGGAGAATCCACATCCTGCAACCAGCACGCAGGCGGCTGCATAAAAGGCCAGTTGTTTCTTCATCTTCGTCATACTCTATAAATCCACGCTGAAAACCATGTCGAACTGATGGGGATTCAGGCCGTCCGGAATTCCCATGTTGTAGTAATATTTTACACCTATGCGGGTGTCGTACGGTATCCAAAGCAGGTTGCCCAGGACAAGGCAGAGCTCCGCTCCCACGCCCCCGGTACGGATAGCCGGCTTTTTCGTCGCCCCGCCGTAATAGCCAAAGTCCCCGTGGACTGTGCATTCCAGGTTGCGCAGATAAGCCACAGGGCCAAGTCCGGACCAGTCAAGCGGCGCGAACGGGAAAGCATAATCCATGGTTACGAGGCTCTGGACGGGATAGGAATTGACGGTGCCTGCAAAGTCTGAGTAATCTCCCATCCCACGCGGCATAACCGAAGCATAACGCTCCGCGAACGGGGCGTCGCCGGAGTGTGTCTGGACTATGCCGGAAAGCCTTATGCCGTGAGTGTCCATGAAGCCGGGAAGATACCCGTAAGTGAAAAAGTAAGCATTGGGATTGAAGATTCCCATTGCCCCCGGGCGACCGCTCCAGCCCACTTCTGTACCGATGCCGAGTCTGGGATAAATAGCCCTCGGCGCCGTTGCCTGCACCGCATACCCCCTCAGGCTTGCCGACAGACGGTTAAGCGGCGCCGATTTGCCCTGGGAGATGATATTGTTGGATACTCCCCAGCGCAGCTGCGGCACAACTCCCCTGTACCAGCCCCCGGAAGAGAACTTCCAGGGAATGTACATCAACAGTGAGGCATTAAGCGACGGAATCCCCTGAAACTCTTCGCTGCTTAAACTGATATGGCGGGAAAAGTGCGAATACGATTTCTGCAGGAAATACCACGAAGGCGGGTCGCTGCTCACAGAGGCGCTCAGCTCTATTACCGGATACAGGCCGCGATAGTTTATTTTGGCCTCTCCCTTGTGCGTCCAGTGGCCGGAATAGCCGGCATTGTACGCCACGGTGCCATCGAGGGTGCTCAGTTCGTTATGGAAAAACGCAATGGCTCCAAGCCCGGCGGAACTGACCATCGAGTCGAAGCTGAGGTCTTCTATGGCATTGTAGTCTATATAGACCGGCGCCCAGGAATGGAAACGGAAAGCGTTCGCCAGCTTGTTGTAGGGCCTGGAATCGGGAACCTCCGCTCCAGGAAGGCTGAAGTCTATTGCTCCGGGGCCACCTTCGGCAAGCTCCTCGGCAAATTCGTACCGGTGTTTCTCCGCAAAATCCACCTTCACAGGAGCGGGCAGCGAATCGACGGGGGTGCTGTAAATAAGCCTACCTTCCCTGCCGGGCCTGCTGAAAACCAAGGTGCTGCCGTCCGGAGAAAAGCGGAACTCCGAGGCTCCCTGGGGATTGGAGCTGATGCGGAAGGCCTCTCCGCCGGCTGGATCGAAGGAGTACAGTTCATCCACTCCGTTGAGGTCGGAAGTGAAATACAGGCGCCCGTCGTGCACGAACAGCCCCTTCACGGTATTGAAGCCGCAGGAGAGCAGTTGGCAGTAGCCGCCACGGACGTCGTAAATGCCCTGGCCGCCCGATGTTACGGCACAGGCCAGCAGGCGCTCCCCGATCCACTCCGTCTCTACTGCCTGCATGCCGGCGGGGGCGTCGTAACGCTCCAGAACCTCGCCGGTATATGAATCGACCACCAGGACCGCAGAGCCTCCCCACACAGGGTATTCCGTAACTGACAAGCGTCCTCCGTCCGGCGATACTGAGGGGTTGAACCAGCGTGTGTGGCGCTTGAGGCAGTGCTTGCCCTTCTCAAAGCCGGCGTACCATATTTCCGAGTAAGAATTGCGGTCCCATCGCGCATCGCTCACTATTTCACTCCAATAGACGCGGCCCTGGGAATTGCTTTCCTTAAGGCCGGAAGTGTTGTAGGAGAACTGGCTTACCACCCGCGGGCGCATGGCGGTGCTGTCCATAGCTACCAGCTGCGGGGCGTCGGCCTGCCCTTTGCTTATACTGTAAAGCGTGCCGGCAAGGTAAGTGCTGCCGGAATAGGCGACGTAGTGACGCCTGGCCGGAGTGATCAGGTGCGCCTCCTGAAAAGGCGCACGGGCGGCCTCGTCGCGGCTCCAGCGCTCCCGCAGGGTGTCGCACACCTCTGTAAAAGCCTCTTTGAACTTCTTTCCGGAGACTTCTTTCACGGTCTTGGGGAAGTTCATCAAGGGGAAGGGCCAGCGCTTGTTGCGTATTATACGCTGATAGTACTGTGCCGTGAAATCGGGGGCCTCGTACACGCTGCGCATGCCGGCCATCGTAATGTAACCGAGGGCATAGTGGTTTGGGGCGTACTTGTTGAGCGATCCGTAATGCCACTGGTACCAGTCGCGGAAGTCTCCCTCCCGGAACGCCACCCTGTAGTACTCCAGGAAATCGGCGTTGCGACCCCGCCCGGAGCCGGTTAGCTCGGTTTCCGCCACCACGGCATCTCCCTCCAGCAGCGGCAAGCCGCTGTACAACATCGCCATAGCGCCCTGGAAGATCTGCCCCATAACTACGTTCCACACCCGGTACGGAGTATCATACGAAACCTGCATCTGGCTCACGTGGCGCGACTCATGTATGGCAAGGTGCTGCTCCCAGGGAGTGGGCAGCGGCCCCTGGAAATCCGGCGTTGTGAGGAGTTCCATACGCTTCGGAGTCCACATAACCATGCCGTTTGCAAGGCTCTCCCATGGGTGAAGGATTACCGGCAGGGGCTTTTTATAGCACTGGTTGGGAGTATATCCAGCCGTTGTGCCTACAGGAACCTTAACCTTTTCCAGGTATGAGGCATATACCCTTGCCAGTGAATCCAGGCCTTCGGGATAGACCACCTTATAATCCTGGGTGGTAATCTGGCGCCATCGTATCCACACCGACTCGTTGCCCGCGGTATAAAACTGGGCGGCGGCCGGCAGCGCCGACAGCAGTGCTGTCAGGACAAGGATACTCAGGCGCTTGAACATCAGGCTATTGGAGTTTTCTGGCGCCGTCGGAGATGACTACGTCGTAAACCTTGAGGTCATGACCGAACTGGCTGCGGAAACGGTCTTTTGCGGTAGCGATGAAAGCGTCGTAGTACTCGTCTTTCACCAGGTTGATGGTGCAGCCGCCGAAGCCTCCGCCCATGACGCGAGAGCCGGTGACGTCCATCTTGCGGGCCAGGCGGGCCAGGAAATCGAGTTCCGGGCAGCTGACCTCATAGAGGCGGCTGAGGCCGAAGTGGGTCTGGTACATCATCTCGCCCACAGTCTCGTAGTCGCCGCGCTCCAGGGCGTCGCAGACGTCGAGAACGCGCTGAACCTCACCTATCACGTATTCTGCGCGTATGAAGTCTTCCTCGCTTATCTCGCTGCGCACCTCATCCAGCCAGACGCGCTTGCAGTCGGACAGGAAGTCCACCTCGGGGTGGTTCTTCTTGATGGCTGCTGCGGCCCTTTCGCAGGACTGGCGGCGGAAGTTATATGCCGAACTGGCGAGTTCGTGTTTTACGCAGGTATCCAGCAGCACCAGCTTGTAACCCTTGGGATTGAAGGGGAAGTACTGGTACTCCAAAGTCTTGCAGTTCAAGCGTATAAGCTGGCCCTCCTTGCCAAAGCAGGAGGCGAACTGGTCCATAATACCGCACATCACTCCACAGTAGTTATGCTCTGTGCTCTGGCCGATGCGGGCCAGGTCGAAGCGGCTGAGGCCGTTGCCGTTCATGTCATTGACGGCAAAGGCAAAGCAGCTCTCGAGCGCTGCAGATGAGCTGAGGCCGGCACCCAGAGGCACGTCTCCTGCGAATACGGCATCGAAGCCAGCTACTTTTCCGCCGCGCTTGATGGTCTCGCGGCATACGCCGAAGATGTAGCAGGCCCACGCCTCCGCCGGCTTGTCGGCCTCTTCCAGGCCGAAGCTGGCTTTGGCGTCGTAATCCAGGGAATAGAGACGCACCTTGTCTGTTCCGTTGGGCTTGATCTCTGCCATGATACCCTTGTCGATAGCTCCGGGGAAAACGTAACCGCCGTTGTAGTCCGTATGCTCGCCTATGAGGTTGATACGGCCGGCCGCCGCGTAGAATACGCCGCCATCGCCAAAGAGCTCCGCAAACTTGCTATGGATTCTTTCTTTCATTGGTTATCAGTATTATACGTTAAACAAAAAATGCATGATATCTCCGTCCTGAACCACATACTCCTTACCCTCTACTCCCATCTTTCCGGCAGCGCGGACGGCGGCCTCGGTGCGGTACTGCACAAAATCGTCGTACTTTATTACCTCTGCACGTATGAAGCCTTTCTCAAAGTCGGTATGTATGACGCCGGCGGCTTTGGGGGCCTTGTCTCCGGCGTGTATGGTCCATGCGCGGCACTCGTCGGCCCCGGCGGTGAAGAAGGTGCGCAGGCCGAGCAGCTTGTACGCCTCCTGAATCAGACGCACAACCCCTGATTCTTCCAGACCCATCTCTTCCAGGAACATCTTCCTGTCTTCGTAATCCTCCATCTCGGCAATATCGGCCTCGGTACGGGCGGAGATTATGAGTATGCCGGCGTTCTCGTCCTTTACCGCCGCCTTCACTGCATCTACATAAGCATTACCGCTTGCCGCGGAGGCGTCGTCGACGTTGCATACATACAGCACCGGCTTGTTGGTCAGCAGGAAGAGGTCGTGGGCCAGCTGGGCCTCCTCGTCGTTCACCAGCGCCACGCTGCGGCAGGACTTCCCCTGCTCCAGTGCCGCCTTGTAACGTGTCAGCAGATCCGCCAGCTTACGGGACTCCTTGTCGCCGGCCTGGGCCGCCTTCACACACTTGGCAAGACGGGATTCCACAGTCTCCAAATCTTTGATCTGCAGCTCTGTATCAACCACCTCCTTGTCGCGTACCGGATCTACCGAACCGTCAACATGCACTACGTTGCCGTCGTCGAAGCAGCGCAGCACATGCAGGATGGCGTCGCACTCGCGGATGTTGGCCAGGAACTGGTTTCCCAGACCCTCTCCGCGGCTTGCCCCCTTCACCAGGCCCGCTATATCCACTATATCCACAGTGGCCGGGATGGTGCGCTGCGGCTTGCAGATGTCCGTAAGCACCTCCAGGCGCTTGTCCGGCACATTGGTGGACCCCAGGTTGGGCTCTATGGTACAGAAAGGAAAATTGGCACTCTGGGCCTTGCCGCTGCTCACACAGTTGAAGAGTGTAGATTTGCCTACATTCGGCAGCCCGACTATTCCGCATTTAAGTGACATGTTGACGTTTGATTATTCTTACAAATATAGCAAATTTTCAACACTATAGGATAGTGGTCCGAGACACCGCCCAGCCAGCGGGGGCCGGAGAAAGCCCGGTGAGGTTTTGTGCCGCCGAAAGTACGGTCTGGCACAGTCAGAATATGATGAGAGAATACTGTTTCATATACTTCTATGGAACCCCTGGCAAAATAACCGTCAATCTTTTCCCACGCCCCGTTGTATTTGATTGTTCCGGGGGCCCCGTTATGCCATACATCGTCGTTAAAGTCTCCTACGGCCAGGGTAGCCACGGAACAGCCAAGCGAATCCAGGATCGCATTCATCCGCGCCATAGCAACGCCTCTCCGGGACTCGGAATCCGCCCCGACCTTGGAAGGATGATGGTTGACAAGAATGTTCAACCCCTCAAACTCCGCAAGCAGGATGTCCCGGGTCGGCATTATGGCGCCGGAGCTGTCATAAAGATGCTTCGGCTCCGTTTTTATAAGCGACAGCGAGCTGCGGCGGTATAACAATGCACAGTCGATTCCCCGCCTGTCGGGAGACTCATAATGGATTATCGCGTAATCGTATTTACGCAGCGGAGTGTCGCGAAGCAGCCGCTCCAGCACAAACCGGTTCCCAACCTCCATCAGCGCCACCGCATCCGGAACCCGACCCTGCTCTTCCGCAATCAGCAACAGACTCTTGGCTATCGCATTGCACTTCGAATAGAAACGCTTCCGCGTATACCTCCCTGTCGAATCCGTCCGATAATCCAGAAAGTTCTCCACATTCCAACTCACCACCAACAAGCTGTCACAACCCGCCTCCCCACGAATGCCGCCCAGTATCACCAAAGACAATAACAGAAGTTTCATAGTTTACCATATTTCTCTACAAACCTAAACAATTAAACCTCCTCCTACAATAGCCCAATGCAGATTTTGCTGATTCTTTTAGATATTTCTGTTTTTTTGTGCGCAAACGCCAGCTGGCGGCAGGCTTTGTCCCATTTTTGCCGGGTGACGTGGTTCTGGTGGTCGTCAGAGTCACGTCACCGGCGGTTTTTGGCGTTTTTCTATGTAATATGGCCAGTGACGTGATAAAATGGGGTGCAAGAGTCATTTCGCTATGGTCGAGCAAGGTTAGCCGGTGGTGACGGACGGCCGGCGATTTTGAAAATGCGAGCGTCAGCGACGCATTTTAGGCCCCGCCGGCCATCTCCGCGCCTCCAGCGGCCGCGGCTGCGTTATACGACGGAAGTGTGGCGGTGCTGCAGGAACCGTGTCCACCCTCGGACACGTTAGAGGGAGGGGCCCACAAGCGGAGCGCAGTGGGAGGGATGAGCGCGAAGCGCGAGGTTCGCTGCAGCCCGCCACCTGCAGGCGCAGCTGCCGCGGCGGAAAGAAGATAAAAAAACTGCCACTAGAGAACTAGCGGCAGTTATAACACTTTGGTAGAAACTCCTAGAAGAAACGAGCCCTGTTATCCTTGACGTTGTCGTACTCCATCATGGTAGGGATAATCATCTGGGAGTTGTACTGACTCTTCTGCATATTCTCGTTCCTGGCATCCTCCTCAGTGAAGAAAGAAGCCTCCTGACGATCACTCACAGTAAAGCAGTACACACAAGCCTGACCGGCCACAGGGCCGCAGACAACTCCCTCGGGAGCCACGGAAGCGGCACCGATAAGGCTGGGCTCAAGATAGGCGCGTCCACCGAAAGACACATCCTCACGCTCGTTCCTGCCCGCGTTAAGCGCGGTAGCGATCTCGTCGAGGCTGGTCATACCGGCCACCTTCTCTGCAACATTCTTCTTGGTAACCTCCTGAAGCTTCTCTGTACGGAGAATCTCATTGATGGAAGGAGCCACCTCGGCGACGGACTTGTATCCCTCTTCGCGGATGTCCTTCAAGGCCACAACAAAGAAGTAGTTGTTGTTAACGGTGATAATGTTGGACGCCTTGCCCTTCTTGTTGTCGAAAACCCAACGGGTAATTTCCTTAGCCTGGCTGATGGAACCGTAATTGGCGGTAGCCTCGGTAACATCGTTCATGGTGTGGGAATAAACTCCGGTGGAATCGACAGCCCTCTTATAACCCTCGTAAGTACCGGCCGCAATCGTAGCGAAGCGGTTTGCCTGGGAATAGAAGTCGTTGAACGTCTCCTTGCTGGCAAGGGCGGTCTTCTCGAGGATGGCCACCTGCTTCTTGGCAACGGGCCTGGTACGCTTGCTCACCAGGACGACATGGGTGCCGTACTGGGTGTTGAGCACGAAGGGCTTGTTAAGCTCTGCGGTAATGGCGGGCTCGAAACCGGGGATGATATAGTTCTGGGTGAACCAACCCAGGTTGCCCAGCTCGCCGTCGGCAGCGGAAGACTGGTCCACGGAATAGAGGGCGGCAAGGTTGGAGAAGTTTCCACCCTTGGCCACTACGCCGCTGAGGCTGTCTGCCAGATGCCTTGCATCGGTTCCCTGAAGCAGGATGTGCTTCACGTACACGGAATCGGGCACATTTGCGGTGTCCATAACCCTGACGCTGCGGAACAGATTGCCGCTCTTGTACACGGGAGACGCACCCTGAGCACCGCTGAACACGAAGTCCTCGATGTCGGATGACATGTTGTTTGCAAGTTCTCCCTTCTTGTACCAGTACTCAGAGTATGAACGCTCGGAGTTCTTGAGCAGGAAGGCCTTCATGTTGCCGGTGGTAGCGAAATCGCCCACCACGGCCTCTATCTCGTCGCTGGTCTTCTGAATGTCGGCCTGGGAAGGAACGACCTCATAGACAACGTACTCGATGTCGCGGCCCGCGCTCTGCTTGTAGTTCTTCTTGTGGTCCTTGTAATAGGCCTTGATTTCCGCGCTGCTCACCTTCACGGTGCTGTCTGCATAATCGAAAGGCACCAACACATAGTCCAGCTTCACAGTATTGTTGTTCTCTGCGACAACGCGGTCGGTAAAGAACTGGGGCTGTACAGCGGAGTTGGTGAAGAGGGCGCCGAACTTGTCATAGTACTTCTGCACCATGACGGCGTTCTGCAGATAGTTCCAGTAGGTCTTAAGCTGACCGGAGGTGTCTCCGTCGACCTGATTCTGAACGAAGTCGCGAAGGACCTCGGGAGAATAGGCGCCGGTCTCGTCCGCAAAAGCGGGATTGTTTGCCAGAACGGGAGAGATGTTGTTACCGGTAGTAAGGTCGATGATCTCGTCGGCACCTACGCGGATACCTGCATCCTTTGCGTTCTCAACGAACATATACCTGTCCAGATAGTCCTGCCATGCGGCATTACGGATCTGGGTCTGGCTCTGCTCGTTCTGTACCGAGGAACCGGTTACGATCTGCTGGATGGTGGTGAACTTGTCCACATTCTCCTGGAAATCGGTGTAAGACACGCTCTTACCGGCTATCTGGCCGACGTCGTACTTGGAAGACATAGAACGCAGTGCCGACTCCAGGGTGTTGGGGTCAATAATGAAAGACAGAAGGGCCAGGGCGATGATAATGGATATCGCCAGACCGAACTTTACGCGAATTTTTTGAAGAACCGCCATTGTGTTGTTTTATTTTTTATTCTTTTTAGTCAAAGGTAATGGGCCGCGAAGTTACAACTTTTTTGGGAAAGCACCAATAAAATTCACAGAATCAATCACAACAATGGTAGAATCCTGGGCCGTAACTCCATAACTGTTGAACGGTTTACGCAGAATTGCGTTCCTGGCATGGTCGTCCGCACGCATGCCGTAACCTTGCATGAAACCGTCCGGAGAATACAGTTTCACGTAGCAGTCCGTGTAAATCTCCTTCTTGGTCTCGTCCCAGTAAATCGTATCAGTTTCTATGGTTTCCCGATTCAACACATTGTGTATCATAACGTTGCCGAAGGCGGACCATACATCGTCAGATTTTCCCTTCTTGAACACCTTGTGGCTGGCGTTGTCTGAGAAAACAAGACTTTCCAGCATTCCCTCCTCGTTGTATGAATACACAGACAGCCCCTTGGGGAACAGATCCGTCTTCAGCGAATCGTTTTCGTATGTTTCCATAAGGGGCGCCTCTATGCGCATCTCCACCTTGCCATTCTTGGTCTGCACGGTAAACATGTTCTCCAGGGTCTGCACCGGAGTTTGGGACAGGTCAATGGAATCCGCCTCCGCAAGTTTGCCGTTACAAGAAACGAAAACACTGGCAAGCGCCGAAACGCCTGCCAGTATCATAGAATATTTAAAGATCCGCTTCAAGCCTACTTGACGGTCCTTGCCGTCGTGGTGGCCCTCATGCCGCCGCATGACACGGTGTAGGAATCACCGTTGTTGACGCCGTACATGAATGCGTCGGCTGCCTGAGGGAAGTACTTGCTGTACTGGCCGATGTAACGGTTGGCGTCGTCAGTGAGCGATGCATCTGCCGCCTTGGCCTTGTTCATGTAGTCGCATGCCACCCAGTAAGGAGCCCTGCGGGCAATCTCGTCGCCACCGCAAGAAGCTGAACCCCAGATGGTTCCAATGAGCAGATAAGCCTTTCCTGCGAGACTCTCGTCCATGGAAGGGACCTTCAGCGCAGCCTCGTAAGCGGCAGCGGAACGTCCGTTCTTGAAGCAGTAGAGCGCAAGTTCGTAGTTGTATGAGGCGTCTGCCTTCACGTCGGAGTCGTCGCGGTCTATGGCCTCGTTGAGGTACTTTATGGCTTCTGCCACATTACCCTTTGCGGAGTGCAGCTTGTACAGGTAGTACGCGGCATCTGCCGAAGGCTCCAGGGAGTACATGGTGGTAACCGCATTCAGGAAGAGGTCGTTGCTGTTGCAATCCTCCGCCAGGCTGAGCATCTTGACTATGTTCTTGGCCAGCTGGAGGTCGTTGGGATTGGCCTCGTAGCGGGGACCGAACAGGGCAAGCAGGTCGTCGCATGTCGCCACCTTGCTGGAAATGAACAGGTTCTCTATATTGGTGTGGAAGTCAGCAATCTGCTTGGTCTCAATCTCGGATGCGGGCTTGATGGCCTCAAGCATGCCAAGATTCCTCTGATACAAGTTGAGAACGTCTTCGGTGCCGAGCTTTCCTGCGCCATACAGGTCAACAGCTACCTTGAAGTCATTGAACAGCACGGAAGCCTTGGTATGGTCTCCGTTGGCGGCTATTACACCCTCGTATATATCGAACAGGCGCTTGGAATCGTTCTTGATATACTTGGCGGCGTAGCTGGCCTTGTTGTTCATGGCGGTTACGGCATATTTGGGATAGTACTGCGCCCTCTGGTCCTGCAGGGTAAGCAGAGTGTCCACGAGTCCCTCTACAGCGATGGGGTTCTTGGCATTCTTGGCGATGAGCCTGGAAACCAGCTCGGAGCCATGAATCAGCAGGTTCTGGCTGCAGCTGACCGGGCAGAGCTCATAAGCCTTGCGCCAGTTGGGCGTAGCGTCGTCATAATTCTTCTGCTTGTAATACTCGGTGTAGTACGACAGATACTTCACGCACTCGTCTGCGTTAGGGCCGTACTTGCTCATATCCTGTGCAGAAAGACCTGCACCGGAGAGTAACATTGCAAAGCTAAAGGCTGCGAATAATACTTTTTTCATATGTCCCTTTTTTAGTTATTAATCATACCTGTTCTTGACGAACCAAATGTCGTGCAAGTTGAATCCTATGGAGAAATTGCAGTAGGTCTCCCGGATCATGTTTCCTTTTATTGAACCCCGTTGTCCAAAATCCATACCAACGGTAATTCCGTTATACAGCCTGAACACCGGAAGCGTAGCGCCAAGCGTTATGCCATAAGCATTTACGGGGTTTCCGTCCAGCAGAAAGTAATCCTTCTTCCAGTATGCTCCGGCACGGTAAGCTATCTTCTTGTAGTAGTAGCGGATATCGCTCCTGTTGGGCACATACTCGAAGCCGACACGGTAAGATTCGGACAGGGCGGCCGTAAAGACGGAGCGGCCGGTTCCGCTCGTGATATTGCCGGTAAAGCCTTCCCTTGTGTCCATTCCGCTGCCCCGCCAGTCGGAACGGGTGTAGTCGAATTCCGCCATAAACTTGTCTGCATAACGGAAGCAGATACCGGCACCCTTCTCGCTGGCCAGCGAAACATTGCCCGGGGCGCCCGACTTGTAGTACAGGGTGTCGGAAGCCGCCGTTCCGGTAGAATAGCGATAACTCTCCACGTTGCCCTGCAGGCGTGCCGCCGTCTTGTAGGTGGCTCCAAGGGTAATGGAACTCTTCGTGCCCAGCGGCTGCTCATACTGTATACCGACCTTAGCGGCAGGTGCGGTAAGCTGAAGTACGTGCCCGTTGGAGGCGCCGTTGTAAGACGCATCCGAGAAGGTTTCCACGAAAGTCTTCTCTATCTTGCCAAAGTGATAGATGAATTCCGCTCCGAGCGAAAGCCTGCGCCAGAAAGTAACTCCGGCGGCCGCAAACACCTGATACAGACTGCCCTTTCCGGAGGCCGTGTAGGCGATGTTGCCGGTATTGCCTATTATGGACGGATCCGTAATGAGGTAACCGTATCCGTAACCGGTGTCGCTGTACGGCATGATTCCGAACATCATAGCTGAAGATTTCCAAATAGGGAAAGTGACGATGCAGTCGGTGATGTTGAAGGTGTTGGATGCTGAATGCATGCCTCCCTGGCGGAACAGTTTGTTGTCCTGGAACAGGGAATAATCGGCCATGAAGGACAAAGAATCGCGTGCCGTGATGGCGGCAGGATTGAGCGGATTGAGGAAACGGTGGTTTCTGTTGGCGATCCCCACACCGCCCATGGTCTTGTTGTAAGCCGTACCGGGAAGTGCCAGGTCTCCGACCCCGTAGATGGAATAAGGGGTATAGCTGCCGTAGGTCTGTGCATGAGCGCCCGGACCTGCAAAAACCAGCGCGGAAAGCGCCAGCAACAAGCTACTGAATATTCTTCTTGACATACTCATCAGTGATGATTGCCAAACCCATCAAACCAAGGTTACAAACTACAAATATCGAGTTTTTCATCCGCTTGGCAAAATAAATTGCATCCCCGCCGGTGAAAATCACTATGTTTTCCGGGTTTGAGCGTATGTACCCGTCTATTTCAAACATTATACCCGAAATTACTCCGGACTCTATGGAACCCTTGACGGAGTCTCCGGGAAAACTGAATTCTGCAGGCGTATCTACCAGTGGAAGGGCCCTGGAATAACGGTTAAGGGCCTTGAAGCGGGTGCGGCAGCCCACGGAAATATTGCCTCCGAGATAACGGCCCTGGGCGTCCAGATAATCCACTGTGAGCGTGGTTCCAAGGTCGAAAACCGTGCAGGACTTGCCTTTGAACATGTATTTGGCCGCCACAAGCGACGCCCCGCGGTCGTAAGTCAGGTAATCCGGTATTCCGTAGGACGATAGAATGTCCGGGTGGGATACATCCATGAGTAAAAGATACTGGCACATGGATTTCATGCGACTCTCTTCTTCCTGGGTAATAGCCCTCACGGAGGCTACCGTCATAACCAGGGGTGCCTGCTTCTCGGTTACGGAAGCGATGAAATCCATAACCTTTTCTCCCTGATAGCGTACGGTTTTTCCCAGGACGGAACCCTCCGCCCAGGCTGCCTTAACGGCCGTATTCCCTATTTCAACCAACAGGTTTGCCATTTCAAAAATGCATGAACTGCAAAGTTATGAATTTTTTTTATTCCAGCTTATCAAGAATGGCCCGGGCCTTGGCCAGGGAATCCACTTTTCGGGTGATGATCTTAAGTTTTCCTTCACTCTGTTTGAGTTCCAGGTTGCAGGTGCCTGCATTTATCTTATCCAATATACGGGCAAAGGTGTCCGAGCGGAAGTACGGCGACATTTGGTTGGAAACAAAGAATGCGATGAACATTCCGTTCTTCACTATAACCTTCTCAAAGCCCAGGCGGGCGCCTGCGTTGCGTATTTTAACCACCTCGAAGAGGTTTTCCACTTCCGGGGTCATCTTTCCGAAGCGGTCCTGCAGCTGTGCGGCCAGACGGTCTATCTCCTTGTCTGTCTGCATTGAATCCAGCTGCTTGTAGATACGTATCTTCTCGGCGGTAATGTCTATGTAGTCGTCCGGAATCATGGCCGGCTGGTCAGTCTCTATGGTACAGTCAACCGAATAGCTGCCGCGGGCGCCTCTCTGCACCATACCGGTTTCGACTCCGAGTTCTTCCATAGCCTCCGAGAGTATCTTCTGATACGTTTCGAAGCCCATCTCCATTATGAATCCGCTCTGTTCGGCACCCAGCAGGTTTCCGGCGCCCCGGATATCGAGGTCCTGCATTGCTATGTTGAATCCGCTTCCCAGGTCGCTGAACTCCTCTATCGCCTTCAGTCGGCGGCGGGCATCGTCCGTAAGGGTGGTAAGCGGAGGAACTATAAGATAACAGAAGGCCTTGCGGTTGGATCGTCCTACGCGTCCCCTCAACTGGTGAAGATCGCTCAGGCCAATATTCTGCGCCTGGTTGATTATTATGGTGTTGGCATTCGGTATATCCAGACCGTTCTCTACAATTGTGGTGCAGAGCAGCATGTCGTAATCGCCCCTTATAAACTCCAGCATTCGGTTTTCCAGGGTCTTGGATTCCATCTGCCCGTGCGCCACGCATATCTTCATATCCGGCACCAGGCGGTGCAGAATCTCATATATCGCCGGCAGTTCCTCTACTTTGTTATGGAGGAAGAATATCTGCCCGTTGCGCTTGAGTTCATACTCTATTATACTCTTTACCTCATCCTTGTCGAAGAGTATTATTTCCGTCTGCACCGGGATGCGGTTGGGTGGCGGAGTGTTGATAATGCTGAGGTCGCGTGCGCCGAGAAGGGAGAACTGCAGGGTTCTGGGAATAGGAGTGGCCGTAAGGGTCAGCGTGTCTATTCCTTCGCGCATGTGGCGCAGTTTTTCCTTGGCAGACACACCGAACTTCTGTTCCTCGTCTATTACAAGCAATCCCAGGTCTTTGAATACAAAGCTGTCGGACAGTATCTTATGGGTGCCTATCAGTATATCTATCTTTCCTTGTTCCAGGCGCTTGCGTATGTCGTTCAGCTCCTTCGTACTGCGCAGGCGGCTTACATAATCTATATTGCACGGCAGGTTTTTGAGCCGCTCGGAGAAAGTGTTGTAATGCTGGAGTGCCAGAATGGTTGTGGGAACCAGTACCGCGGTCTGCTTACCGTCAACAGCCGCCTTGAATGCCGCACGTATGGCAATTTCAGTCTTTCCGAAACCTACATCGCCGCAGATAAGCCGGTCCATGGGGCAGGTGCCTTCCATATCCCGCTTCACGGCATTGGACGCCAGTTCCTGATCGGGGGTATCTTCAAACATGAAAGAAGATTCCAACTCCTCCTGCAGATAGGTATCCGGTGAGAACGCGTAAGACTTTGAAGCCTTGCGTTTCGCATACAGCTGAATAAGGTCTTTGGCTATATCCTTTACCCTTGATTTTGCGTTGTTCTTAAGGGTAATCCAGGTCTTGGATCCGAGTTTGTTGATTTTTGGAGCCTCTCCGTCCCTGGAGCGGAAGCGGGATATCTTATGCAGTGCATGTACGGAAACAAACACCACATCGCCGTCGCGGTAGGTAAGTTTAACCACCTCCTTCATCCGGCCGAAGTCGTCCCTCATCCTTACCAGGCCTCCGAATACTCCTACCCCGTGGTCTATATGGACCACATAATCACCTATATTGAAGGAATTAAGGTCGTTGATGGTGAGCTGCTCGGTTTTTTCTACGGTGCGCCTCAGGCTTACCCTGTGGAAGCGGTCGAATATCTCATGATCCGAGTAGCAGCATATCTTATCCTGCCTGTCTATGAAGCCGTTATGTATATTCCTGCCCTTTATGAACTTAGGTAATGGGCAGCCGCTTTGGCTGAGGATAGAGAATATTCGGTCCAACTGGGCCTCCTTGTCGCCGAAAATATACACATCGTACCCGTTCTCTATCTTTGCTTGTATATCTTCTGATAGGAGGTCGAAGTTCTTATTGAATACGGGCTGGGGTGCTATATTGAATTCAATAGCATCTGCATCCTGACGGGATAAAGGTGTTTCCAGGAAAACCCTCTTATACTTTTCTGTATAAGCGAAGAAGGGTTTTTCTTTATACATATCGGAGGAATCCAGCCAGATAACGGTCTTTTCCGGAAGTAATTCCAATATGTTTTCTCCTTTATCCGCTCCTTCAGATATAATATCCGATATTATCTCAGCTTTATCTTCGGCGGAAATGGATAACTGGGTATTACAGTCGAAAAGGTGGATACTTTCCACTTCATCCCCCCAGAACGAAATCCTGAAAGGATGGTTTCTGGAATAAGAAAAAATATCGACTATGGATCCCCTTATGGCAAATTGACCGGGAGCTGAAACAAAATCCACCCTTTCAAAGCCCTCGGCGGCCATCCTTTCGCTTAATTGCTCATGAGAAACGCAATCACCCTTTTTTATGGTAAAAAGGGATTCTTTTATGCTGTTCTTTGCCGGCAATAATTCCTCCAGGGCTTCCGGATAAGTAACTATTAATAATGTATCCTTGGAATCATTATTCAGAATTTTTTCTACCGCGGATGTTCGCTGAACCCCGAGGGAAGATTTATAATTACTCTTCTCTACACTTTTTCCAGAAGATGGAAGGAAAAATACCCTGTCTCCTTCTACCAGGCTATATAAATCGGAAGAACAATACTCCGCAGCTTCCTGGTTGGGAAGTATAATAAAATGGAGTCCTTTTTCTGCGGCCTGGCTAAGAATGAACCACCTTGCAGACAAAAACAGCGAACGGCAGAATACTTCATTTTCACTTTGTATTCTGCTTATCAGAAGCGAGGTGGACTCTTTGTTTATAAACATCAAGTTCCTTTTGTTAATAAAACGGTTGAAAAGCCTGTTTAAAATCTGGTAAATTCAGGTTGATAATAAAACCTCCTGATTTATCAACACATGAATAACACGTGATAAAACATTGTTTTCAACACTCTTAAAATTTATAATAAATTGATTTTTAATTACTTTTACACTTAATAAACAAATTAACAACAGTAATCAAAAACATCAGATTATAAATTAAAAGAACTATATTTGTATTTGTAAAGACTGTAAACGAAATGTCCGATTTTAATCCTCACGATACAAACGAGGGCAAAGATAAGGATTTAGACGGAATAATCCGGCCCCGGGAACTGGAAGATTTCACTGGCCAGGCAGAAATTGTATCCAATTTAAGGATTTTCATAGAAGCCGCCAAAATGAGAGGCGAGCCCCTTGATCATACTCTGTTTCATGGCCCTCCCGGACTTGGAAAGACTACTCTCGCCCATATTATAGCTAACGAGATGGGGGTGAATATGAAGATTACGTCCGGACCCGTGCTCGACCGCCCCGGAGATCTGGCTGGCCTGCTCACCTCCCTGGACAGCGGAGATGTACTGTTCATAGATGAAATTCACCGGCTTTCCCCTGAAGTTGAGGAGTATCTATACTCTGCTATGGAGGATTTCGTAATAGATATTATGATAGACAAGGGACCTGGTGCCCGTTCTGTCAGGATATCACTTAACCCCTTCACTCTGGTTGGTGCCACTACCCGTTCAGGCTTGCTTACAGCTCCCCTGAGGGCCCGCTTCGGAATAACCAGCGGACTGGATTATTACGATACGGCGCAGCTGGTTAAGATAGTGAAACGAAGCGCCTCCATACTTAAAATAGGAATTGATGACGATGCGGCAAAGGAAATAGCACTGCGCAGCCGTGGTACTCCCCGTATAGCCAACGGCCTGTTGAGGAGGGTGAGGGATTTTTCCCAGGTAATGGGAGACGGTCATATAGACCTTAAAATTGCCCGATATGCCCTGAATAAGCTCAATATAGATACCAGGGGCCTTGATGCCATAGACAACAAAATACTCAGAACTATAATAAGTACTTTCAAGGGAGGTCCGGTAGGAGCTAATACAATAGCCACGGCAATAGGAGAAGATCAAGGCACCTTCGAGGAAGTTTACGAACCCTTCCTTATAAAAGAAGGATTCATAGTCCGCACCCAGCGCGGTCGTATAGCTACCGAACTCTCATACAAGCACCTGGGACTGGAAAAGGAACCCGAAGAAGGGGTATTGTTTACATAACGTTCATTTATTTCGAAACAATTTCTTAATGTTAAGGCTGAAGAAATCTGTGATTTTTATATAGTTCGCTCCTTTTTATTTTTGTGCAGAATAATCAGGGCGATGACTATATATAACTTTAACATCAAAACGAACTGATACATACCCCGGAACCACTCACTATAAATCAAGATGTCAATGAACAAACTTTATTTTAGTAACAATTAACGCATCAGTAGTAATTACAAATTATACTCCTTTTGAGAAATTAAATAGCGCCATTTGTGTTTGATATAAAAATAAACGGATGTGGTTAATCCTTCATTCCAATTACTAGTGATGCGTTTATTTAACGCGTTGTTTGTATAACTTGTTAATATTTAATG
>CAMYYI010000004.1 GCA_947303465.1 uncultured Bacteroidales bacterium
AGCCTAAGAAGAGGATTCTACTTCCTGATCCTAAGTTCCACGACACGATGGTTACCCGTTTCGTGAACAACCTTATGTTGCAGGGGAAGAAGAGTATCGCGTATTCTATTTTTTACGATGCCATTGATTTGGTAGGCGAGAAGATGAAAGATTCTGACAAGGCTCCTCTCGATATTTGGAGGAAGGCTCTCGAGAACGTGACCCCTCAGATTGAGGTCAAGAGTCGCCGTATCGGTGGTGCCAACTTCCAGGTGCCTACGGAGTTGCGTCCTGAAAGGAAGATTTCGCTCTCGATGAAGAATATGATAGTCTTCGCCCGCAAGCGTTCCGGCCGCTCCATGGCAGAGAAACTTTGTGCAGAGATCATTGCTGCTTACAACAACGAAGGCGGCGCCTTCAAGCGCAAAGAGGATATGCACAGAATGGCAGAGGCCAACAAGGCATTTGCCCACTTCCGCTTTTAGCCTGAACACCTGATGGCCAAGAGAGATCTCAAATACACGAGGAACATCGGCATTATGGCCCACATTGATGCGGGCAAGACCACTACGTCCGAGCGTATCCTCTACTACACCGGCAAGACCCACAAGATCGGAGAGGTCCATGAGGGTGCTGCCACGATGGACTGGATGGTCCAGGAGCAGGAGAGGGGTATCACTATCACCTCCGCTGCCACCACGGCCTTCTGGCACTTCGGCGGGCAGACCTATCAGATCAACCTGATCGACACTCCCGGTCACGTGGACTTTACGGTGGAGGTAGAGCGCTCCCTGCGCGTACTGGACGGCACGATCGCCACTTTCTGTGCGGTCGGGCGCGTGCAGCCGCAGAGCGAGACGGTGTGGCGTCAGGCCGATAAGTACGGCGTGCCCAAGTTGGCATACGTCAACAAGATGGACCGCGTCGGTGCAGACTTCCTCGCCTGTGTTGAAGAGATCAAGACTAAGCTCGGCGCTACCGCAGTTCCCATCTGCCTCCCCATAGGGGCGGAGGAGAACTTCCAGGGCATCGTCGATCTTATTGCACGCAAGGCTATCTACTACAACAGCAACGAAGAACTCGTCAACTACGAGATCGGCGACGTGCCCGCAGACATGCAGGACGAAGTCGATACGTGGCGTGCCGCGCTGGTGGAAAAGGCGGCTGAGCTCGACGACAACCTGATGGAGAAGTTCTTCGAGGATCCGGATTCCATTTCCGAGGAGGAAATTGTAGCCGCCCTGCGCAAAGGCACTATCGCAATGAAGATCGTGCCCGCGTGCTGCGGTTCTTCCTTCAAGAACAAGGGAGTCCAGTTCCTCCTGGATGCGGTAATGCGTTACCTGCCTTCTCCGCTGGATATCGGCGAGACCCGCGCCACCAACATGGCAAACGACAAAGAGGTGATGCTTCCTCCCACTCCCGAGGCTCCGTTCTGCGGTCTTGTATTCAAGATTGCTACGGATCCGTTTGTCGGACGTCTGGCATACATCCGTGCCTATTCAGGTCACCTGGATTCAGGCACCTATGTGATGAATGCCCGTTCCGGCAAGAAGGAGAGGGTGGCTCGCCTTTACCAGATGCACTCCAACCACCAGAATCCCATAGATTTCGTGGAGGCCGGAGACATCTGCGCCGCAGTAGGATTCAAAGATCTCCATACGGGCGACACCGTATGCGCAGAGAGCCACCGCTATTCGCTTGAGTCCATGGAGTTCCCCGATCCGGTTATCGGTATCGCAGTGGAGCCCAAAACGCAACAGGATCTCGACAAACTCGGGGTCGCTCTTGCCAAGCTTGCGGAGGAGGATCCTACCTTTACCGTCAAGTCGGACAACGAGACCGGCCAGACCGTCATCAGCGGTATGGGCGAGCTCCATCTGGATATCATCGTGGACCGTCTGCGCCGAGAATTCGGCGTGGAAATCAACCAGGGTGCCCCTCACGTCAATTACAAGGAGGCCGTTACCGAGAGCGTACAGCATCGCGAGGTCTTCAAGAAGCAGACGGGCGGCCGTGGCAAGTTCGCGGATATCATAGTGGAGATAGGCCCTGCAGACGAGGGTGTGAACGGACTCCAGTTCGATAATCAGGTGAAGGGCGGCAATGTCCCCAAAGAGTTCATTCCGAGCGTGCAGAAGGGCTTCGAATCCGCAATGGCCAACGGCGTACTTGCGGGTTACGAGGTTCAGTCTCTCAAGGTCACCCTGCTGGATGGCTCCTACCATCCGGTAGATTCTGATCAGTTGTCATTCGAGCTTGCAGCCCGTATGGCATTCCGCCACGCTTGCCGCAAGTGCAAGCCCGTCCTCCTCGAGCCCATCATGGACCTCGAGGTAGTGACGCCGGAGGAGTACATGGGCGAAATAGTCGGAGACCTGAACCGCCGTCGCGGTCAGATTACTTCGATGGATTCCGCCGCAAGCGGCGCCCGCATTGTCAAGGCCTACGTCCCGCTCGCCGAGCAGTTCGGTTACGTGACCGTGCTCCGCACCCTGTCTTCAGGACGCGCAACCAGCACCATGTCATTCGACCACTACGCGGAGGTCCCGGGACCGATGGCCAAAGACATTGTGGAGAAGAGCGGCTACAGGTTCATCTCGGATGATGAATAAAAATGATTGTTAAAATAATTAGATTATATGAATCAGAAAATTAGAATTAAACTCAAGTCTTTCGATCACATGCTGGTGGACAAGTCCGCTGCCAAGATCGTTGACACGGTGAAAGCTACTGGTGCAAAGGTGAACGGCCCTATCCCTCTCCCTACGAACAAGAAGATCTTCACCGTCAACCGCTCGACCTTCGTGAACAAGAAGGCCCGTGAGCAGTTCGAGCTCGATTCTTACCGCAGGCTTCTCGACATCGAGGACAGCAACGCCAAGACCGTTGACGCCCTCATGAAGCTCGAGCTGCCCTCCGGCGTAGAGGTTGAGATCAAAGTGTGATGTTAGTAGATTTTTCTTAAAAGTTTACTAACTTTGCATTCCCGGATTATTCCGGGGGAACGGTCCTATAGCTCAGTCGGTTAGAGCAGCTGACTCATAATCAGCGGGTCGGGGGTTCAAGTCCCTCTGGGACCACAAGGGGAATTGTCAAAGCAAGGTGAAAACCTGACCTGACAGTTCCCTTTGCTTTTAAGAAAACTGGCCAAGTGTCGGTTGCGGTCCAAGAAATTGCAGGCTGCCGTCATTTTCAGCCATTTTTGACGGTAGCGGTCCAGGATTTGGACCGCAGCCAGCAGTTCAGCGCATGTTTTTGGCAGGATTTATGCCAATACCGCGTCCGCCAGGGCTTCGAGGGCGGGGAGGTCTTCGGGGCGGAGGCGGGAGCGGATGGTGACGGTGGGTTCCAGGATGGTGACCTCCTTCATGGCGCCGAGCATCTCGCGCATCACACGGCCGGCAGAAGGGGCCCAGGAACCGTTCTCCACCACGGCGACGGTCCTCTTGCAGTAGCCTTTTATCTGCAGGCGGCGCAGGAAGTCGTACATGGGCGTAAAGAGTCCGGCGTCGTAGGACGATGCGGCAACTATCATCTTGGGATAGCGGAACGCATCTTCTACATTCTCGGCAATATCGCTGCGGCTAAGGTCGCTCAGCACCACCTTGGGCGCTCCCTTGGCCTGCAGTATGTCCGCAAGCTTCTCGGCCGCCGCCAGGGTGCCTCCGTGAATGGATGCGCAGGCTATGAATATGCCGTCCGTTTCCGGCTCGTAACGGCTCCAGATATCGTAAAGCCGTATATATTCACCCAGTTCGTCCTCCAGAACAGGGCCGTGCAGCGGGCGGATGGTGCGGATATCCAGGCCGGCGGCCTTCTTCAGCACCGCCTGCACCTGAGCGCCGTACTTGCCGACTATATTGAAATAGTAGCGTCGGGCTTCGCAGGCCCAGTCGTTGTCGTCGCGTCCGTAGAAGCCGCACTCGGAGAGCGCACCGAACTTGCCGAATCCGTCAGCGCTGTAAAGTGCTCCGTCTGCCGCGTCGTAGGACATCATGACCTCAGGCCAGTGGACCATGGGGGCGGCAATAAAGCTGAGGCGGTGAGCCCCGAGATTCAGCACGTCGCCCTCTTTTACCACCTGTACGCGCCCTTCGGTCTGAAGGCCCGGGAAGAACTGCCCGAGCATTTTCAGCGCCTGGGCGCTGGTTACCAGCGTCATATCAGGGAAACGCCCGAGCGCCCACGCGGCGAGGGAGGAGTGGTCCGGCTCCATGTGGTGAACCACCAGAAAGTCTGGCTGGCGGCCGTCGAGAGCCTCCTCCAGATTGGCCTTCCACTCCTCTCCCTTGCGCGCGTCGCAGGTGTCCAGAACGGCTGTTTTTTCGTCCCTGATGAGGTACGAGTTGTAAGACATGCCCTCCGGCACTACGTACTGGCCCTCGAACAGGTCGATGTCCAGGTCGTCGGCGCCGATGTACAGGACGTTGTTGCCTAAAGACTTGACCATTTATCAGAAGGTGAAGCAAAGTCCTGCGTGCAGGTTCAGCTGTGCAGGTTCGATAGGAACGGTGATTTTGGAAATCCTACCCATCTTGCCAAGGAAGCAGTCTGCTCCGACAAGCAGGTTGACGGGGCCGAGGTGCAGGTTGAGACCTGTGCCCCAGGTGGCGCCGAAGCTGCCGTATCCAATATTGCCGCTGAGGCTGAGGATGCGTGCGGGGGTAATGGTGGCGCCGAACCTGGTGTCGAACCAGGAAGCGTATTTGGCGTTGTGGTAGGTGGCGAGCAGGCCCACGGACAGCTTGTCGTAGAAGGGCATGAAGTAGCGTGCGCCAGCTGCAATATCAAACGGCATCATAGTGGCGCTGCTGGTTCCCTTGCCAGCCTTGAAAGACAATATCTTGCTGATATCCATGAGGTCTGCGAGGTCGGTCTTGATGGTGCCGCCCTCGAATCCAATGGTGGTTCCGGTGTACTCGAAGGAGCCGGAAGCGTTAGCTGCAAAATCATTCTTCCAGGAAATGAATCCGAGGTCCGTAATTGAGATCATGGCGTCCAGACCGAAGTTGGTCTTGTATTCCACACCCAGGTCAATGGTAGCACCGAAGCCGCCGATAGGGGTGCTGGTATTGATTCCGATCTTGCTGGGATCGATGCCGTCGCCGGTGCTGTTGGCCTCAATGCCGAGAATGCCGGAAGTAACCAGATCCAGATTCGGGGAAACGGATATCTTGCTCTCGCTCAGCGATATCTTGGTGTTCTGCCCACTCAGGTTAACATTGGCCGCGCCTGCCAGGAAGTGCAGTCTGCCGCCCACGGAAAGGCCGTCCATAATATACATGGAATAGCCGTAGGACAGGTCGGCGAGAGCGGTAACATCTACGTAGATGCCGGAGATGTTGTAATCGCGGTTGCCGCCGGTCTTGGCGAAGGAGAAGATGTCGTACGGCAGATTCAGGGTGACGGGAACCCTGAGGTTCAGTTCCACCGTGTGCATGCGGCGTCCGTTTGCGATACCGAAGGAGAGTATGTTGATGTTCTCGTCCAGGGAGATGAAGTTGTTCTGATTGAGTCCTCCGAGGAAGGTTTCTGCACTAACGGATTTGTTGAGGCCGGTCACCAGGCCGGTACCATTCTCCTTGGGGAACAGGAAACTGGATATGCCGAGATTGGTGCAGTTCTGCAGGTCTATATTGCCTACGCCAATCGCAAAGAAGCCCTTGTCGTTCACCTGGGCGGGGTTGATGCGGTATCCGTAGGTGTAATTATCCAGGAAGTAGCCGCTCCGGAATGATTGTGCCGATGCGCCAAGGCTGAGCAGCGTCGCTGCGGTCAGAAGAATTATGTGTAATTTTTTCATGGCTCGATGGGATTAAAATACTTTACCGGATACTGTGCCGGGGTCAACAGTGATGCCGCTGGCTCTTGCAACCAGGTCGAGGAACTGCAGGCAGTCCGTTTCCTTGATAGGAATGTCCGGAACGGCAGTTACTATCACTTTCAGCCTTGCCTTGCTCACTGTACGGCTCTTGTCGGAAGTGCTCAGGGAAATGGTTACCGGGCTGGTAGCGGATCCCTTGATGTTGATAGAAGTCGGAGTGGTCTGGGGGATCACGGCGTTGGAAGCGTCAAGCAGTTCCACAGACACGCTGAGGTTCAGCGGGGACTCGTTGACCACCTTGCCCTCTATGGTGAAGTCGCCCATGCTTACTATGGATGCGGCGCCGGACAGGTCGAGCTCCGTATCGGTCACAAACTTGAAGTCGTCGCCGAAGGTCAGAGGCACGCTCACGCCATAATCGATGGCAAGGGTGTACTTGGCCGCCGGTTCCAGTATGGCAGTTGCGGAAGAAACCACGCCGGCATTTATCCTGACCTCGAGGTAATCGGGAATCTGGGTGAGGATGCGGTTTATGTCGGCCTCCAGGAAAGTACGTCCCGCGGGAGCATTTGCTGCGTTCTTGCAGATGCTGTAGCTCTTCTTGTCCGTCTTGGACGAGTTATCGGAATAAGGCAGCTCTATGTTCTTGAGCTTGACCGAATTGCCTTCCACCGCCACGCCGTCGATGAAGGGAACAAGCTCTATTGTGGCGGTCATGGGGATTCCGAGGTTGGAAGAGATGTCGATGTTCATCACAGGATCAGCGAAGTCGAGGGTGATGTTGTCGCCCTTGAGCATATCGGGCAGCATGGAGCCGAGGTCGAGCTTGGTTACCTGCTCGGGAATCTCGTAAGAGAATACGCCGCTGGCCTTGGTAATGGAAATCTTGCCGGTCTTGTTGTTCTTGATGGATGCCTTGACGTCTGCCTTGACATCGGACTTCAGCTGGGTGACATCTATGTTTTTGCCGCTTGCGGAAATGGAACCGGCAATCACCAGGCCACCGAGGTCGAGAACGCGAACTTCTTTACCGTCGGCGTCCTTTTCAATGGCGACATCGGTAAAGTCGAGATTGTAAAGCTTGTTGAGCTTGACCGGCACGGCGCTTATCTTGCCGTTGACGATGGAGCCCTTGATAGGAACCACATTGGGCTCGAGCACATCCGGCAGCGTGACGGTAACGTCCACATAAGGATCCTTGTCGGAAGCAGGCAGGCCGTCAAATACAGCCTCCAGGTTCACGTAAACGTCATCCAGCAGCACCTCGTCTATCTTCTTGAGCTGCTCGGGATCGGGCACGTTCTTGAGCTTGAAGGTGAACTTCTGGTTGATGTCGAAGGCGATTTCGTCGTCCAGGGAGATGCTGGCAGCCTTGAGTTCCGGAAGGATCACCGAAAGGCCCACGTCGGTACCGAACGTCTTCTCCAGATCGGACTGCGTTATTTCGGAGCCCGGAATGGAGATGGAGCCGGTGGCTGAGTAATTGCTGACAATCCTTGCCCTGCCGTTTACCGAAGTGGTCTTGATGAACAGCTCCTTGATGGGAAGTTCAATCTTCTTGGGGAACTGGTTCATGATCAGTATGGAATTCTCGTCGCTGTTGAAGTTGAACTCGGCAGGAACACCTGCAGCGTCGAAAACAAGGAAGTTCGGCAAGGTTATCTTGACGCCGTCTTTACCGGGCGCAAGTCCGAGACCCTGGACTGTAGGAATGTCACAGTTGATTACAAGCTTGGGGGTTCCCACAGGCGTAACGTGCACGCCGGAGAAGTCGCCGAGTCCGTCTGCTGCAAAGTCTATCTGGCCGCCCATGTCGATAGGTTGCTCATAGTTGTCCAGGACTATCCTGTAATCGCTGATGGCGGGAGCACCCTCAATCTCCACAGAGAAGGAAAGGTCTTCCTCCGGAGTCTTGGGCAGATTGGAGCTGTCTATTACCAGGTTCTTGGGCTCAACCTTGGCGGATACGTCTATCTTGGCGCCAAGCGAGAGTTTTCTGCCCGTTACAGTGGGATACAGTTCCGATATGACTATCTCCTGCTGGACGGGGCCGTTGGCGAGGTCTCCGCTCAGGGAAAGCTTGCCGCTGGCATCTGTACCCTTGACCTTGAAGCTCGGGGGGAATGTAAGGGAGAAATCGTACAGCAGATTCTTTTCCTTAAGCTTGTCCAGATTCTTGGGCGTAATCTTCAGCACGAGCGGCTTGGACTCGTCGATAACGATTCTCTTCACGTCCTTGATACCTTTGGGCAGCGTTGCGCCGTCGAAGCCGTCCAGGGTGATGCTGTCGTTGCGGTTGACAGGATCCGCCTTGATGGCAAGGTCTGCGGAGTCGATGGTGAAGTCGACGAAGCGGACTTCTATCTCAAGCACAACGTCACCGGTGGCCTCGCTGACCTTGGACTTGGTGGTCTTGGCGCCTGCCACGGAAACGGTTCCGGTTACGGGAATCGTTGCATTCATCGCCAGTTCTCCGGCAAATTCGGTCTTATACAGACCTGAGATATCGAATGTCTTGGTCTGTTTCCACTTGTTGGAGGGGGACAGCTGCATGCTGCTAAGGTTGATCTTGTTTCCATCCTTGAGCACAAGCAGACCGCCGAAGTCCAGATCCACATTTGGAGTCATGGTGCCGGCGGTGAAGCAGGCGTTCTTGAGGGAAAGGGAGACCGCCAGTTTGGCATTGGGGTTGGTCTTGATGTTGGAGACCTTGGTCACATTGTCGTCCAGCTTGACTCCGCTGAATCCCAGGTTCACCTGCCTGTTCACGCTCACGTTGGGCAGGATGTTGGCGGGGACCTCTATTTCCATGCTGGAATCCGGAAGCAGTTTGACCGCATCTACGATGGTGGACTGCTTAACGATCTCGGGGCTGCAGGAAACGCTTCCTATGGTTTTCCCGAGGTCCATATTGGCGTTGCCTGAGATTATGTCCTTGTACTGGTCAAGTCCGGCGTGGAAACTCAGGTTTTCTGCGGAAACCGAGATGGGAGTGGGCTTGATGTTCAGCATGTCCATACCGTCGAACTTGACCTTGAGGTCATATTGCTCGCCCTTGATGGAGAAGTTGTCCGCATTGAAATCACCCACATGGTAGGTGAAGCTCTCGGAGAAATCTATGCCGTCCATAACTGCCATTTCGGCGAGGTTATACTCTGCAAGCTGGTCGTTGAGGTTCATGGAACCGTCGTAGCTGAGAATGAGCTCTCCGTTCTTGCCTGTGGAGATGAAGTCGTTGACACTTTCTCCGGCACTGTTGATCAGGGTGCCGAGCTGTATCTTCTCAGTACTGCCGATGGGTACGGCCAGGCCCTCTTCCAGGACAGTCATCGAGAGGTCGATGTCCGAGGGGTTGATGTTGTCGTAACTCTTGTCCACAGTACAAGCGGTTACCAGTAGAAGCCCGGTCAGGAATGCCAGAACCGGTGCTGAGTGGCTTTTTTGCACAAAGAACATAAACGTGTTATTTTTAAGCATTTGTAGTCAATCTAATACACCAAGATACAAACATAATAAAAAATAGTGTGTTTTGCAACTCAAACGCCACCTGGCGCCATTCCTTTGCATTTTCTATTGTCTTTTCAAAATTATTGTTTATTTTTGTTGGGTTGAAACAACTTTTTTAACTATAACAATTATGAAAAAATTAGTTCTTTCCCTCATTGCAGTCCTGGCAATCGCTTTCTCTGCAAACGCAGCCAACTACAAGGTTGACAACAACGCTATCGACAACATCATCGAGAACGCCACCGAGGTTGTGACCCTCGACGTCAACACCCCTGCTGCAAGCCTTCCCACTTTCGCTCCCAAGAAAGCAGGAGAGGTCAACATCACCACAGCATTCCTTCTGAGCTGGCTCGTTGGCGTATTCGGCGTACATCGTCACTACATGGGCACCAGCGGCTGGATGTGGCTTATCTACACCATCACCGGTGGCGGTCTTGGAATTGTTTACGCTGTTGACACCATTCTCCTGTTCCTGGATCTTATTAAGGTGGGCGAAGGCGGCTATCTTAAGAAGTACATCAACAACGAGAAATTCATTGTGTGGCTCGGCTAATCGTTAAGTCGTACATATTACCGCTGCTGCTTTGTCTTGTTACACTGCCGGCCGGCGCCCAGCGCAAAGTCTCGGCAGACGTAGAAATCAAGACGGTAACCAACGGTCAACTGACAACTGTCACCAAAAGCGTCTATTGTACCAACAATGGACGCTTGGTGACTTTATTCCACAAGCCTTATTCTTACTATGTGGTGTCCAACACAAAAGGCGAGATCCTGGTATATCGCCCGGACACCAACGAGGTCTTTCCGCAGACCGATAAGTCGCTGAGTTCCAACACCGATCTGATATTCCTGTTCATGCAGGGACGCATAGACGACCTTGGGCTCGGTTATTTCGGATACAAGGTCACCAATACCACCCGCGACGAGGGCTTCATAAAGAAAACCTTCACTCCTTCCGATACACAGATGCCGACGGTCGACGTTGTGTACGAGGATTATCTGCCCATTTATTGCGAATACAAGAGCATGGGCGGCAAGCTTCTGAGCAAGAAGTACTTATCTGACTATAAGCGGTTCGGCCGCTTTATGTTCCCCTGCCGGTCAACCGATATAGTTTACGGAGAAAAGCGCGACTCGGCCGTAACCCGTGAGCTTTATTCCAACCTGCAGATAGACGTCGACAATCCGTTGTTCGACTTCCAGGTGCCGGCCGATGCCAAGCGCATGCAGGTTGAGGAACCAAAGAAATGAGACGCGCCGCTCTCATCTTCGTCCTGCTGCAGGCAATCCTTTTTCCATCGAATGCACAAAACGACGTCCGGCTCATGCTGGATGCCGATTTTTCTTCTATCCTCATACGTGAGCAGGCACCGGCGGGCGCCAATGGGTGCGAAAAGGCGTCGTATGAGATTTACAAGCAGCTTACCGGTCGCGATTTCTACGACCCGCCGAACTATATGTTCCTGCGGCAGGCCGTAGATACCATAGGTTTCTTCCCTGCCGTGCTTGCAACTCTGGACCGCATCGTGCGCGACAGCAAGATAGGAACGGCAACGGTAATGCTCGACCCCGACGATCCCGTGATTCACGAGGGGCCGGAGGCCTATTTATGGAGGCGCGCCGGGGCTGGGCGTCCGATGGTCAGGAGGGCTGCGACGGCAGCCGCGAGAATGGACGTAGCCGGTGCCTTGGCCGGCGGACGCTCAGCCCCGGCGCGCTGGGTGTCGAAAGACTTCGATTTCGTAGAATACCTGATTGACAACGAGCTTAAAACGGATGCCCGCGCACTGCTGTTCCAGGACTACAATCCGTCCGACACCCTTACCTTCCTTCGCGGCTGGACCCTCTATCAGCTTAAGGACCTGGAGCCGGCATACGGCTATTTGAGGGCGGTGCCGTCGTCCTCGGCTTTCTTTGAGAAGTCGCTTTTTTATTCCACGGCGGTTTCTGCCCATCTGGGCGACTACAACACGCCTGTGGCGCCGCTGGAGTCGTATTCCGGGCGTTATTCCGAGCTTAAGGACATGCAGCTTGCGGGCCTTGCCCTGCTGAGGGACGACCCCTCCGGTTACAAGAAGTCGTCCGCCTCTTTCGGCTATTCGGACTTCGCCATCGCCGATGCGGAGCGCAAGCTGGACCAGATATACAGGCAACGCTACGAAGACAAATCCAAGAGTCCGCTTCTGGCCGCCGCCGCATCTGCAGTGGTGCCCGGTTTGGGCAAGATCTACGCCGGCAACATAGGGGAGGGCATAGCCTCCTTCCTTATTGTGGGAGCGCTCGGCGCCATAACGGCGGAACACTGGGTCAAAGACGGCCCGCAGAACTGGAAGACCATAGTTCCCGGCATAGCCTGCGCGGGATTCTACATAGGAAACATTTACGGCAGCTACATGTCCGTAAGCATAGTAAACAACGATATACGAAATGCTCAGAACACGACTGTTTTGTACAATATCCATATTCCTCTGCGCTCTGTATTCAAGTAGCGCGCAGAGCCTGGAGTCGCAAGCCGTCGCGTATGAGCGCATCATATACGACGGAGCTCCGCTTCAGGAGGTGAACGAGGCGCTGGTTGCCAAGGCAGACTGCTACCAGCAGCTCGGTCGCTATAAAGAAGCAGCTGCGACTCTCGGCAGGGTACGTATGTTCGCCCTTGAGCCGGAGGAGCGTACAAGGGTGATGTACAAACAGGAGCTGTGCTGGTACCTGTCCGGAGATTTCGCCCAGGCTGCGTCTGTGGTAAGCGAGGTGGAGGCGGACAGCGACGAGATTCTGTTGCTGCACGCGCTTGTGCTGGCCTATGCCGGGCGATATGACGAGTCTGAACTGTACGCGGCCCGATACATCAGCAGGGACGGCGAAAGCCCTCATCTGGCGGCGCTTCTTAAGTTGTACGAGGGACATCCGCAGCCAAGGCGGGAGACTGCTTCCATGCTGCTCTCGCTGCTGCCGCCGGCAGGGCATATCTATAACGGTGCCTGCGGGGAAGGTCTGCTGTCGGCGGGCCTGAACGCTGGGTCCATAGCCTTTACCGTAGCAAATCTGCTTGGCGGATACTGGATTACCGGGATAGTGGGAGGCGCCATCGCGCTCAATTATACCGTCATGGGAAACCAGGAGCGCAATATTGCGCTGGTGCAGAAGTACAATCACAATTCGCCCATAGAGTTCGGAGACAAGCTCCGGAGGTTCCTGATGGAGCTGGAGTAGATCCTTCGTCGCTTCGCTCCTCAGGATGACAAAGCAGCAGGATGACATGTCATTCTGAGCGCAGCGAAGAATCTACCAGCAGCGAAAAATCTAAACCTCCACCCAGTGGATGCGGATGCCGCTACGTTCCATCCCGCGGAACCAGGTCATCTGGCGCTTGGCGAACTGATGTATGGCGATGGCCAGATGCTCCCGCATGGCGGCGTAGTCCATCTGCCCGGTAAGATACAATGTAACAAACTTGTATTCAAGACCATAGCTTATAAGGACCTCGGCCGGCACCCCGGAAGCCAGCAGGCCTCGTATCTCCTCCACCATACCCTCCTGAAGGCGCGCATCCAGTCGCGCGTCTATACGCTTGTTGCGAACTTCCCTCGAGACCAGCGTCCCTATGTAAAAAGTCCTGGGCGCATCTGCGACTGGCCCTTGCGGTACGGCGCTCAGCGGTTTGCGCTCTTTAAAATCGTACCCTCCCGTGACTGCGCTGATGTACAGCCCTGTGCCGCCGCATAGTATGGGGATGCCACCGCGCGAACGAATGTCGTTGAACGCCCTGAAAAAGTCTTCCCGGAAGCGGTACACGTTGTACTGGGTGCCCGGTTCGGCGATATCAATCAAGTGATAGGGAACCTCGCCGTATTCTGCCAGATCCTTTCCGGTACCTATGTCCATGCGTCGGTACACCTGGCGGGAATCGGCGGAAATAATCTCCGAACGGCTGCCAAGGGCGCGGGCAAGCTGCACGGCATAGCGTGTCTTGCCGGAGGCCGTAGGACCCAGCACGCACACCAGCTCCACGGAACCGTCTTCCAGTTCCCGCCGCAGGGCGCCCAGGTCTATCTGCTCCGGTTCGGGCAGTGCCGCTATTAGATTCTTAACCTTTGGCATTTTTTGCAAAATATGCGCACCACGGCGTCAGGCCGCACTCCCCGCATTTGGGAGAACGGGCAGTGCAGACATAACGTCCATGGAGAATGAGCCAGTGATGGGCGGTGGCGCGGTGCTCCGGGGCTATGTGCTTTTCCAGATCCCTCTCCACATCGTACGGAGTCTTGCCGCGGGACAGCCCCAGGCGGTGGCTGATACGGTAAACATGGGTGTCAACAGCAATGACGGGCTCATCGAAAATGATGGAAGCGACCACGTTGGCGGTCTTGCGTCCTACTCCCGGGAGGGTCATCAGCTGCTCTACCTGACCCGGCACTTCACCCCCGAAAACCTCGCACAGCTTGCGCCCCAGGGCCTGCAGGTGGCGAGCCTTGCTGTTGGGATAGGAGACGCTGCGTATCAGCTCCAGGATGTCCTCTACGGGTGCGGCTCCCAGTGCGGCAGGAGTAGGGTAGCGGCGGAAGAGTTCCGGAGTAACCATGTTCACGCGTTTGTCTGTGCATTGGGCGGACAGCACTACGGACACTATCAGCTGATAAGGGTCCGAAAACACCAGTTCGCTCTGCGCCACCGGTACGTTTTCAAGGAACCACGAAACTATTCCGGAATATCTTTCTTTCAGCGTCATAGAGGGCGGGTTTTATTTGGGCAGTCCGAATGCTTCCGACATTTCCTTCAGCTGCGCGTCGCTCATGCCCTCGGGCTCGAAGCCCATTCCGCGTGCTGCAATATAGATCTGTGCCGCCTTATTGAGCACGTCAACCTGGTCGAAGGCGTCCATGATGTCCGTATCCACGGCAAACACTCCGTGCTTCTCCCACATCACCACGTCGTAATCTTCGTCCAGGGTACGTATGGTGGCGTCTGCCAGTTCCACGCTGGACGGCATCATGTACGGTACCATTCCCAGGCCGCGCGGGCAGAAGGCCTTGGTCTCCGGTATCATGGACCACAGCATGCGGGTGGCGACGTCCTTCTCTATCCACTTGCGGCTGTGGGTAAGTGCCACGAGTTCAATGGGATGCGTGTGGAGCGAAGCGCGGTATTGCGAGCCCTTTGCCAGCAGGTAATCGTGTACGGCGAGGTGTGAAGGGAGCTCTGATGTGGGCGCCACAGGGGCGTCGGCGACTATCTCGTAATGGGCGCAGTCGTCAGTGATGCGTATTATGGAGCCGTTTTCCATGGGCCGGCGGGCGAGATCCCTCATGCGCTTGCCGGTGCCCTTGCAGTAGAACCAGCAGCCCTTGAGGTGCGGCAGCGTCTTGCCTATCGGCCGTGCCCCGCATATCGCCGGCAAGGCCCTCATGGCGTCATTCACATATTCGGTAACATTTACCGTTATGTTTCCGCCGTTTCGTTCCGCCCAGCCCTTGGCCCACAGCAGACCGGCCACTTCGGCCACCTTGTCCACCTCTGCCTTCAGTCCTTTATTGTTGTCCAGAATGCTCATATATGTTAGATTTTTCACTCGCTTCGCTCGTTCAAAATGACAGAAAGTGTCATCCTGAGGCCGTTTCTGTCATCCTGAGCGCAGCGAAGGATCTACCTCCTGCTCGTCACCTCCCTCTCGTACCTCTCGATTTCCGGAATGAACTCCTCCCCGACAGGCACCCCGTTCTTGTAGTTGAACCAGTCGAACACGGCACCGAAGGGGAGGGTCTTGGCCTCTTCCAGTAGCGCCAGACGCTGGAATCCCTTGCCGGCATCCTCATACTCTCGCAGCTTCGCGAGCGGCTCCAGAAGCGCGCTCAGCAGGCATTTCTGGGTGGCGCGCGTGCCAATTACATAAGCGCCTATGCGGTTGATGGCGGCGTCGAAGTAGTCCAGGCCTATGTGGGCCCTGCCCAGGGCGTCTGCACGCACAATCTCCTTGAAAAGGTCCAGGATCTGGTCGTTCATGATGGTCACGTGGTCAGAGTCCCAGCGGATGGGGCGGCTGACGTGAAGCATGAGTTCCGGCACGAACAGCAGCAGCGACGCCACCATGTCGGCCACGTTTTCGGTCATCTCGTAATGGCCGGTATCGAGGGTGTACATCAGCTTGCGGGTGGCGCAGTAGCCGGCCACAAAGTCGTGGGAGCCAACGGTATAGCTCTCCAGCCCTATGCCGAAGAGCTTGGCCTCCAGGCAGGTCTTCATGTGCGGAAGCTCCTCCTTAAGAATCTCGTCCAGGGAGGCTGCGAATATTTCGCGGTAGCGCTTGCGCTCCACGGTCTGGTCCTTGCTTCCGTCATGCACCCAGATGTTCATGATGCAAGGGTCTCCCTGCGCCTTTCCCATTGCGTCTGCAATGCGCCTGCAGCGCTTGGTATGCTCGATCCAGAATTCCCTTATCGACGGATCCGGGTTGCTCAGCGAGAGGTCTCCGCTTTTGGGGTGGGAGAAGGAAGTTGAGTTGAAATCCAGCTTCATGCCGTTCTCGCGTGCCCACTGTATCCAGCTCGCAAAGTGCTCAGGGCCAACCTGGTCACGCTCTACGAACTTGCCGCCGAAGTCGCCGTAGATCTCGTGCAGGTTCAGGCGGTGGCTGCCTGCGATGAGGCTTTTGGCAAAGAGTACGTCCTTGCGCACCTCGTCTATGTTGCGAGCTCGCCCGGGATAGTTTCCCGTGGTCTGTATTCCGCCGGAGAGGGCCTGGTTGCGTTCAAAGCCCACCACATCGTCGGTCTGCCAGCAGTGCAGCGAAATGGGGGTGCGTTCCAATGTCTCTATGGCTTTGTCTGTGTCCACACCCAGCGCTGCATAGCGCTCGCGGGCTATGTCGTAGGACTGAATGATTCTGGCTTCTTTCATCTGGGTATAAATGTTTTAACGTTAAATGCCCTGGCTATCATGCTCCTCATTTCCCAGCGTTCTTTCACCAGCCCTGCCACTTTGGCCTGCATCATTGCATTGCCTATGGCAGTGGCCTCGGTGGGGCCTGCTATCACCGGGATGCCGGTGGCGTCGGCTGTCCATTGGTTGAGGAGGTCGTTGGCGCTGCCGCCGCCGATTATGTGGAGTTTGTCTATGTGGAAGGGGGCGAAACCGCGCAGGCGCTCCAGCACTGCTGCGTAGCGTTCCGCCAGGGAATGGTAGATGCAGGAAACGACGCAGGCGTCAAGATCCTGAGCATTTCTGTCATCCTTCGCTTCGCTCAGGATCTCCCTCACCATATTCTCCGGCGCGGCAAAGCGGGGGTCGTCCGGGTTAATGCGTCCCGGGAAGTCTTTCGCGGCCTGTGCCATCTCCATCAGTTCGGAATAGGAATAATCCTTTCCCTCCGCCTTCCAGACGGCCTTGCACTGCTCCAGGAGCCACATTCCGCATATGTTTTTGAGGAAGCGGGTCGTGCCCTCTATTCCGCCCTCGTTGGTGAAATTCTCCCTTGCGGACGCTTCGTTAACTATAGGCGCCGGCACCTCTATACCCATCAGGCTCCAGGTGCCGCTGGACAGATAGGCAAAGTGTTCGTCGGCTGCGGGCACTGCGACTACGGCAGAAGCCGTGTCGTGTCCGGCCACCGCAATCACGGGAACGGGGCCGAGCCCGGTCTCCGCGGCCAGAGACGGCTTCAGCGGGCCCACGGGCGTGCCGGAGGGCACAATGGGCAGCAAAATATCGGTCCGTACCCCCAGCTCCTTCAGCAGCTCCCGGTCGAACTGCCTGGTGCCCTGGTCCATCATCCCGGAGGTGGAGGCGTCCGTGTATTCGCACACCTGCCTGCCGGTGAGCATGTACGCCAGCAGATCAGGCATAAACAGCAGCGAGCCGGCGGCCGCCAGCGCCTTGTCTCCGGCCTTGGTCTGGGCGTACAGCTGGAAGATGGTGTTGAAGTCCATTATCTGTATCCCGGTGCGTGCGTAAAGCTCCTCCCGGGGGATGGTCTTGAACACCTTTGAAGGTATGCCGGAGGTATAAGGGTCGCGGTAGCAGCGCGGAAGGCCGGTCAGAGAGCCGTCCGGGCCCACGCATCCGAAGTCCACTCCCCAGGTGTCTATTCCTATGGAGTCCAACTTAATCCCTTCTGCGCCCAACTTTTTCAGGCACTCGACAAAATGGCCGTATATGGAGTTTACGTCCCAATACATACGGCCGTCTTTCCTGCAGATTTCGGAGGGGAAGCGGTACACCTCCTCTATGCTGAAGCTGCCGCCGCAGAAGCGGGCCAGCATTGCGCGTCCGGAAGTGGCGCCGCAGTCGAACGCCAGAAAGGAATGAGCCATGGTTACAACAGCGACAGGGCCACGTCCATCATGCGGGTGAAGGTGGTGCGGCGCTGCTCGGAAGTGGTTTCTTCTCCGGTTATTACGTTGTCGGACACGGTGCAGATGACCAGAGCCTTCTTGCCGGCCCTGGCAGCGTTCATATATAGAGCGGAAGCCTCCATTTCTACGCCCAGAACGCCCATCTTTATCCATTTGTCTGCCTGCGGATGGTCGGAATAGAATACATCTGAGGACATTACGTTGCCCACCACGTAATCGTATCCCAGCTCTTCGCAGGTCTTTGCGGCCCTGGTTAGCAGGCCGTAGTCTGCGATGGGGGCGAAGGTGCCGGGCAGCTCGTACTGGGCCCCGTAGTTGGAGTCCGTGCATGCGCCCATGGCCAGGATGAGGTCGCCCAGCTTGAGACTTGTCTGGTATGCGCCTGCAGAGCCGATGCGTATTATGGTCTTGACGCCGTAGAAATTAAACAGTTCGTAGGTGTAGAGGCCTATGGAAGGGATGCCTATGCCATGGCCCATTATGCTGACTTTCTTGCCCTTGTAAGTGCCGGTGAAGCCCAGCATTCCGCGGACTTCATTGAAAAGCACGGCATCTTCCAGGTAATTCTCTGCCATGAATTTGGCGCGCAGCGGGTCGCCGGCCATGATGACGGTCTCGGCCACTTCTCCCTGCCTGGCGCCTATATGGGGTGTAGGAACCTTGCTCATATTACAGTAAAACTAAAATACCCATTTTGTGCCCAGGCAGGGACGTGCATAAAAGCCGTCGTAGCCTGCGAAATTCCAGGAAAGCTCCACTTCTCCGCCAATGTTCAGGTTGGGAACGCCTATGAACTGACCCACGTTGTACCATATCTGCGGCTCGGAGATGAAGACGAACTTGCGGGCCTTGTATGCGAGGGGATTGAGTTCCTCCGCCCAGTTGACCACGTTCTCTCCCCAGATATCGGCAAAGCCGCTGAACCTGAGGCCCTTGACTCCGAAGATGTCCTGCATTCCCCATACAAAGGTGAACTGTAGCGGGAGGTCGCTGCTGGCGTTACCGTTGAAGGTCTTGTAGAGCAGCTTGAAGTTGAAGGTGTTGCTGAAGTCCTTGTTGTGCAGGAAGTAATCCAGGCCGAAGAGGAAGTTCTGGTTGCCGAATCCCACGCCTCCGTTGTACTCTACGTGCAGGCTGAGGGGGGCGATAGCCGTGTCCTGCCAGAAGTTGAGGCAGCGGGCGATTTCCATGTAGCTGCCGCTCACACCCTTGTTGACGTCGTTGTTGTCCTTGTCGTTGAAGTCGTAATCTATGAAGAAGAAGGTGTTGCCCCAGTTGTCTGCATAGAAGCCTTCGAGGGTGGTTGTAAAGTGATTGCGGTTCTTCCCGAAATCGTAAAAAGTCTGGAAGTTGGTCTGGGCCTTTGCACCCTGGGCAAAGGCAAGCACCGCTACTGCGGCGGCGATGAACAGTTTCTTGGACATATTGTTATCTTTCTGATAGACTGAGAATTGAAGCTACCGGTACCTCGTCTGGTATTGGGGCGATTCGGGGTACGTCGGTGATATCGATGATAAAATTGGCATACACGGCCTTGGGGCCGAAGCGTTTCACCAGCCTGATTGCTGCCGCCACGGTGCCGCCGGTGGCGAGTATGTCGTCGTGAATCAGCACCACGTCGCCGGGCTCAATGGCATCTGCATGGATCTCGATGGTGTCTGTGCCGTATTCCTTGGAGTAAGACTCGCTGATGGCGGAGGCGGGCAACTTTCCTGGCTTGCGTATGGGCACGAACCCTGCGCCCAGCCTGGCAGCCACGGCCGCCCCGGCAATGAAGCCGCGGGACTCTATGCCAGCCACCTTGGTAATGCCCTTACCTGCATAAATCTCGCTGATGCGGTCTATTACCTCGGCAAACGCCTCGGGGTTCTTGAAAAGTGTGGTAACGTCGAAGAACTGTATGCCCTTCACGGGGAAGTCGGGAACTATGCGTATCGACTTTATGAGTTCAGCATCTGTCATTTTTTCTTTCTCAGTGAGGGGTTGATTTCAAAGTCTATGGACATGTCACCCAGCTCGTTGGAACCGAATTCGTAGTCCTTTCCGGGCAGCACAGCATTGAGCACTATACCCACCAGGGCGGCAACGGCAAGGCCGGATAGTTTGGTGAAGCCCAGATCCAGGCAGCCGGACTGGCTGTAGGAGATGCCTATTGCAAGCACCAGTATGAGGGCCATGACTATAACGTTGCGGGCGGCCTTGAAGTCCACGTTGTTTTCCACTATGTTCCTGATACCCACCGCTGAGATCATACCGTAGAGCACCAGGGACACGCCTCCGATTACCGCCGCCGGCATGCATGCGATGATGGCCGAGAACTTGGGGCAGAAAGAGAGCACGATCGCCAGGCATGCCGCGATGCGTATCACCCTGGGGTCGTACACTTTGGTAAGGTTGAGCACTCCGGTATTCTCGCCGTAGGTGGTGTTGGCGGGCGCTCCGAACAGGGAGGCGAGCGCCGTGGCAAGACCGTCGCCCATGAGCGTGCGGTGCAGGCCCGGGTCCTCCAGGTAATTGATGCCGGTGGTGGAGGAGATGGCGCACATGTCTCCGATGTGCTCCATCATGGTGGCCAGGGAGATAGGTATGATGGCGATGATGGCCGTAACAACCAGACCCCAGTTAGGGTCCTTGAGCACGGCGAAAGCGGTATTTTCCATCTTGAACGGAAGGCCCACCCAAGCTGCCTCCTTCACGGGAGTGAAGTCGCAGAGGCCGAAGCAGGCGGCAACGGTATAGCTGCCCAGCACGCCCAGCAGTATGGGGATGATCTTTATCATCTTCTTTCCCCAGATGTTGCAGACTATGATGATGGCGATGGCGAGGAGAGCTATCCACCAGTTCTGCGAGCAGTTGTTGATGGCGGAGCCGGACAGGGAGAGGCCAATGGCTATGATGATGGGACCTGTCACGATGGGCGGGAAGAAACGCATCACCTTCTTGGGCCCGAAAGCGGCGAACAGTCCGGCAAGCAAGAAATACATCAGACCGGCGAAGAACACGCCTATGCAGGCGTACGGGAGCGATGTGGCGGCATCCAGCCCCTGCGTCGCACCAATCTGCACTACGGTTGCATATCCGCCCAGGAAAGCGAAGGACGAGCCGAGGAAGGCCGGAACCTTGAGCTTGGTGAGCAGATGGAAAATGAGTGTGCCCACGCCTGCGAAGAGCAGGGTGGCGGACATGGAGAGTCCGGTGATGACAGGCACCAGCACGGTTGCTCCGAACATGGCGAACATGTGCTGTGCGCCGAGCGTAAACATCTTCCAGCGCCCGAGCGTCCGGGCGTCGTAGATACCTTGAATGGTTTCTGATGACATATTGCTGTTATTTGATAAGTTCGCGTATCTTGTCGCTTACGGCATCCGGCGACTGCAGGGAGCAGCGGGCGCACTCCTGGCCAAAGCGGGCGGCCTCCACGGCGGAGGCGTTCACTCCGGCATGCACTATTCCGGCCAGCAGTGCGTCACCGGCGCCGGTGGCATTCACTATCCCGGTTACCGGCAGAGCCTCTATCTGCGTCTGTTCGCCGTCCTCGCGTACCACCACTCCTTCCGAACCCATGCTCACATAGAGCCGCTGCACCTTGCTGTCGAAGCTGCCGTCCTGGGGGAGCAGCACATTGGCCTCCAGCCGGTTGCATTTGACCGCGAACACCTTGTCGCCTCCCAGGCGGGTGGTGTGAAGGGCCTCGCGGAGCCGTGCTACTTTTGCAGACGAAACGGCGTCTATGTAAAGGGGCGGCAGGCAGCTGCCCACCAGGAAGCTCAGTGCGTCGGCGGGGATGTTGGCATCGGCCACCACAGCGTCCGCCTTGTTGATTCCGGGCAGGCGGCTCTCCAGCCATTCCGGGGTAATCAGTCCGGTTACGGCCATATCGGCCACGCCGCCCAGGAGCTCGCCGTCGGAACCGTTGAGGCTCACGAAGCAGGCGTTGCGTGCGCCGCGGCGGGTTTCGCTCATTGAGGTGTTTATGCCCAGGCGCTTGCAGCTGTCCTTCAGCATGCGCCCGAAGCCGTCGTCTCCGAAGATGGTAATCAGGCTCACGTCGTCTCCGAGCAGTGCCAGGTTGTGGGCGATATTGCGTCCTACGCCGCCGGGGGCTGTGCGTACCGTACCCGGATTGGAGTCTTTGGCCACGAATGGACCTGCCGTTGTGGCGCAGATGTCTATGTTGGCGCCGCCGATTACGATTATTTTCATAACTCACAAATGTAAGAAAAAAACGCCAAAAAAACTTATCTTTGCAGGTCAAGTTTTGTTAGGAATGAACGAATATCTGGATATATCACCGGAGGTGCGCGAGGCGCTTCAGCAAGGGCGTCCCGTCGTTGCCCTGGAATCTACCATAATCTCCCACGGCATGCCGTATCCGCAGAACGTGGAGACGGCGCTGAGGGTAGAGCAGACCATTCGCGACTGCGGCGCCGTTCCGGCGACCATTGCCGTTATCGGTGGGCGCCTGAAGGCAGGTCTGACCAGGGCTGAGATAGAGCACCTCGGTTCCTGCGGACGAGCGGTGGCCAAAGCCTCGCGCCGCGACCTTCCGGTGCTTGTGGCCCGCGGTCTCGACGGCGCCACTACTGTTACCACCACTATGATAATAGCTTCCATGGCCGGTATCAGGGTTTTTGCCACCGGAGGCATAGGCGGCGTGCACCGCGGCGCGGAGACCACCATGGACATATCCGCAGACCTGGAAGAGCTGGCGCGCACCCCCATGATGGTGGTTTGTGCGGGCGCCAAGAGCATCCTCGACCTCGGTCTCACTTTGGAATACCTTGAGACCAAGGGGGTGCCTGTGATAGGATACGGCACGGACGAGCTTCCGGCCTTCTACACCCGCCGCAGCGGCTTCAAGGTGGATTACCGGGTGGATACTCCGGAGGAGCTTGCAGCTGCATTCCGCGCATCGCTGCAGATGGGACTGGGCGGCGGCATGCTGGTCACCAACCCCATTCCTGAGGAGTACTCCATGGATCCGGACCGCATCAATACCGCTATAGACGAGGCGCTTGCAGAGGCGGCTCGGCTGGGTATCCGGGGCAAGGAGACCACGCCGTTCCTGCTCGCCCGCGTTGCAGAGATCACCGGCGGCGACTCTCTGGCCTCCAATATCCAGCTGGTGCTCAACAATGCCCGCCTCGCCGCCGCCGCGGCCGTCTGCCTGTCTTCGGTCGGTGACATTGCCGCTTCCGGTGGCTGTCCGATTGCTGCCGTGGCCGGCAAGTCGTTGACGGATAATGAATTACGTAAAAACGATTAGGTAAAACGACGCAATCGGTTTTGCATAACGCTTTATGAATCAATAGATTACTCGGCACGCAAAAATGGATGATCTGCTGAAAGACCTGGCGCAACAGGAGTATAAGGAAGGCTTCGTGACCGAAGTCGAGCAGGAGTATGTGCCCAAGGGTCTGAATGAGGACATAATCCGGCAGATATCGGCACGCAAGGGGGAGCCGCAGTGGCTGCTCGACTTCCGCCTGGACGCTTTCCGCAAGTGGCAGGGGATGAAGGAGCCGCACTGGGGCCATCTGAAGTTGCCGAAGATTGACTATCAGGATATTATCTATTACGCGGCGCCGAAGAAGGACAGCGAACGGCCGACGGAAATCGACCCGGCCCTCATGGAGACCTTCGACAAGCTGGGCATACCCCTGAAGGAACGTGAGGTGCTGGCGGGAGTGAAGGGCAAGGAGTCGCTTTCCGGCGCCAGGGAGGTTGCCGTAGATGCGGTGTTCGACTCTGTGAGCGTTGCCACCACATTCCGTAAGACGCTGGCAGACAAGGGGATAATCTTCTGCTCCTTCTCCGAGGCGGTGCGTGAGCATCCGGAGCTGGTGCGCAAGTACCTGGCCACCGTGGTGCCGTCGGGCGACAATTTCTTCGCCGCCCTTAACTCGGCGGTCTTCTCCGACGGTTCCTTCTGCTACGTGCCCAAGGGGGTGGAGTGCCCCATGGAGCTGAGCAGCTACTTCCGCATCAACGCGGCCGGCACGGGGCAGTTCGAGCGTACGCTCATAGTGGCCGATGAGGGGGCGAAGCTCAGTTATATGGAGGGCTGCACGGCTCCCATGCGCGACGAGAACCAGCTGCATGCGGCGGTGGTGGAGATTATCGTGGAGAAGGATGCCGATGTAAAATACAGCACCGTGCAGAACTGGTATCCCGGAGATGCGCAGGGGCGCGGCGGTATACTTAACCTGGTGACCAAGAGGGGATTATGCAGGGGTGCCGGTTCGCATCTCAGCTGGACGCAGGTGGAGACGGGCTCTGCCGTCACATGGAAATATCCCAGTACCGTGCTGCTGGGCGACTACAGCTCGTCCGAATTCTACTCCGTTGCCATGACCAACAACTACCAGCAGGCCGATACCGGCACCAAGATGATACACCTGGGGCGCGGAACCCGCAGCCGCATCGTGTCCAAAGGCATTTCCGCCGGGCATAGCGAGAACAGCTACCGGGGGCTCGTGAGAGTGAATCCGGGGGCCGTGGGAGCGCGCAACTTCAGCCAGTGCGACTCCCTGCTTATCGGTTCCAAGTGCGGCGCCCACACCTTCCCCGTAATCATGAACCGCTGCCCGCAGGCGGTGGTGGAGCATGAGGCCACCACCTCCAAGATCAGCGATGACCAGCTGTTCTACTGCGGCCAGAGGGGAATTGCGCCGGAAGATGCAACTGCTTTGATAGTAGGTGGTTACGCCAAGGAAGTGCTCAGTCGCCTGCCCATGGAATTCGCAATCGAGGCCCAGAAACTGCTGGGCGTGTCTCTGGAGGGGGCTGTAGGATGACTTGGGTAGAGATTGTTTCGGCCGTACTTGGGCTGTCCTGCGTATTCCTTGCAGGACGCGGCTCCAAGTATAATTTCTGGGTAGGGTACGCCTACAATATCTTTTTGTTCGTGCTCTTCTGGCGGCAGCACCTTTACAGTGCCATGCTGCTTCAGCCGGTGTCATTCGGAATCAATCTTTACGGGCACTGGCGATGGACGCACCCGCGCGAGGAAGAAAAGAACAGCGCCGGCGACCTGCGCATAGGCCGCATGGACAAGTGGCAGTGGGTCAACGCCTTCACCGTGGTGGTCCTGGGCGGCATCCTTTGGGCCAAGGCGCTGCAATGGCTGCCCGAAAGATGGCCGGGCGTCTTCGAGCCCGACCCCTCACCCTGGCTCGATTCATTTATCCTCATGGTCACCCTGCTGGCCCAGTTCCTCAGCGCCCGCAAGTGCTGGGAGTGCTGGATAATGTGGATGATAGTAAATATTGCCAACATAGTCCTTTACATCAGTGCCGGACTCTACGTCATGCCGCTCGTCAGCGCCCTCTACCTCGCCAACGGCATCTGGTCCCTCATCAGCTGGAAGCGAAAGCTAAAACGGAACGAGTAGGGTTTCGTTTTTCGTTTCTGTTACGGTTTTTTTGGAGATTTTGAAAATTCTTCACATCTTTGCCGGCTATCCATTGCTAATTTAATGTATTGCAACATAATGAATAACGAATTTTTATCAAGGTGGGGGGGGGTAGAAACATACACCTCTCCTGAGTGCGTTTCGTATGCACTTTGTACTAAACACGGGTACCTTCTGGACGTGTCTACTCAGGATGTTGAAGAAGAGGAAAACGACTGGAACTAATGAAAACACGTTATTTTCTTTTGCTTGCGGCAACGGTGTTGCTGGCAAGCTGCCAGAAGGAGTTCCAGACTCCCGAAATTGTTATTTCAAAAGGCGTTACCACCCTTGAGGTCGGGCTGCCGGACACCAAAACCTATTTGGGAGATGCGGTGGAAGGCACCCACAAAGTGTATTGGTCCAATGACGACCAGATTGCAGTGAACGGAACGGCGTCAAATGCTTTGGCGGAACTTCCCGAAAACGCCGGTTCTGCAACATTTACTATCAACGGAATTGTTAATACTCCCTTCAACATTGTTTATCCGGCGTCAATTTATACTGACGCAACCCATGTTACCCTTCCTTCGGTACAAACGTACAAGGCCGGAGGGTTCGCGGATGGAATGTTCCCTATGGCTGGTTACAGTGCCTCAGGCGCGTCCATTCAGCTCAGACACCTTTGCGCAATCGTGAAGATTTCTGTGAAAAGGGAGACTGCCGAGCATGCCGAGGCCAGAAGCGGAGAAGTTGATACGGACAAGATTGTATCGGTACGCTTCAGCGGAAACAACAGCGAGAAAGTGAGTGGAGAGTTCGAACTCGACTATTCCACACCGGCACTTACTGCAGCCAGTGGTACTGGCGATGATCTTGTTGTAAGTGTAGCCAAAAGCCAAAGCACTTCTACGAGTACAGCAAAAGACTACTACCTGGTTGTTCCGGCTCGCACATATTCCAATGGCTTTACTGTAACGGTTAAAGATGCCAATGGTCACATTATGACCAAGAGCAAGGGCTCTTCCTGGACTCCAGAGGCTGGCAAGCTGTACAATATGACAGCGTTTGAGTTTGTTCCCACAAGCACCGAGCTTGGTATCGAGATCTCCAACGCAGCCCAGCTGATTGCCTTTGCCCGTGCTTATAATAACCATGAATTCGACAGCCTTGGCGATGATGTCCTTGTGGCCACCCTTACCGATAATATATCTTTCGTAAATAGCGATGATCCTGATGTTGCAGGATCTTGGGCCGCATTCAATGCGACCGGAGGTATAGGTAAGAAGAAAAATCTTTTCGGCGCGAACGAGGATTATTATTTCAACGGCATATTCAATGGTGGAGGATACACTATAAGCGGCCTCGAAGCAACGGTTCCCCTGTTTGCCGCTATCGGCGGTGCCGGACATGTCAGTGACTTCACCATTGACAGTTCCTGTTCCTTCACCTTCACCCATCCGGATACCGCGGAACTGAATGCCGGTGCCGTTGTCGGATATCACAAAGGTGAATTAAAGGATGTTGAAGTAGAAGCCGATGTCGCACTGGTAGCAGGTGAAGTTTCGCAGGCAACCTGTCTTGGAGGTATTGCCGGACGTATCACAGAAGGCGTCGTGGACAATTGCTCTTATTCCGGCGCCATTACAGTCCCTGCCGGATTCCAGTCGGCAGCCAAAAAGATTCAGATGGGCGGTATCGTGGGCTGGATCAGCAATGGTTCAGGCAAAGTCCAGAATTCTGACTTCGAAGGCACTATTGACAATCAGGGACAGCTGATTGCAGCCTCTGAAACAAGTGATTTCAAGAACAACCCGCAGCTCATGATTGGTGGAATCGCTGGTCTTAATAGTGGGACGCTTGACAATTGCTCTGTGGCCAATCATGCGACAGGTATTACTGTTACGCCCGCCGAAGGTAAGAATTATACGGGAACTATCGTTACCCATTCTGCCAACGCATACCACTATGCTATCGCGGGTATTGCAGGGCGTAATGACGGCACCATTAACGGCTGCACTAACAATGCAAGTATTGTCAATATCTTCTCCGCAGATCGTGGAACTAGCGGCAATATGAACGGCCGCTATCTTAATGCCGGTGGCATCGTGGGTTACAATTCATCAACCATTTCAGGCAGCAATAACTACGGTTCCATTATTGACAGGGCTAACCCCAAGGTTCACTATGTCGGTGGCATTGCCGGTCGTAATGTCGGAGGTACTATTTCGAACAGTGATAATAATTCCACCGGAACAATCGGCGTAGGAACGTCTCATGTAAGTCCTTACGGTGCCCGTATGCTTTACGTCGGAGGCATTACCGCCTCCAATGAGAGCGGAACCGTGAGCAATATCCATAACTCAGGGAATATTACCGTGTCCCGTATGGAAAACACTGGCGGAGTCCTCGCAAGGGTTGGGGGCGTTATCGGCGAAAATAATGCTGCCATTGATGGCTCCGCCCTCGCTGGGACTATAACAAATTTGGGAAACATCAGTCAATCTAGCGGTAATGAAATGTGTTCAACACCGACAGCCGATAACGATTATGGCTTCTTCTTTGGCGGAATCACAGGTTATACTACGGCAGGGGTAAAGAATGTTTCCAACTCCGGAAATGTCGGTTACACTTGCACAGCTACAGGAGTAGGCGCTCAATATGTGTATCTTGGCGGTATCGCCGGTAAGGTTCTGGCCGCATCCGCCGTTGACGTTGAAAAGTGTACAAATTCAGGTAAGGTGACCTTCACCGCAACAGCATCATACTCAGAAAATAACGCGACGCGCTACTATTACAACTATCTTGGCGGTATTGTCGGTTATGCCAAGAATGCCAATATCAAGGGCGATTCTTCCAACAAATGCACCAACAGCGCCCAGGTCAAGGGGGGAGACGGCAGCTCCAACAACAATCAGGGAACTCCTTCGTTCATGATTGGCGGCATCGTCGGCTATATTACTGGCGATTCTTCGATTGAGTATTGTGACCTTACTGGTTCCGGCAATCCTTACAATGACCATTGGAGCAACCGCGGTATCGGTTCTTACGACTGCCCTGCCGTTGGCGGTATCGCAGGACAGATTTTCGGTGCTGATGGCGCTGAGATTCCCGTCTCTAATTGTGCTGTTGCTAGTACGGCATCCATTAATGCCCGCCGTGGCGCTGTAGGAGGAATCGTAGGGCTCGCTCAGTATGCAGAGATATCTGACTGTACTGTGCCTATTATTTTCCAGACAACACAGTCCGGATACTTCTATGGAGGTATTGTTGCTGCAGCACAAAACAGCACCATCAGCAACTGCACTTATTCCGGAGCCACAATCCGGAGTTCTCAGATGCAGATTGGTGGCGGTATCGTCGGTCAACTTGATTCCGGTAGCACTGTTGACAGTTGCAGCAGTTCAGCAACCGATATCAGCAAGAACGGCACGGCCGTAACCACTACCGGCGGCATTGCCGGAAAATCTGTGGCCGGCACTACTATTAGCAACTGCCATTACACTGCAACTATCGGCAAAATCTGCGGCGACACCAACTTCATCGACGGTGGTGGCAACGCAGCTGACCTTTAGTCTCATGATGTCTGCCCGGGTGCAGGGAGGTTTGTTTTGCACCCGACCGGCTTGAAAATAGTATTCCCGGGTGCAAATCGCCAATTTTTGCACCCGGGAATTCGTTTTCCGCTGATTCTGCCGGCACGGCCTCCCGCCTGCCGGCAGAATTCGGTATTAGCAAATGACACTTTGTGCCTTCCAGAGGCGAAAACGTCATTCACCCCCGGGAAAGAAGTGGGGGTCAGTGACACTTTTGGCCATGAGTGACCGATTCTGTCACTTTAAATTACCGAAATCATCAGCACCGGCCCGCATTCATCTCGCCAGCAGATAAGTATAAAGAATCTTTTGTTGTGACGAAATAGCATTCTGAATTCTTTCTGATTCCCGCCAAGACGGAAAGAATCGTAAATAATGATGCCTTACGGTAGTACCTTTAACCGCCCATTCGTTAAAAGTGCCTAAGTTTGCCGTAACAATTAACAAAACCCTGTGCTTATGACTGATGAAAAACTGAAGATTGGCAGGTATGCCAACATTAAACTGGACCGCTGGTTCAAACGGACATTCGGAGTCGAGGAGCGAAAGCATCTTCTTGTAGCATTCCTCAGAGAGCTCATTCCGGAACACGACTTTGAAGAACTTGAGTTGGCTAAGGATGAATTTGTCAACGAACAGGCGGACACACTGAAGAGTATACGTGTAGATATAAGTGCTCGCGACAAGGATGGGACTCGAGTAATCGTGGAAATGCAAATGGCCGAGCAGGATAATTTCTACGAGCGTATAGCCTTCAATTCTGCATTTCCGGTTACCGAGCAGAAAGAGATTGGGGATATCGAAAACGATTTCCCCACTGTTTACATGGTGAGCCTTATGAATTTCTCGTATCACAAAGGTAGCGACAAGGTCCTTTATACCGGTCGATACAGGTGGGACGATTCGAACGAAGCAATAACGGATCGGGTTCAACTCCTGTTTCTGGAATTGCCCAATTGCACGAAGGCTCTTACTCCGGAGGCGAGCTTTGTTGATAATTTTTGTTATGTTATGAAAAACATTCAGGATTTGAGCGAAATTCCTCCGCAATTGGAAACCGATTTTTTCCAGGAGTTGTTCAAGTCTGCAGAAATTGCTAATTTTACGGCGGCAGAGCGCCGAAAGTATCGCAAAGACATGTTAGACGAGCAGAGCATAATCCAAAGTCAGCGCTTCCATGAGCGCAAGGGCCGCGAAGAAGGTATCGCTATTGGTATTCAGCAGGGCGTCCGGCAAGGAGCCTCTTTGGAGCGCCAAAGAATAACCGAAGTATTGCGCAATGCTGGGGTGGCTGAAGATATCATCTCAAAAATATAGAGAGGTAGCTATTCCTCTTTTTCCCGATTCTGCCGGCACGGCCACCCGCCTGCCGGCAGAATTCGGTATTAGCAAATGACACTTTGTGCCTTCCAGAGGCGAAAACGTCATTCACCCCCGGGAAAGAAGTGGGGGTCAGTGACACTTTTAGCCATGACTGGCCGATCATGTCACTTTCAAGTACCGAAATCACCATCACCGGCTCACATTCCTTTCGCCAGCAGAAATCTTTGTTGCGAGTGTAAACAATCGTTTATTGCCACAAAAACATATTCATGAATATATGGAGCTTGGCCGTAAACAGAAAGAATCGTAAATAATTACCCTTATGGGTTGTTCCGGCGGTTGCCGTAAACGAAAAAAGTGTTACTTTTGCGAACGACGAACTATTGAAAAACTTTAATGCAATGCCGAAAGTTCTTATTTACATTGTGAAGAAGATAATGTGGGTGTTCCTGTTCTACAATACTGACTTTAATGAGAATAGGGCTCACGTCCATGTTGGAAAGAAAGGGACCGCGGAATTATGCAAAATATGGCTTGAGCCGACCGTGGAGGTGGATAAAAAGGGTGATCTAAATGAATCGCAATTAAAGGAGATTCTGGGTCTGGTTGAACTGTATAGGGAACAGTTGATGGCTCAATGGAAATTGTTCAAAGAGGGGAAGCAAGTAAAGACAATAAAGATTAAGAAGTAATATGGCTCAGGAAGGATATTGGGGCGTTACGCCAAGAATCAAATCCGTGGCTTTCCCCGCCAGGGGGAAGTTTCAGGTGAACCTGGAGGACGGACGAGTGATTATTATGCCGGTTTCTGCTTTTCCAAGCTTGAAAAAGGTCCCGGTAAAAGAAAGGAATTCCTGGTATCTGATGGGGGGCGGCGTGTCATGGGATTCTTGTCCGGAAGTCATTCATATTGAACAGATTTTGGGTAATTATCAGAATTACTCGCACGAGAAACAGTCGTAACATTCTAAATACGTTTTATGATTCTGCCGGCACGGCCTTCCGCCTGCCGGCAGAATCGTTTGACAGCATTCGAAACCGGACCAAGGGAAACAAACGAAGGTTAATTGGATTTTACAATATTAATTCTCATCTTTGTGGTTTACAAACAGAATATTAATGTTTTACGATATGAAAAAAGCATTCCAAATCAGGGAGACATACGCCTCCCCAGAGTGCAAATCCTTCACGGTTTGCACCCAGAGCTGCTTCCTGCAGGGCTCTGTTGAAATTCCCGCTGTTACAGAAGAACCTGGTTACTGGTCATGAGAAAGCTTAGTTTCTTCGCGCTTGCGGCAGTGGTGCTGCTGGCAGGCTGCAACAAGGAGTTCCAGACTCCCGAAATCGTCGTGTCAAAGGCCGTTACCACTCTTGAGGTGGGTATAGCCCCCGCTACCAGAACCCAGATGGGTGATGCAGTTGCAGGTGAGCGTAAGGTTTACTGGTCCGACGGCGACAAGATTAACATCAATGGCACCGACTCCGATGCCCTGGCGTCCGTTCCTGCTGAGACTCAGACCACAGCCTTCACCTTCGGCAGTGTGCTGAGCACTCCGTACAATGTACTCTATCCGGCATCCATCTATGCCGACGCAACTCATGTGAACCTCCCTGCAATCCAGGCCTATGACGCCAAGGGATTCGCCGACGGCTTTTTCCCCATGGCCGGCTACAGCGCCGACGGCAGCAGCATCAGCGTCTCTCACCTCTGCGCCGTGCTGAAGATCTCGGTGAAGCGCGCCACTGTAGATGCTGACACAGACAATATCATCGCCGTCCGCGTCAAGGGCCGCAATAACGAGCAGGTCAGCGGCAACATCGCCATCACCTACAACCCGGCAGCCCTTGCCGCCGAGGATGGTGCATCTGCCGCCGAGAAGGAAGTCAAGGTGATTCAGAACCAGGCGACTTCTACCGCCGCCGCGGTCGATTATTTCATCGTGATCCCCGCCCGCACCTATGCCAACGGTATTGATGTTATCGTTCAGGACGTGAACGGCCACATCATGACCAAGAGCAAGACCTCTTCCTGGACCCCCGTGGCCGGTCATCAGTACGACATGCCGGAGTTCGAGTTCGTTCCTACCGGCACCGAAATTGGTATCGAGATTTCCAATGCCGAGCAGCTGGTTGCTTTCGCAGAGGCTTATAATGCAAGAGAGTATGTTGATCTTGGCGACGGTCTTGTGGCATCCCTCACTGCTGACATTGCTTTTGACGCCACAACTTCAGCGTCCTTCAATACCACAAACGGTATTGCCAGCGTGAGTGCAGACAACTATTTCCACGGTGTATTCAATGGCCAGAACCATACTATTTCCGGCCTGGAGGCAACCAAACCGTTGTTCGCCAATATAGGTAGCACTGGTGTAGTCAAGAATTTCACTCTTGATAACACCTGTTCTTTCACGTTCACCCATCCCAACACGGTGGAGGGAATGTACGGCAGTGTTGTCGGCTATCACAAAGGTGTGGTTGACAATGTGTCCAGTGCGGCTGCTGTTACTCTGGCCAGCGTGGCAGATGTGACTTACATGACCTCCCTTGGCGGTATTGCAGGACGTGCGACAACCGGAGTTGTAAAGGATTCAGAGTATTCCGGTCTTATTTCTACTCCCTCTGATTTTACAGGTACCGCTAAACTTATTATTGGCGGTCTCGTAGGCAGGTTCTCCAATGCCGGTAGCGTTACGGGTTCCTATTTCAAGGGTGCGATTAATAATGCGGCTCAAATCACGTCGACGGACAAGAGTAATCCATACATCATCATAGGCGGTGTAGCTGGTTATGTAGATGGCGGAGCCAGTATTTCTTCTACCAACACTACGGCCGACCATGCCGATGAAGCAAGTGCCTATAGCGGCTTTAACGGCAAAATTGTTAACAAGACCACCGTGGCATATAATTCAGCCGTTGGTGGAATTGTGGGAGAACTTAACAACGGTACCGTCTCTTCTTGTACTAATGCCGCTACTATCGCAATATCTATCTACAAAGTAGGTGCCGACGGTAGCCGTTATATGAAGACTGGCGGTATTGTCGGCAAGGTTAATGCGAGCGGCACTGTAACCGGATGTACGAATAATGGTTCTGTTCAGCACAGGTCAAATCCCAGGCTTCAGAGCCTTGGAGGTATTGCCGGTTATAATGCAGGAACTGTCACAGATTGTTCAAATAACGCGGCCGTCAATCAAATGACTTCCGGACAAAGTGTTAAGGCCGGACGAATTGTCAATCTCGGTGGTGTTATTGGAGAGAATGCCGCAGGAGCAACCGTTTCAGACGTCCATAATACAGCCGATATTCAGATTTCTTCTATGGAGGACGGTACGGCAAGTGAAGTTCGTATGGGCGGAGTAATCGCATATAACGCAGCTGCCATTGATGGCGGCGGCACGAAGAACATCACCAATACTGGCCAGGTTTATTTCAGCCCCAATTTCGCAAACCAGTTCCTTGGTTATGAACTTGGAGGTATTGTTGGTCTTTCTACCGCTTCTGTACAGAACGTACATAACTCCGGTTATGTGTATTTCCGCTGGAATTCTGATGCCAATGTAGCCAGCCTTGTCTACATGGGTGGAATTGTTGGTAAAATGACTGGAAATGGCACAATTGGAGGCTGCGTCAATGAGGGCGGGGCAAGCAATGCAGGTGAAGTGTACCCTAACGTCAAGGCGGGTTCTGCCGGGCATAACAGCATTTATGCTGGCGGCATTCTCGGCTACACAGAGAGTGATGTGACTATTTCTGGCTGTTCCAACAGCGGATACGTCCATGGAGGAAACACGACCAAAGTTAATGGTAAGACATTCTTCACAGGTGGCATCGTCGCTTATCTCAAAGGCGCTTCCTCTATTATTGATTGCACCAATACCGGGCAGGTGAACAATGCCCAGAGCAATAATAACTATACGATTGGAAGCACTACTTTGTCTGGTGGTATTGCAGGACATGTGGAAGGGACAGACGTTGCTCCGATTACTATTGGTGGTAGTACTGGATGCTCTGTTGATGCGTCTGTTGCGTCTACACGCGGCTGGGTTGCCGGTATTGCAGGCTATGCCAAGTATGTCAATTTGAGCAATTGCTCTGTCGAGCAGGATATCAACTGCGCCGCACACGCCTCCGGAGGGCTCGTTGGATGTGCTGAGTATTGCAACATCTCAAACAGTTCTTTCAATGGCGACAAGGTTCATTCCAATAACACTCAGGCAGCTGCCGGTCAAGGCGGTCTTGTTGCTAACATGAATAACACGACCGTTAACGGTTGTTCTTGCTATGCAACCACTCTGACAAACAATGTCAGTATTGCGGATGTCGGCACGATCGTTGGTATCTCTGGAGAAGGCAACACCATCCAGAACTGCCATTACAAACCCACTATCACCACCACGGCAGGTAGTGGCCAAACTGCTCAAATCGCCGGTTCCGGTTCCTTCACCGACGGTGGCGGTAATGCAGCTGACCTTTAGTCTCATTATGTCTGTCCGGGTGCAGGGAGGTTTGTTTTGCATCCGGGAATTCGTTTTCCTCTGATTCTGCCGGCACGGCCTTACCGCCTGCCGGCAGAATTCGGTATTAGTGAATGACACTTTGTGCCTTCCAGAGGCGAAAACGTCATTCACCCCCGGGAAAGAAGTGGGGGTGAGTGACACTTTTGGCCTTCAGATGGCAATTGTGTCACTTGCAAATACCGAATGCCTGGTTTTTCTGCCATTTTGGATCAGGAAGGGCCGTATTTGATCCCGAAACTGATTATTTCTGCCAACTTGGATTGAATACTGCCGCTTCTGATCCCGGCTGGAAAGAAGGAAGGGCGAACAGTTGTCCATCCTTTTGCAGAACGCTCAAAAAGCCGTATATTTAACTGCTTAAACGATCATCATTATGTCGGCAATAAAAACTTGTGTAGCTGCCCTGCTACCAGCGAAAGCCAGGAGGCCAAAGGGCGCCCTTCGGCTAAAGAACTCTCTGCGGCCAACAATGACTGTGCTGTCGTTGCTTCTGCTGCTCGCGAAACCGCTACCGGCCGGGGCGCAGCCGTGGCAGGAAACGAGCCTCAGGGACATACACCCGGAGGGGTGGCTCAAAGAACAACTTATAAAACAGAAAGATGGCCTTACGGGTCATCCGGAGGCGCTTTCGTATCCCTACAATACCTGCCTCTGGGCAGGCGAGATTCCCCGCATGGGAACACACGGGCAGGACTGGTGGCGTTATGAGCAGACGGCCTACTACACGGACGGCCTGCTTCGCCTCGGCTACCTCCTGGACGACAAAACGTTCATAGAAAAAGGTGAAGCCGGCATAAGCTATACTCTTGAGCATCCATGGGAAAACGGCCGTCTCGGGTCCAAACTGGTGGAATACACCTGGCCCTCCGCCGTCTTCTTCCGTGCAATCAAGGCGGAGTATGACGTTAACCGCGACCCGGCCATCCTCAAGGCGCTGCAGCGACACTATCACTCCATACCCCTCGGCCAGCTGGTGCGCAAGCGCGACATTATATCCATAGAAGGAATGCTCTGGACCGCCTCAAAAACAGGGGACAAGGCCCTTGTGGAAAGGGCTGATTCGGCATTCCGCATGCGCAAGGAGCTGACAGCAGGCAGAAAACTCAGTCGCGACGACCGCGTGACTCCGGAGTTCTTAAACAGCCCGGAACCGTACAACATGCACGGCGTTACCATGAGCGAAATCCTCAAATTGCCCATAATGCTTTACGCGGCCACAGCTGACAAATGGTACCGGCAATTGGGCGAGAACTCGCTACGCCGCCTCTACGATGAAGACGGTCTGCCGGACGGCTTGTTTACCAGTGCGGAGTGGCTGCAGGGCAGGAATATCCGCCATAGCCACGAGACCTGCAACGCCGTTGATATGAGCTGGACTCTCGGCTATTATCTGGAGATCCTCAAAGATCCCCGGTATGCCGACATGATAGAGAAAATAGTATTCAACGCCGGCTCGGGAAGCGTTACGGAAGATTTCAAGGCCCTGCAATACTATTCGTCTGTAAATCAGTTCATTGCGACAGGAACATCCAACCATAACAAGGACAATTACTGTTCTACCTGGATGGCCTACAGGCCCACTCACCAGACGGAGTGCTGTGCCGGCAACATACACCGATTATACCCCAATTATGCGGCCAGGATGTGGCTTCGCGGAGACGGCGAAGCGGTGGCCGCCCTCTATGGCCCGTCCCGCTTCGTCTATAGCGACAAACTGAGCTTTGTTGAGCAGACGGAATATCCTTATGGACAGACAGTTACTATCACTGCTGAGGCCCGCAGGGGCAAGCAGCAGGCAAAGCTCACGCTGCGCATTCCGGGATGGTGCCGCGGAGCGTCTCTTACCCTGAACGGCAAGCCGTTGGAAGACATCTCTCCGGATTCCGGAACCTTCGTTACCGTTGACCGCAAGTGGGCGGGCGGCGACAAGCTTGTGCTCACTCTTCCCGTGCGCGCGGAGAAAATGGACGCGTACGGCGGGGGAGTGTGGTTCGAACGCGGCCCGCTGTTGTACAGCTATGCGATTCCGGCCGAGTTCCGCAAAGACACAGTCCGCTATGCCAACATGAACGGAAAGTATCCCGAGGACGATGAAGCCTTCCCTTGCTGGGACATTCGTCCAAATGGCGCCTGGAATTACGCGGTTGAGGAAAACGTTGAACCGGAAGAGACAGATAACGGCCTGCGTATCAAGGTAATACCGATCAGGTGGGACTGGGACAGGGGGCCGAACGGAGAGCTGCTCACCCCGGACATTCCGGCCAATCCGGTTCCGTCCGGCGAGCCGCAGTATCTGGAGCTGACGCCTTACGGAAAAACCACCCTGCGCCTGACAGTATTTCCTGTGTTGAGAAAGGGGGAAGTCACAAAAGCGCCCCAGGCAATGAAAGGCCCCTCCGGACCACAGTAAACCACTGCAAAAAAGCCTGATTTTTCTTGCAATTATACCTCTATTTTTTTAGATTTGTAATTCACAACAATAATCAGGCTTATGACCGCGAAGCATTTTGCACTGACCGCATTCCTTGTCACCATCTTGGCGACAGGTCTCTTCGCGGCGGAGAAACAATACAAATTGCAGTCTCCTTCCGGCGAACTGACCATAGAGATAAGCGCCGGGAAGCAGGCCTCCTGGGCCATAGACATGTGCGGCATACGCATCCTGGAGCCCTCTGAACTCTCGATGACCCTGGACGACGGAACCGTCTTCGGGCGGGACATGAAAGTCCGCAAGGCCGTACGCAGCAGCGTCAGCCGCATCGTAACCCCGGTCGTCTATCGCCGTTCCCAAGTAAACGAATCATACAACGAGCTGGTTCTCAAGAGCAACGGCTACTCAATAGTGTTCCGGGCTTATGACGACGGGGCCGCCTACCGCTTCGTGTCGGACCGCAAAGCCCCGTACAACGTTTTGTCGGAACAAGCTGCGTTCAGCTTCGGGCGGGACGCCAAAGGCTTCGTTCCTTATGTACGCAGGCGCGGAGAGGGCTACGAAGGTCAGTTCTTCAATTCCTTCGAATCCACCTATACGGTCACGGAAATCAGCAAGTGGGAGAGCGGACGTCTGGCATTCCTTCCCGTCACCCTGGATGCCCCGGCAGGCATGAAAGTCTGCATCACGGAGAGCGACCTTCTGGATTACCCCGGCATGTTCCTGTCCAACGAGGATGGCGACACGGCTCTGGAGGCGGTCTTCGCACCTTATCCCAAGGATGTGAAGCAGGGCGGCCACAACATGCTGCAGGGCATAGTCAAGACCCGCGAGGACTATATTGCAAAGGCACAGGCGCAGGAAAGCTTCCCCTGGCGCATAGTTATTGTGGCGAAAGAAGACAAGGACCTGCTTGCCTGCGACCTTCCATGGCTGCTGGGCCGCGAATCGCAGAAAGACATGGATTTCTCCTGGGTCAAGCCCGGGAAAGTTGCCTGGGACTGGTGGAACGACTGGAACGTGTACGGGGTTGACTTCAGATCGGGCGTCAATAACGATACATACAGGTACTACATCGACTTTGCTTCGAAGAATGGAATAGAATACGTCATCCTGGACGAGGGCTGGGCGGTGAACAAGAAGGCCGACCTCTTCCAGGTTGTGCCCGAGATAGACCTCCCCGGCCTTTGCAAGTATGCCGCGGAAAAGAACGTGGGTCTTATCCTCTGGGCAGGCTACCGGGCGTTCGACAAAGACATGGAGCGTGCCTGCAGGGAATACTCGGAAATGGGGGTGAAGGGGTTCAAGGTGGACTTCATGGACCGTGACGACCAAGTCGTAGTGGATTTTTACCGTCGCGCTGCCGAAACCGCCGCCCGCTATCACCTTATCCTGGACTTTCACGGGGCGTTCAAGCCGGCCGGACTGCAGCGCACCTGGCCTAACGTGGTGAACTTCGAGGGCGTTTACGGCCTGGAGAACGTCAAGTGGGGCAAGCCGGAACTGGATCTCGTGACCTACGAGGCGACCATACCTTTCGTGCGTCTGGTTGCAGGCCCTTGCGACTATACCCAGGGAGCTATGCGCAACGCCTCCCAGCCTAACTTCCGCGGCGTGAACTCCGAGGGCATGTCCCAAGGCACCCGATGCCGCCAGTTGGCGGAGTATATAATCTTCGACGCTCCTCTCACCATGCTGTGCGATTCCCCGTCCAATTATATGAAGGAGCCGGAGTGCCTTAAGTTCATAGCCGGAGTGCCGACCACCTGGGACGAGACCATCGCTCTTGACGGCAAGGCGGGCGAGTATGCAGCGGTGGCCCGCAGGAAAGGAGATACCTGGTATGTGGGGGCCATTACTGACTGGAGTGCGCGCGAACTGGCGCTCGACCTTTCATATATCAAGGACGCCACCCTGGTAGAGATCTTCAGTGATGGAGTGAATTCCGACCGTGCTGCAAGGGACTACCAGCACCTATGGTGGGATTTCCCGGAAGCCGGTAAGTTGAAGATCAAAATGGCTCCGGGAGGAGGCTGGGCGGCTGTATTCCGCAAGGAGCCGGAGCCGTGGGGCAAGACAGACAGCGATTGGGCGCGGTTCACTTATTACGAGCAGAAGAACACCAATGTCACATCGAAACCCAGGGCGGTGCTCTTCGGAGACTCCATAACCCGCAACTGGGCCCGGCTGGACCAGGAGTGGCTGGATGAACACAATTTCGTCGGCCGGGGCATAGGAGGGCAGACCACCATGCACCTGTTGTCGCGACTGCGCCCCGACGTGATAGAGCTCGATCCGGAATACATGGTGCTGCTCATAGGCATCAATGACATAGCCCGTAACAACGGCTACATAGCCGTGGAGAACACGTTCAAGAACATAGTTTCCATGGTGGAGCTGGTTCAGGTACACGGAATCAAGCCGATAATGTGCACCCTCTGTCCAGCCAGGGAGATAGGCTGGCGCAAGCGGGTGGGAGACCCGCGGCCGCAGATAGATCAACTGAACTCGCTCATAAAGGACTATGCGGCGGAGCATGGAATCCCCCTCGTAGATTATAATACCGCACTTCGCACGGATGACGGCGCTATGGACGCCCGGTACGAAACCGATGCGGTGCATCCCAACCTGGCCGGGTATAAGGTCATGGAAAAAGCCCTTTTGGATATTTTGGAATCGTTATGATAAAAGCATTTCCCATAGCCGCTGCGGCGGCTGCCCTCGCGCTCGCGTGCGCGTGTGAGATGACGGTCGAGCTTCAGGCACCTGAAGCGGAAACCACTGTTCTCACCGTAGCTCTGGCAAATACCACCAGAACTACCCTCGGCCCCTCTGCCGGAGGAGAGCGCAAAGTGTACTGGTCCGACGGAGACCGGCTCTGCCTTAACGGCGTTACGTCGGATGCACTGGCGGACGTTCCCGCAGAATCGTCTTCAGCCACTTTCACCTTCGCTGGAGTGCTGAGCGCCCCCTACAAGCTGCTTTATCCGGCATCGTTCTACAAGAACGAGAGCACCATCACGCTGCCGGCGGTCCAGAGCTATGCCGCAGGCAGTTTCGCCCCCGGCGCCGAGCCTCTGGCCGGGTACACCGCTTCTGCCGGCGCCCCCGTCAGCCTTGGGCACCTCTGCTCCATCATCCAGATTTCCATCCTGAAAGATGCCGGTGTGGCGGTGGGCAACATTGCCACCGTAAAGTTCAGCGGCAGGAACGGGGAGCAGGTGTGCGGCGACTTCACCATCGATTACGAGGCGCCCTCCATCTCTCCGGCCGGCAGCGGCAGTGAGCTCACTCTCAACGTGGGGCAGCCCCTGTCGGAATCCATCCCCCTGGACCTCTACCTCGTAGTGCCGTCGGGCAGCTACGATAACGGATTCACCGTGACGATAGAAGATGACGCCCAGCGCAGCATGGCCAAGATGAAGTCGTCCGCCATCACCCTGACGGCCGGCCGCCTGACCGCATTCCCGTCCTTCACCTTCGTGCCGTCTGCCTACGCTACCGAGTTTGAGCTGGACAGCGTGTACGAGGAGGTTCTGCTGCCGGACGACTTCAACGTCACCGGACGCGTGGTGGACAACCTGGGCAACGGCCTTGAGGGAGTTGTCGTCTCCGACGGCATCAAGTGCGTGAAGACCATGATAGACGGCACGTTCTATATCGACAGCGCCATCGCCAACGTGAGTTATGTCTTCGTTAGCACGCCCACCGGGTACATGCCGGCGGTGTCGGGCGGCATTCCCCGCTTCTACAAGGCAAAAGCGGACGTAACCCCGGTCGGAGGCATATACGACTTCGGCGATTTTGTACTGACTCCCGTCGCCAACCCCAATCGTTTCACCCTTCTGATCACCGCCGACCCCCAGCCGAGGAAGAACAACTGGTATATCGACAGGATTGCCTACAAGTCCCTGGATGTGTGCGACGACCTCTATCAGGAACTCTACGACGTGGCAAGTTCCATAGGCGGCCGCCAGGTCTACGGCATCTGCCTGGGAGACATAGTGCACGAGTCCATGTCGCTGTACAGCAACTACGCAACCGCCCTTGGGACTCTGCCTTATCCTACATACAACGTCATAGGCAATCATGACAACGATCCTGATGCAGCTGACGACGACGCGGCTGCGGCGACCTTCGAGTCTTACTTCGGCCCCCGCAATTACTCCTTCAACATAGGCGGCATACACTTCGTGGTGCTGGACAACCTGATGATGAAAGACAACGGAGAGGGCAAGCTCAGCGCCTTCGACCAGGGCCTCACAGACCAGAACTGGGCCTGGCTGCAGAACGACATGGCGATGATTCCCACCTCTACCACGGTTATGGTTTGCGCCCATTCCCCCATGTTCAAGCAGCAGAGCGGCAGCGAGCGCACCAATACGGCTTATCATGCCGGCACCCGCAGCGACAAGGACGGCGGTGCCTTCGGCTATGGCGACCTCTTCGACAAATACACCGAGGTACATGCCTGGGCCGGCCACACGCACAGCGGCTTCAACTACATCTACGCGAGCAATCACCGCCACAAACGCATCCAGGTGCATACCCTGGCCCGCTCCACCGGCGAGCTCTGGACCAACGACTACCTTGCCAACGGAACCCCGCGCGGTTTCACCGTGGTGGAGGTTGATAATGGCAACATAAGTTGGAAGTTCCATCCCGTGACCCGCCAGAGGGGTGCGTTCCAGGGCGTAACTTCCGGTTTCTGCCCCGCGGGCGCTCCTGCGTACGAGTGGCGCGCCTGGGATTACAACGGCAGCGGCGTGGCTGTAATGAAAGCCGGAGGCGGAGCCCTTGACGAGAGCTATCAGATGAACGTTTATCCTCGCGGAGCATACGGCGACAATTGCGTTTATGCAAACGTCTTCCTCTGGGACGAGAAGTGGGAGAACCCCGTGTGGACCCCGGACGGCGGCGCCCCGGTGGAAATGACCAGAATCTATTCCGCAGACAAACACGACATCATTCCCGATGTGGAGAATGTTTATGACATGGGCGACACCGAGTTCCGGACATGGTACAAGACATATGCCGACGTATCCGGCGCAAGCCTTCACGACATGGACGGATACACCCCCGTCGCCACCGAGTCCGACGGCAAGATAACAACCCTCTTCCGAGCTCCGGCTGCAGCCAGCCCCAGCAGCGGCACCGTAAGCGTGACCGACCGCTTCGGCAACGTGTATTCCTGCAACGTTTCATGGTAACAACGAAAACCAAATACACCAAATGAAAAGATTATTGTTAATCCTGACGGTTCTGCTTCTGCTGCCTGCTATGCTGGCGGCCCAGAACCAGAAGACATGGTCAGGCGTCGTGGTGGACGCGAACGGAGATCCGATTCCCGGAGTGGCAGTATTCATTGCCGGGTCGGTGTCCGGCGGCTCCATCACGGACGTTAACGGCGCATATTCCATTGCCGCCGACGCCGACGCCGACATTCAGTTCGCCTGCCTGGGCTACGAAACGGTAACGCTCAAGGCGTCGTCCGCCCAGATGAAGCGGGTGGAAATGAAAGACGAGGCCGAGCTGCTCCAGCAGGCCGTGGTCACGGCCCTCGGTATCAAGAGGGACGAGAAGGCCATCGGTTATTCCGCCCAGAAGGTGGAGGGCGAAAAGTTCTCCAACTCCGCTACCACCGGCAACTGGCTCAACGGTATCTCCGGTCAGGTCGCCGGTCTTAACATAGACCGAAGCAGCGGCCCCGAGGGCTCCATGCGAGTCACGGTCCGAGGCGAGTCTTCGGCCAGCCTGGAGAACAATACCGCCCTGTTCGTGGTTGACGGCGTGCCCATGTACAACACCGCAACCCAGTCCGACGCCGGCGGCGAGGGCAGCTCCTTCGCCATCGACTACGGTAACGGTCTTGCCGATATCGACCCGGAGAACATCGAGAGCGTGACGGTGCTTAAGGGCGCCGCCGCAACCGCCCTCTATGGTTCCCAGGCCGCCAACGGCGCCATCATCATCACCACCAAGAGCGCCGAGAGCCAGGATGCCGTGTTCAGCGTGAGCTACAAGTCCAGCTTCGCCGCCGACGTGCTGCTCAGCTCCCCGGACCTGCAGTACGAATACGGCCAGGGCTCGGCGGGACAGGATTACTATTACTACCTGGTTTCCGGCGAGGGCGACGACGTAGCGGGCCTCAATCCTCGTTCCGATCTCAGCACCACCACAACCCTTGAGTCCTGGGGTCCCAAGATCGACGGCACTCTTTACTATCAGTACTATAATGTCGATAAAGGGATAGGCGGCCATGTGAACGAGTTCGGCGACTTCGTGCGCGACGCCACGCCGTTCACCAGCTACGGCGACTGGTTCAAGGATTACTTCCAGACCGGCAAGACCTTCTCCAACTCCATCGTGATGTCCGGCAAGATAGGAAAAGACAACAGCGTGCGTGTGGGCTATACCAACAACACTTCTACCGGCATAGTGCCCAACTCTCCGAGCATGACCAACTACATCTCGGTGAGAACGAACAGCAAGCTGGCCAAGTGGCTCAAGATGGACACCTCTGTGAACTACCGCAGCCTCAAGAGGGACAACATCCCCACGTCTTCCGGTTACGGCTCCACCGCCATCATGTACAGCCTCTGGTGCTATGCCCCTACGGTAGACATGAACTGGGTGTCCAATTACTGGAAAGACCCTGCAGCTTTCCAGCAGGACGCCTCCCTCACCGGCGGCAAGAACAACGCCTACTTCCTCGCGAACGAGTGTATCAACGACCAGATGCGTGACCGTATGTACGGCAACGTGTCGTTCAATGCCGACATTGCCAAGGGCCTCACCCTCACCGCCCGCGGCGGTCTGGATATCACCTCCGAGTTCCGTTCCCAGCGTCAGGCGACCTCTACCCAGGCCAAGCCGGACGGCTGGTACCGTGAGCAGGCTATCACATCCAAGCAGTACTCCGGCGACTTCCTGTTGAGGTACAACACCCACTTCGGTGCAGATTTCGACTTCACGGGCAACTTCGGCGGCAGCATCATCTGGCGCAGCTACAGCAACCACACGCAGACCGCCAGTACCCTAAAGATTCCCGGAGTGTATTCGCTCATCAACGCATCCTACGAACCCAAGACGGCCAACAACTCCTACGAGCGCCAGACCAACTCGCTTTACGGAATGCTCTCGCTGGCCTGGAAGAACGCGGTGTTCCTGGATATCACCGGCCGTAACGACTGGTCCAGCACCCTCCCTGCCAACAACCGCTCGTTCTTCTATCCTTCCGTGTCCGGAAGCGTGGCGCTCAACGACCTCTTCGAGTTCGGCCGCACCAACGGTCTCATCAACCTGATGAAGATACGTGCTTCCTGGGCGCAGGTGGGTAACGATACAGCACCGTACCGCGTGGCCGACTACCTGCAGGGCACCGGCTTCCCCGGCACCGTCCAGATCCAGTCGTCCAAATCCAACACCGACCTCCGTCCGGAGATCGTGAGCTCATGGGAGGTGGGTCTTGAGCTCCGTATGTTCAAGAACCGCCTGTCCTTCGACGCCGCCTACTACGACTCCGTTACCAAGGACCTCATCTCGCAGATGCCGGTATCCTATGCCAACGGCGTCAACTTCATGTACGTGAACGCCGGTTCCATCCGCAACCGCGGTATAGAGCTCACCCTGGGCGGCACGCTCATCAAGAAGCGCGACTTCCAGTGGAAGGTAAGCTCCAACTTCACCATGAACAAGAACACCGTGGTGTCGCTGGGAGAGGGCATAGACCAGTGGATCATAGCTTCCTACAGCACCCACGCCTACATGATCGCATACGAGGGCGGCAGCCTTACCTCAATGTACGGCAAGGGCTACGTCCGCGCACCGGAAGGCTCCACCGCCATCGACGCCAACGGCAACATGGTCGATGTCTCCGGCCTGCTGGTCCTGGACAAGCAGAACGTACCGCAGACCGGTACCGAGCTCCAGTATCTGGGAGAGGCGGCACCTCTGTGGAAGGCCGGTTTCAACACAAGCCTCAAGTACAAGGACCTGGAATTCCATGTGAGCATGGACGGCCAGATGGGAGGCCACGTGTTCTCCTACACCAACTGGGTGCTCAACTACCGTGGCAAGGGCCTTGCCACCCTGGAAGGCCGCGAGGGCGGCATGGTGCCGCTTGGCGTACGTGAGACGGAAGACGGCAACTATGTGCTCAACACAGATGCCATCGCCCGCGAGAACATCGCCACCTACTACCACAACAAGTACGAGCAGACCAACGGAGAGGCCAACTTCGTGAGCACGAAGTTCCTCAAGATCCGTGAGGTCCGTCTCGACTACTCCCTCCCCAAGAAGCTGCTGGCCCGTACCAAGGTGCTCAGCGGCGTAACTTTCTCCGCTTTCGCCAACAACCTCTGGTGCTGGACAGACTTCCCCGGATGGGATCCTGAGGGCGTGACCATGCGCGGAAGCGCAGTCATCCCGGGATTCGAAATCCTGCAGATGCCTTCCGCCGCCCAGTTCGGTGCGTCAGTAAACCTTGTATTCTAATGGAGGACAGATTATGAAACACAGAATTATTTCAGCGATAATCCTGGTCTGCGCATTCGCAGGCTGCTCCAGGTTTGACGAGATGAGCAAGAATCCGTATGCACTCTACGAGGCCCCGGCTGAGTCTTTCGTGCATCCCATCATGTTCAAGACGCAGTACAACCTGATAAGCATCTTCCGCAACACTACGGTTTTCCTCTCGCAGTACGCGGTTACCACCAACTCCGAGTCCAGCTCCCGTATCGTGGGCAATTACAACATTCCCGAAGGTACGTCGGACGATATCTGGACTGCCATCTATCTCCAGTATGGCAACGCCATGTACATGTACGACCAGGCGGTGAAGGAAAACAGCGCCTCCATGCAGGCGGTGGCCCTGGTGCTCCGGTCTTTCCTCATCATGCAGATAACCGACACCTACGGAGACGTTCCGTTCAAGGAGGCCGGCCTGCTGCCGCTTGCCGGTACCACTGACAAGTACTCCACGGCTTATGACAGCCAGAAGGATATCTACCGTTCAATCTTCTGCATGCTGGAAGACGCCAACGAGCTGTTCGCCAAGAGCGAGGACCTTCACTTCTCTGCCATCTGCGACAAGACCTTCGGCGGCGATCTCGACAAATGGCGCCGCTTCGGCAACTCCATCTACGCCCGTGCGCTTATGCGCGCCGGCATGAAGACGATGGAGGAAAGCAACGGCGTACTGGATCTGGATGACCCCTGGGGCTCCGTGAACGTACGCATCAAGCTCTCCGAAATATACGACTGCTTCGTGAGCGGAAGCGGCGACTATCCCGTGATGCGCAGCCGCGCAGACCGTCCCATGGTTCCGTTCAGCATCCAGAACGAGACCGAGCAGACCCCGTTCTACACCACCACCAACGGCATCTGGAACTCCGTCGCCGTGTGTGACGTGCTCACCAGGCGCATGCTGGATTACACGGAAGCCGTGGATTCCGACGGACAGAAGTACTACAAGTACAAGGCTGGCGCCTACAATGTGCTGAGTCCTTCCACAGGTCACGCGGAAGATCCCCGTTTCGACTGCTGGTGGCGCAAAACCAACGGCATACCCAACCAGATGCTCAATGCGGCCCAGGTAAAGTTCCTGGACAACAGCGAGCACAAGTCCAGTGCAGGCAACTCCCTTATCGGGCGCATGACCTACGGAAACGACTATCCGTCCGCCATTTCGCAGCAGATTTTCGATCTCAAGAATGCATCGTCCTATCCGCTCATGAACTACTCCGAGCTGTACTTCATCTTTGCGGAGGCCGGTGCGCGCGGCTGGATTTCTTCCGCTTCCGGCCTGGGCGCCTATCTGGCGCTGCTCAAGCAGGGCGTTACCGAGAGCATCCTGGAATGGAATCCTTACGTAACCGCAGAATCCCCTCAGGTTGTAGATTACGTGAACTACGTCACCAACGGAGAGGAATACAGCGGCGATACTTTCAACTCGGACAATGCCCTCGAGGCCATACTCACGCAGAAGTGGATAGCATCCTTCTTCATCGGAATTGAGTCCTGGTGCGACTATCGCCGTACCGGCTACCCCATCCTTCGCACGGACGGACCTGCCGCAGGCAACAACCACATCCTGCCTACGCGTCTGCGTTATCCTTCCGACGAACCCTACCGGAATCCGGAACACTATCAGGCGGCGCTTGACAGCTGGCTCGGCGGCACCAACAACATCCAGACGGATGTATGGTGGGCCGATACCAAGGAGAGCAAGGCTATCAGACTTTTGGGCAGACAGTAAAATTGGAAGACCATGAAACATATACATTATTTGCTTTTGTGTTTCGTTCCGCTCCTGCTTGCAGGCTGCGAGACCGTCAAACCTACGGACGAGGAGATACTTGCATCCCGTGAGTTCACTACCCTCGACGTACATTACTCCTTCGCCGGCTCGCCGGTGTCGGCCCTGTCTTTCGACCACAAGCCTTCCAGGTACACTCTGGACGTAGACCTCAACGACCCCAACCTCCGCTGGACCCTGGAGTCCGACCGCGACTGGTGCAAAATCGCCCCCCAGGGCAACAGGGGCCCCGGAGCCATTGCAATAGACATTGCCTCCAATGAGGACTTCGAAGCCCGTGAAGAGGCTACCCTCACCTTCGTGGCAGGCGAGTACCGCGGATTCCGCATCAAGGTGAACCAGGATGCGGCGGCCTTCGTGCTCGGACAGCCGTTCTTCGTCGCCCCCGTTGGCGGCGGCAGCTACAGCTGCAAGGTCACGACCCCCGCCGGAGTGTCATGGGACGTGAAATCCGACGGCTGGCTGAGTGTCAGCAAGGGCGATACAGCCGCTTCCGGCGAGTATTCGGTATCTACCCTGACCGTCAACGTGGCAGCCGCTTCCGGCGCATCCCGTTACGGTACGGTTACGCTCACTTCCTCCAACGGCGAGGGCACCATCAACGTGTTCCAGTTCGGAACAGAGCACAAATATGACGCGGATGGCAACCTGCTGCTGCCCGGAGACGGCTCCAGTGTGGATATTACGGTGCCGCGTTATATGGTTGCCGGCGTTGAGGTTCCCGATTACGCTGACTTCGAGATAAAGGATGGCGACGGAGACACCGCCGTGCTCACCCTTACTCTGGGCGAGAACCTGAGCGACTGCTCGGAGAACCGCAGCCTGGATGCAGTGGTGATGCTGGCCAACAGCTCTGCGACCCTGGTCGCCCTGCCCAAGATAGTGCAGGAGTACAAGGCTGCCCATGGCCTGGTGACCTACAAGGGCCTGATGGCATTTGCCAATGCAGTTGCCAACGGGCAGTCCACGGCCGACTGGGAAAAGGACGGCGTGGTAGTGGTGGTAGGCGACATCAACATGTATGACGCTACCGGCTGGCCCGGCATTGGAACGGAGAAGAGCCCCTTCAAGGGCAGCTTCGACGGCGGCGGGCACAGCATCCTGAACCTGCGCAACTCTTCGCACGGCCTGTTCAATTACTGCAAGGGCGCCACTGTGAAGAACATTACTCTCGGTAAGGGAAGCGCGCTGTTCACAGATGCCGAATACAAATCCAAGGCTTATCTGGGAGGCATTGTCTCCAGGGCTGAGAGCACGACCATAGAAGGTTGCGGCCTTGCATGCGACATAGACTTCGGCGGAACCAGCGATATGGACGAGTCCTTCGCATACATCGGAGGAGTTGTCGGCTGGGCAGACTCCAAGTCCAGCATCAAGGGCGCCAAGATGAACGGAAAGGTGAACCTGTCTTGTCCTTCGGCGGATGGTGCGGAATGTTATGTCGGCGGTATCGCCGGCCTCTGCGAAGGCGCGCTCACGGCATCCGAGGTTCTAGGAAAGGTCAACTATTCCGCAGGTATTCCCACGGTTTACATAGGAGGCATGGAAGGGGCTCTCGTTCAGGGTGCCAGCGTTGGCAACAACTCCTTCATGGGAACCATCACCCTGGGTGGTAATGCAGAGGAGGTTGCCCTAGGCGGCTTGTACGGACGCATTGACGGCGACCGCAGTTTCGACTCCGCAAGTGACAGGTCCGTGCAGCTCGGTGCCATTAACATCAACTCGTTCCGTCCCATATCTACCGGTTTGATTTATGTCGGAGGCTTTGCCGGCCTTGTTTCGGACGGTGCAACCGTCAGTTTCAAGGGATATGAGGCCCAGACCAACATCGTTCTCGACTGTGCATCGGCGGCAAGGACAGCCAAATACCTTTGCATAGGCGGCATACTGGGCGCCTGCGACCTTGCCGGTCCCGTTGCCAAACTTACTTTCGATGGCATAGTCACTTCCGGCAGCATCAGGATAAAGTATGACACTACGATCGCATGCACCGTGCGGCGCATGTGGATAGGCGGTCTTACCGGATTTGTGAACGGCCCCGCCGACTTCAAGGGCTGCTCCAATAAGGGTGATGTGGGCAAGTACGACGGCGGTATCTATTGCGCCAGGTCCAATGGCTACAATGAGATAGCCGGTGGTATTGCCGGATACGCCCAGGGCGGCAACGTCAGTTTCGATAACTGTGTAAACCAGGGCGGTGTCTACAACCACATGTACAACAACAACGGAATCACCGGCGTCTCGGAGAATATGTACACGCCGTCGGTCTGCGGAGGTATCCTGGGCGCTTTCAACTACGGCACGACCGTAGAGGGCAATACCCTCACGATTACCTCCTGCACCAATGCCAAGGAGATATTCTCGTACCGCGGTTATACCGGCGGCATAGTCGGATTCTGCCACAACGCCACCATCAGCGGATGCCGGAATATCGGAAGCCTGAATAACGGTACCAGCGACCAGTCCGCGTACCGCGGCGGCATAGCAGGCGCTGCAGGCAATGCTACTATCAGCGATTGCATTGCAACCTGTGACGTAACGGCACTGGTATACGGAAGCGCCGACTACGGCAGCGGCGGAGGCATACTGGGTTACGCCAGGGATGCTGCGACAAGTAGTGACAAGGTAAAGATCGACGGGTGCTCGTTCTTCGGTAACGTAAAGGCCGACAAGAAGGCCACGGACAAGCCGGAGTATCCCGGCGGCCTAGTAGGCTTTGCCAACGATATATGCACCATCTCCAACTGCAAGTTCGGCGGTAACGTACAGGGTATAGACATTACCGAGAACAATGTGGCCGCCAATGCGGTCGGAGGCGGTGGCGGCAATGTGTCCGGAATATCTTACTGGTCTGGTAACTGATTGGCATGAAGAAGCTTCTGTTAGCGTTTTGCGCGTTTGCGCTGTTTGTCTGTTGCAACCCGGAAGATCCTGACAATCCGGGTGGCAACGGCAAACCGGTCGTAAAGGAATACACCATTAGCGGAGTGGTCTCCGGGAACGACGGCAAGGGAATCAAGGACGTGGTGGTGAGCGACGGTCTCAACTGTGTGCTCACGGACGCCGACGGCAGGTATTATCTCAATGCTGACCTGGCGGGTACGGATTATGTCTTCGTGTCCACCCCGTCCGCGTATGCGGCACCCGTCCAGGACGGCCACGCCTGTTTTTGGAAGTTCCTGAAAGACTGCACCAAGGGCGCCGACGGCAAGTATTCCGTGGATTTCACCCTGAACAAGGTTTCCTCCCAGGATCGTTTTGCCTTGTTCCTCTTCGCCGACCCCCAGCCGCGCAAGCGTACGGCCGGGCTGGACAAGGTAGCCTACCATGCCCTGGACTGCTGCGAAGACATGTATCGAGACATGAAGGAGTATGCCGCCACGTTCAAGGGCCGTCCGGTCTATGGCATCGGACTGGGAGACATAGTCCATCAGGATCTGTCTCTCCTGTCGCAGTACAGGAACGGCATGTCCACTACTGGAGTCGTCACGTACAACGTAATAGGGAACCACGATCAGCAGCACATACTCAACCAGAGTGACGAAGAAGCTTCCAAAGCCTTCGAAGCCATAATGGGGCCCGTGAACTTTTCCTTCAATCTGGGAGGAATGCATTTCCTGATGCTGGACAACATGATAGCCTCCGGCCCCGGATCGGGCAAGTACAGCGACGAATGCACGACCGGCCTCACGGACGCTATCTGGGAATGGGTCAAGAACGACCTGGCCCTGGTACCTTTCTCCACCCCCCTGATGGTCTGCGCCCATTCTCCGATGATGCGCACGCAGGGCGGGAAGGACCGTACGGGTCCCCATCTCGCGGATCTCAGGGGCATATTGTCAAAGTTCCCCAAGGCATACGTTTGGGCAGGGCATTCCCATTCCACCTTCAATTTCGTAGATAAAGACAATCCCGTCATTGAAAGCCATACCCTTACCCGTGTTACCGGGGCCCTCTGGACCAATGAGTATCTTGGCTCCAACGGCACTCCGAGAGGTTACGTGGTGCTGGACTACGACAACGGAAACGTGTCCTGGAAGTTCAAGCCGATCTTCTATCAATCGAGCGCCTACACAGGCAACGGCAACAATGGCCGCACGCCTTCTTACGACTGGCGCGACTGGGACTACGTGGGCGGCAAGGCCGTTATGAAATCCGGCGGCAAGGCCCTGGACGACAGCTACCAGATGCAGGTTTTCCCTCCCGGGACCTACGGCGACAAGTATCTCTATGTCAATGTATTCCTCTGGGACGAACTGTGGCAGGCTCCTCGACTGACCGTGGACGGGGTTCCGGCCACGATGAAGAGGGTGACGGAGAAGGACTACCGCTATTCCTTCAGCGACTGGGACATCACTTCCTTCTATAATGCCAACACGAGCGTCGGGTCGGAATTCGTGCCGGACAAGAACAACTGCGACTCCATGTTCCGTGTGTACGTGGAGACGGAGCACGGCAGCGGCACGGTTAGTGTGAAAGACAGGTTCGGCAATACATTTACATCAACTGTTACATGGTAATGAAAAGATTTCTGACTTGCATCATGCTGCTGGCCGCCTGCCTGGTTCTCCGGGCCGGAGGCATAGGTAACGCCAAGGATATGCAGGCGTTCATAGAGGCCTGCAACTCCGGAGCCGACATAATGCCCTGGTGCGACGCAGACAGCACCGTCTGCCTCACTGCCGACATAGACCTCTCCAAGGTCCGCAAGATGCCCCAGGTTGCGTCTTTCGACCGTCGCTTCGACGGAAAGGGCTTCTGCATCAAGGGCTGGAAGACCCAGTACGGCCTCTTCCATCTCCTCACTTCCAACGCCGAGGTGCGGGGGCTCACCATAGACTCTTCATGCACCCTTACGGTGGATTCCAAGGCTGCCGAGTTCCGAGTGGGCTTCATAGCCGATACCAACGAGGGTGTCATACGCGACTGCGTGAACCGCGGCACCATAAAGCACAGCTGTTCCTATGCTGCCGGCCCTGTATTTGTCGGCGGCATCGCAGGATACAACCATTTCGTGGTTCTGAGCTGCACCAATGAAGGCAAGATATTCTCCGACGTGTCCGGAGAGGCCAAGGAGAGCGTGTTCCTTGCCATCGGCGGCATCACCGGCGGTTCCGCAGGCAATCCTGCAAACTGCAGCACGGTTGCCCGCTGTCGTAACAACGGTGAGGTAGGAGCCGTGTGCAGCCTGGTCTCGCTGTTCATCGGCGGCATAAGCGGCAACAGCGGCAAGACGTCTATAAAATACTGCACGAACTACGGCAAGGTCAATGCCGACATACGCGCCACCGAGGACGGCTCCATAAAGGGATGGGCCCGCGCCGGCGGTATTGCCGGACAGACCAAGGCTGATATAATCCGTTCCGACAATTTCGGCTATGTAGTGGCCGAAGGCGCCTGTGCCGCCAACACCGGCGGTATCGTGGGTATGCCTCATGCCGCCGTGGTCATCGCCGACTGCCTCAATTACGGCAAGGTGGAGTCCCTGACGGAGAACGTATCCAACACCGGCGGCATTGCCGGCAACATAGGACGTCCGGTCCACGTGCGCAAGTGCGAGAACTGGGGAGAAGTCCGCTTCGACGGCATAAGTTCCCGCAGCCGTTCCACTGCAGGAGGTATAGTGGGCAATATATACGTGGTCGATTCGGCCACCGCGGGCACTTATGTGCGGGAATGCGTCAACCACGGTAACGTTTATGCGGGAGCCGGCGGCAACAAGTACGACTCCAACAACCGCAACGCCATCCATGCCGCCGGAATAGTGGCGTACGCGGAAGGGCGCAACGATCTGCTTGCATTCGTGACCGACTGCACCAACGAGGGCAACGTCACCTGCGTCTCTGGGCGCAAGGGGTCGATATGCGCTACTGCCACAGGTATTCGTACGGGCGGAAGCGCCACCATGGATCAGGCGGTTCCGGTAAAGTTGACTCCGGGTGCGCCGAACGTGAGCGGTACAGTTCTGACTCAGGACGGCAAGCCTCTGGAGGGTATAGTCGTAACCGACGGACGCCAGTGCGTCAAGACCGGAGCCGACGGCAGCTATTCCATGACCAGCGACCTGTCGGAGGCCCGCTTTGTCTATCTGAGCCTGCCGGCGACGGTGGAGATACCTTTGAAAGACGGGGTTCCCGCCTTCTTCCGCCGCATCCCCCGTTATGCCGAGGCTGTCAAGGCGGACTTCGTGCTCACGCCCAAGCAGAAGGTGGATAATTATACCATCATGATGATTGCCGACCCTCAGGTGAGGCCTTACGGGGTTGACGGCTCCATGGAGACGTGGCACGATTCCGTGGCTCCCGATGCCGAGGCTTTCCGCGCCAGTTGCAGCGGAGAGGTCTATTCCATCAACCTGGGCGACCTGGTGTACAACTTCATGAATGCCTGGGACGACTACATGGACGCGGCCGCCCAGGTCAAGTGCCCTACTTTCAATGTGATAGGCAATCACGATTATGACCAGGCGAATCTCTTCGAGACGGAGCAGGGCAATGTGTATTACGAGACTTACGTGGGTCCGGACCACTATTCCTTCGACCTCGGAGAACTGCACTTCATCGTTTTGAATACCATTCTCTACGACCGTCCGTCTCCGAAACAGAGTTATCACTACGGCTTGGACGACCGCGCCTTCGCATGGCTGCAGGCAGACCTGGCAAATGTGCCCAAGGACAAGGTGATACTGACCTGCTCGCACCACAATCCCTTCAAGACGCCCAATGCTTCGCCGCACGGCTCGCACAACGTGTACAGCATGCACTACAACGACTATCTGCCGTTGCTCTCGTCTTACAGGGAAGTGTATGCATGGAACGGTCATAACCATAAGAACTTCTATTACAACTATTTGGGCAAGGAAACCAAGCACGGTGCCCCCAACATCCAGTGTATCAGCGTCGCCCGCTGTACTGGAGCCCTGCGTCTGAACAAGTGGCTCGGCCCCTTCGGCGACCCTCAGGGCTATATGGTGGTCAACGTTAACGGCGACAAACTCGACTGGTACTACAAGTGCGTGGGCAAAGACAAGGATTTTCAGATGCATGTCTATGACCCTTCGCGTTCGGCGGACGGCAGCGTCCTGGTCAATATCTGGAACTGGTCCGAGGGCTGGAGCCAGCCCCAGTGGTACGAGAACGGCGTTCTCGTTGGGGAGATGGCCTTCTCTCCCGGCAGGGATCCGGATTACGTGGACCTCTACGCCACCGTTACCAACAAGACTACCCGCAGGTACTGTACGCCCGCAGAAGATGCCCTTTTGTTCAAGATTCGTCCCACGCCCGGAGTCAAGGGTGGGGAAGTGCGCGTTACAGACATGTTCGGCAACACTTACTCGCAAAGCATAACATGGTAACAACTAACACTATATAATATTATGAGCAAACTTGTTTACAACGCCCCGGTTTCCGAAAGAATCGAGGCCATTACAGCGGAGGTCCTGGCAGATTCCGTCACCGGGTCCTACACAACGCCGGATTTGACGGAAGAAGAACTGCTGTGGTAATCATGAAAAAGAGTATCGTATTCCCGCTTGCGGCAATAGTGTTGCTGGCAAGCTGTGAGCGTGAGATTGCCGCTCCCGAAGTTGTCGTTAATCCCGACAGCGAAAGCTTCTCCCTTTGCGTCGGTATCCCTGAGACCAAGACCAGTTTCGGCGAACTCGACGGTAACAAGCGTAAGGTTTACTGGTCCGATGGCGACCAGATTGCCGTCAGTGGCAGTGCATCCCAGGCACTTTCCGGAGTTGCAGCTAAGAGCACCGAGGCCGTTTTCGTCTTCGACAAGGCCTTGAGCGCCCCTTACGACGTCCTGTATCCTGCCGGAATATGGAAAGATGCATCTACTGTAACCCTGCCCGCCACCCAGACTTATGTGGTGGATGGCATAGCTGACGGATCCCTGCCTATGGCCGGATACAGCGCTGACGGCATTGCTGCCACGCTCCGCTACCTCTGCGCTATTGTGAATGTGCCGGTAAAGCAGTCTAACGGAAATGCCGACAAGGTTACTGCAGTTACGATTGCCAGTATCGGCAACGAATACATGTCCGGAGATTTCACCATCGACTATCAGGAAGCTACGCTCAAGGGCCAGAGCGGAACCGCATCGGTTTCCATCCTCCCCGACGTAACCCTTTCCTCAACGCCGACCAACTTCTACGTTGTAGTTCCTGCGGCAACCTATGCTACCGGTATCAAGGTTATAGTCGCTTCCGAAAACAGCGGAGAGATGAGCAAGGCGCTGTCCAGGTCTGTCGCCCTGGAGGCCGGTCACATCTACAATCTTGATGCGATTGAATTCTCCCCCGAGGCCGGAGCCGAAGAAGTCAAGGTTGATATTTCGAGTGCAGAAGATCTCATTCAGCTCGCCACCGCATACAACAGCGGTACCTACAGCGACAAGGCACTCGTAGTCAACATGACCTCGGACGTTGCCTTCGATGCTACTTCTTCCGCAGCCTTCTCGGCCACCGGAGGAATAGGTTCGACCGACGACGGCAAGGGCAACTCCAACTATTTCCACGGCACATTCAACGGAAACAACAAGACCATCAAGGGCTATACCGGCAGTGTACCTGTCTTTGCATACATCGGTTCCAGCGGTGTGGTTAAAGATTTCACGCTGGATTCAAGCTGCGCCTTTGCATTTGCGGGCGGATCCGGTTATTACGGCGCTGTCGCTGGCTATCACAGGGGAACGATCTCCAATGTGACGATGAACGGCAGCATTTCCCTGGCCCCGGCCGCCGCAGAGCAGAATACTTACGTCGGTGGTATTGCCGGCCGTGTCGTAATAGGCTCGATAAGTCTGTGTGCCTGTAACGGCGATATCATCCTGGGAAGCGATTACGGAGTTACCGACCAGGTTATCTATGTCGGCGGTATTGCCGGTGCAATCACAAATGCCTCCGGCAGCATCAGCCAGTGTACGTTCAACGGTATTATCGACAATCAGGCTACGATAACCGAAACCACGCTCGATAAAGCCAACCCTTGCCTGTTCATAGGCGGTATCATCGGCAAGAACGCAGGAACCGTTTCCAAGTGTGCTGTCGAAAACCACGCCACCGGAGTGACTGTAGTGCTTACAGATACCTCCGACCATCCGTACACCGGCACAATTGTCACTCATACGGCATCTGCTTACTTCTACGTTCTCGGCGGTATAGCCGGACAAAACGACGCTGTAATTGAGAATAATATCAACAATGCCAATATCGTCAATATCTTCTCGACCGATGCCGGGCGCGGAACTTCCGATTCCAACGGACGTTATTTCCATGTCGGCGGCATAGTCGGAACCAACACTGCAGAAGGAAGCGTAAGCTATTGTACGAATAACGCTACTATTGTTGACCGTGCATTCCCCAAGATGCATTACGTTGGTGGTATTGTAGGACGCAATATGGGTTCCGTGGCAAGCTGTGACAATGCTTCTACCGCCACTATCGGAGTCGGAACCGCACATAAGAAACCTTACGGTGCCCGCATGCTTTATCTTGGCGGTGTCATTGGATATAACGCTGCCGGTTCCAGCGTGAGTAACGTACATAACGAGGCCGCTCTGAATATTTCCAGAATTGAGACCGCGACAGGTATTGCCGTGTGTATCGGTGGTGTGATCGGTAAGAGCGAAATTGCCATCGACGGCACTGCAGGAGGCGGAACCATCACCAACAGCGGCGCGATTGCCCAGTCCAGCGGTATCGGCAAGTGTGAAACTCCCACCGAGGAGAACGATTACGGTCTGTTCCTCGGAGGCATCGTGGGTTATGCCATCGAGTCCGTCTGTAATGTCTCCAACTCCGGCGCCGTATCTTATACCTGTACCAACGCCGGTAGTGAAACTTCTGCCGGAGGTGCGCACTATGTACATGTCGGCGGTATTGCCGGAAAGGTTAAGGCCGCTTCCGCCGCGAATATTTCTGCTTGCCAGAATTCCGCCAACGTTTCATTCGTCGCCAGCGCTACCAACAAGAAGAGCTCTTACGTTGTATATGATCTGAACTATCTTGGCGGTGTTGTCGCTTATGCACAGAACGCAAGCTTCTCCAACTGCTCTAACAGCGGAATCGTGAAGGGCGGAGACAATTCCCAGAACAAGAATACCGCCAATACCTTCTGGGTAGGTGGTATAGTCGGTTATCTTACCGGTGCATCATCCATAGAGGGTTGCGCCCTTGCAGGTGCCGGCCAGGCCAATAACGATCACTGGAGCAACAGGGACAACGGTATGGACGGTGAGATGTCCGGAGGTATCGCAGGTCAGGTAGTCGGCGAAGAGAACGTTTTGATCAACATATCCGACTGCTTGATAGAGAGCACGGCGACCGTGATCGGACGTCGCGGCAATATCGGAGGTATCGTCGGCTCCGCCAAGTATGCGAACATTACATCATGCAAGGTTCCCATCGACTTCACCGGATCCGGTTTCTATTATGGCGGCATAGCAGGCTGGGCATACAATTCTACCATCAGCAATTGTATTTACTCTGGCAATTCCATCAAGAGCTCACAGTTCTCAGATACCCGCGGAGCCGGTGGTATAGTTTCCCAGCTGAGGAGCGCTACTGTCATTGACGGTTGCTCCAGCTCCGTCAGCGAGATTACCAAGGATTCGGGCGCTGCAATCACTCCTTTCGGAGGTATTGCCGCCGTTTCCGAAGAGAATGGCCAGACTACCATCAAGAACTGCCACTACAAGTCTTCCATGCAGATTTGCTCCGACACCAACTTCACCGACGGTGGAGGCAATGCTGCCGATCTGTAATAATCGCAAGCTATGAAGAAAGCTTCTTTCATAGTCCCGCTTCTGCTCCTGCCGGCCATGCTGTGGCTGGCAGGATGCGGACAGCAGGGCCCTGAAGTCCCGTCCGAAGGCGTGACCGTCCTTAAGCTCTGTCTCCCGGACGCAACCAAAACCACTGTCAGCGAGTCGTTGAACGGTAAGCGAAAGGTCTATTGGGCCGATGGGGATGCAATCAGCCTGAACGGCGCAGAGTCCGATCCGCTGAAGAATATCGGTGAGAAGCAGAACAGCGCGAGTTTCACGGTCCAGGGGTCTTACCCCCTGCCGTACAATGTATTGTATCCGGCTTCCTATTATACCGACGAACAGACCGTTACTCTTCCCGCGAAGCAGGATTATTCGTCCGGAACGGTAATAGTGCCTATGGCATGCCGCGTTACTTCGGAAGCAGATGCGGAACTCAAACACCTGTGCACACTGCTGCGCCTTGCCGTGGTGGGTACCGGCAAACTGGCATCCGTCACTTTCAGGGGCAATGCAGGAGAGCAGGTCTGCGGTGACTTTGGCATTGACTATCAGACAGGTAAGCTGAGTCCTTTGTCAACCGATTCCGACAATCTGACCGTGGGTATAAACGTTCAGCAGGACATGTCGCAGCAGACGCCTCTGGAGCTTTTCCTGGCTTTCCCTGCCGGGAACTATGCCTCCGGTTTCACCGTTACCCTGACGGCGGCTGACGGCAAGGCCATGCGGCTCAAGCACGGCTCAAGCATCAACTGCGTCGCCGGACATATCTTCGTCCCTTCGGTCGTTACATTCTCCAACACCGACGCTTCGTTCTCCTTCGAACTAGGAGAGTTGCAGGAGGACAAACTGGTCATGGATAATTACAACGTAACGGGAAAGGTTGTGGACTCAGTCGGCAATCCCCTGGAAGGCGTTGTGGTAACCGACGGTGACATATGTGTCAAAACCGGCGCTGACGGTTCGTTCTACATGCTGAGCGAGCTGGAGGCTTCCGACTTTATCTATATCAGCAGCCCGGCAGGCTACATGCCGGAAGTTAAGGGCGGTATCCCCGTGTTCTATAAGAAGATATCGTCTCTCGACAAATCCAACGGCGTGCTGCAGTGCGGCGATTTTGTTCTTACCCCTGTATCCAATCCGGACAACTGCACGCTGTTCTTTACCGCTGACCCCCAGCCGAGAGACAAGAAGTGGAGCATGGACAATATCGCATACCGTTCACTTGCCTGCTGCAGCGACCTTTACAAGGAGCTCAAAGAGACAGCGGCCGGTATTTCGGGGCGCCAGGTTTACGGAGTCTGTCTCGGTGACATTGTGCACGAAGACATGAATCTGTATGCCAATTATGCAGAAGGACTCTCGACGCTCGGGTATCCCACATACAACGTAATAGGCAACCACGACAACAACTACGACGCTTCTTCCGACGAAGCGGCGGGTGCTGTCTTTGAATCTTATTTCGGTCCCCGCAACTACTCCTTCAACATAGGCAAGATGCACTTCGTAATACTGGACAACCTGATTCAGGGAGGCGTTAACGGAACGAAAACCATGGACCAGTACGACCAGGGTCTGACGGACGGCATCTGGGAATGGCTGCAAAACGATATGGCAATGGTGCCCACGACAACAAAGATCATGGTGTGCGCCCATTCCCCCATGTTCAAGCAGCAAAGCGGCAGCGAACGTACCAATACCGCTAACCACGGCGGTCATACGGACCCTTCCGGAGAGTACGGTTACGGCGATTTGTTCGACAAGTATGGCGAGGTCCATGCCTGGGCCGGTCATACACATGCAACGTTCAATTACGTCTATCCTACAACCCATCGTCACAAGAACGTCCAGGTGCATACCCTGTCACGCTCTACCGGTGAACTCTGGACCAACGAGTACCTTTCCGGCGGTACGCCGCGAGGCTTTACCATCGTGGAGATAAGGAACGGCGTCATAGAGTCCTGGCGTTTCCACCCTACAAAGTATCAGACGGGAGCGTTCCATGGCGCCACCCAGCCGACGTTCAATTTCAGGGACTGGGATTACGATTCCAACGGCGTGGCCAAGATGAGATCCAACGGCAAGACGCTGGATGAGTCTTACCAGATGCATGTATTTCCTCCGGGATCCTACAAGGGCGAAGAAGGTTACCTGTATGTGAACGTGTTCCTCTGGGACACCAAATGGGATACGCCTGTATTTACCTCCGGAGGCTCCAGCAAGGAAATGACTCTGGTTACTTCCGAGGACAGGTATGATTGTGCAGAGATAGAGATGAGCTCGTTCTATAAGGCAAATGCTTCCGTACTCAAGAATTACAGCGGCTATCCCGCCATTACGACAGGCTACCCCCACACGCTCTTCCGCGTGCCGGCTTCGGCCAGCGGTTCGGGTACCGTAGCGGTGGTGGACCGTTTCGGAAACGAGTATCGTCAAACCGTTACATGGTAAAATGAAAAAAGTAGTACTGATAATTGCGGCCTTAGTGTCCGTATGCTTTTCCTTCCAGGCCTGCAAGCAGCAGGACAGCCTGAAGGTAATGTCCTACAATATCCGTAATGCAAAGGCGCAGGACGGCGAGAACGCCTGGGACCTGCGCAAAGATGCCACCACGGCCATGCTGAACAGCATAAAGCCGGACGTGTTCGGAATTCAGGAAGCTTATCCCGTACAGGAGAACTTCATTCTGGAGAACAATCCCGAGTACAAGGGCTTCGGCGTTGGCCGCGACGACGGTAAGGACGCAGGCGAGAGGATGTCCGTATTCTATCGCACCGATGTGCTGGAACTGCTGGACGGCGGCACCTGGTGGCTGTCGGAGACTCCCTATGAGCCTTCGTTCGGCTGGGATGCCAAATGCCGCAGGACGGCCACATGGGCCCGGCTCAAGCATAAGGCTACAGGCAAGGAGTTCTTCTTCGTGAACACTCACCTCGACCATGTTGGCGTGGAGGCTCGTCGCAACGGCCTTGCGCTGGTGGTGGAGCTGGTGGGCGAGATGTGCCCCGGCGCAGCCCTGATACTCACCGGTGACTTCAATGTGGAGCCCGGTGACGAATGCCTGAACAGCCTGGAGAGCCTGGAAATGCTGGATGCCCGCACCAATGCTGCGGTATCGGACGATAAGCCTTCTTTCAACGGCTTCGGGCTGATGGACGGCAAGGTGATAGACTATATCTACTATCGCGGTTTCTCAGGAGTTGATAATTTCCGCGTAGTGGACGAGAGCTTTGCCGGCAAGCCTTACATTTCCGACCATTATCCCATTGTTGCTACCATCAAGTTTTAGGTAATGAGCGTTTTAGATTATTTCAAGGTCAGCGCGCCGTCTGAGCGCAAGGTTCCCGCAGAGGCGGTGGACAAGACATACAAGAAACTGCGTTTCAACTGTTTTGTGGCGGTAACGCTGGCCTATTCGTTCTATTATGTTTGCCGTACCACGCTTAACGTGGTCAAGAAGCCTATCATCGACGCCGGGCTGCTGGATGCAAAGCAGCTCGGTATCGTGGGCTCCTGCCTGCTGTTCGCTTACGGATTCGGCAAGTTTATCAACGGCCTGCTTGTAGACCATTCCAACACCAAGCGCTTCATGGCCTTGGGCCTGCTGATATCTACGGTTGCCAACTTCATCATGGGTATCCTGGGCTTTGCCGCCACTACTGCCGGCATATCCTCCATGGTGTTCTTCGGCTTCTTCGCCGTTCTGTGGGCCATCAACGGCTATGCGCAGAGTATAGGTGCGCCGTCGTCGATAGTAACCCTTACGCGCTGGTATCCCATGAAGATAAGAGGCACCTATTACGGTTTCTTCAGCGCCAGCCACAACTTCGGCGAGTGGATGTCCTTCCTGCTGGTCGGCCTCATCGTGGCCCATTTCGGCTGGCAGTGGGGCTTCTTCGGAGCAACCATCGCAGGTGTTTTCGGCCTGATCCTTATCCTTCTCATGCTTCATGATACGCCGGAGAGCAAGGGTCTCCCGAGTGTCGAGGAACTTGCCGGAGAGGAGCCTGCGGCTGCTGCAGCTACGGATCATGCAGAGACGGCGCGTATCCAGAAAGCCGTGTTCCGCAACCCCGGTGTGTGGATTTTGGCCGCGGCTGCCGCTTTCATGTACGTGAGCCGTTATGCAGTGAACAGCTGGGGCGTCATATTCCTGCAGGAGCATAAGGGCTTCAAGCTGGCGGACGCTACGTTCATCGTCTCCATCAACGCCATTTTCGGAATCATCGGAACGGTGTTCTCCGGATGGCTCACGGACAAGATGTTCAACAGCGACCGCAAGATGCCCGCCTTCGTGGCAGGTATACTTGAGGTGATAGCCCTCGTGCTTTTCCTCTTCGGCGGCAACAGCTGGTTCATGAATATCACCGCCATGGTGCTCTTCGGTATTGCCATAGGCGTGTTGATCAGCTTCCTCGGCGGCCTCATGGCCATCGACCTGGTGCCCCGCAAGGCTACCGGAGCCGCCCTCGGCATAGTGGGCATGGCCGGCTACCTGGGGGCCGGTATCCAGGATATAGTGAGCGGTGTGCTCATCGAGGGACACAGCGTGATGGACGAGGCGGGCAACAGGGTGTACGATTTCACTCCTGCGTCCTGGTTCTGGATTGCTGCGGCGACACTCTCATTCCTGCTTCCCATCCTTAACTGGAAGCGCAAGCAGCAACAGATTTGATTATGAGTGACGTTCTGCTCGAAATAAAAGATTTGCACGCCGGAATAGAGGGGCGCGAGATACTTCAGGGGGTTGATTTGTGTATCCGCCGGGGAGAGGTACACGCTATCATGGGGCCCAACGGCGCCGGCAAATCTACGCTGAGTGCGGTGCTGGCGGGACGTCCGGATTACAAGGTGAGTTCGGGCACGGTCGTTTATGACGGCCGTGACCTGCTCGCCATGGCTCCGGAAGAACGCTCCTGGGCGGGTATTTTCCTAAGTTTCCAATATCCGGTGGAGATTCCGGGGGTGAGCATTACCAATTTCATGAAAGCCGCGCTCAATGCCCGTCGCAAGGCGGCAGGGGAGCCCGAGCTCAAGCCTGCGGAGTTCCTGAAACTGCTGAAGGAGAAGATGGCCTTCGTGCAGATGAAGGGCGAGTTCGCCAAGCGCGAGGTCAACGTAGGTTTTTCCGGGGGCGAGAAGAAACGCAACGAGATATTCCAGATGGCCATGCTTGAGCCCGTCCTGAGCATTCTGGACGAGACGGACAGCGGCTTGGACGTGGATGCCCTGCGCATAGTTGCGGACGGCGTAAACCGACTGCGTTCGCCCCAGACTTCCGCAATTGTCATCACCCACTACCAGCGTCTTCTGGAGTACATAGTGCCGGATGTGGTGCATGTGCTCAAGAACGGCCGAATAGTGGCTACGGGCGGCGCGGAGCTGGTTCAGCAGATAGAAACAGAAGGCTACGACAGCATAAGTGGATAGCGTATATGTCATAGGTCGTGACGCTGTGCCGTCGCTGTTGCGTCTGGGCGCAGGAGAAGCCCTCCGCATGACGCTTGTGGTGCCGGAAGGCGAGAGCTGCAAGTTGTCGCTGGAGGTCGATCTGGACGGCCCCGGGGCGTCGCTGGACCTTGCGGGAGCATCCCTCAGCAGCGGCAGCGAGCAGGTCGATATAAATGTGGTCGTGCGTCATAACGTGCCCGGATGCCGCTCGGAGCAGCTTTTCAAAAGCGTGGCAGGAGGGAGTTCGCGGGTGGCGTTCGACGGACTGGTCTATGTAGCCCGCGACGCAGTGCGCACTGTTGCTCATCAGCAGAACCATTCGCTGCTGCTCTCAGAGAGCGCCGTAGCCGAATCCCGTCCGCAACTGGAGATATATGCCGACGACGTAGAGTGCTCGCACGGAGCCACCACCGGATACCTGAATCCGGAGGAACTGTTCTATATGCGTTCTCGCGGGATACCTGAGGAGGTCGCGCGTCAAATGCAGATCGAGGCGTTTCTCGCGCCTGTAATGCAGCGTGCCGGTTTTGAAAATCAAGATACCTTATGAAGCTGAAGATCAATTTGTTGTTAATGGCGGCCATTTGCCTGCCGCTGTTCGTTTCCTGTAATTTCGAATGGCCGGAATCGGCAAAAGATCCGCTTCCGTTCACCCTGGATGAAAACAAGGATCTGACCGTAAACCCGGGAGACGATTTCTTCCAGTATTGTAACGGCTCGTGGCTCGCAAAGACTCCCGTTCCGGAAACAGGTGGCGTTGGAGGCCTGCTAAAGATGGAACCCATAATGGCCCAGAAGACACAGAGCGTCGTTGATGCCAACCCTTCGCTGAAACGGTATTTCCAGCTTATGGACGAGATGTACTCCCACCAGGAGGCGGCGAGTGCTTTTGTCGCAGAGCAGTATTCGAAGTATACTGTTCCCCAGACCAGGGAAGAATTCTTCAGACTCCTGGGTAAGATGACGGCGGAGGGGATTTCTCCTCTTCCTTTGACTCTGGAAAACGACTGGAAGGACGGACAGATCATCGGACTGGTCAGCGTCCCCAACTCAACTTACCAGTATTCGTTATCGGAAGTGGATCCTTCCATCAAGGAAGATCTGATGTGGCTGGTAGAAGGCATGGGACTGAAGCCCCAGGACCTTTATTATAATGACAAAACAGTTCAGGTGATGAGCCTCTTCAAAGGGCAAAAGGTTGAAGGGTCAGGTGAGCTTATCCAAAGAGGCTTCATCAGTCTTTACCCCTTCCTGAGCGAAGAGGCCCTTCAAATATATAACGCATCTACGGGTAATACGTGGAGCCTGGACCATACTCGCCTGGAGGCCAGGGGCTGTATAGGATATGAGCTCTCCTATTATATTGCTGAACAATGCGTTACACCCCAATTGAAACAATACTTCCTGGAGCGTATCGAAAAGCTTCGTGAAGCCTTCCGTAATAGGATCAGCAACCTGGACTGGATGAGCGGGACAACCCGCGAGAATGCGCTGGACAAGCTGGATAAGATGATGATTTTTGTCGGCTCTCCTGATACCTGGTATGAGGATTGTCTGCCCGATCTCAGCAAATGCGAATCCCTCGTGGAGGCCGTTCATATCCTCAGAGGCTGTCAGTTCCGCCTCAGGCAGCACCTGATTGGAACGCGCGATGTGATAAGCGGCACGCTTACAGATGTTTACGATTTGCCTGGCAGAAGCATGGTGACCGACCTCTCGCTTGTAAACGCGTTTTATAAACTCGAATATAACTGCATTGTCATTTTCCCGGCAATGATGCTTCCTCCGAATGTGGATCCGTCCGTCTCTGAGGCATATCAATGGGCTACGTTTGCGGTTGAAGCCCACGAAATAACCCACGGCTTTGATTCTCAAGGGTCAAAGTACGATGCACTGGGACGCGTTCGCAATTGGTGGACGGTTGCCGACCAGATGGCCTACCAGGAGCTTCAGGATAAGCTTGTCCAATGCTACAGCACGCTGGAGTTTGATCCCTTCGCTTACCCGGGCCAGTGTACGGATGGCAAACGCACCCTGGCAGAAAACATAGCGGACCTCGGCGGCTTCCTTATTGCAAGGGATGCTTTCATGGCATATCTGGACGAAAATAATTTCTGGGGAGAGGAGTATGTGAAAGAGCTCAGGAAGTTCTATGAGGCCTATGCCGACCTGTACTGCATCAAGTACAGTCCGGAGAAACTGGCTAATATCGTCAGTCTGGACACCCATTCCCATTGCCGTCTGAGGGTCAACGGTGTTGTGATGAACACGGACATGTGGTACGACCTGTACGACGTAACGCGCGACAACATACTCTACCTTCCTCCGGAACGCAGGACGTATATCTGGTAACATGACCCTGAAAACCTGCACCAAGGTCAACATAGGCTTGAACGTTCTTCGCAAGCGCCCCGACGGTTATCACGACCTGGAGACGCTCTTCGTTCCCTATTGGGGCCTCGGAGACGTGCTCACGGTGGAGCCGGCGGGGGAGTTGTCCATCGATATTCAGCGAGACGGCGGTGTGGACTGGGACCCCATGGAGGACCTTACTGTCCGTGCCTGGCGGCTCCTCAAGGCCGATTTCCCTTCGCTGCCGGCTGTATCCATACGGCTGATTAAAGGTGCCCCGGTAGGTGCGGGCCTCGGCGGCGGCTCGGCCGACGCTGCCTTCATGCTCCGTGCGCTCAACGAGCTCGGCGGGCTGGGGCTATCCGACTCCGGGCTTGCCTCTTACGCTGCCAAGTTAGGCTCCGACTGTGCGTTTTTCATCTATTGTAGTCCAAAGTTCGCCACAGGCCGCGGCGAGGTACTCGAGACCTTTGGTATCGACCTATCCGGCTACGACCTTCGGGTCGAGATTCCGCTTGACGCCGCCACTGGCCGCCCCGTCGCCGTCAGCACCCGCGAAGCGTACAGCGGTATTGTTCCGAGGGACAAGCGCTGCGCCCCCGCTAAAACCACGCCGAACGCGTGTGCTGGGCAAGTACCTTATTCTGAGGCGTTTACTGAAAACCGATTATGTCATTTTACGCAATCGGTTTTCGGTAAGTATCAGCAGGCCAACGGGTTGCGCGCCACGGGGGAAGGGGCTCTGTCTCTGCGGGAGGCGCTGAAGCTACCGGTCGAGCAATGGCGCGGCGTGGTTGTCAATGACTTCGAGGCGACAGTCTGCCCGCTGCATCCCGAAATATCGGCCCTTATAGACGACTTCTACCGCCGCGGTGCCGTCTATGCCGCCATGTCCGGCTCCGGAGCGGCAGTATTCGGCCTCTTCCCCCGATAAAAATATTTGATTATCAAAAACTTTTACTACCTTTGCAGTCCGCTCTCGGGTAGGGCGTACTAAAGTATTATTTAAACAAACAGATTCACAATGGCTGTTAAGATTCGTTTACAGCGCCACGGAAAGAAGAATTTCGCATTCTTCCACATTGTAGTGGCAGACGCACGCGCACCGCGTGACGGTCGTTACATCGAGCAGATCGGCTCCTACAACCCCAACACCAACCCCGCTACCATCGTACTCAACTTTGAGCGCGCACTGGCATGGATCAAGGTAGGTGCAGAGCCCACTCTGGTCGCACGTCGCATCCTCTCCTACGAGGGAGTTCTCCTTCGCCACCATCTCGACGGCGGCGTAGCCAAGGGAGCCCTCACCCAGGAGGCCGCTGACAAGAAGTGGAACGACTGGAAGGCTGGCAGGGATGCCAAGATCGAGGCCAAGAAGACCGGACTCAAGAATGCCGCAATCGAGGCCCGCAAAGCCGCCAAGGCTGAGGAAGCAAAGGTAAATGAGGCACGTGCCGAGGCCATCGCCAAGAAGGCCGCAGAGCTCGCCGCCGCACAGGCTGCCGAGAAGGCCGCCGCCGAAGCTCCCGCAGAAGAGGCTGCAGCTGAAGCAGCAGCAGAGGCCGCAGTCGAGGAGGCTCCCGCCGCCGAGGCAGAAGCATAATGCTTCCCGTAGCCAAAATTCTGAAATCCAACGGCACCGAAGGCGATATCCTGATCGGATTGCTGAACATAGACGCCGAAGATTTCAACACCGAGGAACCGGTATTCGTCGAATTCGATGGATTGCCGGTTCCATTTTTCATTGAATCACTCAAGCCGCGGGGGAAGTCCCGTGCAATTATCCATATTACCGATACCGACAACCTCACCGACGCGGAAGAGATGGTCGGCCGTACGATTTTCCTGGACGCTGAAGATGACGCGGAGCAGGACGAGGATTTCACCGGCTGGACGCTTTACGACAAGGAAAAGCTCGTTGGCGTGGTATCAGACATAGAAGATATTCCGGGCAACCCCTGCCTGTGCATAGGCGACACCCTTGTCCCCCTGCACGAAGACTTTATCATTTCCGCGGATCCGCAGACCCGCACCCTTGTAATGGATTTGCCCGAGGGGCTTTTCTAGAACTTCATTTCCGCTCCCACATTCACCGTGAACAGCCGCCGAGCAGGCTGGAGGGATCCGTCTGCCATAGGCACTTCCCTATGTGACAGACGCCAGATAAAATCTACCCTGAAAATACGGAAAATGTTGGATATGCCTACTCCGGCCTCCATATATGGCACGCCGTTGAGGGTCTTCATCATCTCACCGCTTTCCCACTGGGGGAAGCGCATCATCGCCCCGTACCTGGGATCGGTGCCGTTGTTGCGGTCGCTGAGCGTGCCGTAGGCCATCTTGAAGGATACTTCTTCTCGCAGCTGCAGCTTGTTGATCAGTGGTATCTTGCCAAGGAAGAAGCCGTTGAAGCAATGGTACCAGAACAGGGTGGCCCAGGTGTCGGAGCCGAATTCGAAGTATTCCATGCAGGAGAAGGCCGTCTTGTCCATGATGGGAGTGGCGTTACCGGGATACATCTGCAAGAGCATCCAGGGGACTTTTCCAACGATGGTTCCGGCATTGATATCTATCTGCGATACTCCCAGAGGCGGAATCCTGAATTTCCAGAGCATCTCCACAGTCGGCTTAAAATAACCTATGTCATTGGCGCGCAGCCCGGGAACCGAGCCTTCCAGATTGAGGAACAGGATAGGGTAGTCCGTATGGAGATAGGTCTTTGTGTAGAAGCCGCGGTTCACAGTCTCTTCCCATGAGAAGCGTCCCTGCACCCGCAGGAGGTTCACGGCCACGCTGGGGTAACTGGTGTTGTTCCAGGTGTCCATCTGGACATACTTGCTGGCATAGTAGCGCTTGAGCGCCATCTCGGTTTTCAGGTTGAAGTTCATGGAGAACTCATGCTCGTAAACGGCCGAGAAGTTGCTCATCCATGTAAGTTTCGACTGCTGTCCCCAGAATGAGGTAAGGATGTTGTCGCTGGTGAGGTTGCTCTGTCCTTTTCCCAGCTGATATGCTTCGAACCTGCCGTCCAGCGTCAGTTTGCGTTGCGGCTCCTTATTGAAGAGATGCTCGTACGTAAGACCTCCGTCAAACCTCTTGCCTTTAGGAGCCTGGGGTGCATAAGATACGAAGCCTGTAGCCCTGAAGGTCTTGCTGAGTTCCTTTGACGTGTGGATACCTAACCTTCCCTTTATGCCCTGGAGGCTGTTGCTGCTCACTATCTGGCCTATGCTCAGACCTATGGGGCCAAAGTCGAAGTGGCTGATAACCAGGGTGTAGATGAATTTGTAAACGTCTTTGTATAGTTGTACATCCTGGACTTGCTTCACCATATTGAAGATTCCCTTCTCCTTCTCTGTAAGGTCGAATGGGCGTGCCTCTGCCCAGTAGGCCTCGTCCATGTTGTTGGCCTCCGGGAGAACCTTAACCTTGCCGTCTCCGGCATCCAGCGGCTCCTGGGGAGAGAAGTCCAGATTCTCATAATGGAGCTGACGCGTACCTATCATGGAGACTATACGCGATGAATCCCCGAGCGCCAGGGAGAAGTCTGCATATAGCTTGTCATGGCTGAAGAACCATGTGGAATCCGGGAGTCTCTGGTAGTCGGACTCCAGCACTATATCTCTGATCCAGTTGACGTTACCCCCCTTGACCATCTTTGCCTTTATGCTCTTGAGGGCGAATTCCTCGGCATCTATATGCATCTCTCCGTCAAATGCCGGGGAAGAAATGTTGGGCTTCGGATGGAAGCGCACCAGATAGGTCTTGCGTCCGTCAATCTGCAGCGAGTCGATAATGTAGTAATTGTAGAACAGCAGACCGCTCTGCTGGATAGGAGACGGGAACTCTATGTTGAAGGTGTTGATGAAAGGACGGTAGAAATTGGCTTTCAAGTGCATGCTGCCGGTGAACTGGCTGAGCATGTTGGCGTCCGGATTGATGCCCGAGATGTGGTTGGCGGTGATGGTTTCGTTGTCTATCAGGGGGTCCGTGGTGTGCCTGCGCTCAACTATGGACTCGGAAATCATGAACGGGAGGTATGGTACGCCGCTTATCGAGGACGTATCCATGTAGTCGAAGACGAAGCCGAACTGCTTGTTGAAGATCTTGTTGTCCAGATACTCCTTGGGGTGCGTCAGATCGAGCTCCATCTTGTTGTAGATGTTGCATTTGTAAGACGGCCTTGCGTCCGGATCGTTGCGGTAGCGGTTGGCGTTGATATTTGCGAGCAGGCGCTTGATGCGGCGGTTGTCGGCCTTTACGAACGCACCGGGCAGCTGGGTGTCGGACAGCTCCAGTACAAAGTCCACGTGAGTGAAAGCTCCGTGCTTTACCTTTTTCTCCTGGGTCTTGTATCCCAGCAGCTGGCAAACCAGAATCTCGGCCTTGGGGTCCAGGGTTTCCAGGGTGAAGCGTCCGTTGATATCTGCAGTAAGTCCTACGGTAGTATCCTTGAAGTAGATGCCGGCGAAAGGTATAGGCTCGCCGGTGCCCGCTTCGGTTACGGTGCCTATGACTTTGGTCTGGGCGCCGGCCTGAAGGGCCACAATCAGCAGTGCAAATATGAGCAACAGCTTCTTCATTATCTATAATGAAGCGCAAAGTTAGCAAAAATCGTGCACGAAACAAGAACGGCAGGTCCGGAGGGACTGCTGTGTGTAGAAACTACTTCCTGATGGCTGCGATGCCGGGAAGCAGATAATCGGTGCAGGCGTCTTCAGGGACAAGCAACCAGGCGGCATTCTCGAACATGGTCCTGAGCTGTGCCCCGAAAATGGCTCCGCTGCGGTTCAGGAGGCTCTCCTGACGGTCCGGGCCTTCATAGAAGAAAGAGCCGAAGCTTTCCACGTCCACCACGAAAGTACTCAAAGACTGAGGTCTCACGAAGCCGTAGAGAGCGGCTCCGAAAAAGTGGTACCAGGCCCCGTAATTGTCTCCGCAAGGCGCTGTGTCGTTACGTATGTATGCCAGTTTGCGTTGCATGGGGTCGCGGTCCCTGTCCGGCCTGAACGGCATTTTTGTGAGTACGTTTTCGCAGGTGAGAAGCGTAAGGTAGATGTTGCCGCAGTTGAGGCGGTAGCTCTCAGAGAAGAGTTCGTGAGGCTCCACGCTCCTGTCCGGGCGAAGCATTATCCATTGTGTCAGGGCCTTTTCCTGTCCCGTGACGCAATAGCGGGACGTCCAGCCGCAGGCAAGGCAGATAAGCAGCTTTGTAAGGCCGAAAGTGGATGCCGGGCAGTCCTGCTGGGCACCGGACAGGCGTCTTCCGAGGCGGTGCCAGTAGGCATAGGGAAGATAGGCGCTGGCGTCCGGTGACCATCTGTGCTCCTCGCACGCAGATGGAATAATCTCCGGAAAGTACCCGCGCATTATTTCCGCACATTTGTTCAGCATCCGTTCCGAATCAATCGGCCAGGTCTTACCTATTTCAAAATTGCCGGTAGAAGGATTATGTTTGCGGCCTTCTGCCTGCGGCAGGGAGGCGTGGATGAAATAGGTCCAGAGCTTGATGGGTATGGTGTCTAGCTTGCGCAGGAGGAACGCGTCCCCAACAGGATCTACGAACATAAGGCTGTCCTGGCGGTACATCCCCGAGCTGTATCCGCTTTCTATTGTCTGCATGAAAAGGGCGGAGGGAGTTGCACAGCCGCCCGCCAGCAGAAACAGCGCCAGCGCAAGCGGAATCGTATGTATATGCCCTTTCATTGACGCAAAAATATGAATTTATGTTATATTTGCGTTACACGAAATGAGCTTTTGCAGGAAAATACTATTGTTTTGCATCTTGATGATGCCACTTGCCGTAAACGCTGCCGACAGGGCTCCTATGAAATGGCAGGAGATATGGCAGGCTATGGGCGTGGACCCTGTAGTTGCAGAATCGGTGGTATGGCCGGAATACAAACAGTATGGCTATTTGCGCGACTGGCTGGAGACTTCGGCCGTTTCCGGCACCTATATACCTTCAGGAGCAGGGTTCGACTTCTCCATCGGCGTATTTCAGATGAAGCCCTCCTTTGTTGAGAGACTGGAGTGCGCCTGGATGCAGAGCAGTCTCGCCCAAGCATCAGAGATTCAGTTCGATACGGGCGACAGCCCCGCAGTGCGGAAGGCCCGCCTGGACCGTATGCAGTGCGGCGACTGGCAGGCCGTATACATTGCGCTGTTCTTACGGCTTTTATATGTTTCATACGGCTCTTTTGACAGCACCGGAGTCAAAATTCAAGATGGAATAGACACTCTTCCCGTTTCAGAACAGGTGAGGTTGGCTGCCGCAGCATATAACTCGGGATGCTCATGGCTACCGGCCGGCCATGGAGGACCTGATATTTTGAAGGCCAAGGCAGCTTGGACAGGTTTCCCCCGGTCAATCCTGCCGTTCACCGGTTCCCCTAAATATTGTTACGCCTTTTTGGCCATGGAGCACTATCTGGAAGTCTCCGAGCAGCCATGAAGACAGCACTGATAGCCCTTCTTTACTGCCTTATGCCGGTTCCCTTTACGCCTACCGGCCTGCCGGTAGTGTATATTGATACTGAAGGCGGTGCCGCAGTCGAGTCAAAGGAACTGCGGATTGATGCAGAATTGCGGATAGAGGACCTGAACGGAACCGAAAGCCTGGAACCGCTTGCCTGTACCATAAAAGGCCGGGGCAATATTACATGGCGCTGGCCCAAGAAACCCTACCGCCTCCGTTTTGCCGACGACGTGCCGCTGCTGGGGATACCGGCGCACCGCGACTGGGTGCTTCTGGCCAACTTCTGCGACCGCACGCTGATGCGCAACCTGCTGGCGATGAAAGTGTCGTCCCTCACCTCCCTTGACTGGACGCCCCGCTGCGTGCCGGTGGAGCTGGTGCTGAACGGCCGGCACCTCGGCCAGTATCTGCTTTCGGAGTCCGTCTCCGTCGGCCCCGGCCGGCTCGACCTTTCCCCCGGAGGCTACCTGCTCGAGTCGGACTTCCACTTCGACAACGAGGTGCAGTGGGAGGATTACCACGGTTCGTCGACCTGTCTGTTCTGCGGAATACCGTTTGCCGTGAAGTATCCTCCGGCAAGGGAGCTGACGCCCGAGCGGGAGGCGTACATCAAGAAATATGTCAAAGATGCCGCTTCAGCTTTGTACGGTAAGGATTTCACCGATCCAGACAAGGGGTATGCCGCCTGCCTGGATGTAGATTCCTTCGTCGATTACTGGCTGGTGTTTGCCATCATGGGGAACTCCGAACTCGGGCATCCAGGCAGCGTGTACACCCATCTTGACGAAGGCGGCAAACTGAAAGCCGGGCCCTGCTGGGACTTCGACTGGTGCCTTACGAAAAGCGGCACGAACCCTCAGCGGGCCGCAATTTCGCTGAACAAAGGGGCGTTCTGGTACGGACGCTTGTTCAAAGATCCCGCTTTTTGTGCCCTGGTGCGGGAGCGTTACGAGGAACTGTTGCCGGAGCTGCGCCTGATTCCGGACGAAATAGACAATTATAAAGCGAAGCTCGCCGCTTCTGCGCGGCTGAACTTCGCTTTATGGGATCCCGTCATGGACCGCTGGGAGAATAAGGGCCTCCTGATAAACGGCGACGAAACCCTCAGCTTCGACGAAGCCGTAACGCAGTTGCGCTCCACCTTCGTTGCCAGGCTGGAATTATTGTCATGTTCGCTTTAGCGGTGGAGGGCGTTACTTCCGGATAGCTGCGATGCCGGGGAGCTCCTTGCCTTCGAGGGCCTCGAGCATGGCGCCGCCGCCGGTGCTCACGTAGCTCACCTTCTTTGCAAATCCCATCTGGGTAACAGCTGCAACGGAGTCGCCGCCGCCCACGAGGGTGTATGCTCCGGCTTCGGTGGCCTTGGCCAGCAGTTCGGCTATCTTGAGGGTTCCCTTTGCGAAGGGAGCAACCTCGAACACGCCCACGGGGCCGTTCCAGAGTATGGTCTTGGAACCGAGGATGACCTTCTCCCAGATTGCGAGGGACTCGGGACCAGCATCAACGCCTTCCCAACCCTCGGGGATAGCGTTCGAAGGGACTATTTTGGTGTTCGCGTCTGCGCTGAAGTCGTCGGCGATGAGGGTCTGCACGGAGAGATAGATGTTAACTCCCTTCTCCTTTGCCTTGGCGAGAATCTCAAGTGCCTGGGGCATAAGCTCATCCTCGTGCAGGGAGTTGCCGATCTGGCCACCCTGGGCCTTGATGAAGGTGTATCCCATACCGCCGCCGATGATGAGGTTGTCCACCTTCTCGAGCATATTCTCCAGCACGGCGAGCTTGCTGGATACCTTGCTGCCGCCGATGATTGCGGTGAAGGGATGCCGGGCGTTCCTTAGCACGTTGTCGATGGCTTTGATTTCACCTTCCATCAGGTAACCGAACATCTTGTCGTTGGGGAAGTAGTCGGCTATGAGGGCGGTGGAAGCATGTGCACGGTGTGCGGTGCCGAATGCGTCATTGATGTAGCAGTCGGCGTATGAGGCAAGGGTATTCACGAAGCCCTTCTGGGACTCCTTCACGACGGCCTTGGCGGCTTTCTTCTCCTCGTCGGAGGCGTCCTCTGCGAGTCCGCGGGGCTTGCCTTCTTCCTCGGCGTAGAAGCGGAGGTTCTCGAGCAGGAGAGCCTCGCCGGGCTTGAGCTCGGCTACCTCGGCCTGGGCCTTCTGGCAGTCTGCGGCAAATTTCACCGGTACTCCGAGGCACTCGGAGACATGAGCAAGGATATGCCTGAGGGAGAACTTGTCAGCCACTCCCTTGGGGCGTCCGAGGTGGGACATGATGATGAGCGAACCGCCGCCCGCAAGAACTTTCTTGAGGGTGGGCATGGCGGCACGGATGCGGGTGTCGTCGGTGATTTCGAAATTCTCGTTAAGAGGGACGTTGAAGTCAACACGTACAATGGCTTTTTTGCCTTTGAAATCGTAAGAATCGATGTGCTGTTGCATTTCTATTGTGTTTTTTGAAATTTCCGACGCAAATTTAACAAAAATATCAATACCTTTGTGTTGTATCACATATATGCTTATGAAACTTCAGTATCAAATACCACTTACCGAGTGGGAACTGGTGCGCATGGCAAGCCTGCTTTGCGACAGCTCTCTGGACGGAGGGCTTGACGATGTTATCGATGAACCACTTTATTAACAGGAGGAGAATTATGAAAAAGCACATTCTATCAGCGTTAGCGCTGGTTTTAACATTGGCGGCCTCCTGTAACAAAGGCCCTGCAGAGATGCCCGGAACGCAGTTTTGCGAGGAAGATTTCTTTATCACCGCCACCTGCGGAGACCCCGACACCCGCACCCAGCGTGATAATGACGGTCATATGTACTGGAACCCCGGGGATGAGATTGCTGTAATTGTATTCGACAATACCGGCCATAAGCTTACGCAGGTGACGAAATTCGTTGCCACTAACGAAACTCCCGCGACTACGGCTAAATTCAGGCCTGCCATTGAGCAGAGTTACGGCACATTTGACTATGAGTCTTTCAAGGAAAAATGGAGTAACGAGGATTATGAGCACATAGCCGTTTACCCATATCAGAATAATATGTCTGTGGGCTATGAGAGTTACAATTCACGGTATGCCGCAAGATACACGCTGGCTTTCAGTCAAAACGGTGTTCCCGGTACTTTTGAACCCGGGACGTATCCGTCTATAGCCTGGTCCAACGACAGCAACTTCTCGTTCAAGCATCCGATGAGCGGCTTGAAGTTCTCTGTGCAGAGCGATAATGTAGTCAAGGCGACCATGTCGGTTGCGTTCGACAATAAAAATACGGACTTCGCCGTACACAAGAACTACATTGGTATCAAAGAGGATGGTTCTGTTTCCAACACTTTTGAGGTAACTTACGATACCGAAACTACCAAAAGTCTGGAACTTATTCCCCAGGGCGGAAAGTTCATTCCGGGCGAGGCGTACTATTTCGTTTGCCCTCCCACTTCTTCCTTAATGAGCATCATGCTGACTTTGGAGCGGGCAGATGGCAGCAAACTGGCGCATATTGTACATACAGATAATGCCTACAGCTTCAAGAGCGGCACTTTTGCCTCGATGATGAATGTGGACAACGGCTGCGAATGGAAGACCGATGTGCCCGTGGCGGATCCCGCAGTAATCGAGGTCGGCAAGTATGGCGGCGAGATTTCGTTCGGAGTCAAATGCGCGGCGGATTATACGGTTGAAACCGAAGCCGACTGGCTCATTGATATGGGCGCTGAAGGAGACGCACTGTCAGGAACTCGCACCCACACATTCGTGGTCAAACGCAACAATGGAGCGGACCGCTCAGCGACCATAAATGTCAAGAATTCCGCCGCCACGGTGCCAGTAACCGTCAATCAGGCAGCCGGCGAGGCCATGCCGGATTATCCGTCTATAGTCCGTCATCACGCGGCATTGATTGTCAATAACTATAGCTGTGCGCATTATTCCGTGGTCAACAGCAAGATGAGCAAGTTCAAGAATGATCACTCAGATATGATGGAATTCACCAACATATTCACAAACTCCCAGTATCATGATGAACCCTTCAATGAGCCTGAGCAGTATAACCACGATTATGAGCCTGACGTTGTGCTTGACGGCCGGCGCAAGGGTGAGGATGAAGATGTTATTTTGAAGTGCTTCGCCGAGACGGATGCTGTTTATCCTCCTATGACGTCTGTAGGATTCTCTTCCGGCATCGAGGGAACGACGCTGACCATTGACCTGAAGGTGTATGCCTACAAGGCCGGCACTTACCGTATTTCTGCTTACATGTTATACGACTCACAGAAGATGGGGAATTACTGGATTTCCAATGTGGCCAGGCTCCACGCTACTGATAACCCCGACTATGGAATTGCAGGGCAGGAGTATGAACTGACGGCCGGGATGAACGACATCCATCTGACAAAGACTATCAAGGCTTCATATGCCAAGGATGTTGCTTATCTGCGCATATTTGCATACGTACAGGTTCCTTACGGAGATTTGCCCGTCCTGCGTGACGATGACTACAAAGGCAATCTGTATGTAGACAACTGCCGCTTTGCCCCTGTCGGCACTACCGTGGAACCTGAAGTGAACTGATATGATTGAGTTCCCTTCGCCGTCCTGGACCGACTACGAGCTGCTGGACAGCGGCGCGGGTGAGAAGCTGGAGCGTTTTGGCTCCTACGTGCTCGCCCGCCCCGAGCCCAAGGCGCTGTGGAACAAGAGTTTGCCACAGGCCGAGTGGGACCGTCTGGCGCATACCCGCTTCAAGCCGGGGGCGGGTTTCGGCAAGGCCGGGAAGGAGGACAGCGGCACCTGGGAGCGCCTCCACCGCATGGACGACCAGTGGTGGATACGGTATCCTATTTGCGGAGTGAGTTCCGCGGAGGGTGCTGCCTCCACCGACTTCTCTTCGCTCATCCCTCCCACCGCTGAAGCGGCGGGCCCCTCCCATTCACGTGGCCATGGGCGGCCACGGCCTGTGGAGGCGGCACCCTCCGCGGAACTCAGCCTCCGTCTCGGGCTAACTTCGTTCAAGCACGTAGGAGTGTTTCCGGAGCAGGCTCCGAATTGGGAGTTCATATATCGAAAGTGCCGTGAGATGGAGCATCCGCGCGTGTTGAATCTTTTTGCTTATACCGGAGCCGCCTCACTTGCGGCGCGTGCCGGCGGTGCGGAGGTCACTCATCTCGATTCCGTCCGCCAGGTAGTGACTTGGGCAAGACAGAACATGGAACACAGTGGACTGGACGGTATCCGCTGGATTGTCGAGGACGCTATGAAGTTTGCGCGACGCGAAGCGCGCAGGGGGAATGTGTATGACGGCATCATCCTCGACCCTCCTGCATACGGTCACGGGCCGGACGGCGAAAAGTGGAAGCTCGACGAATGTCTCTTCGAGATGTTGCAGACGGTGGCCCAGATCCTTGCGCCCCACGGCTTCGTGGTGCTGAATCTCTATTCCAACGGCTACTCCGCCGCCCTCGGCGAAACGCTCGTTCGCGAAGCCTTCGGAATTGCTTCTGACGGCCCGAAGGGTGCCGTCTCGCCTGACTTCGCTCCGCTCATCCCTCCCACCGCTGAAGCGGCGGGCCCCTCCCGTTCACGTGGCCACGGGCGGCCACGGTCTTTCGAGACGGCACCCTCCAGGCCTCAAGCAATGCTGTCCTCTGGAGAGTTGGCGCTGAGGGACGGTTTCGGGAAGGTGCTGCCGCTATCCATCGTTGTAAGATTAGAAAAGTAACTAAAAATCAATAAATTATGAAAAAGATTGCACTTTTGGCCATGACAGTTGCTGCTATTTGTTCATGCGATTTCAGCAACGTCCTTAACCGTATAGTAACAGGCGACGGAAACTCCGTTGAAGTACCTTACGAGCTTGGCGCTTTTGCCGCGATTTCCTCCGTAGGTTTCGTGGATGTTTTCTACGCTCCTACTTCCGGCCCGCAGTCTGTGGTTCTTACCTGCGACGAGAATCTCGCCGAATACTACATCGTAGAAATCAGGGATGGCGCGCTCTATATTTCCACCAAACCCGGCTACTTGGTCAGGCATAAAGCCAAGACCTTCGTTACCGTGAGCTCAGCACCGGTATATGGGTTAAGCAGCACGGGCTCAGGAGATTGTGTAATCAACGGAGAATTTGCCGTTGACGGGGATTTCAAGTTGATTTCTACGGGCAGCGGCGATATGAGGGCGAACGGAGTGGTGTCCTGCAAGGACTTCGAAGCAAAGACATCCGGTTCCGGCGACATTGAGCTAGGCGGAATAATCTCGCAATCAGCAAAATTCTCTTCCCTTGGCAGCGGCGACCTGGAGGTTGACACCATTACGTCAGACTCCATTTCCATGTCATTTGCCGGCAGCGGAGACGGCTCATTCGGCTGCAAGGATGCCGGCGATATAGATGTTCGCATATCCGGTAGCGGCAGCGTCACACTCACAGGTAACGCCCGTACGCTCCAGAGCAAGGTCAGCGGCAGCGGCAAGGTCAATTCCTACTACCTTGCGCTCAGCGGCGGCAGATAAATGAGATTCGCGCAACTGTGCTCGTGAGTGCACCGATGCGCGAGAAAATGGCCGAAAACGTGCTCAACGGTGCACTCGAAAGCACCCTTGAGCACGTTTGTTTATTCTTCCCGAGGAAGGGGCTAAATCGGTCTTGCGTAGTGTGTGGGTTCTTTCTTGGGGGGCTCGGGGTGAACTATGGCGGCGGGCTTTTTGGCTACGGCGGAGTAAACCAGAAGGGCAATGCCGGCAACGATGAAGGGGATGGAGAGCAACTGTCCCATATTCAGGGCCATGCTCTGCTCGAACTCCACCTGCGGCTCCTTGATGAACTCTATGAGGAACCTCATGCCGAAGCAGCCAACCAGGAACAGCCCTAAGAAGAATCCCCTGTGAACCTTATCGAGCTTCTTGGCGTAGAACCAGAGCAGGACAAAACCCAGAATCAGGTAGCTTAAGGATTCGTAAAGCTGGGTGGGGTGCTTTGGCTCCGTCTCTCCGCGCAGCTCGAACACAAAACCCCAGGGGAGCGAAGTAACGTCTCCGTAAATCTCTGAGTTGAACAGGTTTCCGAGGCGGATCAGGCATCCGGCAAAAGCCACGGTGATGACCAGACGGTCCATAATCCACAGGAAGTCGAAGTCGTTCTTTTTGCCGTAATGTACAGAGAACCACCACATTCCAAGCAAAAGGGCAATGGCTCCGCCATGGCTGGCCAGGCCGCCCTTCCAGGGCATGAAGATTTCCAGGAATCCTTCCCACGAGCCAAAGTAGTAATCCGGCTGATAAAAGCAGCAGTGCCCCAGGCGTGCACCCACTATGGTAGAAATCAGAAGGGTATAGAGCAGCGGGTCAAGCAGTTTCTCCGAAACGCCTTCCCGACGGAAGAACCAGCGGAACAGGTACCAGCCGATAATGAATCCCGAAACGAAAAGTATTGAATACCAGCGTATTCCGAAATTTCCAATGCTGAAAATTTCGGGATTGACGTTCCAATGGACTACAAGCATTTCCATAGCAGAAAAATTTTTCCAAAGATAGACTATTTGGGCCGTAATAACAACCCCTCAAACGGTATAATTTTTGTAGCAAATACGCGCCTGTTACACATGTATATGAAAAAATCATTCCTAATCTTTCTGGCTCTCTGCTCAGCCTTTTCCGGTAGAGCCCAGGATACGGTGTATCTAACCCTGGAGCAGGCGTTGCAGACGGCCCTCAGCGAGAATGCAAGCGTCCGCATAGCGGATCTCGAAATAGAACGTACGGGCTATGCCCGCAAGGGCACCTACGCGTCCCTGTTCCCGCAGATAGACGGTTCCGGTTCCTATCAGCGCACCATCAAGAAGCAGGTGATGTATATGGATTTCGATATAGGCGGCATGGGCGGCGGCTCTGAAGGCGGTACGCGTGACGGTTTCGAGGTTGGCCGTTGGAACACCTGGTCTACCGGCGTCTCAGCCAATATGCCACTGGTAAACGCGCAGCTCTGGAAGAGTCTGCAGATTAGCGACCAGGATGTGGAGCTGGCAGTGGAGAAGGCGCGCGCATCTCGGCTGGAAACCGTGACTCAGGTCAAGAAGGCTTTCTTTACCGTGCTGCTTGCCAAAGAAGCACTGAATGTCTATCAGTCCGTGTACGACAACGCCCTGGAGAACCTGGAACTCACCCAGAAGAAGTTCAACGCCCAGCGGGCCTCGGAGCTTGACCTCACCCGGGCCAAGACCACCCTGGCCAACGCCGTCCCCAATATGTACGACGCCGCCAACTCGGTGGAACTCGGGCTCTGGCAGCTCAAGGCCGTCATGGGTGTAGACCTGGACAGCAACATAGATGTGGCCGGTACGCTTCAGGACTATTCCGCCCAGATGCTGGAGGCCCCGGAAAGCGGCGCCGACCTCAGCGGCAACTCTTCCCTGAGGCAGCTCGCAATACAGGCTGAGCAGCTGTCCAACACCATCAAGATGCAGCAGTATGCCTTTCTGCCATCGCTTGCGCTGGGATTCAACTACAGCATAAACGCCATGGCAAACGACTACAACTTCAGCCAGTATAAATGGTCTCCTTACTCCTATGTGGGGCTGAGTCTCAGCATACCCATCTTCTCCGGCGGCAGGAGGCTGAACGCGGTGCGGCAGGCAAAAGTGCAGGCGGCCGAGCTGGATATCCAGCGTACCAACACCGAACGCCAGCTGCAGATAGCCATCCGCCAATATCTCGGGACGATGGATACGGCTACCAAGAGCTATGCTTCCGCCGCCAGTGCGGTGGAAACCGCTACCAAGGCCTACAGTATCGCCCGCCAGTCTTACGACGTGGGGCGCAGCACGCTGACGGACCTGAACGACGCCCAGCTTGCACTCACCCAGTCCAAGCTCGGCGTATGCCAGGCGATATTCAGCTATCTTTCCGCCAAATCCGACCTTGAAGGTACCCTTGGCGCCGACTTCACAGAAAACAACGTAATCAATGAATAAGACACTTATCTTCGCCGCCGCCGTGCTGCTTGCCGGCTGCGGACAGCAGAACAGCGGCACAAGCGCAAGCGCAACCGACGCCCCTCAGGAGGAGCAGCTGCCTCTGGTCAGCGTAACTACTGTTGCAAAGGAGCACGTTCCCCAGACATCCATCTATTCCTCCACTGTTCAGGCGAATGTGGTCAACAACATCGCCCCGCAGAGCGGCGGCCGCATACAGAAACTCAACGTTGAGGTAGGCGACTTCGTCTCCAAGGGCCAGGTGCTGGCAGAGATGGACCGTGTGCAGCTGGACCAGGCGGAACTCAAGCTGCGCAACGACGAGACGGAGCTTGAACGCGTGCGTGCCCTTCTGGCCCAAGGGGGCATCTCCCAGGCCGATTTCGACCAGCTTGAGCTGGCTTGCAACGTAAGCCGCAGCAACTGGCGCAACATAGAGGAGAATACCGTCCTTCGCAGTCCGGTGAGCGGAGTGGTGACTGCGCGCAACTACGACCGCGGAGACATGTACGCCATGGCTCAGCCCATCTACACCGTGCAGCAGATTACTCCCGTGAAGATACTGGTGGCCATTTCGGAGACCGACTACACGCGCGTGCATAAGGGCGACAAGGTGACCCTTACCGCAGACGCCTTGCCGGGCAAGGAGTTCGGAGGTACCGTCAACCGTCTCTATCCTGTGATGGATGCCGCCACCCATACTTTTAACGTGGAGGTGCTGGTGCCCAACAGCCGCAGGGAACTGCGTCCCGGCATGTACGCCCGCGTTACCGTCAACTTCGGCGACAGCGTCAACGTCACCGTGCCGGATACCGCCATTTCCAAGCTGCAGGGTTCCGGCACACGCACCGTCTTTACCGTAGGCGATGACGACACCGTTGAGATGAAAGTGGTTACCCTCGGGCGCCATTTCAACGGCAAATATGAAATTCTTTCCGGTCTGCAGGAAGGCGAAAGGGTTGTCGTGAAAGGCGGCTCTGCGCTGCGTGCGGGTCAAAAAGTGGAGGTCGCACAGTAATGAGCATTTACAGGTCAGCGGTCAAGAACCCGGTAACGACCGCGCTCGTATTCATAGCCTTCATGATACTCGGCATCTTCTCGCTGAGCCGGACGAGCATCGCCCAGTTCCCCGAGTTTGATTCCAATACCATCATGGTCATGGCATCCTATCCGGGAGCCAACGCCGCGGACATCGAGACCAACCTCACAAAGGTGCTCGAGAATGCCCTCAACGGCGTGGAGAACCTCAAGGAGCTGAATTCCAGGTCTAAAGAGAACATTTCCCTGCTCACCTTGACCTTCGAGTACGGTACCGACATAGAAGAGGCGACCAACAATGTCCGCGACAAGTTGGACATGGTCAATTCCAATCTGCCGGACGGTGCGTCTATGCCTGTCATCTTCAAGTTCAGCGCCGACGACATGCCCATCATGCTGCTCACCGCTACTGCCGCTGAGAGCCTGGACGGACTGGACAAGATACTCGACGACCGCCTTGCCACCCCTCTGGCCCGCGTGCCGGGAGTGGGTACCGTGAGCGTTGCCGGAGCCCCTACACGTGAGATACAGGTCTATTGCGACCCTACGCGACTCGAGGCTTACGGGCTGACTGTCAGCGCTATAGCCGGCATCATCGCCTCGGAAAACAAAAACCTTCCGTCCGGCAATATAGACATCGGTTCCAACACCTACACCCTTCGCGTGCAGAAGGAGTTCACGGATCCGTCGGAGCTGCTGGATGTGGTTGTGGGCACGATGGGCGGCAAGACCGTTTATCTGCGCGACGTAGCCACTGTGCGCGACGGCAGCCAGGAACGTGAGCAGGAGTCATACACTGATGGCATACGCTCGGCCCGCATCATCATACAGAAGCAGGCAGGAGCAAACACCGTCAACGTCATCAAAGGCGTCAAGAAGCAGCTCAAGAAGATTCAGGCGACACTGCCGGCGGACGTGGACGTCACTATCCTGGTAGACGGTTCCACGGAAATCATCAACACCATCCGCACCCTGAGGGATACCATTATTATCACCTTCATCGTGGTTATGCTGGTGGTGTTCATCTTCCTCGGCAATTTCAAGTCCACCTTCATCATCGTGCTGTCCATCCCTATGGCGCTCCTGGCGTCGCTGGTGTACCTTTTCGCCACCGGCAACACCCTGAATATCATATCGATGTCCGCACTGGCCATTGCCATTGGAATGGTGGTGGACGACGCCATAGTGGTGCTCGAAAACGTGTCCACGCACCTGGCGCGCGGGGAACGGCCTAAAGAGGCCGCGGTGCACGGTACCTCAGAAGTGGGTATTTCCGTCATCGCGTCCACGCTTACCATGCTCTGCGTGTTCCTGCCCCTCACCATGATCAAGGGCATGGCGGGCATCATGTTCCGTCAGCTCGGCTGGATAGTGAGCATTATCATGGTAGTGTCCACTACAGCGGCGCTCACGCTGGTGCCTATGCTCTGCTCCCGTTGGCTGCGGCCGAACGAGAAGCACGGGCGGGTGTACAAGGCTATCTTCGACCCCATTAACCGCTTTATAGACTGGATATCAAGGGGATACGGGCATGTTATTCGCTGGGCGACCAAACGCCGCGCGATAGTGATCCTTGGCTTCTTTGCCATTTTCGTGGTCACGCTGGCCCTGCTGGCACCCGGCGTCAAGACGGAATTCTTCCCGCACAGTGACTCCGACCGCGTATCCTGCAACATCGAGTTGCCCATGGGTACGGCGCAGGACGTCACCAGGGAGTTTGCGTTCAACCTGTACAACGATGTAAAGGCGGCGGTCCCCGAGGCCCAGCGCATCAACTTCACCTTCGGCCAGGCCGATACCGACAACACCTTTGCAAACATGCAGAACAACGGTACGCACGTCATCTCCATGAACGTGCGTATAGGCACCAGCAGCACGCGCGAGCGCAGCAGCGCCGAGATAGCCGACGTGGTGCGCGGAGTGTTGCGTAACTACCCGGAAATCCACCGTGCCACGGTCACCGAGGGCGGCGGAGGCATGGGGGGTGCTTCCACGGTTAAGGTTGAGGTGTACGGCTACAGCTTCGAGACCACCGACCGTATAGCCCGCGAGCTGCGTTCCAGGATGATTGAAGATCCCGCTTTCGCGCAGGTTACCCTGAGCCGCGACGAATATACCCCCGAATACCAGATGGACTTCGACCGCACCAAGCTGGCTCTCAACGGACTCAATTCCACCACCGCAGGAGCGGCGTTCAGCGCTGCCATGAGCGGAACTGTGGCCTCCTTCTATCGTGAGGACGGCGAGGAGTACAACATACGCGTGCGCTACGCCCCTGAGTTCCGTACCAGCATAGAGGATATGGAGAATATCACGGTTACGAACGGGCAGGGCAAGTCGGTGAGGATGAAGGAGTTGGGAACCATCAAGGAGACCCTGGTGCCGCCTACCATCGAGCGTAAGGACCGCGAGCGCCTTATCACCGTAACCGGTATAGTCGGGCGCGGCTCCGCACTTTCGGATGCCGTAGAAGCGGCTCAGAGGGCTATCGACGCTACCGATGTGCCTGCAGAACTGAATATCCAGATAGCCGGCGACTATGAGGACCAGCAGGATATGTTTGCCGACCTCTTCCTGCTTATCGTACTGATTATCATACTGGTATACATGGTCATGGCGTCGCAGTTCGAGTCGTTTATGAGTCCGTTCGTGATTATGTTCAGCGTGCCGTTTGCGGTGGTTGGCGTACTGATAGGCTTTGCCGTCAGCGGCGTGAACCTGGGCATGATGTCGCTGGTCGGTATCATCATCCTGCTCGGTATAGTGGTGAAGAACGGTATCGTGCTGATAGACTACACCATACTGCTTCGTGAGCGCGGCATGAACGTGCGCGACGCATCCACTACTGCGGCCCGCAGCCGTCTGCGCCCTATCCTTATGACCACCCTTACCACCGTGCTGGGTATGCTCCCCATGGCAATCGGTACGGGAGAAGGTTCCGAAATGTGGCGCGCCCTGGGAGTTACCGTGTGCTGGGGCCTCTCGGTCTCCACCCTGGTAACCCTGGTGCTCATACCTACGGTGTACTGCTCCATATGCGTGCACAGGGAAAAACGTAAACAAAGAATCGCATCCCGATGAAAGCTCTCTTTATTACTTACAATCAGGCATATAGCGACGAAATCGTGGAGGTTCTGGAGGAGGCCGGCCAGAGGGGGTTCACCCGTTGGACCGATATCCAGGGCCGTGGACATTTCAACGGAACGCCGCACCTGGGCAGCCATGCCTGGCCCGAGCAGAACCATGCCGTGCTGGCAGTGGTTCCGGACGAGAAAGTGCGCCCCGTGCTGGATAAGCTCAAGGCTAAAGACGAAAATGCCCCAGACCTGGGTCTGAGGGCATTCGTTTGGGCCGTAGAGGAAGGGTATTAGTTAGCCTTCTTGCAATCTTTGCAATTCTTCTCTCCGTTGCAGTTCGCTCCTTGTTTGCAGTCCTTGTCGGGCTTGCCGTTAAAACCGTCTTTGGGACCGCCCTGGCCTTTAGGGTCGCGCATCCCCGGAGCGCCGGGGCCTCTGTGATGGCCGCCGAGCTTGCCGATCTGCTGCCTGCGGAATTTTTCGTCACAAGCGTAGAACTTTGCGGTCTTCTCGGCTCCGATGGCCTTCTTGTACTCCTTGGCAAAAGAAAGCTGGACATTCACGTTGGCTTGCTTTGCCTTGATGTAGGCGTCGAGGAGAGAATCCACATTGCCGCCTTCCTTGAGCGCCTTGTTCAGCTCCATATAGGCCTTCTTCTCAGCCTTCTGCAACTCTTTCTGCTGCTCTTCGGCTTTGTTGTAGATGGGCCAGAAGGCCTGGGCGTCTTCTGAAGTGAGTCCGACCTCGGAAGTGATGAAGGCTACTCGTTCGGCCTTGAGTTTTTCAAAGTCAGGACGAACCTGACCGGGCTTTTTACCCTGCTGCGGCTGTGCAAGCGCCGCTGCTGCGATGCTGATGGTCAGCAAAATGGAAATCAACTTTTTCATAACCATAACATTTTAATAATCATATACTGCATCTTCCAACTGGGCGAGAGTCATACCCGAGTCGATAAGATATTCAACTATTTCTTCGTCAGACGCGGGCTGCGAGGCCGTGGTCTTCATGAGGATGTAATTGCCGGCGAGAGCGGCCAGAGCGAAACTTGCTGCAAGTGCAAGGTAAGGCGTCAGGTTGATTCTGCTCCTGCGTGCGGGAATATCGGAAAGCCTGGTCTGCAGCTTATCGAAGTATCCCTCCGGCGTTGAATATGGCATTTGCTTTTTCATTTCGATTGTTTAGACGCAATAGTTGAACACAGGTTTAATCGGAAGTGGTCAGAAAGTCTTTGATTTTTTCAAAAGCTATATGGTACGAAGTCTTAAGAGCTCCCACACTGGTGCCGGTGATTTCCGACATCTGCTCGTACGACAGCTCCTCGTAGTAACGCATTGTGAACACAAGACGCTGCTTGTCCGGGAGCGTGGCCATAGCCTTACGGAGAGCCCTGAGAGCCTTGTCGCCGTCGAAATAAGGGTTGGGATCGGAGACCCGTTCTGCCTCGGAGTCTATGCGGGAGAAACTCAGCGCCGCACGCACGCGCGCCTTGCGTAAGAATGAAATGGTTTCGTTGGTGGCTATGCGCCAGAGCCAGGTGAAAGGGTCGGAGTCGCCACGGAAGCGGGGCAGGGCGTTCCACGCCTTGATGTATATGTCCTGCATCAGGTCGTCGGCATCGTCATGATTGCCAACCATGGCACGGACATGCCAGTACAGCGGTTCACTGTACTGCTTCACCAAGTCATTGAAAAATCTTTCCTGCTCAAGCATACACCCGGTTAGACGCAAATGGCGCGCCAGAGTTTAAAGAGATTCTTCGCTTCGCTCAGAATGACAGAAAATCTAACTGTCAAGTTTAAGCACCGCCATGAATGCACTCTGGGGCACCTGCACGGTACCTATCTGGCGCATGCGCTTCTTTCCCTCCTTCTGCTTTTCCAGTAGCTTGCGCTTGCGGGTGACGTCGCCTCCGTAGCACTTGGCGGTAACGTCCTTGCGCACCTGCTTCACCGTCTCGCGGGCTATAATCTTGGCGCCGATGGCCGCCTGGATGGGGATGTCGAACTGCTGGCGGGGGATGA
>CAMYYI010000005.1 GCA_947303465.1 uncultured Bacteroidales bacterium
CTGGAGCCAGTGGACACAGGAAGAAATGGACAACTTCAAGACCCGTGACGTGCTGCTGGTACGCGGAACGATAGATGGGGAGTTGTTCGGTATTTTCGTCACCCATCTTCCTTCCAGGATCGGCGGCAAGGGCGCCGACCTCAGGCCCAGGGGGGCGGAGATCATTTATAACAGAGCGATGGAACTTCAGAAGGAGTTTCCCGGCATCAAGATAGTGGTAATGGGAGATATGAACGACAATCCCACTGATCCCAGCATGACCGAGTTCCTCCGCGGCAAGGAGTTCCGCGAGGAGGTGACCGACGAGGACTTCTTCGACCCGTTCCTGAGCATGATCAAGGCGGGTTACGCTTCCCTGTACTATCAGGGCGGCAATAACATCTTCGATATAGTGATGGTGAACAACGCCCTTGCAAACGCCCCCGACGGGACTTTCGAGATCCAGCCCATCGTAAAGCAGAAGTACTACGGACGTATCTTCGCAAAACCTTTCATGACCAATCAGAGCGGTCAGTACAAGGGAACGCCTTTCCGTACTTTCTCCGGTGGTTCGTTCATTGGCGGGTATTCCGACCACTATCCCACCTACATTGTAATCAGGAAGTAGATTCTTCGCTTCGCTCAGAATGACAAGAAACAATTACAGATATGATTAAGCGACTTTTATTGGCAATTGCGGTACTCCTTTCGTCACTGGTCCTTTTTGCGCAGGACCCTACGGGCGGAGTGAAGGGTACGGTGGTGAACCGTAACGGCCGTCAGCCTGTCGAAAAGGCACGCCTTACCCTTTTCCAGGGAGCCCAGCAGATTGCAGAGCTGGTTACGGATGAGGATGGAAACTTTTTCATCCCCAATCTGGAGAACGGTATGTACACCCTTCTCATCACTGCTCCTGATTTCCTGGACAACCAGGTTCAGGTTACAGTGAACGACGGCTATGTAAAGAACATGTTCAAACTGTCCCTTACGGCAGCGCAGCAGAGTGCGGAAATAGATGACGACTCTTTTGCAGCCTTCGATCTGGACGACTCGGGATACAACGACAATCCTACCATCCTCTTCGGTTCCAACGACGTGTTCAACAACATCGCCGGATACAACTTCTCCGCCGTGCGTTTCCGCGCCCGTGGCTATTCGTCCGAATCGCAGGAGGTATATCTGGCCGGCGTAAAGCTCAACGATGCCATTACCGGATACAGTCCCTACTCCCTCTGGAGCGGACTGAACGAGGCCATGCGCTCGAAGGAAACGGTCAATGGTGTGGAGGTGTCCGATTATGGATTCGGAGGATACAATGGCCTTACCAACATCTTCGGCAACGCCTCCAGCGTCCGCAAGGGTCTCCGCGGGAGTGTCATGACCAACAGCGCCCTGTACCGTCTGCGTCTCATGGCTTCCTACGCTACCGGCCCCATGGACAACGGCTGGGCATTCGCCGCCAACGTGAGCGCCCGACTGGGTGGCAACGACTGGATAGACGGTGTGTACTACCGTTCGTTCGCCTACTACCTGGCGGCGGACAAGGTCTTCGACCGCAGCAACAAGCTCAGCCTGGCTTTCTTTGCGACGCCCGGCGAGCGCGGCGCCCAGAACGCTTCCACTCAGGAGGTTTACGACCTTATGGGAGACAATATGTACAACTCCAACTGGGGCTACCAGAACGGAATAGTACGTAACTCCCGCGTCCGCAAGACCCACGAGCCCGTTGCCTTCGTGAAGTACGATTTCACGCCTTCCGATACCTTCGTCGCCAGCGCTACGCTGCTCTACCGCTTTGGCAAGAACGGCTATACCGCTCTCGACTGGCATGACGCGCAGGATCCCCGTCCGGACTATTACCGCAACCTGCCGAGCTACTTCTATGACGAGAATACGGACATGAACCGTAACAACATGGACAAGTTCATGACGGCAAGGAACGTATGGACATACGCCTCGCAGTATCCCACTCTCACCCATATCGACTGGGACCGCCTGTACAACATCAACCAGTTGCAGCCCGGAGGACGTTCCAAGTACATACAGGAAGAGCGTCATGTAGACCAGAACGACCTCAATTTCGCTTCCAGCTTCAAGTGGCGTGCTGCCGACTTCGTTACCGTTACGGGAGGCCTCAGCGCCCGCATGAACCGCACGGAGTACTACAAGCAGGTGGCAGACCTCCTTGGAGGCGAGTATTTCATAGATACGGACAACTTCGCCGAGCGCGATTTTGCCGCGCAGCAGTGGAAACTGCAGAACGACCTTGATTACTACCTGGCCAACGGCAGTGCCCGCAACATCAAGGTTGGCGACAAGTACGGATATGACTACCTGGCGCAGGTCCGCACCCTTGGCGGATGGGCCAACGGCCACTTCGTGTTCGGCAACTTCAGCGCCGACGTGGCCGGCCGGCTGGGATACGAGTCGTTCTGGCGCGAAGGTCTGATGCGCAAGGGCCTTTTCCCCGGACAGCCTGAGGACGCAACAATGGCTGCAGCATGGCAGAACGCCGGAATCGTGCCTACAGACGAGTCTTCCTATGGCAAGTCCGCGGTCTCTTCCTTCTTCACTTACGCCGGCAAGCTCGGCCTCAATTATGTGATAGGAGGAAACCAGAGGGTATATGCCAACGTAGGCTACTTCAACGACGCTCCCAAGTTCAGCCAGGCTTTCCTCTCCCCGAGGACGCGAAATACCCTGATGGACGGCCTTACCACCGTAAAGACCTTTGCAAGCGACCTCAACTGGCAGTACAGCGGCAACGGAATCAATGTGCGCGCTACGGCCTACTACACCACCATCAAGGACCAGAGCAAGCTGATGAGCGCCTACGACGACATTCAGAACGCTTTCTCCAACTTTGCCATAACAGGCATCAACCAGCGTCATGCAGGTGTTGAGTTCGGCTTCAAGATGCCTACCTATCTGGTAGAGAACCTTTCTCTCCAGGGAGTGCTGGCATGGGGCAACAACATCTACACCTCCAACCCTGTCATGACCCAGACACTGGACAACAGTGCGGAGGTCGTGATGAAGGATGTTATGCTGCCTTACTGGAAGGCTACCTATTATGAGGACGGCAAGATAGTCAGGCATCACGTTCCTTCCACTCCGGAGCTTGCAACCAGCCTTGGACTGGCATACAACTACAACTACTGGTTCATCGATGCGGATGTGGAATACTTCGCCAATTCGTATCTGGATATGAGCCCCCTGTACCGTACCGACTATGCGACTGCCGGACTCGACAACGACCCCACCTGGGACGAGATAGTGTATATGACCTCCCAGGAGAAGTTCGCTCCTGCGTTCCTGGTCAACTTCTCGGTTGGCAAGTCCTGGTATATCAAGTACAAGTATCAGCTCGGCTTCTCCCTGAACGCCAAGAACATACTTAACAATACCAATGTGAAGACCGGCGGTTACGAGCAGACCCGTATCGTAGACAACACCCTGTCCAACGAGCGCTTCTACCGCTTCGACCCCAAGTACTTCTACATGTCCGGATTCAATTACATGTTGAACATCTATTTCAGATTCTAAGCGTATGAAAAAGATTGTTATTATCCTTTCCTTAGCCCTTGTGGCCCTGTCTTCGTGCAAGAGTCTGAAAGAGGAGTGGCAGCCCGTATTCACCTTCGGGGACAACGAGCCCGCCGCTTTCAAGCCCTGTTCGGAAGCAGACCTGCCCGGGTTCCCCGGCACTTTTACGAGCATAAAGGATCTCAAGAGCAAATATGTAGGTGGCGGAATAGAGATTACCGGCAATGTGTGGATCAAGGGCCAGGTGATTTCCAGCGACGAAACCGGCAATATCTACCGCGAGCTCTATATCCAGGACGAGACCGGAGGCATCGATGTCAAGCTTGGAAGGTCCTCCCTGTACAGCGAGTATAAAATGGGACAGTGGGTCTATGTCTATTGTGACGGCTTCACTCTGGGTGCGTACAACGGTATGCCTCAGCTCGGCATGGCTCCTGACAACACTTCCGCCAACGAGTACGAGACGTCCTACATAGATTCTCAGGCCATTATCGACCTGCATGTGTTCCGCGGCGCATTTGCCGATCCGCTTCCTCCTCTGGAGGTCTCGGAGAATGATATCAAAGCCGCCATCAGCGCCGGCTATTCCGGAGAGCTCTGGGGAAAATATGTGATTATAAAGGGGCTCAAGTACGACAAACAGATTTTTGCCCTGCTGTATCCCAATCCCAACCTGCCTCACAAAAGCGGCAATCCGGAGAACCGCGTATTCCTCTCGGACAACGGAACCTGGGGTATAAACACCTGGGCAATGTCCAAGTCCAAATATGTTGAGTACATCAACAGCGGAGCATGGGATGCGGCGGAAGTCGGAAGCGGTAATACCAGGTACGGCCCCATCACAGGCAAGCCTGCAGATTATCTCAAGGACGGCAAGGTCCTGGGAAGCTTCGGCAAGGACGCCGAACTCAGCTACAAGGAAATAATGGTGAAATATGCCACCGCCAACTATGTGTCGCATTATTTCACGCTTGGCAAAACCTCCGTACAGGTTCGTACCAGCGGTTATTCCAAGTTCTGTGATTATGAAGTGGACAGCCGTATCATGGATGGCTCTGCCACCTGCGACATAAAGGGAATCCTGACCATTTACAGCGGTGCCGCCCAGTTCTCCCTGATAGACATCCCGGAGGTGTCCGTAAAGGTAAACTAATACGAGCAGTTTAAATGAAAAAAATCATTCTGATAACCGGAGCCGCGATGATGCTGGCATCTTGTAACAATACCAACATTTTCCTCCAGGACTGGGATACCCCGTACGGGATTCCTCCGTTCGATAAGATTAAGGTAGCCGATTACATACCGGCGGTAAAGGAGGGAATCAAGCAGCAGGAGGCCGAGATTCAGGCTATTGTGGATTGCCCCGACGCTCCCGACTTCGAGAACGTCATAGCGGCTCTCGACCGTAGCGGAGAGGTGCTGAACAAAGTGACGGCAGTCTTGTTCAACCTGATTGAGTCCGACTATGGCGAGGCTCTCAACAAGGCCGTGGAGGAAGCCACGCCCATGGTGTCTGCCCACAGCGACAATATTTTCATGAACGCCGGCCTCTTTGAGCGCGTCAAGGCGGTTTACGAGTCGGACCAGAGCGGTCTTACCCGTGAGCAGCAGATGTTGCTGAAAAATGTTTATGAGCGGTTCATCCGCAACGGTATAGGACTGGACGAAGCCGGACAGGCCCGCATGCGCGAAATAAACTCGGAGCTTTCCACTCTCAACCTTACCTTCGCAAACAACTTGCTGAAGGAGAACGGAGCCTTCAAGGAGGCTCTGGGTTTCCCTGCTTCGTCTTATTACGACAGGATGGGATCCGAGGAAGACCGTTCCCAGCGTGAGAAGATATTCCGCATGTATTCCATGCGCTGCAACAACGGCAATGAGTTCGATAACAAGGCCGTGCTGCTCCGCGAACTGGAACTCAATATAGAAAAGGCAAAGCTTCTGGGATATGATTCCCCGGCAGAGTTTATCCTGAGCTCCAAGATGGCTCACGACCCTGCTACGGTGGACGCTTTCCTGGCGAATATCATGGATGTCGCCATGGCGCGTGCCCGTGAGGAGGTAGCGGACATGCAGGAGATGATGGACAAGGACATAGCCGCCGGCCTGCTGCCCGACGGCTCCTGCATAGAGCCCTGGGACTATATGTACTACGCGGAACGTGTCCGCAAGGCCCGCTATGACCTGGACGAAGAAGAGGTCTCGCAGTACTTCAAGATGGAGAACGTGCGTGCCGGCGTCTTTGCAAATGCTTCAAGGCTGTACGGCATCAGCTTCGAGCCTCTCGAGGGCATAGCCCTGTACAATCCTGAGGCGGAGGCCTTCAAGGTAAGCGATTCCGACGGCTCGCTGATAGGCATAATAATCACCGACTACTATCCCCGTGACAGCAAGCGCGGCGGAGCGTGGATGACCAACTTTGTGGAACAGCGCGAGGGGGTTCGTCCGGTAATAGTGAACGTCGGCAACTTCAACAAGCCTACGGAAGATGCCCCGGCACTCCTCACCATAGACCAGGTTGAAACCATGTTCCATGAGTTCGGACATGCCCTCCACGGCCTGTTGAGCCAGTGCAAGTACCAGGGAACCAGCGGCACCTCCGTGAAGCGCGACTTCGTGGAATTCCCTTCACAGGTGAACGAGAACTGGGCCTTCGAACCCGAGGTGCTCGCCACCTATGCCTTCCATTGGCAGACCGGGGAAGTAATCCCCCAGGAGCTTGTGGCCAAGGTTCAGGCCGCTGCCAACTTCAATCAGGGATTCACCACCGGAGAGCTTTGCGCAGCCAGTATCCTGGATATGAAGTGGTATGAGCTGTCCAGCGTAGAAGGTGTTGATGTAGAGGCGTTTGAGTCCGATGCCTGCAAGGCGATGGGACTTATAGACGAGATTATTCCCCGGTACCGCAGCACCTATTTCAACCATATTTTCGGTTCGAGCGGCTACAGCGCCGGCTATTACAGCTATCTGTGGGCCGAGGTACTGGACAAGGATGCCTTCGAGCTCTTCAAACAGAAGGGTATCTTTGACCCCGAGACTGCAATGAGCCTGCGCCGCAATGTTCTTGAGAAGGGCGGCAGCGAGGAGCCCATGACGCTCTACCGCAATTTCCGCGGTGCCGATCCCGATCCGGGAGCTTTGCTCCGCGCAAGGGGCCTCAAGTAGGATTTTTCCTGATTATCAGAACGTCTTCCGTCTTACAAGGCGGAAGACGTTGTGTATTCTGGCCGGCGTGGCCGAGGCAATCATATTGGCCGCAGTCTCGCCCATGAGGGCAAAATCCGTGGAGATTGTGGTAAGGCCTCCCATAACCAAATCATTGAGAGGGAAGTCGTTGTACCCTATGATGAATATGTTGCGTCCTATCTCCAGCCCGGCCTCTTCAATTTTCTGCTTTATTGCCACCAGACCGTTCTCCAGCTGGCTGCTGAGGATCAGGCATACGTCGCCGGGGAGTATCTCGTCCGGCAGGCCGCTGCTGAATAATGCATTAATATGTTCCCTGGCTGCAAAAGCTCTCAGGCCTTCTTCTATAATGTCTTTGTAGAGGGATGAGTCCAGTGCTATGACACTCAGCCTGCCTTTCTGCCTGATCTCGTTTGCGTAGGGCTCCAGGGCCTCGCAGGCGTCATTTCCGAAGTCTTGATACACCACGCCGTAATTGCCCGGCAGGGCTTCAGTCCAGCGGTCGAGCAGAATCAGCTTGCGATTGGGTATCCTGCCCAGCTGGCGCAGCACTCCCTTCTGGGTTGCGGCGTCAAGAGGGAAGTGGGGGATTACCACAAACCAGTCGTAGGCATGCAGGTTCAGGTCCAGATAGTAACGGAGCAGATCCACTTTCTGGTTGTGTACCAGCACGGTTATCTCATAATTGCCCTTCTCTGTAAGCCTTGTCTGCAATGCACTCAGAAGAATCTGCTTGTATATGCTTAATCCGTCACAGATAATGAGTACGCTCTGGTATTTGCCGCTGCTCTGCTTGACATAAAAGCCTTTCCCCTGACGGGGCTCGATAAGGCCGCGGTCGCGCAGGATTCCGTAGGTTTTTTTTACCGTTTCCTTGGACAGATCCAGCTTGCTTGCCAGCACGTTCATGCTGGGAAGAATCTCGCCGTCCTGGAGCTGTCCCGACTTGGCCGCTTTCTCAAATTGCTCAACCAACTGAGAATAATATGGCTTACGGCTGTTTTTATCCAAAATAAAGCGCATCATTACGAATAATAATGAAAAAAAGTCTATATTTGTACCACAGTGCACCACAGTTGGAAATAACTATACTGTGGTGCTGTACGGCAAAGGTATGAAAATAAACTATAAATGGGAAGTGCTCCTGTTGCTGTGGATGGCTTATTTGCTCAACCAGGGCGACAGGCAGGTATTCAATACCGTCCTCCCGGCAATCAGGGACGCCCTTAATCTGACTGACACGTCGGTTGGCCTCATCGCAACAATTTTCAATTTATTCTACGCCCTCATGGTACCCGTGGGCGGATGGGCGGGCGACCGCTTCAGCCGCAAATGGGTTACAACCATAAGCATATTGTTCTGGAGCGTGGCCACCATGTTCACCGGTCTTGCCACCAGTTTCTTCTGGCTTGTGGTGCTTCGCAGCGTTGCCACGGGAGGAGGGGAAGCCTTCTTCGGTCCCGCCAACTATTCGCTGCTCGGCCAGTATCACACCGACACCAGGGCCCGGGCCATGTCCATCCACCAGACTTCCTACTATGTGGGAGTCATACTTGCCGGCTGGCTTGCCGGTCTCATTGCCGACAACCTTGGGTGGAAGTATTCCTTCATCATTTTCGGCGCTGCCGGTATCGTCTGGGGCATCCTGATGGTCATACGCCTGAAGGACTATCCGGAATCCGCATCGGCTGAGCAGACTGCGGCAACGGGGGCGTACTCAGCCGCAGCAGACAAGTTATCTGCGGAGCAGATGACGCAGGATGCGAGGATGGACGTAGCCCCCGGCCGCAGTCCTGCCCAGCCGGCAAAGCCCGGCTTCTTCGACGGCTTCAAAACCGTATTCACCACCCCTACCGCGCTTATGCTAACCATAGGCTTCAGCGGCTTCATCTTCGTGATCACCGGATACATGACCTGGGTGCCGGCATACCTTCAGGAAGAGTTCGGCCAGAATCAGGCAACCGCAGGCTTCAACGCCATGTTCTGGACCTACGTGGCCGCCTTCATAGGCGTGCTGCTGGCGGGGGCCCTGTCGGACAAACTGTCCGTCAAATCCAAGCGGCTCCGCATGATACTGCAATCCATCGGAATGCTGGGCGGATCGGTCTTCCTCTTCCTTATGGGCGGCCATCCCGCGCTTCTGCTGCTCTATTTCAGCTTTGCCGGGTGGGGATTCTTCCGCGCATTCTTCGACGCAAACATCTATGCGGTTCTATATGACGTCACCCCGGAGCATCTGCACGCCTCCTGCTCCAGCGCCATGATAATGACAGGCTTTGCAGTAGGTGCACTTGCCCCCGTGATCCTGGGTGCCATGAAAGAAAGCATGGGCAGCCTCAGCGCCACTTTCCCCATACTGGGCGTAATATGGGTGGTGTGCGGCATAATGCTGGCAATCATCGCCAGGACCAGCTACCAAAAAGATTATAATAAGATTCACTGATATGAAAGCGGAATTAAAAAACAGAAAGGCGAAAGCCGGCTTGCTGCTGATTGCTTCGCCCCGGTTCAAGAACCTCTCCGGTCCCAGGCGCGGAACCTATGGCGAGCGTAAGGACAAGGTGGTCAAAGAGATCAAGGCCACCATGGACTTTCTGGACCTGGTAGATCCGGGTATAGTTTACGAGAGGGAAGATGCCGAAAAGGCGCTCAAACTATTCTTCGCCGAGGACGTGGACTTCGTGTATGCGGAATTCCTCTCCTGGAGCGAGGACTTTGCGTGGATACGCTTCCTCAGGGACTGCCCCGAGGTTCCGATTATCTTCTGTAACGTAGCAAAGCCCCGCATGAGCTTTGAAACCACCCTGGACGAGGATGATTTTGTGGATTACCTCTGCGCCGGTACGCTGGTGGGCTCCCTGGAGGGCTCCGGCAGCGTCAAACGCGTGCCACGCAAAAACGTCCGCACTGTCATGGGCACCCGTGAACAGATTACGGAAAAGGTACGCGTCTTTGCCGATGCAGCCCGCGTTCGCAGCATCCTGCGCCGTTCCAACGTAGGTCTCATGGCCAATATGAACGAGGCCATGTGGAGCACCTACTTCGATAATTACGACCTCTTCACCAAGATTGGACCGGAGATTCACTATCTGCCGTACAGCGACTATGGAATAGAGATCGGGAACCTTTCTGATGAGGAAGTGAAGGCCTACGCCGACGAGCTTACATCAAAGTACAAGATGATGCCCGATGTAGAGTACGACAAGTTCATAGGTTGCGTAAAGGCTACGCTTGCCATCAAGAAGATGGCCCAGAAGAACGATATAGACTGCTACGTGTACAACGACATAGACCAGGCGACTTTCCGCACAGCAGGCTGCCGGGCCGGGTTCTATCCGCAGTGGTTCAACGAAAACGTAAGCGTGCTGGTGCCTGAGGCCGATATCGGTGCAGGACTTGCCACCTACATACTCAAGCTCCTTACCGGAAAGAATATCAACTTCATCGAACCCTTCCATATCGAGGACGACTTCGGCACCTTCGCCGGAGGCCATGCCGGCCCCAACGACCACAACGACCCCCAGTGGCAGGACAACGTGATTATTTCCCGTGACGTCCGCTTTGCCAAGACCAGCTGGAAGTATGCAGGAGCTCCCTTTGCCTGGTACCGGATAAGCCCCGGCATGAAGACGGTGGCCGGCCTGTACGAGGAAGACGGCAAGTACAAGCTGGTGGCTTTCATGGCGGAGAGCCTGGATGCCAAAGATACGCCGCAAAGCAGCAAAAAGCATCTTCTGGCAACGTACAGCCATACTATCTTCAAACCCGTCGTTCCTGTCAAGGAACTGTTCGAGCAGCTTCTGAAGATAGGCGTCACTCAGCATTACGCTATAGTGGACGGCGACTGGCGTCCTCAGCTTGAGGCGCTGGCGGAGATTATGGGATTTGAATTTTTTGATATCAGGTAGATATGAGTTTCATGTATAATCCGTTCCCCTTCGACGACCGCAAGGCCGTCAACAGGCCGGAACTCAGCAATAAGACAGTAGAATCAATAGTGTCCGGAGGCACTCCCAACGTAGCCAAAAAATTCGTTGCCGGGCTGGCTGCAAAGGCCGCAAAGGAGGGCGTGATAGTAGGATTCGACGGCTACACCACCGCCAGATGGGACCTTTTCCTGAACCTCATGGCCCGCGAATGTGACCTTCTTGGGCTGGAATTCGAGGCTGTGGACTGCAACGCCGCCACACTTAAGAGCGGCAAAGAGATAGATGCCATAATCGATCCCATGCTCATCTGGGATACCAAGATAGACCCCACCCTGCTCTACGGCAAAGTGTATCACGGCGGATACAAGGGGCTGATCGACCCGGCCGGAGCGGAGGCATTCAAAAATGCAGTTCCGGGAAAGAAAGCCGCCGGAAAGATAGTCGCCGTCTATGGTTACGGCTGCCTGATGAAAGAGTTCCGCAGCCTGTACGACGTCAGGTGCTGGTTCGACATCACCCCTATGAAGTCCATGCTGCGCATACGTGCAGGAGAGTATGCCAACTTGGGTAAGAAGCACACCGGTATCATCAACCGTACCATACGCCGCTGCTACTACTGCGACTTCGAGAATGCGGTGCAGCTGCGTAAAGAGCTTTTTACCACCGGGGAACTCGACTGGTACTTCCTGGACAACGACAGAGCCAATCTCCAGATGATGCCGTATGCCTCCTTTGCAGACATCTGTGCAACGCTGGTGAAGTATCCATTCCGTGCAAAGCCCTGCTATCTTGAGGGGGTCTGGGGCGGTACTTACATGAAGAAGCTACGTAACCTTCCGGAGAAGATGCGCAACGCCGCCTGGGTGTTCGACTTCATCCCCATGGAGGTGAGCGTCCAGGTTGAGGCCGGTTCCGAACTCCTCGACATCAACTACTGCTCCTTCGTGCACAAGGAAGGCATAAACCTGATGGGAGAAAGCTGCGTCCGCAAGTACAAGGGCTATTTCCCCATACGCTTCAACTGGGACGACAGCTATCATTCCACCGGTAACATGAGCATACAGTGCCACTCCGGCGGCCCGTACAATGTAGAGAACTACAACGAGTTCGGACGTCAGGACGAGAGCTACTACGTCGTCATCACCGGTCACGAGGCAAAGACCTTCATAGGCTTCCGCGACGACGCCGACATCCCCGCATTCTTCCGCGAGATAGAGGCGGCTGATACCGAGCATAAGGAGTGCGACTACATGAAGTACGTGAGCTACGAGGAGTCGGTGCCCGGCCTGCAGGTGATGCTGCCCGCCGGTACCATCCATTCAAGCGGCCGTAACCAGGTTATCCTTGAGATCGGTTCGCTCACCATCGGCTCGTATACTTACAAGATGTACGACTATCTCCGTCTCGATTTCGACGGCAAGCAGCGCCCCATCCATACCCGTCTTGGCGAGCTCAACGTGCGTCAGGACCGCCGGCACAGCGTGATTCACGATCCGGAGAGCCCCGAGTACATAGTGCAGAAGCCCCGCCTCGACTGCGAGGGTCCCGGCTGGCAGGAGTACATCCTGGGCGAGAATCCCCAGATGTACATATCCCTGCGTCGTCTGGAGTTCGAGAAGAGCTGCGAACAGGATACGCGCGGCGAGAAGTTCCATGTGCTTACACTGGTGGACGGTGAGCGCGTTCGTATACGCAGCGTGGAGCATCCGGAGCGCTATTTCGACCTCGACTTCATGGAGATTGCCTGCGTGCCTGCGACCATGGGCAAGTACGTGATAGAGAACCTCGGCAGGGAGCCGATACGCGTCCATAAGACTTGTCTGAGAGACGGATATGAAAACGATCCTGCTTGACGTAGGCGGCACTTTCATCAAATGCTCCGACGGTCGTGAGATTCCCATCGATTCTGCGGGAAGCCGCGAGTCGATTGTGGCGTCCCTGCGCGAAGCGGTTGGAGATGCCGGGGCGGCCGCGGTGGCCATCCCCGGCCCCTTCGACTACGGGCGGGGCGTATTCCTGATGAAGCACAAGTTTGCGTCGGTTTACGGGGAGAGTTTTGCGGATATTGTAGGTCTTTCCGGCTGTCGATGCCGTTTCATCCACGACGTTAACGCCATGCTTCTCGGTGAGATGACATGCGGAGCAGGGAAGGATGTAAGCAGGGTGGCGCTGGTTACTCTGGGCACCGGCCTCGGTTTTTCAATAGGCATTGACGGACAGATACTTATGAACGAATCCGGGGGGCCTAAGCTGTCCCTTTGGAACATGCCTTACCGGGACGGCATCCTGGAAGATTATGTGTCTAAACGCGGCTTCCTCCGCGGCTACGAGGGCATAACGGTAAAAGATCTTGCCGATATGGCCCGTTCCGGCGACGCTGCGGCGGCTGCCCGTTTCCGCGAGGTCGGAGGCATTCTGGCAGAAGCCATTGCCCCCATCATGAAGGAATACGGCATAGAATGCCTGCTCTTCGGCGGCCAGATTTCCCGCTCCTTCGACCTCTTCGGCCCGTCGCTGCAGGAGATTCTTCCGGTTAAACGCATAAGCCCGGTCTCCGACATAAGCAACGCCACCTTTAACGGATTGAAAGCCTTGCTTGCGCAATAGAGTTGAGATAGCCAAAAGCGGCAGACCCCGATCGATTTTGAAAATGCGCAGCATTTTTGTATCATGAGCGAGGGGGTCTGCCGCTTTTGGCTATTTTTTGCTATCTTTGCGTCCGGAAATTAACAAGCAAAAAGATATGGCAAAGAAAGTTCTCCTTATGATTCTGGACGGTTGGGGTGAAGGCCGCCACGACCGCAGCAACGCGATATACACTCAGGGCGCGCCGTTTATAGACAGCCTCCGCGCAAAATATCCCATGGCTCACCTGCATGCCTGCGGCGAGTACGTAGGTCTGCCGGACGGCCAGATGGGAAACTCCGAGGTGGGTCACATGAACCTCGGTGCCGGCCGCGTGGTGTATCAGGACCTGGTTAAGGTGAACATGGCCTGCCGCAAGCATGAACTCCTGAAAAACAAGGAAATACGTGCCGCTTACGACTATGTTAAGGCCTCCGGAAAGAAGCTTCATTTCTTCGGTCTCTGCTCCCACGGCGGAGTGCATTCTTCCCTGGAGCATCTCTATGAGTTCCTGGCAGATGCAAAGAACGAGGGCTTGGACAAAGTGTTCGTGCATTGCTTTATGGACGGTCGCGATACCGATCCGCGCAGCGGCTACGGCTTCGTGAAGGAGCTGGAAGAGAAGATGGCTCAGACTACCGGACGCATCGCTACAGTATGCGGACGTTTCTATGCCATGGACCGCGACAAGCGCTGGGGCCGTATCAAAGAGGCTTACGACATGCTGGTAGAGGGTAAGGGAGCACAGTTCACCAGTGCTCTCGAAGGCATCCAGGCATCATACGATGCAGAGGTGACCGACGAGTTCATCAAGCCTATAGTAATAACCGAGGGCGGAAAGCCTCTTGCTACCGTAGAAGAGGGCGACTGCGTAATCTTCTACAACTTCCGCAACGACCGCGCCCGCGAACTTACCAACGTGCTTACCCAGAACGACATGCCGGAAGAAGGCATGCACACCATACCGCTGTATTATTGCACCCTTACGCCCTACGATGCGTCCTTCACCGGCCTGCATATACTCTTCCCCAAGGAAGAGGTTACAGATACGCTCGGTGAGACCATTTCCAAGGCCGGCCTCAGGCAGCTGCGTATTGCAGAGACTGAGAAATACGCCCACGTGACCTTCTTCTTCAACGGAGGCCGTGAGACCCCGTTCGAGGGTGAGGACCGCATCCTGGTGAATTCCCCGAAGGTCGCAACTTATGACCTGCAGCCCGAGATGAGCGCTGTTGAGGTTACCGACCGCCTCTGCGAAGCCATACGCAGCGAGCGCAACGACCTTATCATACTCAACTATGCCAACGGCGACATGGTGGGCCATACCGGAGTATACAAGGCCATATGCAATGCCGTAGGATGCATAGACGGATGTGTGGAGACCACCATTACATGTGCGCTCAATCACGGTTATACGGTTCTGCTGACTGCAGACCACGGCAATGCCGACTATGCCGTTAACGAGGATGGCAGCCCCAACACCGCCCACTCCCTTAATATGGTACAGTTCATAGTGATAGGGGCTGGCGATGAAGTCAAAACCGTGAAGGACGGCGCCCTTTGCAACGTCGCCCCCACGATTCTCAAGTTGATGGGAATCCCTCAGCCTGCGGCTATGACCGCAGAGCCGCTGCTCTGACGATCAGCGGCCCAAGGGCTACACGTTACCCCCTGGCGGCAGAGGCCGCCTTCCCCTCGGGGGACTGCTCTGACGATCAGCGGCCCAAGGGCCTAAAGAGTAAAGTCGTAATAAACCCTTTCCTCGGTGCCGTCGTAATAACTCAGGACGGCTGTGTAGGTGTGTGTGCCTGCTGCGAGTGTTGACAGGGCAACGGGAGCATCCACAGCTACGCCGTCAAGGTACCACTCGGTGGCATATACGGTTTTTGTCGAGGATGGCACTACAACGGGAACATCATCTTTAAGCTTTATGAATGCCAGGCCGTAGTAATTCAACTCTGGTTTCACCGACTCCTTAATAGTGGCGGCAATCGTAAAACTGAGATACACGCCGCCCTGCCAGCTGATAGGAACCCAGGTGTAACTACTGTTAAGGAAGTCCGTGCTCTGCCATGTTCCGTTGTTATCGTTCGTCAGCGCGTCGCTGAGATATACTTTGATTCCTTTAGTATTACCCGTTATGGCGTATCCTATATTCACGTTGGCGCCTTGGGGTATAGCGATGTCCGCATCGCTCACATCAATCGTCGTATAGTAATCAGAAACGAATTGGTCCGTAACATCCCTTAGCAGCGCACATTTGCCTCCAACGTCTACTATGACGTAAACCTTATCGTAATCCTTTGGTGCTACCAGGAACGAGATGCTTTCCAAAGAAGAGCCTACTGCCTTCGTGGACGCCAGCTCGTCAGCGGAGTAATGAACAGCCAGCGCTATCTGAGACTCAGTGAATGTGGCATAGTACAGATTGGAGTCGTAGTTGTAGCGCATGAGATCGTATTTCTTGCCTTCGCCCAACTGCAACATGTAGAAGTCCTGAATAGTGAAACGGTTTTCGATTGGAACGTTCGTGGATATGGGGGTATATCCATCTGCCCGAACCGTAAGTATCTGATAGTTGCCTGCGGAATTCGACAGGGTAAGCTCGTAATAACCATCGGCGTTGGAATAAGCTATGGTATCTCCGCTCAGATGTCCGGGAGCCTTGGCCGGAACGAACATATACTCAGACTGGGTGAGCGTAACCTCGGCCCCTTCCAGAGGATTCCCTGAAGAATCGTAAACATAACCGACCACCTGCTGGGAGTAAGATACGGCAGCCGTAAAGCTGGATTTGGAGCCGTCGAAGGCTATGTTGCTGAGGAGAACTCCGGTTTGCTGGCCGTCCCATCCTGTCAGGGCAAGAGTAGTGCCTCCGATCTTTCCGGGGAAGACATATTGGTTATTGCCGGTTGACTCAATGACGTAGTAACATGGATGCCCTCCATACTCGTTGATGCTGTTGGTATACTCCCACAGTTCTGCCGCGGATTTGCCGTCGCCTACTATCCGTGAACTCTTGTCTACGTGGTAAACCAGCATGCCGTACTGTCCAATTGCGCTGTCCCATTTGTAATTGTCGCGGCATTCCATTATGAAGTACTCGCCACCGGCGGTACTGGCGCTGGTATAAGCCTTGTCGTTACGGACAGGTTCCAAAATATAGGAACCGGTGCTCAACTCCTGAGGGTAATCCATCCACCCAAGCATGTTGCGTTCTATGGCACTTAAGAAAGGAGGCCTGCGGCCGCCGTCGTTGTAGCTGCCTGACGCCATCAGATCGAACTGGTTGGTGGTAAAAACGTTTTCGCCGTTTTTCTCGTAATCCACATCGTAAAAATCCGGAATGCCGAGGGAGTGGGCGAACTCATGGCAGGTAGTGCCAATGTGGCACATGTTTTTGCCTCTGTATCCTTCGAGTTCGGACGTGCAGAAGTAGCGTACAAACCGCTTGCTTCCTATCATTCCGAAGTTGCCGGTGGACTGGTGCGGCCAGATGGATTCTTTACCGGCTCCTTCCGCCTCGTTGTGCCCGGGGTAGTAGAACAACACCATGTCGATGGTTCCGTTGTTGTCTGTGTCGTAGTCGTCCACGTTAATCTGGCCTGCCAACTGTTCGTATGCTTCCAGGATAGCGTTATAGACTCCGTTATTGTCATAATACTCGGAAGAATTACTGAGCGTCACAGGACCGAATACGTCAAAATGCGGATTGTACTGCCCGTTTGAGTTGTCCACATAGTAGTCGTGAACCGAACCGATGGCGCCGTTGTAATCGTAACCTTCCTTATTCAGCATGTCATCGAAAGCCTGGTGGGGGTTGTCTATGACGAAGGTGGAATCGGTGAAATTGGCCAGGATGCAGAGTACCCTGCGGTTGCCGAAGTTTGTTTCCCTATGTTCCTCATAAGATGCCCAGGCGGCCCTTTTGGGCGCTTCTGCCGCCTTTCTGCGCCTGGCTTCAAACGTCTTCATGGAAACCTGGCGGAAGAAGCCGTCCGAGGATTTCTCTACTATCCGGCCTTTCTGGTCGGTCGTCCAGTGGAAAAACTCGTCTCCGTGATTCTGAAGGGTAAGGACGGTGCCGTCGGGCTGCCTGTAAGTGTATTTGCCCGGGCGTGCGGGGACGGCCATTGCCATGACGGCCGTTCCGAGAACCAAAAGAGTTATAGTAAGTATCTTTTTCATGGCCCTTAGAATCTTAAGACAAACAACGATTTCCCGGAACTGAGGGTGAGAATGCCTCCGTCCAGCGAATCAACGGTCATCTGATAATCTGCGGAAGACTGCTCCTCGCCGGCCAGGCTTTCGCTCAGCGATGCCTGGAACTGGCTTCCGGGTACTATGTCGGCGGGTATGGGGCCAACTTCGATTACCCGGAGTTCGGAAGGATTGATGAAACGCACCCAGACGTTCCCCTCGGCTTTGTAAATGTTAACCTGCTCCGAGGCCGGATCATATACGTGGGAGTTGCCGGCTTCCGGATAGATGCCGAGCGATTCATCACTCTCGCCCTGACTTATGATTACCTCCACTGCAGCCATTTGTACGGCATGGTTGCGTTGGAGCACGACGGATTTGTCCGTTGTTTTTTCGAAAGTGCCTCCGTTGTCATCGGTGACCGTCAGCGTAAAACCATTGGAGAAGGTCATGGGGAGCAGAGTCATCCAGAACGATACCGGTGTTTCTCCGTTCAGCTCGACAGGATTCTCCGCTGTAAGGGTGATTTCGTCCGATGCTCCTTCCTGGGCTATCTGGCAATCGGGAACGTCTCCTGCTGATACCACTACGGTGCCGGCCAGCAATTCACCGTTGTTGCCTTTGATGCTCAACGATTTGACTTTCACTCCCTGGCCTGTCAGCCGGAAGCCCAGGCAGCAGCATGCGTTCTTGAATCCCATGCTGTTGTTCTCGCTCACGGCAACCATCAGATGGGCGTCCGGGTCGAAACTCCCGTCGTGCAGCACTTGATTGGCGGGAAGGGTAAGACTCATGACTCCGGAAGAATTTATGCTGTTGGTCTCGCGCCAAGGGTATGCGGCGAAGAACTTGTCCAAAGCTTCAGGCTGACCGGATGCCTGGGCGCTCAGTTGGAAGCTGCCGGACTTGTCGCCGTCTTTACCGAGGAAAGCGTAGCAATCGTTCCGGGTGCTCTTTTCGAAAACGCTTATACGGTCGCCGGCGTTCCAGAACAGTTTACATGATTCGTCCATGTAGGCCTTGGACTCTCCTCCCTGCTCCAGCCCGGCGTGGATAATCCGTACAGGGACTACGGAGGCCTGGACTTCTTCAGTCTCACCGTTCTTGCAGGAGAACAGAAGGAGGGGCAATCCGCATAACAGCAGCAATTTTATGCCTTTCATCATGAGGTTGAAATATCGTTGATTTGCAAATATAAAAAAATAAGCGATTTTTACGTACATTTGCATATTAATAGTTTACTCGCATGTACCGACTGGAACCGATTTTACGCCCCATGGTCTGGGGCTCGGAATTGTGGGTGCTCTCCGGCTACAAGGAGAGGATATCCGTAGTCTCCGACGGCCCGTACAAGGGCCTTACAATCAATGAATTGGTGGCTCAAGAAAAGGAGCGCCTGGTAGGCAGGTCCGTTTACCGGCGCTACGGTGACGAGTTCCCGCTGCTGGTAAAGTTCCTGGATGTCCACGATGCGCTGAGCATTCAGGTCCACCCTTCCGAGGAACTGGCACAGAAACGCCACGGAGCCCATGGCAAGACCGAGATGTGGTATGTCATACGGGCGGAGGAAAACGCCGAGCTCATGGCCGGCTTCTCCCAGCCCATAACCCCCGGGGAGTATTGCCGCAGGGTGGAAGACGGAAGCATCACGGATGTCCTGGCCCACCACAATATTGCTGCAGGAGATGTGTTCTTTATCCCTACGGGGCGCGTCCATGCCTTGTGCAAGGGGAGCTATATCGCTGAAATCCAGCAGACTTCGGACATGACATACCGTATCTACGACTACAATCGTCCCGGCCTTGACGGAAAGCCCCGCCAGCTCCATACCGAGCTTGCCAAAGATGCGCTCGACTACAAGGTTTACGATGAATACAAGACTCCGTACACTCCTCTTAAGGATGCCGAGGTGCAGCTGGTCAGCTGCGAGTATTTCACGACTTCCGTGATAGACCTGGATGCCCCTCTGGTTAAGGATCTCAAAGGCCTTGACAGTTTTCTCATAGTCATGTGCCTGGAGGGTGGAGGCACGCTGCGCACAGGCGACGGAGTTGCCGATATAGCAGCTGACGGCTGCATACTGGTGCCTGCGAGCGCGGATTCGATTGAGTTTATTCCCGGCCCCGCCGGAATGAAGGCGCTGCTCAGTCATGTTTAGCATAATCTGATGAAGAGGAACAACAAGAAAAGGAGACAGGAGCCGCACGGACACAGGAAAGTGCAGCGCAAGCCTGTACAGCAGTATGTAGGCAAGGTGCAGATGACCCGCGAGGGCTTCATCTTCGTAATGGTCGAAGGGCAGGACGACGACATCTACGTCAAGGCCGCCAAGACCCGCCGGGCACTTAACGGCGATATAGTGAGGGTTGCCGTAACCGGACACGGCGAGAAGGGCAAGCGCCGCGAAGGCGAGGTGGTGGAAATACTCGAACACAGCAAGGCGCCTTTCGTCGGTTACATGCATTACGTAGGAGCCCAGGCATGGGTGCTCATGCAGAGCAAGATCATGCCGTACGATATCGAAGTGGACGCAGAGCAGGCCCGCGAGGCCGGCGCGAAGTCCGGCATGAAGGTGGCTGCGGTAGTGGACGGATGGCATCGCGGCGAAGCCGGCCCTTACGGGCATATAAGCGATGTGCTGGGCATGCCTGGCGAAAACGAGACGGAGATGCATGCCATCCTGGCGGAGTTCAATCTCCCGTACAAGTTTACCAGGGAGGTGGAGAATGCCGCCGACAAGATTCCGGACGAGATAAGCGCAGAGGAACTCAAGGGTCGAAAGGACTTCCGCGACACCTTCACCTTTACCATTGACCCTACGGACGCAAAGGACTTCGACGATGCACTCTCGTTCAAGAAGCTGACCAACGGGAACTACGAGGTGGGCGTTCATATCGCCGATGTGTCGCATTACGTGCACCCGGGCGATGCTGTGAATGCCGAGGCCCGCGAGCGCGGCACCTCCGTGTATCTGGTAGACCGTACCGTTCCCATGCTCCCGGAGAAACTCTCCAACAAGCTCTGCTCGCTGCGGCAGGATGAGGACAAGCTGACCTTCTCCGTGGTCTTCGAGATAGGACCCAAGGGAGCTGTAAAGTCCCGCTGGTTCGGCCGCACCGTCATACGTTCCAACCGTCGCATGGATTACGACCAGGCCCAGCAGATAATAGACAATCCGCCGGAGCCGGATAAGTGTACCCGGCTGGACGAGGCCATCCTTACATTGAACCGTCTGGCAAGGTGTCTGCGTGACGCACGTTTCCGCAACGGCGCCATCAATTTCGACCGGCCGGAGATGAAAGTTGAGGTGGACGGACAGGGCCGGCCGCTCAGGGTGTATCAGAAGATTGCCCGGGAGTCCAACAATCTCATAGAGGAGTTCATGCTTCTGGCCAACCGCAGCGTGGCCGAGTTCGTGGCTACCGGCGGCAAAATGAACGGTGTGGCTATGAAGAGCGCCAAAACCTTCGTTTACCGTGTGCACGGGGAGCCCAACTACGAAAAGCTGGAGGGACTGCGTGGCTTTGCCTCCAACTTCGGCTACAATATGGCAGAGGCATCGAACGGAAAGAGCGCTGCTGCATCGCTCCGCGAGCTGCTTGGCGCCGCCAAGGGCAAGCCGGAGTACGACGCCTTCGAGAACCTGGCGCTGCGCTCCATGGCCAAGGCGGTTTACAGTACCGACAACATTGGCCACTACGGCCTTGCGTTCCCGTTTTATACCCATTTCACATCGCCCATACGCCGTTTCCCCGACCTCATGGTGCACCGCCTGCTCGGCAGGTACCTCCAGGGTGGCGATTCTGCGGACAAGGCACGCTTCGAGCGGGAGTGTGTCCATGCCTCCGAGCGCGAGCTCGTAGCCGCCGATGCCGAACGCACCAGCGTAAAGTACAAGCTGGTGGAGTTCATGCAGGACAAGGTTGGCCTGGAGTATGACGGAGCCGTATCCGGAATTACGGAGTGGGGTATGTATGTGGAACTGGACGAGACGCATATAGAGGGCATGGTTCCGCTTCGAGAGATGCACTCCGACTTCTATGAATTCGACGAGGGCCATTACCGTCTGCACGGGCGCCGCACCGGCAGGGAGTACCGCCTCGGCGACCGCGTGCGCATCAAGGTTGCGGGGGCAAACCTGGAACAACGACAATTGGATTTTGAACTTATAGAAAATGAAGAAGATTTTACTGCCGTTCCTGCTGTTGGGCGGCGTGCTCCTGATGTCCGCGCTGGACGCAAGCGCACAAACAAGGGAAGAAAGGCTCGCTGAGTACGTATACTACTTTGCTTCCGACTCTTTGAAAGGCCGCGAAGCCGGTTCCCACGGCGCCGAGATGGCCCGGTACTATATTGTCGCCCGTTACAAGGAGTGCGGGCTCAAGCCTTTCCTGAACGGGGATTTTGTGATTCCGTTCAAGCATGGTGACAAAGATTATGCGAACGTAGTCGGAATTATTGAGGGCAATTCCCTGAAGCATGAGTACATAGTACTCGGTGCGCATTTTGACCACCTGGGCGTGAAGAACGGAAATATCTATCCCGGGGCGGACGACAATGCGTCCGGCAGTGCCGCGCTTATAGAAATAGCCCGTGAACTCTGCGCCAGGCAGGGAGAGCTGGAGCGCAGCGTGATAATTGCCGCCTTCGACGCCGAGGAGAAGGGACTCTATGGCTCCAACGCCCTCTCCGAACTGCTGGACGTTACGTATGGAATAGAAAACGTCAAGCTCATGATGAGCATAGATATGGTAGGCTGGTACAGGCAGAGCGGAAAGCTTATCCTGGAAGGCACATCCACCATACGCGACGGCCGCAAGATTGCGGAAGATCTGGCAACGCGCCATTCCATCAACGTGGAGACCAAGAACTTCGAGACTTCCGTCCTCACCGCAACCGATACCGAAGGCTTTGCCAAGAAGCAGGTTCCTACGCTTGCCGTGACCACTGGACTCAAGTCCCCGTATCACAAGCCGGGAGACAAGGCGAATCTGATAGATTACGCCGGACTCGACCGGGTTACCGGTTATCTGGCCGATCTAGCAGCTGCAGTTGCATCCGATCCTTCTTTCGCTTCCAGCGGCAGGGTGGCCCGGAAGCATTCCAACAAGGCGCCTGTCTTCGAAGGCGGTGTCGTGGCCAGCATAGGCGGCAGCAACATACGTTTCCCCGATGCCAGGCTCACGGCGGATTCCAACCGCAGTTTCAATGCCGGTCTTATGGGGCGCTTCAACTTCGGCAAGGCCGGCCTGCAGGTCAACGTATTGTACGACCAGGCTGGCAGCTACTTCCCAAACCTCGACAAACCCCTAGGCAAGGCGCAGAAGTACTCGCAGCAGGCAGTTACCGTTCCGGCTTACCTTATCTACAGGGTAGGGGACGTGTCTGCGGCAGGTTATGCTGGCGTCGGCGGTTACTACAGCTATGCCTTCCAGCATGAGTTCAGCGTGGCGGACCCCGAGTGGGCGGTGAATCCCCATCAGGGAGGTATGGCGGCGGTTTTCGGCATGCAGGCAGGCCCCATCCTGTTCGAGTGGAGCTTCCGCTGGCAGCTAAGCCGCCTCTTTGCCGGCCCGGACAACGCCCGTCTGAATTACGGCACTTATCTTACCCTCGGCTGGGTGTTCTGATATGATTAACGAGAATTTCCTGAATCTCAAGACCAGTTATCTCTTCGGGGAGGTCGACAGGCGTACTGAGGCTTATCAGCAGCGCCATCCCGGAGCGTCCGTAATAAGGCTGGGAGTGGGTGATGTCACCCTTCCACTGGCCCCGGCCGTAATCGATGCCATGCATGCGGCAGTGGATGAGTGCTCCAGGGCAGAGACCTTCAAGGGTTATGGCCCGGAACACGGTCGTGCCTTCCTGCGCGAGGCCATTGCGGAAACCGATTTCCCCGGACTGGGAATCAAGGCGTCCGAGGTCTTTGTCAGCGAAGGTTCCAAGACCGATATGGGGAATATCCTGGATATCTTTGCCCCTGGGCTTTCAGCGGGCATCCCGGATCCGGTATATCCCTTGTATACAGATACTTGCATCATCGCGGGCCATAATATCAAATACCTGCCTATGGATGCGTCCAACGACTTTTCCGGAGACATTCCGGAGGAGCGTCTGGACCTGGTGTACCTCTGCTTCCCCAACAATCCTACCGGAGCGGTGGCGAGCCGCAAGAAGCTTACGGAATGGGTGGAGTATGCTCTCCGGAACGGCAGCATTATTCTCTACGATTCGGCGTACGAAAGCTACATCCGGGACGATTCCATTCCGCATTCAATCTATGAGATTCCCGGTGCGGAGGACTGCGCCATAGAGTTCAGAAGTTTCTCCAAGACCGCCGGTTTTACCGGCATCCGCTCGGGTTATACAGTTATCCCCGAAGGGCTTGCACTGGATGCTGCGGATGGCAGGAAAGTGCGTCTGGCAGACCTTTGGGAACGCCGCCAGAACAGTAAATACAACGGCAATTCCTATATCTCGCAACGTGCTGCGGCTGCCGCGCTTTCCCCGGAAGGACGTCGGCAGACCCGTGCCCAGGTAGATTCTTACCTTGTCACGGCTTCAGGCATAAGAGGCATTCTGGCCGATGCCGGACTGGATCCCGCTGGAGGCGTGAATGCCCCGTATCTGTGGGTGCGCACCCCTGACGGTATGGGCTCGTGGGAGTTCTTCGACTGTCTGCTGGAGGCTACCGGGGTGGTTGTCACGCCAGGCGCAGGCTTCGGCCCCGGCGGCGAAGGACGCTTCCGCCTCAGCGCCTTCGGCGAGCGTCATGCCAGCATTGAAGCGGCGGAAAGGATAGCAGACTTTGTGAAGACGTTATGAACCCTAAATACATATTCATCACAGGCGGCGTAGTTTCTTCCCTGGGCAAGGGAATAGTTGCCGCATCTCTTGCTAAACTCCTGCAGTCCAGGGGGTTGAGGGTTACTATTCAGAAGTTTGACCCATATATAAACATAGATCCGGGAACGCTCAATCCCTATGAGCACGGGGAGTGCTACGTGACGGAAGACGGTGCCGAGACCGACCTCGACCTCGGCCACTATGAGCGTTTCCTGGGCGTCCCCACATCCAAGGCCAACAACGTCACCACAGGCAAGATTTACAACACCGTCATTACAAAGGAGCGCGAGGGCGCATATCTGGGCAAGACGGTGCAGATCGTACCCCATATTACCGACGAGATCAAGCGGCGCATGCTGCTGCTGGGCAACAGCGGCCAGTACGACGTTATCCTCACGGAAATAGGAGGTACCGTAGGCGATATGGAGTCGCAGCCGTTCATAGAGGCTGTGCGTCAGCTGCAGTGGGAACTTGCCGAGGAGGACTGCATGTCCATACACCTCACGCTGGTGCCCTATCTCAGCGCCGCAGCCGAACTCAAGACAAAACCTACCCAGCACTCGGTGCAGATGCTGCAGCAGAGCGGAGTGCAGCCTGATGTGATAATTTGCCGCACCGAGCACCCGCTCTCGCCCGAACTCAAGCGTAAAGTGGCCCAGTTCTGCAACGTCAAGCCGGGGCACGTTATCCAGAGCATGGATGCATGGAGCATCTATCAGGTTCCTCTCAATCTGCACGAAGAGCATCTGGACGAGCTGGTGGTACGCAAACTCTGCATAGACAACTTCAACCAGCCTGACCTGAAGCAATGGCGCGGCTTCCTGGACCGCCTTGCCAATCCCAAGCGGGAGGTGGATATAGCCCTGGTAGGCAAGTATGTATCACTGCAGGATGCCTACAAGTCCATCCTGGAGGCCTTCGTCCATGCCGGCGCCGCAGATTCCTGCCATGTACGCGTGCATTCTATTCTGAGTGAGGATATTACCGAAGAAAATGCATCTTCGCTGCTGTCCGGAATGGACGGCATCCTCGTGGCCCCGGGCTTCGGCGAGAGGGGACTGGAAGGCAAGGTGCATGCCATACATTATGCCCGCGAGAACGGGGTGCCGTTTTTCGGTATTTGTCTTGGAATGCAGATGTGCGTAGTGGAGTTTGCCCGCAACGTGCTGGGCTATGCCGATGCCGCCTCCACCGAGACCAACCCCCGTACATCACATCCTGTCATAGATTTGATGGAGGACCAGAAGAGCACTACCATCAAGGGAGGTACCATGAGGCTTGGCGCCTATGAGTGCGAGCTGCTGCCGGGTTCCCTGGCCCACAAGATTTATGGCAGCAAGGTGATACATGAACGTCACCGTCACCGCTACGAATTCAACGCCGATTATGCCGGGGAATTCAAGGCGGCGGGACTGGTGGCTTCCGGCCACAATCCTCAGACCGGACTCACTGAAATAGTGGAGCTTCCCGCTCATCCATTCTTTATCGGAGTGCAGTTCCATCCGGAGTACAGAAGTACCCCTGAGAACCCGCATCCTTTGTTCAAGGCATTTGTAGAGGCGGCGTCAAAATGCCGTGCAGAAAGGGTATGAGGCTGGAATTCACAAAGATGGAAGGGCTTGGCAACGACTACATTTACGTCGATGCCTCCCGTTTTCCGGTAGCGGACCCGGCTGCGCTGTCCGTTCGCCTGAGTGACAGGCACTTCGGCATAGGCGGCGACGGACTGGTGCTCATAGGACCGTCCGGATGTGCGGATTTCTCCATGCGCATGTACAATGCCGACGGTTCGGAAGGCCTTATGTGCGGCAATGCTGCACGCTGTATAGGAAAGTATGTGTACGAGAAGGGCCTGACCGGATCGCGGGAAATCTCCCTGGAGACCAGATCCGGAATCAAGAAGCTTTCCCTGCATACCGGCCCGGACAGGAAGGTGGAGAGCGTGACAGTAGGGATGGGAGGCTTCGTCATAGAACAAAGGAATCTGGAACTGGAGGCCGCCGGCTCCGTTTTCTGCGGAACGGTGGTGAATGTTGGAAATCCGCACTTCGTGGTGTTCTGCCAGGATGCCGAAGCCGTGAACCTGCCGCTGGTCGGTCCCGCAATAGAAAGACACAGGTTATTCCCCGGCCGCATCAACACAGAATTCGTCTCTGTCATCCGGAGTGCCCCTTCTGTCATCCTGAGCGAAAGCGAAGGATCTCCCTCCTCCCTCCGCATGCGCGTCTGGGAGCGGGGAAGCGGCATCACCCTTGCCTGCGGCACGGGAGCCTGCGCAACGGCCGCCGCCGCCATCACCTCGGGCCTCGTCTCCAACCCATGCACCATAGTCATGGACGGCGGAGAACTTATAATCGCCCTTAAGGGGAGCGAGCTCTTTATGACCGGCCCCGCCCGCATTGCCTTCGAAGGAGTTGTGGAATATTCCAACTAACAGCTGACCAAGAAAATGATTGACGCAAAACTTATATCCTCTGAAGTGGAGAGGCTGTTCGCCTCCATAGAGTTCACCGGCGAGCCTGCAGGCCTGTACGACCCGCTGCGTTACATGATAAGCATAGGCGGCAAACGCATAAGGCCCACGCTTTGCTTCACTGCCTGCAGCCTCTTCTGCGACGAATTGCCAGCGCAGATACGGGACTGTGCCGCCGCCCTGGAGGTATTCCATACCTTCACTCTCATTCACGACGATATAATGGACCGCTCGCCCCTCAGGCGCGGAGTACCCACTGTCTGGAAGAAGTGGAACGAGGATACCGCAATCCTGAGCGGGGACGTAATGCTGATAGATGCGTACAAGCGCATCTCCAAGGCACCGGCATACTGTCATGGAGCCGTCATGAATCTGTTCTCCAGGACAGCCGCGGAGGTTTGCGAAGGACAGCAGCTCGATATGGAATTCGAGTCACGCAGCGATGTGGCCATGGAGGAGTATGAGCAGATGATAGGACTCAAGACCGCCGTGCTGCTTGCCTGCAGTGCGAAGGTTGGCGCCTTGATAGGAGCCGCTCCGGAAGCGGCGTGCGACGCCCTGTACCGCTATGGATATCAACTTGGTATGGCCTTTCAGGTAGCGGACGACTTTCTGGATGCCTATGGGGATGAGAAGGTTTTCGGAAAACCCATAGGCGGCGATATCATCAACGGCAAGAAGAGCTGGCTGACCATCCGTGCCCTCCAGAAGACCAGGGACAAGGCTGCATTCCTGGAAACTTTCAATGCTGAAGCGGCTGGCCCTGAGCAGCGGCAGGCAAAAATCTCCGCAGTCAAGAAACTGTACGACGAACTGGGCGTTCCGGAAGATGCGCGTGCAGAAATCCGCCGTTACTCCGACCTTGCGATAGAGGCCGTGAAAGGCATTTCCAGCGACATCACTCCGCTTTGCGACTTTTCGGAAAAACTTATCGGCAGGGCAAAATAGTCATGGAAGCGACGGTCGTTAAGAATGCGGGCAGCCATTATCTGCTGAGCGAGCTCCCTGTCTGGGCGCCGTTCCCTGCGGTGTTGAGGGGAAAGGTACGCCTGGAGCGTTCCGTCGCAACCAATCCGGTTGCAGTAGGCGACAAGGTCCGCTACGAACTGGACGGCGCCCCTGCAGACGCACGTCATCCTGCAATCATCAAGGAGGTGCTGCCCCGCAGCAATTATATTATCCGCCGCAGCACCAACCTTTCCCGGCAGGCTCATGTAATTGCCGCCAACCTGGACCGTGCCGTCCTGGTGGTCACCCTGTATTTCCCGGAGATCAAGCTGCCCTTCCTGGACCGTCTGCTCGTGACCTGTGAGGTTTACGGCGTGCGTCCGGTTATAGTCCTTAACAAGCTCGACCTTTACCGGGAACCGGCCCCGGAGCAGGTGGAGTCTTTTTGCGATATCTACCGCGGTGCCGGATATACGGTGCTGGAATGCTCGGCGCTGACCGGAGAAGGGATAGACGAACTGCGCGCTGTCTGCTCTCACGGCACCAGTCTCCTGAGCGGGGAGTCCGGGGTTGGCAAGTCATCGATAATCAGGGCTTTGGACCCTTCGCTCGATCCTAAGGTGGGGCTTATAAGCGCAGCCCACCTGCAGGGAAAACACACCACTTCGCTTTATGAGATGTACCCCCTGAGCGGAGGCGGCTTCATAATCGATACTCCCGGCCTGCGCGGCTTCGGCCTGGTTGACCTGGAGAAGGAAGAGATATCCAAATACTTCCCGGAGATGCTCAGAGTGGCAGACAACTGCCGCTTCGTCCCCTGCACGCACACGCACGAACCCGGCTGTGCCGTCAAGCAGGCCCTCGACGACGGCCTCATCAGCCCTGAACGATACAACTCCTACCTCGGCATGCTCGAGGAAGACAAAAAATTCCGATAATGAACTTGGTTTTTGCTACCGGCAACCGCGGGAAGCTGCGCGAGGCCCGCGAGATTCTGGGAGACGGCGTACAAGTGCTGTCGCCGGCGGAGCTGGGCATTGACGGCGAGCCCGAGGAGAACGCCCTTACGCTCAAGGAGAACTCGCTTATCAAGGCGGTTTATTTCCGTGAGCGCTCCGGCATGGACTGCTTCGCCGATGATACCGGGCTGGAGGTTGACGCCCTCGGCGGCGCGCCCGGGGTACATGCTGCCCGTTATGCACAGGATGTGGCGCGCCGTGACGGTCTTACGCTGCCGCCGGACCACGATTTCGGCGCCAATATCGATACGCTACTGCGTGAGCTTTCCAGGCATCCCGGGGCTCCCCGTACCGCCCGCTTCCGCAGCGTGGTCACGCTCCTGTTGGGAGACCGCACGCTCTTTTTCGAGGGCACGCTGGAGGGGCGCATCGCGACCGAGCGCAGCGGCTCCGGTGGTTTTGGCTACGACCCGGTGTTCATAGCCGACGATTACCCCGACTGCAGCGTGGCGGAGCTGCCGGAAGAGACCAAGAACGCCATTTCCCATAGAGGCAAGGCCTTGCGCGCCATGGCACTGTGGTTGCAAGAGAACGGATACGAAAAATGACAGTCTGTATGAAGAAGACATTGCTCGCCATAGCGATGTGTGCCCTATGTGTGGCCGCATCTGCACAGTCCAAAAGTTTCAAGCTCGGCAAGTGGACCGAAATCCATAGCTCCATAATCAAGGAGCTGAACCGTTCCTACGTGGATTCGCTTCCTGTCGACAGGATAGAGAGGGCAGGTGTGGACGCCATGCTCTCCAATCTGGATCCCTATACCGTCTATATTCCGGAAGAGGAGAACGAGGACCTCAAGATGATGATAAATAAGTCCTACGGAGGCATAGGAGCGGTTATTTACAAGCCGGACCTGAAGGGCAACGTGATAATAAACGAGCCCTATAAGGACTCTCCGGCCTGGGAGAACGGGCTGCGCTGCGGCGACGAAATCATGACTATAGACGGCGAGACCGTGGAGGGCCTTACCAGCGCCGAGTGCAGCGAGAAGATGCGCGGCGCCCCCGGCACAAAGGTACTTTTCAAGGTCAAGAAAGTCTATACCGGAGAAATCAAGAACATCAAGATAACCCGCCGCAGCATTCACCTGCCGGACATAGAGTATTATGGATACGTGGCGCCCCATACCGGCTACATCTATCAGACCGGGTTTACCGAGGGGGTGGGAGAGCAGGTACGTGCGGCCATAAAGGACCTCCGCAGCCAGGGCCAGCTGGATACGCTGGTGCTCGACCTCAGGGGCAACGGGGGAGGACTTATGTCGGAGGCCACCGAGATTGTGTCTATCTTCGTGCCAAAGGGCTCCCTGGTGGTGAGCGCCAAGGGTCGTGCCGAGGGTTCCGGCTATTCCAGCAGTACCGCTAAAGCTCCGCTGGATACCCAGATTCCGCTTGTGGTGATGGTTGATTCCGGCTCAGCTTCGGCTTCCGAAATCGTCTCCGGCGCACTTCAGGATATGGACCGGGCGGTGATTGCCGGCACACGCACTTTCGGAAAAGGCCTGGTGCAGAGCATACGCCCGCTTCCTTACGGCGGCCAGCTCAAGGTGACCACGGCAAAGTATTACACTCCCAGCGGCCGCTGCGTCCAGGCCATAGACTATTCCCAGCGCAACGAGGACGGCTCTGTAGGGCACATACCTGATTCTCTTACGCATGAGTTCAAAACCGCCATGGGACGCACCGTACGCGACGGCGGCGGTATAACTCCGGACATAGAAGTGAAATCCCGGGATTACAGCCGCCTTACCTATTCGCTGGTGATGAACGGGGTGGTGGAGCAGTACGCGCTGGAGTACGTGAAGGCGCACCGCAGCATAGTCCCGACTGACGATTTCCACTTCGGCGATGCCGAGTACGAAGACTTCATAGAGTTTGCCAAGGGCAAGGAATTCGACTACCGTTCGAGCGCCCGCACCTACTTCGATTACGTACGCAAGGAGCTCAAGCGCGACGGTCTGGATGAGGCTATGGCTGCAGAACTGGATGCCCTCGGGAAGGCTCTGGAGATGGAAAAGGAGGATTTCCTGCGGCTGAAGAAAGATGAGATAGTGCCCTTCATAGAGGAGGAAATAGTTGTACGCTACTACTTCCAGCCGGACGGCGTGAAGGTGCGTCTGCGTTACGACGACCAGCTCCGCGAAGCCCTCCGCCGTGCCAAAGAATTCAAGTTCACGAATGAATAAGATCGTACGACCAACGGTTAAGGAGCGAAGCGACCAGGGGGGTGTCGGGGGGAACGCTTGCAGCGTTCGCCAACACGTTGCCCCCCGGCCGCAAGCAGCCGACCCCTCAGGGGTCTGTCCCCTGGGGGTGCAGGGGGATAGTCCGGGGACATTATCTCTCGAGATAATGTCCCCTGCAGGGAACTTTGAGTGCCTTCAGGCGGCCATCCAGGGGGGTGCCGATTCCGTTTACTTTGGCGTAGGACGCCTTAACATGCGCTCCCACAGCGCCAACAACTTCGCCCCCGAAGACCTGGCAGAAGTGGTGCGCATATGCCACAATGCCGGCGTCCGAGCCTACCTCACGCTGAATATAGTCCTTTATCCCGAAGACCTTCAACCTATGCGGGAGGCACTGGATGCGGCTCAGGCTGCCGGCGTAGATGCAGTCATAGCATCCGATATCGCTGCCATAGAATATGCCCGGAACGTGGGCCTGGAGGTCCATATTTCAACCCAACTCAATATCTCCAACGTCGAGGCCCTTAGGTTTTATGCCCGCTGGGCCGATGTGGTGGTGCTGGCCAGGGAGCTCAACCTTGACCAGGTAAAGGAAATCTACGAGGCTGTGGGCAGGGAAGGGATTTGCGGCCCTTCAGGTAAACCGGTAAGGATAGAAATGTTTGCTCATGGGGCGCTGTGCATGGCCGTCAGCGGCAAATGCTATCTGAGCCTCCATGCTTACGGCTCTTCCGCCAACCGCGGTGCGTGTATGCAGATATGCCGCCGCGGATACGAGGTGCGCGACCTGGAGACCGGCTACACCATGGATATCGACAACAAGTATATCATGTCCCCCAAGGACCTGTGTACCATTGAGTTCATGCAGCGCATAGTGGACAGCGGAGTGAGGGTGTTCAAGATAGAGGGGCGTGCCCGAAGTGCAGAATACGTGAAGCGTACTACGGAATGCTACCGCAAGGCCGCTGATGCCATATGTTCCGGGAGTTACTCTCCGGAGCTTGCGGCAACGCTGAAGGACTCTCTTGCGGAGGTGTTCAACCGCGGCTTCTGGGACGGCTACTATCAGGGCGCTTATCTGGGCCAGTGGAGCGAGATTTACGGCTCCCACGCCACCAGGCGCAAGGTTTACTGCGGCAAGGTGAGCAACTGGTTCGACCGCATCGACGTGGCGGAAATAAGCGTTGAGGCTACCCCTCTGAGCGTGGGTGACGAAATAATGATAATAGGTGCGACCAGCGGAGTCACCCAGCTCACGGTCAGTGACATGCGGGTTAATCTCAAGCCCTGCTCCAGGGCGGAAAAAGGCGAACGTTGTTCTGTAGCTATTCCGCCGGCTCCAGGTGCAGAACATGTCCGCCGCGGCGATAAAGTGTTTCTCTGGGTAGAAGCCTAGTATTTCTGGGGATTCAGCTTCAGGTAGTCTTTGAAGAGCTGCAGGCAGGCGTCGCGGTCAACTTCCGTCATGTAGCCCTCAAGTTTGTCACGACCGCCGAAGATGCGGTCGAACTTGTCGTCGCGGAAACCTATCATGCCGTTGTCCTCTATGTTGCAGCCGTAATATATCTTGCTGATATTCGCCCACATACATGCGCAGAGGCACATATGGCAGGGCTCGCCGGTAGTGTAAAGCTCGCATCCGCTTAGGTCGAAGGTGCCGAGCCTTTTGCCGGCATCGCGTATGGCCGCCACTTCACCGTGGCAGGTGGCGTCGTTGTCGCGGAGCACACAGTTATGTCCGCGTCCGACAATCTCACCGTCCTTCACTATAACGGTTCCAAACGGGCCTCCGTGTCCGTTTTCTATGCCTTCCCGCGCTTCGCGTATGGCGAGTTCCATGTATTTGTTCATGTGGCTGTGAGGTTTTTGCAAATATACAAATAATTATAATGATCCTTGTGCCCATAATCATGGCTATTTCGGCACGGCAATCTTTTTTTATCAGATTCGTGCCCATATTCATGGCTATTTCGGCACGTTTTGATATATTTGAGAGCGGATAGCACAAACTGCTATTATTAAACTATGAAAACTTTATCTTTTTCTGAAAAAGAGCGTGTATGTGAATACAGCTTTCTGAAAAATGGTCCCTACTGGCATGTGGCAACTCCAGGAGCGACTACCGAAATCATTTTTACATGTCCTGATGAATTCAGGTTCGGAATGACCCTGATGGCCGAGTCGGCGTTATCGTGTAATCTACGGGTGTACAATTTCGAATTGATGTCCAATCACTTGCATTTGATTGTGTCGGCGGACAAACAGCAGTGCATGGATTTTCTGGCGTACTATCGCAAACGTCTGATTCGTTATGCTCATGAGAATGAACGAACCCTTAATCTGAGCTCTTTCGTCTGCGAACCGCTTAAGATTGATACTCTTGATTCGCTCAGAAACAACATTTCTTATGTCAGCCGCAATGGTTTTGTTGTTAACTCGGCTTACACTCCTTATTCATATCCTTGGGGAGCGGGCCACCTTTATTTTCTACCGGATTCATATCCTTTGGGAGCCGTCCTTTATAATAGCCTGAGCAGAGACAGGAAAAGGCTCCTGACGCATAGCCGGACATTATTACTCCCGGATTCATATACTGTTCGTGACGGGTACATTACTCCTGAGAGTTTTGTGGATTATCATACCGGAATGAGCTTTTTTCGCGATGCCCATCACTATTTTTACTCTATTACAAAAAAGTTTGAGAGTTATGCCGAGTTTTCTTCCAGGTTTAGTGATATGGTTACTTTAACCGATGAGGAAATGTATGCTGCCGCAGCATCTCTGTCAAGAAATCGGTACAATATGGATAAACCATTGACTTTGAATAATTCGGACAAGATACAATTGGCCAAAACACTCCACTTTGAATACAATGCCTCAAACTCTCAGATACAAAGAATTCTAAAACTTGGGAAAGAAACCGTGAGTGGGCTGTTTCCAGAGGCTCGCTGAGCGTAAACAGATCTATCTGTGCCGAAAAAAACATAGAAACCGGCACGGTAGGGCAAATACTTATCAGCCGTGCCGGAATCGTAATGGAAAACGGAACGGCGTCACTATTTAACGGTGAACTGAACTGCCCGTGAGGCCCCGGTTGCGTCCATGACCACAAGTACATGCCTGCCGGGCGCCGGATGCACCAGCAGGTCGTGTTCTCCTCGGGTGGTGCCGAGATAGTCGTCGTCCAGATGCCAGTAAAGCAGAGCGGACGGATCCCGGTGGGCTGCACGCACTATCATGCCTTGTTCCTGTCCGTCAAGTCCTACCGTGGTCACTACGGTGATGCCCTGCTGAGGATATATTATCTCTATGGGATTGCCATTCTCGGAGGCCGAGTCAAAGTCGGGATGCTTGGGAGGTAACGGCCTGTAATCCAGATGGTTCTTCATGTAGTACCATTCCATGGCCGGAGGCAGCACGAACCATACTTTCTCCACCATCTTCTCAACCGGGTAGCAGCTGCTGTTAACCTGTACCTGCCCGTCTGCGTCCAGATGAACGATGCGGTGATAGCGGCACTCGTCAGGCCTCCGCTCTATGTCCGGCACCCATACTGTATCGCGATCGGGGCAGATCCGGGAGGCCGGCAGCCCGCTCTGGCGGCACACCACCAGCGGAACCATCTCTTCAATCGGCTTACGGAACCATTCCGACGGCGGCAGCGCGGCGAAAACGTCGAACATGACGGGGGCTGCATAACCTACTCCGGTCATTTGGGCTCGGCCTTCACCGTCGCTGTTGCCAACCCATACACCTACCACGTAATCCGGAGTAACGCCAACGCTCCAGGCATCCCTGTTACCCCAGCTGGTACCGGTTTTCCATGCCACCTTTCGGCCGGAACTGAAGCCCATCCAGCTCGATTCCTCCTCCGGGCGATTGGCCTTCGCCAACGCCTCGAACGTCAACCAGATCGCCGCCTTTGACAGCGGCTCGTCGGACTTCGGAGGGGGTAGTGGCCCTGGTCCGGTACGCCCCTTCGGGGCTATCCCTCCCAGCCTGTCGGCCGGGCCCCTCCCGTTCACGTGGTCACGGGCGGCCACGCCGTCCAGGGCCACTACCCCCTCCTCGTCCGGCTCCGCCGTCAGTTCGCGGGCCATGTCGCAATAAACTCCTACCAGATCCTCCAGAGTAATCTCCGCACCTCCCAGGATAAGCGAGAGACCGTAATGGTCGGCATCCCGGGTAATGGTCGTGAACCCCAATTCCTTAAGAAGTTCCAGGAACCTCCCGGCCCCATACTGTTCCAACATACGCACCGACGGCACGTTAAGCGAACGTGAAATCACTTCCGATGCCGGAACAGCACCGTCAAAGCTGCGGTTGAAGTTATGCGGAGCGAAGTTGTTGTAGTTGTACGGGGTATCCTTAATTAGTGTGCCGGGCAGAATCTGGCCGTCCTGCAGCATGGCGGCGTACAGCAGCGGTTTGAGGGTGCTGCCGCTGGATCGTGCCGCCGGAATCATGTCAACGGAAGCCCCGCGGAGGCCGTCCGCCAGCCCTATGGTGTTGCCATAGTAAGCCAGCACCTCGCCGCTCCTGACGCTGCGCACCAGTATTCCCATATTGTCCACCATGTTGCTGTGGTACATGCCAAAATACGAGCGGGCAACAGCGTTTACCCTGTCTTGAAGGGCCGCATCCACGGAACAGCTGTAAGCTTTGTCGCCTCCTTCCGCCCTGAGGCGCTCAAGCAGATGGTAGGCCTTGTCCGGCATGGGCAGGGGCTTCTCCGGCAGGGGCTCGTCTTTAGCCAGGGTACATTCCGTTTCGTCTATGGTTCCGTTGGCTGATAATTTATCCAACAAGAAGTTGCGCTTCTCCAGCAGCTTCTGCCTGTTTCTGCCGGGATGTATAAGGGCGGGGGAGTTGGGCAGTACCGCCAGCATAGCGCTCTCGGCCCAGGACAGCTCGTCAGCCGGCCGTCCGAAATAGCGCCAGGCCGCGGCCTCGAGTCCTACCACATTGCCTCCGAAAGGGGCGTTAGATGCATACAGCAGGAGGATTTCCGGTTTACGGCAGCGCATCTCCAGACGCGTGGCGAGCACCGCCTCCAAAAGCTTCTCGGGAATGTTTCTGGGAGCTTCCGGACGGCTCAGGCGAATCACCTGCATGGTGATGGTACTGGCGCCGCTCACTACGCCGCCCTGTTTCAGGTTCTGCCTCAATGCCCTCCCTGCAGACAGGAAATCCACTCCTGGGTGCCATGTAAAACGCTTGTCTTCATAGCACACTATGCATTTGGCGAATTTCTCGGGAACAGACCCAGCCGGAGGGAAATGCCATTGTCCGTCAGCCGATATCCTGGCTCCCAGAAGGACTCCGTCCTTATCCGTGAGAACGGCGCTCACAGGAGGGTCGAAGAGCTTCCCCGGCAGACAGAAAATATATAGTGCCAGCAGGGGAGATAGAATCAATAATAATTTCGTACCTTTGGACATCAGAAACAAAGATAACCATATTATATGAAAATCTCCAAACTAATAGGCGGCGCCATTCTGGCGGCCATTTTGTTCGCCGGCTGTCAGCAGGGCAGCGGCACAGGCAAAGGTTCTTCCGCAGCGACTCAGGCCACAAAGGCCAAGGCTGCGGCAGTAGCGCAGACACCGGAAGAAGCCGGGTATCAGACTTACGACGGCAGCGAGGAAAGTCAGGAAACCCCCGATGCACCTACCATCAAGCTCCTCAGCCATGGCAGCGTGCTGCCCAGCACAGGCAAGATGGACTTGCTGTTCAGCTCCTACGGCTATGTGAAGGCCCGCTTCCGCGTGCGTAAGATCTTTACGAGCAACATACTGCAGTTCATGCAGTTCGATACCTACGAGGCAAAATACAACCTCTTCAAGGTAGCTCGTGTGGTGGCTGATACGACCGTCGTGCTCGGTACCACCGACGCGCCCCACCTGCGTGCGGAACGCAACTACGGCATCAGCATGGACGAACTCATCAAGCCGGAGCCCGGCGCCATCTATTTCGTAGAGATACGCGGAGTGGAGCCGCTGGAAGAGGAGGATTTCTGGGACAGCGATTCCTACTTCGGCGACTATGAGACCTACGACGAGCGCAACACCTTCCTGGTGGCCAGCGACCTTGCCCTTATCGCCAAGGAAGGAGACAACAAATGTGATGTCTATGCGTGCGACATACTCAGCGGCGAGCCTCTCAAGGGCGTGAAAATCAAGCTTTACGACGATGTGCTGCAGGAGGTGGGCAAGGCCGTCACCGACAAGGACGGACGTGCAAGCTTTCCCGCGGCAGACGGCAAATATGTTCTGGCAAGTTCAGACAAGGGCGCGGCATATCTTGCTCTCAAGAATGAGAAGTCGCTTTCAACCAGTAACTTTGATGTCAGCGGAGTTTATCGTGAAGGCGGCCTCAAGGCCTATATCTTCGGCGAGCGCGGAGTATGGCGCCCGGGCGACACCATGCACATCACCGTCATTACCATGGCTGAGGGCGACGACCTTCCGGCCGGCCACCCCGTGGTTGCGGAACTGCGTAATCCGGACGGCCAGGTTACGAGCACCCTTACTGCCAGGAACGACGGCAGCCATATCTATCATTTCCCCTTCAGCACCGAGCAGGACGCTCCTACCGGCCGCTGGAGCGTGAATGTGAAGATAGGCGCCCAGAGCTTCAGCAAGTCGCTTAGGGTAGAAACGGTAAAACCCAACAAGCTGGACATCCAGCTGGCATTCGAAGATGAACTGCTTGTACCCAAGAGCAGTTGCGTGGGTGTCCTGACCGTGAAATGGCTCTACGGAGCACCAGGCAGCGGCCTGAAAGTCAACGGCGATGTGGAACTCAGCAACGCTCCCACCTCCTTCAAGAATTACCCGGATTACGACTTCAAGGATGATACCCGCAGCTTCACCTCGCAGTCGCGTTATTACAGCGACATGCGCACCGATGATAACGGCCAGCTGTCGTTAAGCGCCAACATGGACCTCCGCGACGAGGGCGTACCCGGCATGCTCAACGTGTCCTTTGCCATGCGCGCATTCGAGCCGTCCGGGGAATTCAGTACGGGCGTCTCCAGTTACAAGATGTCGCCGTTCGACACGTACGTGGGCATGAAGGTGGAAAAAGACCGCTCCGGCTGGGGTGAGGAGTACCTGAAGGCCGGAAAGGCCCATAAGTTCGATGTGGTCACCGTAGGCCCTGACGGAGCCCCGGTAACGGTATCCGACCTGCATGTAGAGGTGTACCATGTGGATTGGAGCTGGTGGTGGAACTCTTCTGCGCAGATTGCCAGCTATATGTCCGGCAGCAGCAAGGAGCGCCTCTTCGACAAGCACATTGCAACCCATTCCGGCACCGGCTCGTTCAGTTACGACTGGGCCGACGCCCCTGAGGGTCTTTATTTCATCCGTGTTTCCGATGAAAAGGGAGGACACGCAACGTCCATGCTTGCAGAAGTTTATGAGAACTACGGCGGCGGCTCGCACAGCACCGACGGAGGTGCGGCACGCCTGAGTATCAATGCCAGCAAGGATAAATACAAGGTGGGCGAGACCGCCAGGCTTGTGATACCTTCTTCCAAGGGCAACAGGGCCCTGGTGTCGCTGGAGAAGGGCGGACGCATACTCAGCTCGTCATGGGTGAACTGCGGCGCGGAGAGTACCGAAATCAAGGTCCCCGTGACCTCGGACATGCTCCCCAACGTTTATGCGTTCGTAACTTTGGTCCAGCCTCACGCTGGCACCCTGAACGATGCTCCCATACGTATGTACGGAGTATGCAATATCAATGTGGAAGACGAGGCGTCGCATCTGCAGCCCCAGATCGACATAGCTTCCGAGGTTAAGCCGGAGAGTGAAATCAGCTTCAAGGTAAAAGAGAAGAACGGCAAGGCCATGAGCTATGTCGTAGCCCTTGTAGATGAGGGCTTGCTCGGGCTTACAGGATTCAAGACCCCCGACGCATGGAAGGCATTTTACGCCAAGGAGGCTCTCCGCGTGCGCACCTGGGACCTCTACGACGATGTAATAGGGGCTTATGGCGGCAAGATAGAGCAGCTGTTTGCAATCGGCGGTGACGATGAGGCGGCCGAGGGCGCCATGCGTCCCCAGAACGCCCAGCGCTTCAACCCGGTAGTCTGCTATCTTGGTCCGTTTACCCTGAAGGCCGGCAAGACAGCCACCCTCAAGGCTGAGATACCGCAGTACATAGGTTCATTGCGTGCCATGGTCATAGCCACGGACGGACGTGCCCAGGGCAGCTGCTCCAGCAACGTGGCCGTTACCAAGCCTGTGATGGTGCAGGCTACGCTCCCGAGAACCCTTAACGTGGGTGAGACTATCAGCGTTCCGGTTACCGTGATGACCCTCAAAGACGGCGTGGGCGCCGTTAAGGTTGGAATCAAGGCTTCCGAATTGCTGGAGGTCAGCGGACCTGCCCGGCAGGAGGTCAATTCTGCCAAGGCCGGCACTCAGATGTGCTACTTCGAGCTCAAGGTTAAAGACGTAACAGGCATAGCCAAAGTGGGAGTTACCGCTGAGGCGGCCGGAGACAAGTCTGCGCACGATATAGAGATTGACGTGCTGAACCCGAATCCGGAGGTCACGCGCAGCAACACCGTGCTGCTCGCCGCCGGAGAATCCAAGGAGATTGAAGTGCCCCTGTTCGGAACTGCGGGCACCAATTCCGCGGCCCTCGAGTTGTCCACCATACCCGCAATAGACCTCGACGCCCGTCTGAAGTATTTGATTCAGTATCCTTACGGCTGTCTGGAGCAGACGGTTTCTGCCGCCTTCCCGCAGCTGTACCTGGACAAGGTGATGAATTGCGACGAGAAGCTGCGTTCCCGCAGCCGCATCAACATTGAGGCTGCGATACGTCGTCTGCAGAATTACCGCCGCAGCGACGGCTCCCTGAGTTACTGGCCCGGTTCGAGCAATGCCTCCCTGTTCGGCAGCGCCTACGCCCTTCATTTCCTCAAAGAGGCTGAAGACCAGGGGTATGCGGTGCCTGTCGAGCTCAAGAAAGAACTCGTCGCCTGGCTGGGCCGGGCGGTTTCCGATACCAAGGAGGACGCCACATCCCGTGCGTACGGCGTTTATGCCCTGGCCGTGGCCGGCAAGCCTCAGCGCAGCGCCATGAACCTGCTGCGTGAGAAGGTCAAGAAGATGCCTGCAAGTGCCGCCTGGCTGCTTTCGGCCGCCTACGCCGTGGACGGAAAGAAGAATGTCGCCCGCGAGATTGCAGCACCTCTGCAGTACGAAGACAAGAGTTATGAAGCATACGGTAGTTCCGACCGCAACCGTGCGGTAGCCCTCAAGACCATGCTGCTTACAGACCGTAAGGAAGAGGCCTTCCGTCTTGCTTCCGACATTGCTTCCAGGCTCAACGATAAGTCTGTCTGGATGAGTACGCAGTCAACTGCATGGAGCCTCTATTCCGTATGCGACTATGCCCGTGCCAATGCCGGCGGCGTACAGGCAAGCTGGAGCGTTGGTGGCAAGACCGTCAAGGCTGCAGGTGGCAAGTGCATAGAGTCCGCTGTCCTGCCGGTTGACGCTTCTGCCAAGAGCATTAAACTCAAGATCGATAACGCCGGACAGGGCAATCTGTATGCTGTGGCTTCCGTGACCGGAGTGCCGCCGGCAGCAGAAGAAAAAGCCGTGAGCAACCGTCTGAAGATGAGTGTAAGCTATACGGACGAGCACAACAATGCCGTGCGTGTTGACACCTTGTCCCGCGGCCGTATCATCTATGCGGTTGTTACCGTCACCAACCCCGGGGCTTCCTCCCTGCACGACCTGGCTCTCAACCATAAGTTCCCTTCCGGTTGGGAGATACAGAACGAGCGCCTCTATTCCCAGGCGGTTTCCTATCCGGCAGGAGTCAGCTATCAGGATATACGCGACGACAGGGTTTACAGTTTCTTTGACCTTGCTGCCGGTGCGAGCGTGACTGTAAAGACCAAACTGATAGCAACTTATCCCGGTCGTTTCTACCTGCCCGCAGTCAGTTGCGAAGCTATGTACGACGCCTCGGTTTCAGCCCTGATTCCGGGTCTCTGGGTAGAGGTGAAGTAAGACCATGTGGACTGTCCTGGCAGTCTTTTCGGCTATCTTGCTGGGTCTTTATGACGCAGCCAAGAAGCAGGCCCTCAAGAAGAACGGCGTTCTTGCCGTTCTTCTTGTGGCAACTGCTCTCTCGACCCTTTTTCTTGCTCCTTTCCTCCGCCTGGGGCCAGGTGAGGATCACCTGAAGCTGGCTTTCAAAGCCGTTCTTGTGACGGCTTCCTGGATTTCCGGCATGGTGGGATTGAAATTGCTGTCCCTTACCACGGTAAGTATGCTGAAAGGGTCCCGACCGGTGTTCGTGGTGCTTTTTTCAATCCTCTTGTTCGGTGAGACTCTCAGCTGGATGCAGTGGGCGGGTGTTGTTATAGTCCTGGCGTCATTGTATATGCTTGGCAGGACGAGCCGTGGAGATGCCACGGTGGAGGTGCGTAAGGTGGGATTCATATGGATGGGGGTATCCATCATCACCGGGGTTGCCAGTGCGCTGTTCGACAAGCATATCATGCAAGGGATGGAGCCGCTTTTCGTCCAGAGCTGGACAAACCTCTACATCACGGTACTGCTGGGACTCTGTATCTGTGTTATGTGGCTAATCCGCCGCCGGCAGACTGCCTCTGAGAGACCGTGTCCACCCTCGGACACGTTAGAGGGAGGGGCCCAGCCTCAGGCTGGGAGGGATGAGCGCAGCGAAGTCTTCCAGAGGCAGTCTGCCGGCGGCTGGAAAGAACAAACGAAATTCAGCTGGGACTGGACTCTGCTTCTGGTTGCGGTGCTTATAACTGGAGCGGATGCACTGTACTTTTTCGCACTCAAGCAGCCTGGGGCGCTGCTCAGTGTGGTTTCTGTAATACGCCGCGCCTCCGTCATCGTCGCATTCCTGTGCGGCGCCATCTTCTTCAAGGAAGGAAACATCCGCGCCAAGGCCCTCAACCTCCTCCTCATGGCCTCCGGCGTCGTGCTCCTTCTGCTTGGAAACTAATTATTTGATGCCATATTTGGCGAGGATGGTGAGAATCGGCTTCTCGATGGATTTTGCCCAGAGATAGTAGCCGTGGTCGTCGGGGTGGGTGCCGTCTACCGAGTACTCATGGCTGCCTTCCTCGCACGCGTCGGTCTGGATGAAATATACATCGGCATATTTGGGATCCTTGAGGAGTTGGCTGAACATGTTGGAAGCCATATCCTGCTTGGCCTGCTCACGGGCGTCGTAGGTCAGGGAGAAGTTGCGGTTCTCGCGGTAAATGGTCTGCTGGAAGATGATGGGCTTGCCGGGATGCGCGGCGATCAGCCTGTCGATAAACGGCTGCAGGCGCTCCTGAATCATCTTGTAGTCGGGATTTGAGAAGGCGTCGAAGATGTATGCGTCGGCCTCTACGTCGTCAAGCACATCTGCAAAATACTGCTGCATCTTGCAGTTGCCGCTCATACCGAATGCCAGGACCTGCATGCCGGTGTGGCGCATGAACTGCATGGGATAGCTCATGCCCGGACGGCTGGTGCTTATGCCATGGGTGTAGGACGAGCCGTGGAACAATATCTTGTTCCTGAACTGTCCGTCCAGCCTTCTGATATAGGAGCCTACGGGCACGCCTATCTTGCAGGAACGTACCTCTGAGTAGTTGGGGAGATACAGGATGCAATCCTTGTTTCCGGGAGCCATATCCTTGATAAGCACAAGGTTGTCTTCTGCATATGCGGCCTTGGTAGCGCCGGAGGCGGCCCAGATCCACTCACCCTTCTTGTTCTTTATATACAGGTCATAGCCGCGGTATGCTATAGGCATGGTGGCCACGGTCGAATACTGCTGGCCCCACTGGGTCTTGACGCTTATGGAAGTTGCATCAGTGCTGAATATCACGGTGATGCCGGGGCAGCAGCGGGCCTGGAAGTTCTCGCCCTTGCTCATGCCCTTGTATTTGACGGTATCGATACGGTGATAGGGATTGGGGGTATCGTAGAACATTTTACCGAACAATCCCAGGTCGGATGCCTCGGTGAAGCTGTAGGCCGTACCCTTGGGAGTCGTTGGATTGTCTATGATAGCCTGAAGCTCGGCGAAATGCTTTTCGTCGTAAGATTTTGTGACGTTGTAGAGCTTGGAGCTGCAGGAGCAGACCATCAGAAGCACGGTCGCAGCAAATAGGAATCTTTTCATCGTGTTATGATTTAATGGTTATAATCCGGTCTTACAAATATAGCAAAAGTAAGGTATAAAACAAGGTCAAAGGAGATTTGCGATGTAAGGGCCCGTAACGGAAGCGGGGTCTTTGGCTACCTGTTCCGGAGTGCCCTGGCTGACTATAAGCCCTCCCTTGCGCCCTCCTTCCGGACCCATGTCGATAATCCAGTCCACGCTCTTGAGGATATCGGGATTATGCTCAATGATAATGACGGTATTACCCTGGTCGACCAGTTTCTGGAGTACGCCCAGAAGTGTTTTTATGTCTTCAAAGTGCAGTCCGGTGGTGGGCTCGTCAAGCATATAGAGCGTATTGCCTGTAGCTTTGCGGAAAAGCTCGGCCGCCAGCTTCATGCGCTGGCTCTCGCCTCCGGAAAGGGTTACCGACGATTGCCCGAGATGCACATATCCAAGACCAACGTCTACCAGGGCTTTCAGCTTGGGAGCTATCTTGGGATGAGCCTTGAAGAATTCATAGGCCTCATTTATAGGCATTTCCAGCACCTCGTTGATATTCTTTCCCTTGTAATGCACGGCCAGCGTATCTTCTTTGTAACGGCGGCCTCCGCAGGCGTCGCACACAACGTTCACGGATGGCAGGAAGTTCATCTCCACAACCTTCAGCCCTGCTCCCTTGCACTCCTCGCAACGGCCTCCCGGAACGTTGAAAGAGAAACGTCCGGCACCGAAACCGCGTACCTTGGCGTCCGGCGTCTCTTCGAACAGCCGTCGTATATCGTCGAAGACTCCGGTGAAGGTAGCCGGGTTGGATCGGGGCGAGCGGCCAATGGGACTCTGGTCCACTTCCACTACCTTGTCTATGAACTCTATGCCCTCTAAGCCGGAGCAGGGGAGAGGGCTCTCTTTGCTGCGGTTCAGTCTGGCCTTCAGAAGAGGAATCAGGGTATCGTTTACCAGAGTGCTCTTGCCGCTTCCGGACACTCCGGCAACACCGATGAAGCAGCCCAGCGGGAACGCGACGTCCAGATTCTTCAGATTGTTTCCAGACGCGCCCTTAAGCACCAGCTGGTTCCCGTCGCCTTTTCTCCGTTCCTTCGGGACTTCGATGGAGCGTCTCCCCATCAGATACTCCGCGGTGATAGATTCTTCGCTGCGCTGAGAATGACAGAGGGAGACAGCGTCGCTGGAGGGGGCCTCATGCTCCCGGTATCCGTGTCCACCCTCGGACACGTTAGAGGGAGGGGCCCATGAGCGTAGCGGAATGGGAGGGATGAGCCCGCTTAGCGGGCGAAGATATCCGGGAGCAGAGGCCCCGTAGGCGGACTCCGGCGAAGTGGAGCCAGGGCCGGAGTAGCAAATCTGTCCGCCGAGGGATCCGGCGCCGGGGCCGACATCTACCAGCCAGTCGGCAGCGCGCATGGTCTCCTCGTCGTGCTCCACAACTATTACCGTGTTCCCCTCGTCCCGCAACTTCTTAAGCGACGCGATGAGTTTGCGGTTGTCTCTCTGGTGCAGGCCGATAGACGGCTCGTCAAGTATATAGATCACCCCGACCAGCTTGGATCCTATCTGCGTTGCGAGCCGGATTCGCTGGCTCTCGCCGCCGGACAGCGATGCCGTGGCACGGTCGAGCGAGAGATACTCCAGCCCTACGTCCACAAGGAACTGCAGCCTGTCACCCAGTTCCCGCAGTACGTCGCGCGCCACTGCCTTGCCGCGTCCTGTCAGCACGCCGTCAAGCGAACGTACCCACTCCAGCAGGTCCGAAATCTCCATTGCGGATACTTCGGTGATGGTTTTGCCGTCAATCCGGAAGCAGGATGTCTCCTCCCTCAGGCGGGTTCCGTTACAGACAGGGCAAACGATACGCTCTTCCACATCGCCCACAACGCCGTCCCAGGTGACCATCTGCATGTCGTTCCCGTCACCTATGCGGTAAAGGTCGTCCGAGCCGTTCACCAGCAGGGATACACACTCCTGCGGCAGATCCTCAATTGGGTCGTTGAGCGAGAATCCGTGCTTGCGGGCGATGGCGCGGACTATATCGAACTTGCGGTTGTTGCGCATGGGGCCGAGGGGAACTATGCCTCCTCCGGCTACGGACTCGCGGGGATCCGGAATGATGGACTCTATCCTCACGTCGGCTACCGTACCCAGACCCTTGCAGTGCGGGCAGTATCCCTCGGGCGAGTTGAAGGAAAAAGTATGCGGCTGGGGTTCCTGGAGCGAGATGCCGCTCTCCGGGTCTACCAGGTGCTTGGAAAAGTGGCGTAGCGAACCGTCTTCGGCGGAAAGCACGGCTACGGAGCCCTTGCCCAGAGACAGCGCCGCCGCTACGGAATTACGGACGCGCGACTCGTCTCCCTCGCCGGGCTTCAGTTTATCTACCACCAGCTCTATGAAATGCGGCTTGTAGCGGTCTACGGCATCTGTCTCCGGCAGCTCGCAGATTTCACCGTCAATGCGGATCTGGGAATAGCCGCGGCGGCGCATCTGCTCGAAGAGTTCGCGATAGTGCCCCTTGCGGCCGCGTACCAGCGGGGCCAGGAGTATGCACTTGCGCCCGGCGTACTCGGACAGTATCAGATCTACTATCCGGGCATCCGTATAGCGCACCATCTCTTTGCCGCTCACTGGTGAGTAAGCAGTGGAAGCTTTGGCGTACAGGAGTCGCAGGAAGTCGTATATCTCCGTAATCGTGCCCACTGTGGAGCGCGGGTTGGAGTTGGTGGTCTTCTGCTCTATGGCAATTATGGGGCTGAGTCCGTCTATGCTTTCCACGTCGGGCTTCTCCAGTATGCCCATGAAGTGCTTGGCATAGGGGGAGAGGGTGTTCATATAACGGCGCTGCCCCTCAGCGTAGATGGTATCAAAAGCAAGCGAGCTCTTGCCGCTGCCGCTTATGCCTGTGATAACCACGTATTTGCCACGTGGAATATCAACATCTACGCCTTTCAGGTTATGCGCCCTCGCACCCCGTATCTTAATGATTTCCTCAGCCATACAATTCACAAAAATAGTGAATCCGAGGCAGAAAAGTGAGAATCTTTGTATTTTTGTGGAAGATACTGATGAAACACGTCTCTGATTTCATAGTCCTTGCTGTCACCAAAGTTGGGGACAAGTCGCTGGTACTCCATACTTTGAGCCCTATGTGGGGGCGGCGTAGCTTCATTACAGGTGTGTCGGCAAAGGCTCCAATGGTGTTGTTCCAGCCGCTTTCAATGCTTGAGGCGGAAGTGGTAGAGAATCCTAAATCTGATCTGTGGCGGCTCAGGGAAATACGTGGTATATCACCCCTTAACGGTATACGCGGAGATGTTAGGAAGAATGCTGTATCGCTGTTTCTCAGTGAAGTGCTTCTGCGAACGATAAAGGAGGGTGAAAACGACCCCGGCTTGTATGAGTGGTGTGCCGGGAGCATTCTGACTCTCGATGCAATGGAGAACGATTTCTCAAACTTCCATCTGCGGTTCTTGCTGGAACTGGCTGCAAAACTGGGCTTTTCCCCTTCTATAGAGAACCTGATGCCTTTTGCAGGAGAGAATTTGCCGGTGGTGAGGCAACTGCTTACTCTCGGGGCCGCAGAATCCATGCTGATTCCAATGAACGGCCAGCAGCGCAACGCCGTCGCCGGGCTGCTAATCGATTACATTTCTTATCACAGCGAAACCCGCGTCCAGATTCGTTCTCTCGCAGTCCTTCGGGAGTTATTCCGTTAAGACGGCGTCATTATTGGGGGTATTTTGCTGCCGGAGGCTTAAAAAACAGCCAGCCGGCAGCGTTTCAGTAGGCAAAATGCTGCCGACTTCTACAGCGTCTGGCCGCCGATGAACTCGCGCATGATGGAGGTCGGAGGGATGGCGGCGATTTCTGCGGGCCGCAGGGCGGTCACCTTGTCCAGGATGGACAGCAGCTGGCGTGCCTTTTCGTAAGCGGGGGAGGCCTCGGTAATGCCGTACAGCAGCGGTTCCGCGTAATACTTCAGGAGCGGAACGTCGTACAGGGTGGAGGAGTTGAAAACGATGTCGGCGTTCTCTTCGAAGGGGAAGATGTTGTAGGTCTCCCCGCGGCGTACCGACGGCCAGCGGAGTATGTTGTCTTCCGGGCTGATGCCGCGGACGCGGTTGTCCCTCACGATGCGGCGCAGCAGGCGCTTGTCGGTGGTGCTGTTGTGCACTTTTTCGCCTCCCGGCAGGGACGAAAGGGCGGAGATGTAGATATAGAAGATTCGGCTCCGGTCTATTGCGTAGGTGAGCTCCGGGTTAAGGGCGTGAATGCCTTCCATGAAGAGCACGTCGTTGGGCTCCAGCTTCATCGCCCTTTCCGGAAGGAATTCGCTGCGGCCCTCCTTGAAATCGAACTTGGGGATTATTACTTCCTTGCCGGCGAGCAGGTCGTTGATGTTTTCGTTCAGCAGCTCCACGTTCATCGCCCCCAGGCACTCGAAATCGTATTCCCCGTTCTCGTCGCGCGGTGTCTGGTCGCGGTTGCGAAAATAGTTGTCCAGCTCAATTACTTTGGGGTTCATCCCCAGGACTTTGCACTGCTGGGCAATTCTCAGGGAACTGCTGGTCTTGCCGCTGGAACTGGGGCCCGAAATGAGCACTATGCTGGCCCTCTTGCGTACCCAGAAAATCTGGTCCGCCGCCTCGGCGTACTTGCGCTCCTGGCGCGCTTCGCACAGGTTTATCAAGGGGATGGCGTTGCCGCCGGCAACCACCTCGTTTACTTTCTCCAAAGTGTCGATTCCAATCGCGGTGCACCAGTCCCTGTACTCCTGCCTTGCTGCTTCAATCTTTGTCATAATTCGTTCAGTTCGGGAATTTCCTCCCTTTCGTTAAACGGTTCCAGGAAGGGGTTGCTCACCCTTTCCGTTCCTATTGTGCTGGTGCCGCCGTGGCCGGGGAAGATGTGTATCCCTCCGTCCAGCAGTACCAGTTTCTCCATGATGGAGCGTATTTCGTCGTCGTAGCTGCCGTAGATAAGGTCCGTACGGCCGATGGCTCCGGCAAACAAAGTGTCGCCCGTGAACATCACCCCCTCATCTTCGCAGAGCCAGCAGACGCTGCCGGGGGAGTGCCCGGGGGTGCTTATCACCTTGAATGTCATGCCGGCCGCAGTCACGGTCTGTCCGTCACTGACAGGGGTGATTTCAAAGCTGCGGTCCGCTACTGGGAGGCCGAATTTGCCGATGCGGTCGTAATACTCCATTGTCTTTACGTCCTCCGGCGACATGTAAACCGGAACGCCGAAACGCCGCTGCATCTCGGCGACACCGTAGATATGGTCCATGTGGCCGTGGGTGAGAAGCACCGCTTCGGGCTTGACGGCGCTAAGCATACCCATCATGCGCTCCGTCTCAGCGACTCCCAGAAAACCGGGGTCCACCACCACGCAGGAGGCCTCCGGGCCGCGTACGACCCAGGTATTTTCCTGAAGCATGTTCGCCACGAAAACTTTTATCTCCATACCTCGATTTTTATTTGGCAAAAATACGAAATTCTGTGTATTTTTGTAAAACTAGTTTCAAAGAGATGCACATAGGAATAGCTGGCAATATCGGCTGCGGCAAGACTACTCTTACCCGCATGCTTGCAGAGCACTACGGATGGACTCCGAAGTTCGAGGCGGTGACCTACAATCCGTATCTGGAAGATTATTACAAGGACATTCCGCGCTGGTCTTACAACCTGGAGACTTACTTCCTTGCACAGCGCTTCAAGGACGTGCTTGAGATAGCCAGTTCCAAGGACGTGATAATCCAGGACAGGACACTGCTGGAGGGCGTGCATATCTTCGTTGCCAACAACCGCGAGCAGGGCAACCTTTCGGAGCGGGACTACGAGACCTACATGGAACTCTTCAATCTCATGATGTCCATGGTGAACCCGCCGGACCTGCTGATTTACCTCAAGTCTTCCGTGCCTCACCTGGTTTCCCAGATACAGAAGCGCGGCCGCGACTACGAGCAGACCATAAGCCTGGATTATCTTGCCGGACTCAACCGCCATTACGAGGAGTGGATAGGCAATTACAAGGGCCGCCTGCTGATCATCGACGCGGATTCAATTGACTTCGAGCACAACCCCGAAGACTTTTCTTCGATAACCGATAAAATAGACGCTGAACTCTTCGGCTTATTTAAATAATTGTTAACTTTGTAGTTTGTAATACTCGACGATATGCACGTAGCCATTGCAGGAAATATCGGAAGCGGAAAGACCACGCTGACCAAGATGCTGGCCGCCCACTACGGGTGGACGCCCAAGTTCGAACCAGTAGATTTCAACCCCTATCTTGCGGATTACTACGAAGATATGGAGCGTTGGTCCTTCAATCTCCAGATTTATTTCCTGAACAAGCGTTTCAAGGACATCCTGGATATTTCCAAATCGGACAAGGTGATAATCCAGGACCGTACCATCTACGAGGATGCGAGAATCTTCTCCCGCAACCTTCATGACATGGGCCTCATGAGCACGCGCGACTACGAAAACTACACGGATCTCTTCGACCTGATGATGTCCCTCGTAGGCCTTCCGGACCTGCTTATCTATCTCCGCTCGTCCATTCCCAACCTCATAGCCCAGATACAGAAGCGCGGCCGTGAATACGAGAAGAGCATACGCATCGATTACCTTACCGGCCTTAACGAGAAATATGAAGACTGGATAGGCAGCTACAAGGGCAACCTGCTCATCGTAGATGCCGACAATATAAAATTCGGCAACAAGCCCGAGGACTTCGAACTCATCACTAACATGATAGACGCAAAGCTTTACGGCCTGTTCCCTGAAAAGTAGAATAATGGAAAAAGAATTGCTTACCATAATCGACTTCGTGGATCACTACGCCGCCATTTACGGCAGTGATACCTTCCTCCGCGAGAAAGTCGGCGATACCTGGACTGAGACTTCATATGCAATGACCCGTGAGGAGGGTCGCATTTATGCCGCCGGATTCATGGCCCTGGGCCTGAAGAAAGGCGAAAAGGTGGCCCTGATTTCCGAAGGCCGCAACAAGTGGATATTCAGCGAACTCGGGGTCCTGTATGCGGGCGGCGTGGACGTTCCCCTGTCCTTCAAGCTGGAGTCCGATTACGACCTGACCTTCCGCATCAACCATTCCGATTCCCGCTTCATCATCGCATCTGAAAGCCAGATAGACAAGGTGCGCCGCGTGCTTCCGCAGTGCCCGGCCATAGAAAAGGTCATAGTGCTTGACGACCTGCCCCTTAACGAGGGCGAGATGTATGTGGGCGAGCTGCGCAGGATGGGTGAGGATTTCATTGCCGCGCATGCTGCGGAGCTGGAGGAACGCGTAGCGTCCGTGAAGCCTGGCGATTACGCCAATATTTCCTACACCTCCGGCACCACTGCCGATCCCAAGGGCATATTGCTTACCCATAACAACTACACGTCCAACATAGTGCAGTGTAATTCGGTGGTGAAGGTGAACAGGGGAGACGTGATGCTCATCATTACGCCTCTGGACCACTGCTTCGCGCACGTTGCCGGATTCTACTTCATGATGTCAAACGGCGGCAGCATCGCCACGGTGCCGGGAGGCAAGAACGCCATCACCATGCTGCGCAATATCCCCATGGCCATACGCGAGACGCGTCCCCACCTGATGCTCTCCGTCCCCGCCATCTCCAGGAACTTCCGTAAGAACATAGAGGCCGGCATCAAGAAGAAAGGACCCAAGGTACAGAAGCTCTACGAGTTCGCACTGGATAACGCCATCAAATACAACCGCGAGTATTACAACATGGGCAAGCCCTGCTGGAAACTCTGGTGGCGCAAGCCTGTAAAGGATCTCATGGACAAACTGGTCTTCAAGGGAGTCCGAGAGAGTTTCGGCGGCCGCCTGCAGTTCTTCATCGGAGGCGGCGCACTGCTGGATATCGAGCTGCAGCGCTACTTCTGCGCCATTGGCATGCCTATCTTCCAGGGTTACGGTCTTACGGAGGCCACCCCGGTGATCTGCGCCAACTCCGTCGGTCACGCCCGCTTCGGTTCCTCAGGCCGCACCGTGCAACCCATGGATATCAAGATATGCGGGGAAGACGGCGCCGAGTTGCCTCTTGGCAAGACCGGCGAGATAGTTATCCGCGGCGGCAACGTCATGGCCGGATACTGGAAGAATCCAGAGGCTACCGCCGCCACCATAGTGGACGGCTGGCTGCATACCGGCGACCGCGGCTACCTCTGCAAGGAGGATCCCCGTTACCTCTATGTGACCGGACGTTTCAAGAGCCTGCTCATCTCATCCGACGGCGAGAAGTATTCCCCTGAGGGTTACGAGGACAGCCTGGCCGACGGCTCAAAGTTTATTGACGCATCCGTCCTCTACAACAACCAGAGTCCCTGGACCGTCGTGCTGGTAATACCCAACAAGGCGGCTCTTGCCGAGGCGGTGCAGGCAAAGGGCCTGGATCCCGCATCGGATGCAGGACTCAAGGCCCAGCTGGACATCATCAAGGGTGAGGTGGACTCCTACCGTCCGGGCGGCCGTCATCAGGGCCTGTTCCCCGAGAAGTGGCTTCCTGCCGCCATCATAGTGGGCGAAACTCCATTTACCGAGCAGAACGGCATGCTCAACACCACTTCCAAGATGGTCCGCGGCAAGGTGGAGAAGTTCTATGCTGACCGCATAGAGTACGCCATGACCGCCGAGGGCAAGGACCTCTATAACGCAAAGAATTTAGAATCAATTAAATAGCAGTACTTATGACCAAAACTAATGCCAGCAAGAGCTACACACCTGCCATTGCGGTGTGCTTTGCGCTCTTCTTCATGATTGCATTCGTCACCAACCTCGCAGGCTCCATGGGAGTCGTGGTGACTAACCAGTTTGGCGCCAGCAAGGCCCTCAGCCAACTCGGAACTCTTGCCAACTTCATCGCTTATGCCTGTATGGGTATCCCTGCAGGTATAATTCTGCGCCGTAAAGGCTATAAGTTCACCGCCCTGGCCGCCGTTATCGTCGGCTTCATCGGCGTGGGAATCCAGTTCCTTTCCGGATATGCCGAGAGCTTCGCTGTCTATGTGGCCGGTGCCTTTGTGGCCGGTTTCTCCATGTGTATGCTGAACATTGTGGTGAACCCCATGCTCAACACCCTCGGCGGTGGCGGCAACAAGGGTAACCAGCTGATCCAGTGGGGCGGTTCCTGCAACTCCATCGGAGGTACGATAGCTCCCTTCCTGGTGGGCTGGCTCGTCGGCGGTTCCATCCAGGATGCCACCGTTGCCAAGGCTGCGCCCGTCATGATTATCGCCATGGTGATTTTCGCCATTGCATTCGTGGTTATTTCCCTTACCAAGATTCCCGAGCCTCATATGGAGACTCCCGAGGAGAAGGCCGCCCGTCTTGCAGGCAACAAGGTCAAGGATCCGTACAGCCCGCTGTCTTTCCGTCACTTCGTGCTCGGCGCCATCGCCATTTTCTTCTATGTGGGTATCGAGGTGGGTATTCCCAACACCGCCAACATCCACTTCTCAGGTATCGAGTGGGTGGGCCCTGCACTTACCGGAACCCTTATCAGTGCGTACTGGCTCAGCATGCTTGTCGGCCGTCTTGTCGGTGCTTCTGTGGGAGCAAAAGTGTCCAGTAAGACCATGCTCCTCTGCACCTCATCGCTGGCTATCATCTTTATCCTTATAGCGATGTTCATACCTGAGTCTGCGGTTATCGGAAAGATTCCTGTCAGCCTGCTCTTCCTTGCCCTTTGCGGCCTCTGCACCTCCATCATGTGGGGCTCCATTTTCAACCTCTCGACCGAGGGTCTCGGCAAATACACTGCAGCAGCTTCCGGTATCTTCATGACCCTGGTATGCGGCGGCGGTATCATCCCCTTCGTGCAGAACGCACTGGCAGATGTCATCGGCTCTCTCCAGAGCTACTGGGTGATTGTGGCCTGCCTGGCGTACCTTATTTTCTACGCCGTCCTGGGCAGCAGGAACGTGAACAAGGACATCCCTGTGGAGTAGCAGCATGGAACAGCCTTACGTATTAGGAGTTGACATTGGCGGCCAGACCGCAAAATGCGGCGTAGTCAATGCCCGCGGCGAGGTCCTCGCCCAGACTATCCTGGTGTCCAATACCCAGAAGGACGCTCCTTCCTTCGTAGAAGCCCTGGCCTCCACGCTCAAGAAGCTTATGGCAGACGCCGGCCTTGAGGGGCAGGTGCGCGGCATAGGCGTTGGAGCTCCCAACGGCAACTATTATACCGGTGAGATTAAGGATGCCCCCAACCTCACCTGGGCCAGGGCCAAGAACGTGCCCTTCGCCAGCATGCTCTCCGAGGCTATGGACGGCATGCCCGTCGCCCTTACCAACGACGCCAACGCTGCCGCAGTGGGAGAAATGACCTACGGTGCGGCACGCGGCCTGAAGGATTTCATCATGATTACCCTCGGTACCGGTGTCGGAAGCGGCATAGTGATCGGCGGCAACGTGCTTTATGGTCACGACGGATTTGCCGGCGAGCTCGGACACACCTGCGCCGTACGCGGCGGGCGTGTCTGCGGATGCGGAAAACAGGGTTGCCTTGAGGCTTACTGTTCCGCAATAGGTGTTGCGCGCACGGCAGTCGAGTGGCTGGAGCAGCATCCGGAGGAGTCATCGCTCCTGCGCCTGCGCGAGAACGTTACCTCAAAGGATGTGTTCGAGGCAGCAAAGGCGGGGGACAAGGCGGCAAAGGAGATATTCGACTTTACCGGCACACTCCTGGGCCGCAGTTTCGCCGACTTCATAGCTTTCTCCGCCCCCGAGGCCATAGTGCTGTTCGGAGGTCTGGCCCGTGCCAAGGATTTCCTGTACGAGCCTATCGTGAAGGCCATGAACGAGAACCTGCTGGCAATATGGAAGGATAAGGTGAAGATCCTGTTCTCCAGCCTTTCCGAGTCGGATGCCGCCATACTGGGCGCTTCCGCACTTGCATGGAATTTATAATCTATTTTATTTATTTATATTGTTTAAAATGAAAACTGCAAAATTCTTTTTCGCACTCGTACTGGGTGCAATGGTTTTTGCCTGTACTCCCAAGCCGGTAGAGCCCGCTGTGGATGGTGAAGAGGCAAAGGAAGGCGTTGAAGAAGCTGTCAAGACACTCAAGGATTATACCCCCACCAGGGCGGAGATCGACACCGTGAGCTATCTGCTCGGCGTCAATTTCGGAAGCTTCCTGAAGGGATACAATTTCGGTGACGTCAACTACTCCAAGATGATTGCCGGTATCAAGGACTTCGTGAAGGCCGAGGGCGATTATCGTGATCCCGACTTCAACAGCCAGTTCAAGGTGAGCCCCGAGCGCATCAACGACGTATTCAACGCATATCTCGAGAAGAGGCACAACTACACCCTCCTCGCCAACAAGGAGAAGGGAGACAAGTTCCTTGCCGCCAATCGCAAGAAAGCAGGTGTTGAAGAGACCGAGTCCGGCCTGCAGTACAAGATCATCGAGCCCGGTAACGACGTCAAGCCTTCACCCGAGGATACTGTTTGGGTAAGGTATAAGGGCACCCATATCGATGGCAAGGTGTTCGACGAGACTGCCGAGGATGCAGACGCCACCCGCTTCACCCTGAAGGGCGTTATCGCCGGTTGGACCGAGGGCCTGCAGCTCATCGGTGAAGGTGGCCAGATCGAGCTTTACGTTCCTGCTGACCTCGCTTATGGCGAGCAGGGCCGTCCCGGTATCGATCCTAACTCCACCCTTATTTTCGACGTTACTCTGGAGAAGGTCGGTAAATTCGTTCCCGCTCCCGAGGAGCCCGAGAAGAAATAATCTTACTTCTTATTAATAAAAATCAGGCGGCCCGCGAGGACCGCCTGATTTTTTGTGCTATGTCAACGCAGTCTATTTGACTACGTTGACTTCAGTAATGGAGTTGCCGTTGTCGAGGGCGCAGACCGGCAGGGCTGCCGCACCACCCTTGATGGTGAACGGAGCGCCGTCGGCACCGAGAGTCAGTATGTTGGTTCCGGCATTGCGGAAGCGTCCGAGTACTGCAGCCTTGGAGGTGGAAGCACCTTCTACGTTGCAGTTCACGGTACACCCGGCCCAGGTCCTCGGATCGGCGCCGAAGCCGCCTACGAAGCCACCGACAAATGAACCTGCAGCAGCGCTGGAAACATCACCGGTGTTCTCGCAGTCGGTAATGTTAGCATTGGCATAACCAATGAGGCCGCCGATTTCGGATTCCTTGCCGGCAGTGTCAGAGGTGTATGAACTTGCATTCACAACCTTGCCACTGTTCTTGGTGTTCTTCATGGTGCCGTTGAAGGCAGCTGCGATACCACCGAGCACCAGAGGATCCTCCATGTTGGCAGTGACGCTTCCGGAGTTGGAGCAGTCTTCCATGGTAATGCCGCCGCTGTAAGAGCCCATGAGGCCTCCCAGATAAGAGAGCGTACCAGCAGTGGTGAACACGTTGGAGAGAGACAGGTTACCGCTGTTGTGGCAGTTCTTGATAGTCGTGCCCTTGGCAATGATACCTGTAATACCTCCGATATAGTGCTGCTGTTTCTGTGAACTGTTGTTATCCTTGTCTGCATCAACACTGAGGTCTCCCTTGCTGGAGCAATTGGTCATATTACCGCTGCTGAGACCGGAAATACCGCCGGCCATGATCCACCTTGTACCACACTTGATGCTGATGCTGGCGTTGTTATGGCAATTCTCGATATTGGCAGTAAGGGCGCCGACCACACCGCCGAAGCACATCTTGGGACCGCCGCTTGAAGCCATGCAGGGATTCAGAACGAGAGGAGACTCGTTGGTGCAGTTGGAAACGGTCACGTCCATTTCGATGGTGTTGTCAATCTTGGTGTAGTTGTCGGCAACGGTGATGAACGGACCGGCACCGCCGAACACGCCGCCGTATGCGGAGTAGTCGGTGTTACCACCGCTCTGCGCAAGTGCTGTACCGCCTGCAAGGGCGCCGTCGATGGAGATGGTGCCGTAGTTATGGCAGTCTGATGCATTGCCGGTCACGTAGCCCGCGACACCACCGAAGCTGGCGTCTGTAGCAGCAGTGGTCTTGTTGCCGATATAGGAAATCGAACCGTAGTTGTTGCAAGCCTTGACCTGGCCTTCGATGATACCGGCAACGCCTCCGAATGCGGGATAGCTTCCGGAACCGCCGGCAGGATAAGACCACTCGAGTTTACCCCTGTTGGTACAGCCCTCAACCGTTCCGTGATTGGTAGGAGCACCTTCCACAGAAGGAGTCTGTCCTATGACACCGCCTATACCGAATTTCTTCATCTGGCCGGAGGCACCGCTGAATACGAACTTCACGGATCCCTCGTTCACGCAGTCTTTCACAATCACTTTGCCCTCCATGTCAGCATGACCGACTCGGGCGGCTACGCCTGCAATGGCGCTGCAGCTCTTGGAGTTGGTGGTCAGTTCAACGTCGATGGAGCCTGTGAACTTACAGCCTTCTACGTATCCCTTTGATGATTGACCGACCACGCCGGCGCAGAAGATACGTCCTGCGTCACCGGACTTGACGGTAATCTTACCTGCAACGTTGCAATTCAGAATCTGGCCATTGGACTTGGAAGCGATAAAGGCCAAGCCCGTTTCGTCGGGTATTGCCTCTGTCCAGTTGATGGAGCTGCCTGCATCGATGTTGAGGTTCTTGACGACAGCGGTCTCCTCCAGCTGGGCAAACAGGGCGTTGCCGATGCTGAGGTTCTTGATGGTCTTGCCGTTGCCGTCGAAGACTCCTGCGAACTTGGGAGCAGGTGTTACTACCTGGCCCTTGAGGTCGAGATCGGAAGCGAGGGTGATGACATCGGAATCCTGGCAGAATTCAGCAGCGTCGGACAGCCATGACACGAAGTCGGAAGCATCCTCGATGTTCAGAGGATAGGTAAAGGAAAGGGCCGGGGTGATAAATCCGAACGGTGCGGAATACTTGCCCTCGTTGCCGCCTGTTCCAAGAGCCTTGATGCGAATCTCGAATCTTGTGGCAGGACGGAGACCGGTAACGGTATAGGGAGAAGACTCGGCATCTCCGGAGTCAATCCAGTCTGCATCACCCATCTTCCTGTACTCGACATGATAGCCGGTAGCTTTTTCCACAGCACTCCAGCTTACCTCTGCAGTCTTTGCAGTGGGAACCACGCTGGAAATGACCGGAGCTGCAAGGTTGACTTCCTCAAGGGTGGATTCGTTAACAGTATCCGAATAACCGGATCCTACTGTAGAGTAAGACTTGATGCGGAAGTTGTAGTCGGTTCCGTGCTCCAGTCCCTCGATGCGGCACTTGGGCTCGGTTACCTGAGGAACCTTTGTCCATTCCTCGTCTGTCTTCTTCTTGTACTCGACAACATACCACTCGGCATCCTCGACGGGATCCCAGGTGAGTTCTACATAATTATACATTATGGTGACTACGATGTTGGTCGGGGCCGCGAGCGTAACGCCGGAGCTGCTGCCGCTGTCACCGTCGGGATCAACGTATTCGGAAGGATCGAATTCGGCTTCAACGGTATGGTTGGAGGCGCTGGCATTTGCTGTACCTACCAGATACTGCCTGAAGTTTCCGGAGGTAAGGAGAGTCTTCTTTCCGCCGAATGTAATGGCACCCTTGACCTTGGGAGTTGCGATGGGCACGCTGGCTGAGGTTCCGTTATAGAAACCGATGAGCATGCCGGTATGGGCGTTTTCGCCCTCCGGATTTATGACGGAGGCCGCAACGGAGCAGCCCTCAAAACCGCCGGACTTGGCGGAGTTGCCCAGGTTGCCGACCATTGCTGAAACTCCGAATTCGCTGGGTACCGAGGACTGGACCTTGCCGCAGCTGGTGCACTTGGTGATCTTGAAACCGTTGGAAGAGAATCCGGAGATGCCTCCCAATGCAGAGCTGGCAGAACCTGTCTCCAGTATGACTTCGCCGGAGCTTACACAGCTGGTGACTGTGCCGGAACCGCCATGGATACCGCCGATACGGGCTTTCACAGTACCGTTCAGGATAACCTTGCCGGTGAATTTGCAGTTGGTGGTCTTGTTGGCCCTTCCGGTCGTTTCTGAACCGGGCCAGCCCACTATACCGCCTGCTGTGGAGTTGGAACCGCCCTTGTCGAAGTTCTCCAGGCTTACAATACCGTTACATTCGCACCCGTCGTAGTTGGTGGCCGACTGGTCGGGCGAGCCGGGGAACCAGTCGCCGCCGCCGATACCGCCGATACACATAAGGAAGGTGCCTGAAGAGGCTGAACTGCTGGAGGTGAGCATACTGGCGGTAAGGGAACCGTTATGCTTGCAGTTCTTGATGAGACCCCAGGGGTTTGCGATAACACCTGCCGCCTGGATACGCTCTACGGTGGTGGTGTACTTGTCCTGGTTGGAGAATTTCATCACCACGTTGCCCTCGTTTACGCAATTGGTAAGCATTGCTTCCTCGGGTTTCTCCGAGTATGAGTATGCTGCGATACCGCCCACTGCAGGAGTGGCACCCTTGGAAGAACCTGATACCTTGCCGATAGCAGTCTCATAGTGCTCGCCATAACCTCCGCAGTAGAGCGCATTGAGGGTTACGCCTCCGTTATTGGTACAGTCTTCGGCAGTGCCGTCGATGAATCCGGCGATACCGGCAACAGCGGGGGCATGTACCGAATTGGTGACATTGAAGGAGACATTTCCGTCATTCACGCAGCCCTTCAGGGATCCTGAGTTGACGGAAGCAAAGCCTCCGATGCAGGCACGGGAATTATGCGTGTCTGCGTTTACGGCCACATCGCCGCCATTGGTACAGTTGATAATCTTACCGTCGTTGCGGCAGACGAATCCGCCTATGTAAAGGTCGGCGTCAGCCTCGGTATTGTGGGTGATATTAACTTTTGAGGAACAATTCTCGATGGTTCCCTTATTTATATTGACAAATGCACCGGTCTCGGGCATTGCTCCGGTAACGGTGTAATCACCCTCGATATTAATGTTCTTAATGGTGCCTTCATTCTGGAAGATGAAGGTGGAGGTGACACCCTTGACAGTATGCCCGCCGCCGTCGAGAGTACCCATGAGGGGCTCGTCCATCGCCGTGAATGCAGCACCGGCGAGATCGATGTCTTCAGTGAGGGAGTAGACGTCGTTGACGTCAACCTCTACCACGCCGCCCTCGAGCCACGCAAGCAACTCATCTGCGGTTGCCATCTCCTTGGGATAGGAGCCGGGTTGACGCGTCTTCACTGTAATAACGTCGCAATAGGCTGACATGCCTTCAGGCGTGTCGCACTTTGCCCGTACGTTGTACTCGGTAAGAGAAGGCAAACCGTTTATTTTGGTCTGCTTGTCATTGGGCCCGAATTCCAGTACGGTCCAGTCGGATGCGGTGGCGAGTTTATACTCTACGAAGTACTTGGTGGCTCCGTCCACGGGATCCCATTTAACAATGAGTCCTGTAGATGTAGGGGTTACCTTGTAAACGTAGGGGAACTCTACGCCTTCCGAGATAAAGCCGCGGCCCACTTTGTAAATGGCGGGGTTGCCGGCTTCGTCACATACCCAGGTCCAGTCTGAATAAACCGATTTGGGATAGTTGGCACGGACACGTACATAGTATTTATCTCCGACCTTCTGTCCGTTCAGGGTCGCGGTATAGTCCGTCTTGCCGCTCTCGGCCTGTACGGTTATACCCTTGGAAGGGTCGTACATATCCACTCCATGGCCTTCCTTGTTGAGGGAGAGCTGAACGGAGAAGGATGTAGCCCCTGCTGCGACAGCGCTGGCGCCGGACCACGAAATCGTGATCGACTTGCTGTCGTGCTTGAATTCTCCATAAGTGAGATCCGTAATGCCCGGCTTGGTGAGGTCGATGCCCCCCTCATAGTGCTCCTTTGTACAGGAGGTAAAGAAGAGAGCGGCCAGGGCAAGCGCGGACGCCAGGATTTTGATTGATTTCATACTCAATGTTTGTTGTTTATAAACAATTATAATTTACGTCCCTTTTGAGGGCGCCCTTAACAAACATTGATGTTCAGCCGGCTTTCCGGCCATGCGTCTGACTTGCGATTACAAATATATAAAAGAAATGTTGAAATGCGCGCGCGAGAAGTAAAAAAATATTATATTTGTAATGAAAAAGTGAAACACAGCGAAACAACATATTAAAAATTTTTAATAACCAAACAACCAAATTATTTAACCAACCTTAAAAACATCTGATTTTCAGCACAAAGCGTCCTGGCTTGCACCGAACAATACTAATTACAAAGGACCATTTATGATGAAAATCACTATTCCTAGGAGTTTTGCACTGACGCTCATCGCCCTCTTCGCCTGGGCAGGCGTCTTTGCTCAGACTTCTGTCGTATCAGGTGTCGTCCGGGATTCGTACAACGAACCCGTGGTCGGAGCGGCCGTCATGATAAAAGGCGGAACCACCGGATCCATGACCAATGCGGACGGCAGCTATTCCATCAAGGCCAAGAGCGATGATGTGCTCATCTGCCAGCTCTTCGGCTACAAGACGCAGGAGATACCCGTCAACGGTCGCGCCAAAATCGATTTTGTGCTTGCCGATGATGCGGAGCTCCTTGAGGCCACCGTCGTCGTGGGTTACGGTACTTTGAAGAAAACACAGCTGGTGGGTTCCGTGGAGAACCTTTCCGGCGAGGCCATCGAAGACCGCCCCAATGCAAACGTCACCCGTTCCCTTCAGGGTCAGGTTGCCGGTTTGAACATTATCCAGACCGACGGTAAGGCATCCCACTCAGGTAATATCTATGTGCGCGGCAACGCCACTTCCTACTACTCCAGAACCAACTTCAACTCTTCGGCTTCAGGTTCTTCGCACAGCATCGGTAACGGCGGTTCCGCCCTCGTGCTCATTGACGGCGTAGAAGGAAGCCTGTCAACCGTGAACCCTGCCGACATCGAGACCGTAGCTGTGCTGAAGGATGCATCTTCGGCCGCCATATACGGAGCCAAGGCTGCCTACGGCGTTATCCTCGTGACCACCAAGAATGCCAAGGATGATAAGTTTACGGTATCTTACAACGGCTCATACTCCATCAACCAAAGGGCCATCATGTGGGAGGACAACATAGTGACCGACGGTCTGGAGTGGCTGGAGGCATTCTATGAGTTCTACGGAGCTGACGCTGCAGTGCCAGGCGCTTCCGGAAAGGTTCCTACCACCATCAATACCCTGGACGTCGCCATGAGCGGTACCGACTATCTTACTGCAATCCGTGAAATCCGTGCCGCTGAGGCGGAGGGCCTGGAGCACAGCGACTACATAGGACTTGGCAAGAACAAGCAGTATCTCTATAACGGCAACACCAACTGGATAGAAAAATTCTACAACCGTACAAGCACATCGACCACCCACGATATCAGCATGCGCGGTTCGTCCAAGAGACTGTCTTACAGCCTTACCGGGCGCTATTACAACCAGGGCAGTATTTACAAGATCGGCGAAGAGGAGTACAATACCTTCAACCTCCGCGGCAAGGCCAAGATGCAGATCAACGAATGGCTGTCCGTAGACAACAATACATCCGTGTTCCGCAGCAACCAGAAGCAGCCGATGTTCACCACCAGCTCTGTTCTGGGTAAGCAGCTGGACCAGCACGGAACCCCTCTGGCGGTTCCTTACAATGAGGATGGTACCTACACCCTGCCTGCCAACAAGACCGGTTTCGCCTCATTCATCGAGGGCAATACCGGCCAGAGCGACCAGAACCTCACCCTTGTCACGGCCACCGGTATCACCTTGGATATCATCAAGAACGTCTTGAAGGTTCGCGGAGATTTCTCTTACAAGGCCATTCGCCGCGACCGTGAACGCTACCGTGCGCCTCTGACTTATTATTCCACGGCAACTCCCACCTATTACGTAACCCAGGAGGGTTCCTACAAATCCCGCTGGAATTACAATACCGACTACATCACTGCTAACGTCGTTGGTACCTGGACTCCTAAACTCGGCGAGAATCACGACCTCAATGTGGTGGGTGGCTGGAATATAGAGAATTACCAGTACAACCGTTTCTACCTTCAGCGCAAGGGAATGCTCTATCCGGACAAGTATGTATCCTTCGAACTCTTCGACGGCGACATGACGGTTGAGCAGAACGACAGCAGCTATGGTATCATCGGCTTCTTCGGCCGAGCCAACTACACCCTGCTCAAACGCTACATCTTTGAGGTCTCCGCCCGTTACGACGGCAGTTCCAAGTTCCCGACCAGCAGCCAGTGGGGCTTCTTCCCTTCAGGTTCAATTGGATGGAGAGTCTCTGAGGAGCCCTGGATGAAGTGGAGCCGCAGCTGGCTCGACAACTTCAAGCTGCGCGCCAACTACGGTTCACTGGGCAACGGTACAGTTTCTCCGTATACTTTCCTCGAGACCATTGGAGTATCCAAGAGCAGCGTGCTCATCGGAGGTTCCAAGGTCAACTACACCACTCAGCCGGCGGTTATCCCTTCATCCCTTACCTGGGAGACGGTGACGACCTACGACGTGGGTCTGGATGCAGACTTCTTCCGCAACCGTCTGTCGTTCTCCGGAGACTACTACATCCGCAACACTACGGACCTTATCACTTCCGGACCTGAAATCCCCGCGCTGTACGGTGCTTCTTCGCCCAAGGGTAACTACGCCGCCCTGCAGACCAAGGGCTGGGAAGCTACCCTGTCATGGAGAGACTCCTTCAAGCTCGGCGGTAAAGACTTCATTTACAGCCTGAAGGGCAGCGTCTGGGATACCCGCACCTGGGTTACCAAATATGAGACCGAGAACCACCTCTGTCTCGGTTACTACGAGGGTAAGGAACTCGGAGAAATCTGGGGCTTCCATACCAACGGTTACTTCCTCTCCAACGACGACGCCAACAACTGGGCTACCGACCCTTATCACAAGAACGGTTCCAACTTCCGCGCCTACGCCGGAGACCTCCGTTTCATAGATATGAACGGTGACGGTACCATAGGTTACGGCAAGCAGACAGTCGAGGATCACGGAGACCTGGACGTCATAGGTAACGTTATTCCCCGCTACCAGTACGGTATCAACCTGGATTTGAAGTGGAACGGATTCGGCGTGAGCGTGTTCTTCCAGGGCGTCGGACAGCGTGACTGGTATCCTGCCGTCGAGTCTGCATACTTCTACGGTATGTACAACCGTCCGTATTCCTTCCTTATGAAGAACCAGACCGGCGACAATTACGTGCACATCGATTACGGTGACGCGAGCAACGGTTACAACTGGACAGTTACCAATGCCGACGCCAATCCTTATTGGACCCGCCGCGTGGGCTATTGCGCCAACCGTAACGTAGGTCCTCTCACCGTGGAGAACGACTATTACCTGCAGAATGCGGCCTACATCCGTTTGAAGAACCTCACATTGGACTATTCCATCCCCACCAAGGTTATCAACAAGATTGGTCTGCAGAACGCCAGGATATACTGCTCCATGGAGAATCTCTGGACCTGGTCGCCTATGTTCAAGTACACCAGTATGTTCGATCCTGAGGTTATCGCAACAGGTGATAGCGACTTCGACTCTTACAAGGAGTACGGTCTTAGCGGTGTGGGTGACGGATACAGTTATCCTATGCTCAAGACCTTCACCTTCGGACTCCAGGTGGTATTCGGCGGCGTTGCAACCCAGGTTGCATCTTCAGGCGCCGGCTACCTCACTCCTGCCGCTGCTTCCGGAGTTGCCAAGCGCACTTACGAGCCTGAGGTCAAGGAGGTTATCAAGGAAGTCGTGAAGGAGGTCGAGAAGATAGTGGAGGTGGAGAAAGTGGTTGAGAAGAAGGTTGAGGTTCCTGTGTCTACGCTCAAGGGCGAATACACAGATATGCTCTACTTCGTTATCAACAAGGCTGAAATCCTTCCTGAAGAAGCTGTTAAGATTGGCCGTATCTGCCAGATACTCAACGACAATCCTGATGCCAGGATGGTTGTTACCGGCTACGCCGATTCCGGTACCGGTACTCCTGAAATCAACAGCGTACTCTCCGAGGAGCGTGCCAAGGCAGTCGCCGATCTGCTGGTCAAGGCCGGTATCGCTGCCAACCGTATCACCTGCCATGGTGCAGGCGGCGACAGGGATGCTTCCGCTCCTGCTTCCGAGAACCGTGTTGCTGTTTGTATCATTAAGTAATTGCGCTATGAAAAAGATTATATACGCATCTGCTGTTATTGCAACAGTCTTCAGCCTGTCCTCATGCAGCATCAAGGAATTCCTCACGAGGGAACCTATAAACGAGTTCAGCGCCGAGACCTACTTCGGTTCAGAGGCAGAGCTTGAAATGTACGCCAACGGTATGGTCAACAGCTATCTGCCCGACTATACCGAGACCGCTGGCGGAGACGCCTACAACGACCTTATCGCCACAAAGACGAGCACGGACTACTTCCGTGCCGACGTTATCTGGGGCGATGACAAACAGACCGGGTGGTCGTCGGGCAACTGGTCTTTCCTGCGCCGTACCAACTATATGTTGGAAAACATGGTACGCTGTAAGGACGCCGTTTCAGAAGCAGTGTACAACCATTACGAGGGAGTCGCACGTTTCTGGAGGGCATATAACTACTGGACCAAGATCAAGACCTTCTCCAATGTCCCCTGGGTAGACAAGTACCTTCAACCGGACGACGAGATACTCTATGCCGGCCGTGACGACCGCGAGTATGTCTTCCATAAAGTTGCGGAAGATTTGCTCTTCGCGTGCGAAAATTGCGATGAGACCCTTGAGGTCAGCCGTTCCAGGGTGAACAAGTGGCTCGCCAACGCCTACGCTTCCAGGATTTTCCTCTATGAGGCCACATTCCGCCTGAACCACGCTTACAATCCCGCTACGGGTCAGGCATGGACCAACCAGTACGAAAGTCCCCAGGAGATCCTGGCTCTTGCCGAGCAGTGCGCAAAGGTTGTCATAGACGGTGGAAAATTCAAACTGTCAGACAACTACGCCCAACTGTTCCTCAGCAATGACCTGAACTCGGACGAGGTTATATGGGGCCGTCATTTCTCTTCCGATCTTAACGGGCGCCACAGCTACACCCGTTATTTCCATTCATCCACTCTCGGCCAGCAGTACTCAGGCACCAAGGATCTGGTCCGTCACTTCCTGAATGCCAACGGTACAGCCATAACCGACGACCAGGAGATGCTGCCTATCACGAAGGAATTCAAGGACAGGGATCCACGTTTGGCTGCCACCGTTCTCGGCCCCGGTCATCAAATCGAGATGTCCGGCGAGAAGGCTAACGAGCAGATAGACTTTACCTTCTGCAAGACCGGTTACCAAATTGTCAAGTGGAGCATACCTGACAACTCCCACTTCCAGAACTCCCTGGACGAGAACAGTATCCCCATCGTGCGCTATGCTGAGGTTCTCCTCAACTATGCAGAGGCCATGAATGAGCAGGGCAAGATGGATGCTGATGTGTGGAACCTCACCGTGGGTGCGCTGCGTGCCCGCGCAGGAGTTACCAATACAGGTGTTCCCACAGTATCCGATCCCTGGCTCAAGACCTACTACACCAGCGGGCTTGCAAATCAGCACTTGACTGAGGGTAACGAGGCCGTGGCTTTGGAGATACGACGTGAAAGGGTTACCGAGCTCACTTTCGAGAGCGAACTTCGTCAGAACGACCTCTACCGTTACGGCCAGTGCGACCTGATTCCCCGTCGTGCAATCGCAGGCTACGGTGGCTGGCGCGGCATTTACCTGTCTGCTTCCGACGTATCTGACGGTTTCATGTTCGAAGGCTTGAAGTACACCATCGGCAAGGCAAGCAAGGGAGACAAGAACAACACCACCTGTTACCCTGTGAAGCCCAGGAGTGAGGCGGTTAACACCGACTGGTATCTCAGCGACGGCGATCACGGATTCCTTATTTATGTGTACAACCTGCACTGGATGGACAAGATGTATGTCCGTCCCATACCGCAGACAGCCACTACCATTAACCCCAACCTTGGCCAGAACTTCGGTTGGTAAACAAAATGATGAAAAAGTTAATCTATCTATTTGCAGCGGCAACCCTCCTCGTGGGGGTTGCTGCCTGCAATCCTACCAATCCGGAGGGCACCGACGCAGTTTCTACCCTCTCAGATCTGAAAGACGCTACTATCAACGGAACGGCAATTGATCCCGCATCCACCGTTGCCGGAATAATCAAGGATTCCAAGACCGGAAAGGGAATTGCCGGAGTGCCTGTCACCGACGGGTACAACTTCGTCAAGACGGATGCAAACGGTGTGTACCAGATGGCTCGCGACAGCCGCTGCCGCAAAGTCTATTACACTTTGCCCGCCGCATACGAAGTGGCTCTGGATCCCAGTACCCACCTGCCCGTTTTCTACAGCCCGGGTATCATGGAAGCTACCAAAAAGTATCGTGCCGATTTCGTGCTCAAACCTCTTGCCGCCCCTGAGACCGAGTTCACTCTCCTCATGATAGGCGACCCTCAGTGCAGTGTCGCATCCGAGGTCGCGAGGTACAAGACGGAGACCATCAAGGACATCAAGGCTACCTCTTCCAAGTATCCCAATTGCTATGCAATGACGTTGGGCGACATCATCCACGACAGCAACGATATGTGGAACCTGCTGGCAAACGCCATGTCCAACGTGCAAGATGACAAGGGGCGCTATGTGCCTTTCTATCAGACGATTGGCAATCACGACCATAATTCCAAGTCTTCTGATACCGCCGATGATGTTTTGGACGACTACAACTCTACACTTGAATTCGTCAAGGTGTTCGGCCCTACCGACTACTCTTTCGACCGAGGCAACGCCCACATCATTTCCATGGATGACATTCCTGTTACCAGCAGAGCCACTTCCGGAAAGAGTAACGGTTATACCTGGAATTATGAGGCCGGCTTTACCGACGACCAGTACAAGTGGTTCAAACAGGACATTGCGAATGTGGAGAACAAAGACCAGAAAGTGGGTTTCCTGTGCCTTCACATCCCTCTGCGTGCCGGAGCCAAGGAAAAGGGCAACTCAGTCAACTGGAGCAAGCACTATCAGGATTTTTTGGACCTTATGAAAGAGTTCAAGGAGTTCCATATCATGATAGGGCACACCCACTACCAGCAGAATTACCTTCATACCGGAGTGATTTGCAAGGGCGGGGGCTATGTGTATGAGCATATCCACGGTGCCGCTTGCGGAGCCTGGTGGGCTTCCGACTGCAACGTTACCGGCGGTCCCAACGGATATACCATTTATTCGGTCAAAGGCAACACCGTGACAAACTGGCTCATGAAGGGCTCCAATAAGGCCGAAGACTATCAGCTGCGCGTTTATGACGGCAATCAGATTTACAGCGGAACCAAGGGCTATAAGTATCAGTGGTACAATTCAGCCAATACCTATCTGAGTTGCAAGGCGATAGGTTTTGCCGAGGCCAAGGATTGCTTCGTGGCCGAAGTGTTCAACGACGACAAGCTGAACTGGAAGCTGGAAATGTGGCAGAACGGAGCCAAGATAGGCGACTTCATCCGCAGGGCGGACGGAGGCCTGTCCAACATACCTGTATGTGCTTTCTGGTACAACGAGAAAGGGAAGACCACCGACACCTATATCAACCATACCGCCAGCCACTACTGGTACTTCAAACCCAAGGGCGTAGCTCCCGCTGACATGACGGGCTGGGAGGTCAGGGCCATCCAGACCATACCCACCAACCCGTCCCAGGTCAACACCTACAAGTGCTCGGAGCTGACCACGGACTACAAGAGTTACGACAAGTAACTATTTGTTCAGGTTATGGCTGGACAAGAATGAGGTGACCTTGTCACTGTCGGCTACGCCGGTACACACAAGGTCGGATTTGAGGGCGGCAGCCTGCAGCAGTGCAGAGTTGTCGCCTTCTGTTATAGCAGCATCTGCGGCAGATATGTCCGTCATGACGGCGAAGCCGGAACTGTGGCAATAACTGGCGAGGGATGATTCGCTCAATCTGAAAGTAACCACTGTTGGCAGGTCGCAACTTTCGATAAAATCTATAGCCTCTTTGCAGGATGCGTCGAAAAGTGGTGTGACCTTATCCAGCCTGGAACTGAATCCCAGATAGTTGCGCCATCCGTCGCTGGCTTGTTGGTCATCTGCCGGACCTCCCAGGCTGCCCATACAGAAGACAATCTCGTCCTGCACGGCCAGGCTGTCTATGAGGGCGCAAGTATTGGGGATATGAAGGCTGTGTGAGGCATCCATGACCACGAAAATCTTACCGCGGCATTCGGTCAGCATTTCTTCAAGGGTGGGGTACTCTTCGTCAACTGAAAGGTGGTCGGTGCAGTAACTCTCGTTTCCGCTTCTCCGGACGTCTATACGCACGAATTCAAGTCCCTGTGCTATTGCGGTACGCACCGCCTCAAGGCTATTTGCCTTATGGCTTTCGAGAGCAGTACGCCCCTGGTCTGATATCAGGGCCATCTTGCGGTAGGAAGTTCGGTTGTCCGTCACATGCAGGGACATATATGTGGTCACCGACTTGCCGGTAGGCTTTAGCTTATTATTGTCTCCTGACGGAGTCGGATCTATTATGGGTGCGCATGCTGCAGCAATCAGCAGCAAAGCCCAGACAGCTTTGATTTTCAGGCTCTTTCCCATGGCGTTTCAGTACTTGATGGACCTGTGGAGAACGGCGCAGGCGCTGCTGTCCGGGTGCACCTTTTCGGTGCGGAGTATCCAGTTGCCGTGTCTGTCGTATTCGTAGCTGTAATACCTTGCGGGGTGGATATCCAGGTCCGGCACCCATTCCATTCCGCCCAGGGAGTTGAGCACTGCGCCGCTGCTCATGACGGGCAGGCCTTTGTCGTTGTACTCTATCTGTATGTCCAGCTCATCGGTGAGTATGTGCCTGGGCTTGGTCTCTTTGCCGAGGAACAGGACCTGGGCGCTTCCAATCAGTTCCCCTTCCTCCGAATGGGATACCTCTACGTAGCTGCTGTCCGTAAAGGTCTTGTCTATAATGAATTGCAGTTCGCCTTCGTTGTAGTACTCGGAATTGATAATGTGCTTTCCGTCGTTGGCATGCACCCAGCGTATCATCTCCTGGTTGTTCATGCCGTACTCGCGGCATTCGGCCACGAACTCGCCGTCCATCTCATACTCGTAGCGGATTTCAATGTCTCCGTCAGAATTGGTACCGAGAATCTCTTCCAGCTCGTGCTTGTCGTTATATCGGTAATCTTCGCGGAAACGGAAGCTTCCGTCGAAATTACGCGTCTCTACGCATTCCAGCTGTCCGCGGCGGTTGAAGCGGGCGGTATAAGGCTTTTCCAGGCTGTCGGACTGCAGGGTGACAGAGCGGGCGGGGGTTACTAGCCCGTATCTTTCCTGATCCTTGCTGAACTGTGTGCAGGAGCATATCGCCAATGCTGCAAGCGCGACTATCTTGATATTCATAATTTATTGTGTGTCAAATAATTCCATTGTCTGTTCCAGGCTGAGGGCCTCCGAGATGTCGTATCCTCCGTTGCGGGTGCGGCGCAGCGAATCCAGAAAGGCTCCGCTGTCGAGAGCCTCTCCCAGGTCCCTGGCAAGGGCGCGTATGTAGGTGCCCTTTGAGCAGTCGACCCTTATCAATGCGTGCTTTAGGGTTGCGTCACGGACGTCGGCAACGTTGATGCGGCCGCGGCCTTCCGTGGCCGGAACCGGATCCGGAGCGTCGAAGCGCTCGTCGAAGCGGAGCAGCTCCAGTCCGTAGATATTGATGAGTGACGATTGAAGCACGTCCCCAGGGTCGAAGGATTCGCCCCGTGCCTGGGCCTCCCTGAGCAGGCGGCGTGCGGTTTCGTAGGCCCTCACTCCGTCTACCGATTTGGCGCTGAAAAGCGGAGCGACCTGCCGCTGCTCGCCGACGAATCCGGGCAGAACCGCCTTGACGGAGGCCTCTGTAACGCCTTCCAGCGGGCAGATTCTGTCTATCGGCTTCTCCAGGTCGTAGGAGGGGGTGACGGCGCCGAAGCACACTCCGGCAAGGTACTGTTTTTCAGACGCTTGCAATTCCTCCGCCCGGCGTGTTGCGGGCCCGATGCAGACCAGCAGTATGCCGGTGGCCAGCGGGTCCAGGGTGCCGGCGTGCCCCACCTTCAGGTTCTTCTTTCCGAAGTGCCGGCACGCAGCCCATTTTATCTTGCGCACGAGGTCGGCGGAGGTCCATCGGTACGGCTTATCCACCGGCAGCACTATGCCGTCGGGGTAGTCGGCGATGTCGCGGGATAACCCTGTCATTCTGAGGAACGCAGTGACGAAGAATCTACCTTACAGGAATCTTTTCAATGCGGCGAGCATGCCTGCCGCCGGCGAATTCGGTCACCATCCATTCCCGCACCATGCTTACCACCATGCGGTAGCTCGCAAAACGGGCCGGCACCACCAGCACGTTAGCCAGGTTGTGCTCCTTTACCAGATGTGCGATGGCGGTGTTCCAGGCAAGCCCGGCACGAATGCCCTGGTGCTTGTTGAGGGTGATGGCCATTCCGTTGCCGGTGCCGCAGATGGCGATACCCTTGTCTACTTCTCCCTTTTCCACGGCGACGGCCAGGGGATGGGCGAAGTCTGCATAGTCGCAGGAATCTTCAGTGTCGGTGCCGAAGTTCACCACCTTGTGACCCTTGCCCTCAAGGTATTTTATCAGCTTGAACTTGTACTCCACGCCGGCGTGGTCGTTGCAGATACCTATGGTCATAGTTCTTCTTTTATGTTGTACTTGTTACGTTCCGGGGCGGAACGGGCTATCATCTCTCCCAGCAGGCCCGCCAGGAACAGCATCACGCCCAGCACTACCGCCAGCAGGGCCAGGTAGAACAAGGGCTGGTCAGTGACTGCGCGGAACTTGAGCCCTTGCGCCTGGTTCACCAGCTTCTCCACGATTATCCACACTGTCATCACGAATCCGGCCAGGAACATCAGCAGACCTGTGGTGCCGAAGAAGTGCATGGGCTTTTTCCCGAAAGTGCTCAGGAACCACAGGCTCTGCAGGTCCAGGAAGCCGTTTACGAAGCGCTCCAGACCGAATTTGCTCTTGCCGTATTTGCGTTTTTCGTGATGAACTTCCTTCTCGCCTATCCTGGAGAATCCGGCGTTCTTGGCCAGATAGGGGATATATCGGTGCATCTCGCCATAGACTTCCACACTTTTTACCACTTCGTTGCGGTAGGCCTTGAGTCCGCAGTTCATGTCATGCAGCTTGATTCCGGTGATGCGCCGGGCAGTGCAGTTGTACAGGCGGGATGGGAGATTCTTGGTTATGGCATTGTCCTTACGGTGCTTCTTCCAGCCGCTTACCAGGTCGTATCCCTCTTCCGTTATCATGCGGTGCATTTCCGGAATCTCGGCAGGGTCGTCCTGAAGGTCGGCGTCCATGGTCACGACCACGTCGCCCCGGGCGCGCGCGAATCCGCAGTACAGGGCGGCCGATTTGCCGTAATTGCGGCGGAAGCGGACTCCGTGCACGTTGGGGAAGGATGCTGAAAGATCCCGTATGCATTCCCACGAGCCGTCGGTGCTGCCGTCGTCTATAAACAGTATCTCGTAGCTCCAGCCGTGCTCCTGCATGACTTCCGCTATACGTTCGCGGAGCTCCGGCAGGGACTCGCGCTCATTGAGCAGGGGAACTATTACTGATATATCCATAAGTTATTGATTGTCAGGGCCGGCAGGCTGGTTGAACGGGTTGCGTGACGGGATATTGCGGGAGAAGATGGTCGCCAGGATGGTACCGAAAAGCCAGCACCAGACCAGGTTTATGAAGAAGGTAATCGTAGGCATGCGCGGCGCCAGTTCCGTCAAGCTTTCCATCTGGTCTTCCGTGAACATGCCCTCATACATCTGCATGGCTGCGTCCATGGATTCGGCGAACATATCCGGCTGGATGAAGAGCGCCCACGCCAGGCTGAAGCCGGCATACAGCAGGGCGGAAAGGAGGGCGGTGGCGGTCCCGAAGCGGAAGCTCTGGTGGTTTGTGATTCCTTCGTTGCCATCGGCATACTTCTGCATGAAGTACTTCATCAGGCGTATGCAGGCATAGAGCTTTGCCACCCATAGAAGTATGCCCGCCACATTGACAACGGCGGCTCCGGCACCGGAAGCGTTGATCTTGCCCATGAGGGCTGTACAAACCATGTAAACTATGGAAACCAGACCCAGTACGAGCCCGCTGCGGGCGGCCTCGTTCCACAGGCTTTTTGTTACGAACTCATTGTCTTTCATAACACAAATATAGATATTTTTTGTAACTTTGCAGACTGCATAATAAAACAATTGTATGTTGACAATAGCATTTACAGATGGCACCATCCGTCCCTGGGACGATGACGAGGCAAAACACATCTTCTGGCATTCTTCTGCGCACCTTATGGCAGAGGCCCTGGAGGCCCTGTACCCGGGCGTCAAGTTCGGCGTAGGACCTGCCGTGGAAACTGGATTCTACTACGACGTGGACCTGGGCGACGCGCAGATCAGCGAGGCGGATCTCAAGAAGATTGAGGATAAAATGATAGAGCTGGCGCGCTCCAAGGAGACTTTCGAGCGCAGCGAGGTCTCCAAGGCCGACGCTCTCAAGTACTTCACTGAAAAGGGTGATCCCTACAAGGTGGAGCTTATCCATGACCTCGAGGACGGAACCATCACATTTTATAAGAACGGTTGCTTTACAGACCTTTGCCGCGGTCCTCACGTAAAGCATGTGGACGATATCAAAGCGGTGAAACTCACCGCTATAGCAGGAGCATACTGGAAAGGCGACCAGAACCGCCAGCAGCTTACCCGCATCTACGGCGTTACCTTCCCCAAGAAGAGCATGCTGGACGAGTATCTGGTGATGGTGGAAGAGGCCAAGAAGCGCGACCACCGCAAGCTGGGCAAGGAAATGGAACTGTTTACCTTCTCCGGGCGCGTTGGCCTCGGATTGCCTCTGTGGCTGCCCCGCGGCGCCGTCATGCGCAACATCCTGGAGAACTTCCTCCGTGTCAAGCAGGCGGAGCTGGGCTACCTGCCCGTCGTAACCCCGCATATCGGAAGCAAGGAACTCTATGTTACTTCCGGCCACTATGCCAAGTACGGAAAGGATTCCTTCCAGCCCATACATACCCCCCAGGAGGGTGAGGAGTACATGCTCAAACCCATGAACTGCCCTCATCACTGCGAGATTTTCCGCAGCGCCCCCCGCTCCTACCGCGACCTGCCTCTCCGTTTTGCGGAGTTCGGCACCGTGTACCGTTACGAGCAGAGCGGTGAGCTCCACGGACTTACCCGCGTTCGCGGTTTCACCCAGGACGACGCCCACCTGTTCTGCCGTCCCGACCAGCTGCAGGAGGAATTCGAAAAGGTTATCGACCTCATCCTCTACGTCTTCAAGACCCTCAAGATGACGGACTACATGGCCCAGATTTCCCTGCGCGACCCCAAGAATACGGAAAAGTACATCGGCTCCGACGAGCACTGGGAGATGGCTGAGAAGGCTATCATCGAGGCGGCTGAGAAGAAGGGCCTCAAGACTGTGGTCGAGCTCGGAGAAGCCGCTTTCTACGGCCCCAAGCTGGACTTCATGGTCAAGGACGCCATCGGCCGCAAGTGGCAGCTCGGCACCATTCAGGTAGATTACAACCTGCCTGAGCGCTTCGAACTTGAGTTTACCGATGCGGACGGCAGCAAGCAGCGCCCCGTCATGATCCACCGCGCACCTTTCGGCTCGCTTGAGCGTTTCACCGCCGTGGTGCTTGAGCACACCGCCGGACATCTGCCCGTATGGCTCTCGCCCGAGCAGGTCAAAGTGCTGCCAATCAGCGAAAAATATGCAGATTATGCAGAAAAAGTTTGCGAATTGCTGAAAAATTCCGATATTCGCGCCTCCATAGACTCTCGTAACGAGACACTGGGCAAGAGGATTCGTGAGATATCCCTGCTACGCGTGCCTGTGATTGCGATTGTCGGTGAAAAAGAGGCAACTGATGGCACCGTCTCCGTGAGAAGGGAAGGTGTCGATCAGGGTGCCATGAACGTTGAACAGTTTATAGAGTACATTAAAACAGCGGTAGCTGAAGAATTAGCTTGATGGCAGGACCATACAGACCCAAGCCGACCTACAAACCTGGCGGTCGCCGTCCGGACCCCCGCGGTCAGAAGAAGGACGAGAACGAACTCAACATCAACGGGCAGATTACTGCTCCGCAGGTGCGTCTCGTGGGAGACAATATCCCCGAACCCGGCATCTGGCCCATCGCAAAGGCGATGGAGCTGGCTGACCAGCTTGAGCTCGACCTGGTGGAAATCAGCGCCAAGGCAGATCCGCCCGTGTGCAAGATTCTGGATTACCAGAAGTACCTGTACCAGCAGCGCAAGAAAGCCAAGGAGATGAAGTCCAACGCCGCAAAGGTGGTCATCAAGGAAATACGTTTCGGCCCCAATACCGATGAGCACGACTTCCAGTTCAAACTCAAGCATGCGCAGGAGTTCCTGCAGGAAGGCTCCAAGGTCAAGGCGTCCATATTCTTCCGCGGCCGGTCCATCATGTTCGCAGAGCAGGGCGAAAAGCAGCTTCTCCGTTTTGCGGTGGAGCTCGAGCCCTACGGACGTGCGGAGAACATGCCTACGCTGGAAGGCAAGCGCATGACCATGATGCTGGCCCCGCTGAAAAAGAAATAACGGAACTGCCGGCTCCGGCCGACAGTTTAAATATTAACTATTATTTAAATTTTTAAAACAATGGCAAAGCTTAAAACCAACTCCGGTGCCAAAAAGCGTTTCACGCTTACCGGATCGGGAAAGATCAAGAGGAAGCATGCTTACCACAGCCACATCCTCACCAAGAAGACCAAAAAGCGTAAAAGAAATCTCGACCACTTCGCCCTTCTGGAGAAGGCCGACCTGGTGAGAGTAAAGGAAATGTTGGTTCTCTAAAAGTATTGAATTATGCCTAGATCAGTTAACTCAGTCGCTTCACGCGCACGCCGCAAGAAGATTCTCAAGAGAACCCGCGGTAATTTCCTGTCTCGCAAAAATGTCTGGACAGTAGCAAAGAACACCTACGAGAAAGGTCTCACCTACGCTTATCGTGACCGCAGGGCCAAGAAGCGCAATTTCCGCGCCCTCTGGATACAGCGTATCAACGCAGCCGCCCGTCAGTACGGAATGTCCTATTCCCAGTTCATGGGCAAGCTCGGCGCTCAGAACATCGGCCTCAACCGCAAGGTGCTCGCCGACCTGGCAATGAACAATCCCCAGGCGTTCGAAGCTATCATCAATTCTGTAAAATAGTATATAAGTGAGCCCGAGGAAGAAGATAAGGACCAAGAGCAAGTTCCTGAACTGGCTGCTTGACTGGGTGGACGCCATACTGTTCGCAGTGGTGGTGGTCACGCTCATCAACGTATTCTGGTTCCAGAGCTTCAAGATCCCTTCCTCTTCCATGGAAAGCAGTCTCTATACAGGAGACCATCTGTTCGTCAGCAAGCTGACCTACGGCGCACGTCTTCCCATGACCCCTCTGACCATCCCCTTCACGCACAACGTCATTGGACGCAGTGAGTCTTACTCCACTTCCGTCCAGTGGAAGTACAAGCGCCTGCCGGGATTCAGGAAGGTTCGCAAGGGAGACTGCGTGGTGTTCGGCTTCCCCAACGGGGATACGGTTCTTACCAAAGCTCCGGTTGAGGATTATCATGCCGTCGTACGTTATATGGGGCGCGATGCAGCAGTCGCTGCGCTCGGTCCCGTGCTCGTGCGGCCCATGGATAAGAAAGACCACTACGTCAAGCGTTGCGTGGCTACTCCGGGAGATACCCTGGAAGTCCGCGACGGCCTCGTGTGGGTGAATGGGGAGCAGCAGACCGTATGGCCCGGCATCCAGTTGAGCTACAGGGTGGTAACGACCGGCAGGGAACTCAATCCCAAGATGGTGGACCAGCTGGGGCTTAACGTGAGCGAACTGCGTTTCTCTTCCTCCCTCCCCGGCTATCCGGAACTGCCCCTTACTGCAGAGATGCTGGAGCAGGTCAAGGGCATGAAGAATGTGGTCAGCGTGGAGCCGGTTCTGCAGACAGAATCTGCCGACTGGCGTGAGATTTTCCCTTTCTCGCCCCTTTACAGCTGGTCCCGCGACTCCTTCGGCCCCCTGTGGATCCCCCGCAAGGGTGCGACTGTGGAGATTACGGAAACCACTCTGCCGCTCTACGAACGTATCATTCGTGATTATGAGCACTCCAGCGTAGAAGAGGCGCTTTCCGCAGGTTCATATACTTTCCAGCAGGATTATTATTTCATGATGGGAGACAACAGGCACAATTCCCTGGACTCAAGGTACTGGGGTTTCGTTCCTGAAGATCATATAGTCGGACGTCCGGCAGTGATTTGGCTCTCCACCGATGAGGGACGGCAATTCCCTAAGAACATAAGGTGGCGCAGATTCTTCAAGTTTCTGTAGACCCGTTTTAGAAAACAATTAAAAAACAGATAATTATGGCAAAAGTTTGTCAAGTGACAGGAAGAAAGAGAATGAAAGGCAACAATGTTGCCCATTCCAAGCTCCGCACCAAGCGCGACTTCTCCCTCAACCTCAAGAACAAGAGGTTCTGGAGCGAGGAAGAGCAGAGGTACATCACCCTCAAAGTGTCCTGCAAGGGCATGAGGATCATTGAGAAGAACGGTCTCGAGGCTACGCTTCGCGACGCTCAGAAGAAAGGACTTATTAACCTTGTTTAATTTTTACGATTATGGCAAAGAAAGCAAAAGGAAACAGGGTGCAGGTCATCCTCGAGTGCACAGAGCAGAAAGCTTCCGGAGTACCGGGCATTTCCCGCTACATCACTACCAAGAACAAGAAGAACACCCCCGACCGTCTGGAGCGTAAGAAATACAACCCTTACCTGAAGAAGGTCACTGTTCACCGTGAAATCAAATAAGTTATAGGAGATTAGATTATGGCAAAGAAAGCCGTTGCAACCTTCGCTGCCAAGGCCGGTGCCAAGAGCATGGTCAAGTGCATCCGTATGGAGAAATCCCCCAAGACCGGCGCTTATGTTTTCACTGAGCAGCTGGTGGAAGCCGAGAAGGCAAAAGACTTCTTCGCAAACAAGAAGTAAGTTTTAGTTCTATGGATTAACGTCCGGCCGGTTTATCCGACCGGACGTTTTCTTTTTTCCCGGGCCCGTTTTTGGGTACTTTTGGGCCCCGATGGCCGTTTTCTGCCGTTCCCGGGACCGTTTTGGGGCTCTTTTGGGCCCCAACGGACGTTTTCTGCCGTTCCCGGGACCGTTTTTGGGCTCTTTTGGGCCCCAATGGCCGTTTTCTGCCGTTCCCGGGACCAAAACGTTGTCTCTGCGGGCCCCGCCCCCTGCCCGTGCCCTGGGGGGGGCACGTCCCCCAGAGGCTCTGCCTCCGGCTACTCTGCGCCGTGCGGCTTTTAACCAAAACCCGGACAGACCCCGACTGGGATGCACACTTTTTGCAATTATTCTAAAAAATCGGTACATTTGTAAGTTATGGCATTCAGTTTCTTTCAGAAGATAGGCAGGGCCATTGCCGGGCGCTCCAGAGTTGACGACGACACGCTCGACGCCATTGAGGAGGCCCTGGTGGAATCCGACATGGGAGTGGATACTACCCTCAAGGTCATAAACAATCTTGAGGAGAGGGTGGACCGGGACAAGTATATGAGCCAGGAGGAGCTCCGAGGCATGCTGCGCGAGGAAATCTCCGCCCTCATACCGGATACTCCGGCCGGCCCCGAACTGAAAGGCCATCCCCACATTATCCTGGTAGTCGGTGTGAACGGGGTGGGGAAGACCACCACTATCGGCAAGCTGGCTTACTATTGGAAGAATCAGGGCAAGAAGGTGCTCCTGGGTGCTGCCGACACCTTCCGCGCCGCCGCAGTGGACCAGTTGGACATCTGGGCCGAAAGGGCCGGGGTGGATATAGTGAAGCAGCAGATGGGGTCGGACCCCGCTGCCGTGGCATACGACACAGCGAAGGCAGCTGTGGCCAGGGATGCGGACGTGGTGCTTATAGATACCGCCGGTCGCCTGCACAACCGTACCGACCTCATGAACGAGCTGACCAAGATTCGCAACGCCGTGCGCAAGGTGGTGCCCGACGGGCCCCATGAGGTGCTGCTGGTGCTGGATGCCAGTACCGGCCAGAACGCCTTTGCGCAGGCCAAGGAGTTCGCCCGCGCCACCGACATCACCGGCCTGGTTGTCACAAAGCTGGACGGCACCGCAAAGGGTGGCGTAGTGGTTGGTGTAAGCGACCAGTTCGGAATCCCCGTACGATTCATAGGAGTAGGGGAGCATATAGAAGACATTAAGCCGTTCGACAAGGAGAGCTTCGTCGCGGCACTTTTTAATCCAGAAGAGATATGAAACTCAGTTACAGTTGGTTAAAGGACTATTTGAAGTGTGAGCTCACCCCCGCTCAGGTGGCGGAGGCCATGACATCCATAGGCATTGAGGTGGACGGAGTGGAGGAGAGCGAAGAGATACCCGGCGGTCTGGCGGGTGTAGTGGTGGCGGAGGTGCTTACCTGCGAGCCGCATCCGGATAGCGACCACCTGCACGTTACTACCGTCAACACCGGCTCCGGCGAGCCTGTAACCGTTGTCTGTGGCGCCCCCAACGTGGCGGCCGGACAGAAGGTCCTGCTGGCACAGATCGGTACCGTGCTGCCCGGCGACTTCAAGATCAAGAAGTCCAAGATCCGCGGGGTGGAGTCCTTCGGCATGATATGCGCCGAGGACGAGCTGGGTATAGGCACCAGCCACGAGGGCATCATGGTGCTGCCCTCGGATGCAGTTCCCGGCACGCCCGCCAAGGAATTCCTGCACCTCAAGACCGAGGCTGTAATCGAATATGAAATAACCGCCAACCGTGTGGATGCGGCCTCCCACTGGGGAGTGGCCCGCGACCTTTATGCCTGGTGTGTGGTGAATGGTGTAAAAGCTGAACTTCTCGCCCCGGCAGCGGCGAAGCGAGACGGGGAGACGCCGTCCGGCGTTGCTCAGCCGCAGCGAAGCGAGGATTGGACGCAGCCGGATGGCGCTCCCCGCGAGCGAAGTGCTGCCATCCCCGTCGAGGTGCTCGATCCCGCAGGCGCACCGCGCTACTGCGGCATCACCATACGCGGCCTCAAGGTCGGCCCGTCGCCCGAATGGCTCCAGAAACGCCTTCTCAGCATTGGCAGCCACCCCATCAACAACATCGTAGATATCAGCAACTTCATACTCTTCGAGCTGGGGCAGCCCCTCCATACCTTCGACGCCGACAAGATCCGCGGCGGCAAGGTTATCGTGCGGCGTGCTGCCGAGGGTGAGCCCATCAAGACCCTGGACGGGGTGGAGCGCAAGCTGCATGCATCCGACATGGTAATAGCAGACACCGTCGGCCCCATGTGCATAGCGGGCGTCTTCGGCGGCGACGACAGCGGCGTAACGGAGGCTACCGTAAACGTGTTCGTGGAGAGTGCGTACTTCGATCCCGCCTCCGTGCGCAAGACTTCAAAAAGCCAGGGGCTTCAGACTGACGCATCCTTCCGCTTCGAGCGCGGTGCGGATCCTGTCATTCAGCCCGCTGCCTTGAGGCGTGCCGTGCAGCTCATACTCGAGTGTGCAGGAGGAACCGTCTGCGGCGATGCCCTCGACATCTGCCCCAAGGCTCCCGAGCGCAAGCGTATCGAGCTGAATTATAATCGCATACGTGGTTTCGTAGGCAAAGATATCAGCAATTCCGAAATGGAGACCATCCTGGACGCCCTGGGCTATGGCTTCGAAAGCCGCAGCGCAGACGGCGCCACCGTGCTCGCACCATCCTACATGGTTGACGTGTACCGCGAGTGCGACGTGGTAGAGGAGATACTCCGGATTTACGGTTACAACAACGTGGACCTTCCGTCCAGGATGAAGATGTCCGTGGCCCCAACCCCGGACCCGGATCCGGAAGCGCTCCGCAACCATATATCCAACTTCCTGGCCGCCAACGGTTTCACGGAGATAATGAACAACTCCCTCACCAAGAAGGACTACTACACTCAGCTGAAGACCTTCCCGGCGGAGGCATGCGTTGAGATAGTCAATCCGCTCAGCCAGGACCTGAATGTGATGCGCCAGAGCCTGCTGCCGGGTGCCCTGGAGGTGGTGGCATACAACTTCAACCGTCAGGCCGGTTCGCTAAAGATGTTCGAATACGGCAATGTGTACCGCAAGCTCGACGGACGTGACGCCACCAAACTGGAAGCTTACGAGGAGCACAGCTGCTTCTGCCTTACCGTGGCCGGTGTGCCGGAGAAGTCCTGGAAGTCGGCTCCTGCAAAAAGCGACTACTTCCAGCTCAAGGGCTACGTGGAACTGTTGCTCAGGCGTTATGGCGCCGACCTTTACCAGATGTGGGCAGAGCCGGCTCCGGACGACATCTTCTCGGACGGAGTGTGCTACAAGGTGCCCGGTAAGGGGAATGTACTTGTAAACATGGGTGTTGTAAATCCCGTTCTCTGCCGCCGCTTCGGCATTAAGCAGCAGGTGGTGGCAGCGGAGATCGTATGGCCCGCCCTGCTCGAGCTCATATCCCGTAATAAGGTGGCATTTAAAGAATTGCCAAAGTTCCCCGAGGTCCGTCGCGACCTTGCCCTGCTGCTGGATGAGAGCGTCAGCTATGCCGACCTCCGCGCCGCCGCGTTCAAGCAGGCGAAGAAACTGCTGCGCCAGGTGGGCCTGTTCGACGTGTATCGCGGAGACAAGATTCCCGCCGGCAAGAAGCAGTACGCCCTGAGCTTCGTCATACGCGACGAGGAGAAGACCCTCACCGACCAGGATACCGAGCGCCTGATGGACAGGCTGCTGCAGATGTTCAAGAACGACTTTGGCGCGGAACTGAGATAATGCGCTGTGCAAGAAACATACTTCCGGCGCTCCTGCTGGTCTGCCTGCTGGCTTCTTGCAGCGGGCGGCCGCGCATCATTCCCCGGAGTGTGTTGACGGACATCTATGCAGAAATGTTTCTGGCGGACCAATGGCTCTCCGACCATTCGTCCGAACGCAACCGCGTAGATACGATGCTGTTCTACGATCCCATCCTGCAGCGCTACGGCTATTCTTTTGAGGATTACGACGCCTCGGTAAAGCATTATCTCAAGGATCCGGAGAAGTTCTCCAGGATTTTCAGGGATGCGGCCAACAAGCTTAAAGACGGAAGGGATGCATACAGGCGCAGGAATGAGCGCCTGGAGAGCATACGGGACTTCAATGCAGCCATAAAAGGCTATACTCCGAAAGACTTCGACAAGGATACGTTCCTGTGGCGGAGCGTGTTCAAGGATTCATTGCAACTCGATTCTTTGCTCCGGGATTCCCTGAGGCTGGATTCCCTGAGGCTGGACTCGCTCCGGCTGGATTCGCTGGTGCGTGACTCCCTTCGCAGGGACTCTTTGATGCGCAAGAAGTCGCTGCGACGGAAAGCCCGGATTATGATAGAGGAATAACCATTTAATTATAGTAACATGAAGTATTTAGAGAAATACGGGTACTTTCCCGACGCGGCCAGAATCGACGCCGACCTCAAGTCGATAGTTTCCCGCATAGCCGAAAACTCCACCCCGGAGGCTCTCAAGCTCTGCTTCTCAATCATGGATCTTACGACCCTTTCTCCCTCGGACACAGTCGAGTCAGTCAGTAAGCTGGTAGAGAAGGTCAACAAACTTCCGGAAATGTTCCCCGACTATCCCGCACCCGCTTCTATCTGTGTATATCCCAACTTCGGACCTACAGTAAGGAGCCTCAAGAAGAATCCCGACGTGCATGTTACCAATGTGGCAAGTTGCTTCCCGTCCGCCCAGAGTTTCCTGGAGGTCAAGGTCCGCGAGTGTGAACTGGCGGTGCTGAACGGCGCCGATGAGATTGACATCGTGCTGGCTCTCAACGCTTTCCTTGCCGGAGACGAAGACCGCGCTTTCGAGGAGATTGCGGAGATGAAGAAGGCTATCGACAAGGCTGCCGCCTCCGTCGGGCGCGAGGTTGTGCTTAAGGTGATCCTTGAGACCGGTATCCTGGCGTCTCCGGAGAAGATTGCAGAGGCTTCGCTGCTCGCTATGGAAGCAGGAGCAGATTTTATCAAGACTTCTACCGGCAAGGTGGAGGTGAACGCCACTCCCACGGCGGCTTATGTAATGTGCGAGGCCATACTCCGCTTCTATGAAGTTACGGGCAGGCGCGTGGGCTTCAAGGCTGCCGGTGGCATATCCAATGCCCAGGATGCCATTTACTACTATAGTATAGTGGCCAAGCTGCTGGGCCCGGAATGGCTCAATCCGAATTACTTCCGCTTCGGTGTCAGCCGCCTCGGAAACAACCTTGTGAGCGCAATCGAGGGCAAAGAGATCAAATACTTCTAAAAAAGGAGCCCCTTTTTTGAAGAAATGGTTTTTGGAACCGGCCTCCTGGATACGCAGGAGGCCGGTTTTGCAAATAAGCGTTGCTTTATGAAAAAAAACCGATAATAAGTTCCATCTTTGCATCAGACCAAAACTATGAATTATGAAAAACTTTACAATTGCTGCGCTTGCAGCCGCAGTGGCACTGACCGCTTGCTCGGATAACGGAATGCTGTTATGGCCAGACCGTCCCGGCAATGAAGAAGCTTCCCCTTTGTCTCACGACATGATAGTCCTGGGAGAACAGCTTCCCGACCCCTATTCCGTAGTAAACATGACCAAGGCCTTCGACGCCGTCTATCCTGCTGCGGCTGGGCGCAGTCCAATCCAGACAACGGATTTCTACGTACGTTTCCTTCCCAAAGACGATGCTCAGATGCAGCTGCTCACAGACCTGGGCCTGCAGCTGATAGACCACCCCCTGGACTACCGCATCGTCAGGGACGGGGACTGGTATCACGACCCTTCGGTCCCGGAAGATACCTTCACATGGCAGTACGCCGTCGTGCCGGTAGATTTCGAATTTCCCCTTGGCGTCCGGTTCGAGCGCCTGGAAGACTGCTACCTGTCCGAGCACGATCCGGCTACGAAAGGAGACGGTATAGACTGGGCGGAAGTGGAACGGGAGGCGTTCCGGCTTACCGGAAACGGGAACCTGCTTTCGCAAGGCACGAGAGCGGAAGACGGTCCGTTCTATCCGGAGGGGACCATCACAATCATGGACCCGGACCATTCGCCCGATCCCGTCGGGGTGAAGGGAGTGCGCATCTGCTGCAATTCCTTCGTCAAGATAGCAACTGCTTATACCGATGAGAACGGGCACTACAAGATGAACCGCAGTTACTCGTCCGACCTGCGTTATCGCCTGATGTTCAAGAATATGAAGGGCTTCTCGCAGGGCATCAACAACATTCTTCTGGCGGCTTCCGTATCTGCCCTGGGCACTTTCCCGGCTACCGGATGCAGCATGACCGTAAACGACGGTTCCGACTACAGCCAGTTTACCCGTTGCGTGGTTAACAATGCCGGTTACGATTACTACAAGGCCTGCGAGAACTCCGGTGGCGCCCTTCCCCCGCCTCCCAAGGACCTGCGTATATGGTCTCTGCCGCTGCTGTCCGGCAGCTTCAATACCATGATGCATCACGGAGTACTGCTGGAAACTTTCGAGCCGCTGAATGCGGTGTTGGGGGAGCTGACGGTGGTGGCGAGACTGGCTCAGCCGGACGCTTACCTTGGACTTGAAGGCTGCAGCACTTATAACGAGGCCTACGTGCGTGCCATGCTGGTATTCGCCCAGGCGGGGCATTATTCCAGGGTGGGGAAGAACTGGTGGCACGAGTATATACTCAGTTCCGTTGGCTCGGCGGCGTTTGAATCTCTCGCGCAGATGCTGAACGGGGTTGCGGAAGGGCTCAATGCAGGAGCGCATGCGGAAGTGGTGAATACCTGGTCCAACTACTGCAGGACCGTATTGTACCGCCGGAATTATCCGGATTCCCAGGAAGTGTTCGAGAGCGGAAAGACGGGTGGCACCCAGATCCTGCTGTACCTTGACGAGCGCGGACTGGGCCTGGAGACGCTCGCGCAGCTGTTGAGCTCCGACCTTACCGATATGGATATACTGAAGCAGAAGCTGCTCAGTTTCTTTCCCAAATACAAGACTACAATAATGGAAGCATTTGCAAGATATGAAATATAAAACTATTAAGAAATTATTGCCGGTTGCCGCAGGACTGCTGCTTTGGTGTACAGTATCGGCACAGAACTATTCAGTTGCAACCAATGTGCTGGACTATGTGAATTTGGGGACGTTGAATCTGGAAGCGTCCTGCGGCCTTGGCCGGCAATGGAGCGTTTCGGCAGGAGTTAAATACAATCCTTTCACTTTCGGTGAAGGGACGGGGGTGTTTACAGACCGTCAGCGCAGTATAGATGCCGGGGCCCGCTTCTGGCCCTGGCACATATACTCCGGCTGGTGGATGTCCGGAAAGCTTAAGTGGCAGGAATACAACAAGGGAGGCCTGGTCTCAGCGGAAACCCTGGAGGGAGACCGCTTCGGAGGCGCCTTTGCAGCCGGCTACTCGTTTATGCTGAACACGCACCTGAACCTTGATATCGGACTTGGGCTGTGGAGCGGTTACGACAAGTATACTGCCTACGAGTGCTTAAAATGCGGGAGAGTGATAGGGGCTGGAGAAAAATTTTTTGTGCTTCCAAATGATATTCTTCTGACAATATCATACATTTTCTGAAAAAGTTGTATATTTGCAGTCCAAACCGAAGCGCGGGTGGCGAAATGGTAGACGCGCTAGTTTCAGGAGCTAGTGGGGTA
>CAMYYI010000006.1 GCA_947303465.1 uncultured Bacteroidales bacterium
TGTGGTTCGCGTTCAGTAAGCGCTTCAGCGCGCCTGCGGCTCCCCCGAGGGGAGGGCGGCACCAGCCGCCAGGGGGTAACGTGTGGTTCGCGTTCAGTAAGCGCTTCAGCGCTTGCGGAACGCGATGCAGGCGTTGTGCCCTCCAAAGCCGAAAGAATCGGACAGCCCCAGGGTGAGCGGAGCCTTGACCGCCACGTTGGGGGTATAGTCCAGGTCACACTCCGGATCAGGATTGTCCAGATTGATGGTAGGAGGAACGATTCCATCCTGCAGGGCCAGAATGGTTGCTATGGCCTCAGCGGCACCTGTAGCCCCGAACATGTGTCCGTGCATGGACTTGGTGCTGCTTATGTGAATCTTGTATGCAGCATCTCCGAAAGCCAGTTTGCAAGCGGCAGTTTCTGCAACGTCGTTCAACTGGGTGCCGGTTCCGTGGGCGTTTACATAAACGCAGTCTCTGGCGGGCTCAAAGCCGGCCTGGTCGAGGGCCTGGCGTATGCAGCGGGCCTGGGTGCTCCCGTCAGGGCGCGGAGCGGTTGCATGATAAGCATCACAAGTGGTGCCGTAACCGACCATCTCGGCGTAAATATGAGCTCCGCGTGCGACGGCATGCTCCCACTCCTCAAGGATGAGGACGCCGGCGCCGTCGGCCATCACGAAACCGCCGCGGTCGGCGTTGAACGGAAGGCTGGCGTGCTTGGGATCCTCTGCCCTGGTAAGGGCCCTGGCGTTGCCGAACGCTGCAGCGCCGATAGGGATGGCGCAGTGGTCCGTGCCGCCGGCTATTATGGCATCGGCGTAACCGTGAGCAATGGCCCTGAAGGCCTCGCCGAGTGAGTGAGTCGCTGTGGCACAAGCTGTTACGATATCAATGCAGGAGCCCTGGGCGCCATATTTGATGGCTATCTGGCCGCCCGCCATATCGGATATCATCGTAGGAACGAAGAGGGGTGATATCCACTGGCCGGAAGGGTCTTCTACCATCTTCTCAATCTCCCGCTGAATGGTCACGAAGCCTCCTATTCCGGAGCTAACATAGGTGGCAAGCATGGCAGGGTCGATATTCTCCCCGGAGACCAGGCCGCTGTCGTTCATGGCCTGATAGGCCGCCGCCATGGCAAAAATGGTGAACGGGTCCTGTTTGCGGATGAACGGCTTGTCCATTCCGTAGTCTTCCGGATTGAAATTACGCACCTTGCCGGCTATTTTGACAGGAAGGCCGTCGGTCGGGAATTCACTTATATAATCGATACCGCAGACTCCGTTCTTCAGATTACTCCAGAACGTTTTCACATCGTTTCCAACGCATGAAACGACCCCGAGTCCGGTTACTGCTACTCTTCTCATTTATTACAATATTTGGCCGCAAATATACAAACTTTTTCTATATTTGTAGGACTATGCCCATGCGCGCGCTAAAGGATCAGCTACCGAGATTTCTGCTGGGAAAACACCAGCTGATAATGACCGTAACTTTTGCGGCCTTCTTCTCCCTGGTGTTCCTTCTGGTCTGTATTCCGGTCTCTCACAGCGCCTGGTTTGAGCTGGGCAGGGGCGAGGCTTTTGCCTTTACGGTCATTTTTTACCTGATCGCCTTTGCCATCATAGTACTGAGCAAAGTGCTTATGTATGTTCAGAGAAATGCGGAGAACTTTCCCGTTTACCGTTATTACCTGTGGAACATATCGGAAATACTGATCATTGCGCTGCTGTATTTTTTCTTCACCATAGAGGGAGACCGTTTCGGAATCATTCATCTGGACAATATAGCTCCGTGGCGCCTCTGCCTGGCCTCCGTGATATACGCCAGCATATCTCTGGGCGTCCCGTATGCCCTTGTGGCCCAGTACTTTATGATTGAAGAAAAGGACAATACCATACGGCTGATGAATTACGATAACGTCGTGAGCGACGTCCCTCTGACGCCCAGCGAGGAGAGACGCATTACCCTTTTCGACAACAGCGGCGTGCTGAAGTTCTCCATCAACCCGGAGAACCTCTTTTTCATCGAGTCGGATGACAATTATATCCAGGTTTGGTACACCGACGTATCCGGCGATCTCAAGAAGTATATGCTTAGATGCCGCCTGAAAACCGTGGAAGACAGTTTCGCAGACAGTGACCTGGTACGGTGCCATAGGAAGTATATCATCAACATGCGCAAGGTGCGCGTCCTGTCTTCGGAAAAAGACGGTTACGCAATAGAGCTGGACAGCGATGCCACTCCGCGCATCCCCGTTTCCAAAACATACGAGAAGGCAGTTCTTTCCCGATTCAATTCAAGAACCTGATTATGTGGCAAAGAGTTCAAACATTATATCTGGCTTTGGCTACGGCGCTCATAGCCGCCATGTTTTTCTGTGACAAGGCTGACGGGGTCAGCTTCGTGTCATATTGGCCTTACACGGTCTTGCTGGTTCTCATCACCCTGCTGGACATCCTGGCGCTAACCACATGGAAGTTCAGGGTTTTTCAGGTGCGCACCACGGTGCTTGCCGCGCTGCTCACCCTTGCCCTGCAGGCCTGGCTCGTGGTCGATTTCATCATTACCGGCAACGATCCCCTCTTCCATGTTCCGGCACTCTTCCCCATAGCGGCCGTCATTCTGGACATTATGGCGGCACGCGGAATCTGGGCCGACGAGCTCATGGTACGCAGTGCCAGCCGCCTCCGCTCGAGTAAACGTAAAAATCATTAAAATTCAATACTATGCGTATCCCTGAATCTGAACTTATCATCAACGGAGACGGCTCCGTGTTCCACATCCATCTGAAGCCGGAAGAGCTTGCCGACAACGTTATCATGGTAGGCGATCCGTCCCGCGTGGACATGATCGGCGAATACCTTACCGACATAGAGTTCCGTCACGAGTCCCGCGAATTCGTATCCATCACCGGCAAGCGTAACGGAAAGCGCATCACCGCCATCTCCCACGGCATTGGTCCGGACAACATAGACATAGTGATGACCGAGCTGGATGCCCTCGCAAACGTAGACTTCAAGACCCGAGAGGTAAAGCCCGAGCACAGGGCACTGAACATCCTCCGCATCGGCACATCCGGCGCCCTTCACGCAGATATTCCCCTTGGAAGCTACGTGCTGGCACATATCAGCGTCGGTTTCGACGGCGTCATGAATTGGTATGCCAACCGGGACAAGGTGACGATCCCCGCCGTTGAGGAAGCGTTCAAGAAGCATATGAACTGGCTGGACGTGCTGCCTTCACCTTATTTCGTCAAGGCCTCGCCCAAAATCATAGACCTGCTCAAGGATGTCACCATCAAGGGCGTCACCATTTCGGCACCCGGTTTCTACGGTCCTCAGGGGCGCGTGGTGCGTGTCCCTCTGGCCATGCCGAATATGCTTGAGGATATCGAGAGCTTCCGTTTCAGCGAAGCCGGAGAAGATTATAAGATTACCAACTTCGAGATGGAGAGCTCGCCTCTGGCCGGCCTTGCCGCCCACCTGGGACATAATGCCTCCACAGTGTGCTGTATCATAGCCAACCGCTACCTCCAGAGTTCCAACCCCGACTACAAGCCGGCCATCCGCAAACTGGTAGAGATTGCCGTAGACAAGATGTCTACGCTTTAGTCTGGCAGCCCTTTATGGGTGTGGCCGGTAATGTCTTGATTATCAAGCTATTACGCAAAACCGATTAGGATTTCCCACCTAATCGGTTTTGCGTAATATGCTGAATATTAGCTATTTGATCGTCAACTTAAGTGGGGATTGTCGGTGGCGTAGCCGTCGCGGAGGCGCTGCTCGATGGCGGCGGCCATCAGTGCCGGGTCGGGGAGATGCCCGGTCGGGTCTGGCATGACAGGGGTGCCGGCAGATCTTTCGCTGTCGCTCAGGATGACAGGGCCGTCTCCGGAAGGCGTCATGGCCGGCTGCGACCGGCCATCTCCAAGCAGCGCCGCCCCGTATCGTGACCACTCGAGCCCGGAGGCCTCGACCAAACTTCTCAGGGAGACTCCGCAATCATCCAGATAATCGTGACTGTAGCAGCCGGCGATACGGCTTACTGCAAACAGGAAATGCAGTGGCTCCACCTGTGAGCTGCCGCAGCGGGCGGCCTCTAGCGAGGCATGCTGCAGCATGCTCTGGGCACTGTCGCACAGATTGACGCTTTCCCGCTCTTCCCAGGGCACCTGTTCGGAGCAGAAAACGGCCTCGTCAATATGCACTTTGAAGGCCGCAGAATCGACGCCGCAAGCCTCCAGGATGCGGCACGCTTCATTGTCGGAGTGACGCAGGACGGCCAGCATTATGTGGTCCGCAGAAATGTTGCGCCAGCCGGTGCGGACAGCCTCGTCGCGGCTGAACTCCAGAACCTTCAAAAAAACGTCCGAAAAGCGAAAATCCATGCCGCAAAGATGCACAAAAATTCGCAAATTATTATTATATTTGTACGTTTATAAACATACCTGAATAAATGGACAGTGAAGAAATCGTACACGGCTACATAGAGCCTGTAGAAATAGACCATGAAATGCGTACGGCGTACATCGACTATTCGATGTCCGTCATTGTGTCCCGAGCCCTTCCTGACGTGCGCGACGGACTCAAGCCCGTGCAGCGCAGGGTGCTGTTCGGCATGGACGGCCTGGGCCTGAACTTCAGCGGCCAGACCAAGAAATCCGCCCGTATAGTCGGTGAGGTCCTCGGTAAATACCATCCGCACGGAGACTCCAGCGTATATGACGCAATGGCGCGTCTCGCCCAGCCTTGGAACCAGCGTTACCCGCTGGTATTCGGCCAGGGCAACTTCGGATCCATGGACGGCGACCCTGTTGCTGCCATGCGATACACCGAGGCCAAGCTCGCCAAGATGACGGAGGACATCCTTGCCGATATCGACAAGGATACCGTTGACATGACGCTCAACTTCGACGACTCCCTCCAGGAGCCCACGGTCCTGCCTACCAAACTTCCTCTTCTTATGCTGAACGGTTCGGCAGGTATCGCCGTAGGTATGGCCACCAATATGGCGCCCCACAATCTGGGCGAGGTCTGTGACGCCATCTGCGCCTACATAGACAATCCCGACATCACCACCGAGGAGCTGATGGAGTACATCAAGGGCCCCGATTTCCCTACCGGCGGTATCATTATGGGCCGTCAGGGCATAGTGGATGCATACAGCACGGGCCGCGGCCGCGTAGTCGTCCGTGCCCGCACGGAGATTGAAGTCGCCGACAACGGACGTGAGACCATCGTGGTGACTGAGATCCCGTACATGGTCAATAAGCGCGACATGATAGCCCATATAGGCGAACTCGTCCGCGACAAGAAGATAGAAGGCATCGCCGACCTGCTGGAACTTACCAACCGTGAGGGCATACGCATAGAGATCCCCCTCAAGATGGGAGCCAACTCCAACGTGGTGCTGAACACCCTGTTCAAGTACACCGCCCTGCAGTCCAGCTTCGCCATCAACAACGTGGCGCTGGTAAAGGGCCGTCCCCGCACTCTCAACCTTAAGGAGATGATTGCCAACTTCGTGGAATTCCGCCACGAGGTAGTGGTCAGGCGCACCAGATTCGAGCTGGACAAGGCACTCAAGCGGGCCCATATACTGGAAGGCCTGCTCAAGGCCATAGACGTCATTGACGAGATTGTTGCCATCATACGCCACTCCAAGAGCGTGGACGATGCCAAGGCCGAACTCTCCGCCACCTTCGGCTTTACCGAGATTCAGTCAGCCGCGATAGTGGAGATGCGTCTCCGCCAGCTCACCGGACTGGAGAAGGACAAGCTGCAGGCAGAGTACGACGACCTGGAGAAGTTCATCGCCCGCTGCCGCGAGATCCTGGCAAGCGAGAGCGAGCAGCTCGCAATCGTAAAGAGCGAGTCTGCAGATATGAAGGCCAAATATGGCGACGCCCGCCGCACGGAGATAACTCTCAGCGCCGACGAATTCAACCCCGAAGACTTCTATCCCGATGAGGATGTGGTGATTACCATATCTCACATGGGCTACATCAAGCGTACCCCGCTCAGCGAGTTCAAGACTCAGAGCAGGGGAGGCGTGGGCAAGAAGGCAAGCGCTACCAGGGACGAAGACTTCATCGAGCATATTTACGTGGCCAACATGCATTCCGTCATGCTCTTCTTCACGGATAAGGGCGTACGCTACTGCAAGAAGGTATACGAGCTGCCCGAGGGTACACGTACCTCCAAGGGCCGTGCGGTGCAGAACCTCCTTTCCATCGACGCCGAGGACAAGATACGCACATATCTCAACATACCTCTGCCTAAGAATGCAGATGCGGATGCTGAGCGTTATGTAATACTGGTTACAAAGAAAGGCGTCATCAAGAAGACCGACCTGACAGATTATACCAACTCCCGCAGCTTCAACAAGGGCATCATAGCAATCAACATACGTGAGGGAGACGAACTCCTCGACGCCCTGCTCACAGACGGCAAGCATGAGATCATGATTGCCGCCCGCAACGGCCGCTGCTGTCACTTCAGAGAGGAAGAGCTCCGCAGCCTGGGCCGCAATAGCTCCGGCGTTCGCGGAATCAACATCAAAGAGGATGACGAGGTCATCGGAGCCCTTTCACTGAGCCCTGAAGATTCCGATTACGCATCGCGTACTGTGCTGGTAGTCAGTGAGAACGGCTACGGTAAGCGGACGAATTCCGATGAGTACAGCATTACCCATAGGGGAGCTCAGGGTGTCAAAACGATAAACATCACCGACAAAACTGGCCCGCTTGTTGCAATCAAGTCTGTTACAGAAGAAAACGACCTGATGATTATCAACAAGTCCGGCCTCACGATCAGGATGGCGGTGAGCGACATCAGGGTTGCCGGCCGCGCGACACAGGGCGTCAGGCTTATCAACATCCGCGAGGGAGACGCAATTGCAGCCGTCTGCCCGGTACCTAAAGAAGAGGAGCAGGATGTGGCTCCGGAAACTGACGAAACTACAGAAACAAACTAAAAACGCATAAACGATGAAAAAAGTATTGATGGTATTGGCTCTCGCAGCCGCGTTCATCTCGGCAAATGCCCAGGTGAAGAGTGTTTCAGCAGCCGAAGCTGCAGTCCAGAAGGCCAAGGCCGATGTCGATAATCCCAAGAAGGCCGATAAATACGGCACCTGGATCAAGTATGGCAAGGCGCTGGTCGATGCTTATGACGCTCCCGCCGGATGCGGTTGGATAGGTGCCGCCAAGACCGAGGTCCAGCTTGTCTCCAACAACGAGAAGCCTGTTTCCGTGGAGCAGGTGGTCGTAAACGGCCAGAGCATGGAGAAGGAGATTTATCCTACCAGGAATTACTACTACACCGAGGCCGGACAGCTCGCTATCATAGAGGTGACCAAGCCCATCTACGATAACGCCCTCGACATGGCCCTCGATGCCTACAAGAAGGCCGCAGAACTGGATACCAAGCACTCCAAGACCAAGGATATCACCGGAGCCCTCCTTTCCATTTCCGGAAAATTTAATGAGGACGCTTATACCGCATATACCCTCGGTGATGTGGTCAAGGCTTCCAAGTACTTCGAGTCGGCAGCTATTGCCCGCGAGGCCGAACCTCTCAGCCAGCTGGATTCCAACTCCATCTACAATGCCGGCTTCACCGCCTGGCTTGCAGGAGACCTGGACCGCGCCGAGAAGTTCTTCAAGCGTTCCTACGATATCGGCTACTACGGAGAGGGTGGTGAGACCTTCGCGAAGCTGGCTGATATAGCCGAGAAGAAGGGCGACCCTGAGAAGGGTAAGGACTATCTGGAGGAAGGCTTCCAGAAATTCCCTCAGAGCCAGAGCATTCTGGTCGGCCTTATCAACTATTACATCAGCAACAACGGCAATACCGACCGTCTCTTCGAGCTCCTCAACGAGGCCAAGAAGAACGAGCCCAACAATCCTTCCCTCTACTATGTGGAAGGGAATATATGCAACCAGCTGGGCAAGACGGACGAAGCTGTTGAGGCCTATGACCAGTGCGCGGTTATCGATCCCAATTATGCTTTCGGATATATCGGCAAGGGCCAGATGTTCTACAACGAGGCCATCAAGTATTCCGAGCAGGCTCAGGATGAGATGGACGATGCCAAGTATATGGCTCTCGTTGAGAAGTTCGAGATCAGCCTCAAGGCTTGCATCGATCCTTTCGAGAAGGCTTACAATATACTTCAGGACGAGCAGACCAAGATCGCCGTGGCTGAGTATCTCAAGAACGCCTGTTTCCGTTTCCGTACCACCGACGCATCATATCAGGAGAAGTATGATAAATATGCCGCAGTGGTCGCCGGCGCACAGGGCCAGTAAAAAAACACTGACAATACTGTCGGCGGCTCTGCTGCTGCTCTGCGTGAGCTCCTGTGATTTCTTCCGCACTCTGGCCGGCCGCCCCGGTTCGGAACAGATACTGCAGAAGCGGGAGCTCATAGAGCGTGCAGAGGCCTGCCGTGATTCCATAGAACGTGCCCGGCTGGATTCCGTGGCGCGTTCTGAACGTTATGTGGCGGATTCCCTGTATGCCATGGATACCCTGATGCGCAGCGGCAGGCTTCGCAAGGCATCGGCCATCAAGAGTGTTCCGCGCAAAAACCTGAAGCACCGTTACAATATTGTAGCCGGTGCATTCTCCCAGCCCGCAAATGCCGAGCGCCTGGCCGGCCGGTTCAGGTCTGCAGGCTTCGAGGCCGAGTTGTTCGGCTATTATGGCGGCATGAACGCAGTTCTGGTAGCCCCATGCGACCGCATTACCGATGCGCTGGAGTCTTACCGGGCCGTAATGAAGCTGCCTTCCGCAGCCGCTCAGACATGGATACTTGTAAATGAGTGATTTATGAGACGGGTGCTGCTTCTTCTGTGTCTTCTTTTCCCTGTTGCCCTGCAAGCCCAGTTCAGGACACCCGCTTACTCTGACCTGTATGAGAGTGAGATGGTGAGGGCCATGAAGGAGGACGTGGGCTATCTGGCCTCCGCCGCTCTCGAAGGACGTGCGGCAGGTTCGGAAGGGGAGCTGGAAGCGGCACGCTATATCTCGTCCCGGCTTGAGGCTACAGGGGTTGATCTCCTGTACGGAGCAGATGGGGATCTGTTCGGAATACAGATGGAGAACGGCGATACGCTCCGCTCCAGAAATGTTGCAGCCTTCGTTCCCGGTTATGACAGCAAGCTGAAAGAGAATTACATAGTGGTTTGCGCCAGGATGGACAACCTGGGCAGCTCGGAGCTTCTGGTGAACGGGGAGAAGATGCGCAAGACCTTTTACGGCGCCAACGGAAATGCGTCCGGACTGGCCATGCTCTTGCAACTGGCAGACAGGCTTAACACCAACAAGGTCCTGCTGAAACGGTCGGTGATTCTTCTTGCATCCGGAGCATCCCTCAGGGACGGCGCCGGCGCATGGTATTTCCTGCACCGTTCGTTCCCCGCATCTGACAAGATTGACGCGATGGTGGAACTTGATATGCTGGGCACAGGATCGGCAGGCTTTTATGCGTACACCGCGTCAAACGCCGACATGAACCGCACGGTGACGGCCCTTTCCAACACCCTTCAGCCCGTACAGCCCAAACTGGTTCCGGCAGAGCCCTGCCCGTCTGACCACCGTATCTTCTACGACGCCAAAATCCCTTCCGTCATGTTCACTACGGGCATGTATCCGGAATACAACAGTGATAAGGACACTGCGTCCATACTGGAATACGACTGGATGGAGAGGGAAGTGGAGTACCTGTTCAACTTCGTCGTGACAATGGCCGGCGGTCCCAAACCGGACTTCGACCCTTCGGAAGCAACCAAGGAGCTTTACCTGGAGGGCAGCCGCGGGGTCATCCCTTATTACGACTGCGACGTCAAGCCCACCTTCCTCGGCAGCAGCGACCCTGCTGTATTCATGCAGAAGTGGGTTTATGTGTACCTCAAGTATCCGCAGGAAGCGGTACGCCAGGGCATCCAGGGCCGTGTTCTGGTAGATTTCATCATAGACGAAAAGGGTCATGTGACCGATGTCAGGGCGGTCAGGAGCAGCCACCCTCTGCTGGAAGAAGAGGCGCTCCGGGTAATAAAGGCGTCTCCGGACTGGAAGCCCGGGCGCGTGAGAGGAAAGAAAGTTAAGTCGGAAGTGTCTTTGAACGTGGAATTCCGGCTGGAAAAGAAAAAGTGATATGGAGTACGATTTTAAATCGATTGAGAGCAAGTGGCAGGCATACTGGGCCTCGCACAAGACATTCAAGGCCGTAGAGGATACTTCCAGGCCAAAATATTATGTGCTTGACATGTTCCCGTACCCTTCCGGAGCGGGCCTTCATGTCGGGCATCCCCTCGGCTATATCGCCAGTGACATATATTCCCGATACAAGAGGCTTAAGGGCTTCAACGTGCTGCATCCCATGGGCTATGATGCCTTTGGCCTGCCTGCGGAGCAGTACGCCATCCAGACCGGCCAGCATCCGGAAAAGACCACTTCCGAGAATATTGCCCGCTACCGCGGCCAGATGGACAGGATAGGCTTTTCCTACGACTGGGACAGGGAACTGCGCACCTGCGACCCTGCATATTACAAATGGACGCAGTGGGCCTTCCTGAAGATGTTTGACAGCTGGTACGATCCCGACGCCGGCAAGGCACGCCCTGTTTCCGAGCTGATCGACCGTTTCTCTACGACGGGCTACGAGGATGTGACTCCGGAGGCCTGGAAGGCTGCGTCAGATAAAGAGAAGTCCGATATCCTGATGCGGTATCGTATTGCATATCAGGGAGAAACCTCAGTCAACTGGTGCGAGGGGCTGGGTACTGTACTGGCAAACGACGAGGTAAAGGACGGCCTGTCCGTGCGCGGCGGCTTCCCGGTGGAGCAGAAGAAGATGACTCAATGGCAGCTGCGGGTTTCCGCTTATGCCGAGCGTCTCCTGGAATCGCTTGACCGTCTGGACTGGAGCGATTCGCTCAAGGAGATGCAGCGCAACTGGATAGGACGCTCCGACGGCACTGAGGTGGTGTTCGAGACCATCTGCGACGGCCGCCGTCTGCCGGTCACCATTTTTACCACACGCGTCGATACCATCTTCGGCGTCACCTTCATGGTGCTGGCTCCCGAGAGCGAACTGGTGGACCAGTTGACTTCTGCAGACCGCAGGGCCGAGGTGGACGCTTACATCAAAGAGGTAAAGAAGAAGACCGAACGTGAGCGTATCGCGGAGACGAAAAGTGTAACTGGCGTATTCTCAGGCTCATACGGCATTAACCCGTTGACCGGGGAGCAGGTGCCGATCTGGATATCGGAGTATGTGCTTGCCGGTTACGGCACGGGAGCCATTATGGCAGTTCCTGCGCACGACAGCCGCGACTACGCGTTCGCCCGCAAATTCAATCTGCCCATAGTTCCCATTATCGAGGGGTGTGACGTGAGCGAGGAGTCGTTCGACGCCAAGGAAGGCAGGATGTGCAATTCCGGATTCCTGAACGGAATGGACGTCAAGGCGGCGATTGAGGCTGCCAAGGATTACGTTGAGGAAAAGGGACTCGGAAAACGCAAGACGAACTACCGTCTGCGCGATGCCATTTTCTCGCGCCAGCGCTATTGGGGCGAGCCTTTCCCCATATATTACAAGGACGAGATTCCTTATCCGGTGGCGGAAGAGGATCTGCCGCTGACTCTCCCGGAAATAGACTCTTACAAGCCTACCGGAGAAGCGCCTCTGGCCCGTGCAAAGGACTGGACATACAAGGGATATCCGCTCGAGACTTCCACCATGCCGGGCTTTGCCGGTTCCAGCGCCTACTACCTGCGTTACATGGATCCTCATAACGGCAACGCCCTGGTCTCACGGGAAGCTGACGACTACTGGCGCTCCGTCGACCTTTATGTGGGCGGAACCGAGCATGCCACCGGTCACCTTATCTATTCCCGCTTCTGGAACAAGTTCCTGTTCGACCTTGGTTATGTGTGCGAAGATGAGCCTTTCCGCAAGCTGGTGAACCAGGGCATGATTCAGGGCCGCTCCAACTTCGTGTACCGCATTGTAGGAACGAATACCTTCGTGTCCGAGGGGCTCCGTAAGGACTATGATACCACCGAGATACACGTGGATGTGAACATAGTGTACAACGACAGGCTCGACCTGGACGCCTTCCGCGCCTGGAGGCCGGAATTCGCAGATGCGGAGTTTATCCTGGAAGACGGGGAATACCGCTGCGGCTGGGCGATAGAAAAGATGAGCAAGTCCATGTACAACGTGGTTAATCCGGACCTTATCTGCGATACATATGGTGCTGATACACTGAGGCTTTACGAAATGTTCCTGGGACCTGTGGAGCAGAGCAAGCCCTGGGATACCAAGGGTATTGACGGTGTGAACAGGTTCCTCAAAAAGTTCTGGAGGCTGTTCTTCAACCGCAGCGAGTGGCTGGTGAGTGAAGAAAAGGCTTCTCCTGAGGAACTCAAGGTGCTTCATAAACTGATAGGCAAGGAGCAGGAGGATATAGAGAACTTCTCTTATAACACCACCATCAGTGCATTCATGATAGCCGTAAACGACCTTACGGCGCTCAAATGCAGCAAGAGGGAGATCCTGGAGCCGCTGGTGGTGCTGCTGAGCCCGTTTGCTCCGCACATTACCGAAGAACTTTGGGAGCGTCTCGGGCATGAGAGCTCTGTCAGTTTTGCCGGTTTCCCTGAATTCATTCCGGCTCTGGCCGCAGAAGACAACGTAACCTATCCCGTTCAATTCAACGGCAAGATGCGTTTCACCGTGGATATGCCGCGCAGCGCCTCTCCGGCAGAAGTGGAGGCGGCGGTGCGTGCCGATGCGTCCACTCCCAAGTACGTCGGCGAGCAGAGTATAGTCAAGGTAATCGTTGTTCCCGGAAGGATAGTAAATATTGTTCTGAAGTGATGAAGAAGAACGTTCTCAAGCTTATCTGGGAGTACATCGCCCTTACTATATCGTGCTTCATCTTCGCGCTTGCGTGGGAAGGAATGATGATTCCCAACGGAATGTCTGCAGGAGGCATGATGGGCCTCTGTACGGTGGTGCAGTATGCTACCGGCGGCCTGATTCCGGCTCAGTTTTCATATATCGGTTTGAATGCCATACTCATAATAGTTGCCATTCTGGCCATGGGTATAGGGTTCGGATTCAAGACTATCTGGTGTATCCTGATGTCCACGGTTGCAATGCAGCTGCTGTCCGGATGTGTCTTCCTTCACAGCGTTCCCGGGCAGTTCTTCTATGTCCAGGAGACTATACTCATCCCTATACTCGCAGGAGCTATGGAGGCGGTGGGAATTGGCTTGGTGCTGCGTTTCGGAGGCAGTACCGGCGGTACGGACATCATAGCGCTCATGGTCAACAAATACTGGCCGGTATCGCTCGGCTCCACCTTCCTCATCTCCGACCTGGCAGTCATTTCGTTGCTGCTTTTCCTGCCGGACAAGACATTCTCCGATGCCTGCTACGGTGTTGTGGAGGTGGTAATATTCTCTCTGATAATTGATATGGTGGTTGGAGGAAAGAAGTCTTCCTACCAGTTGCTGGTGTTCTCGCATAAACACAAGGAGATTGCCGATTACATCACGGATGTCATGTCGAGGGGCGTTACTTTGCTCAAGGCGCAGGGCTGGTACACAAAGCAGGAGAAGGACGTGCTGCTCATTCTCATAAACCAGAAAGAGTTCCCTCAGCTGTCCAAGGTCATCAAGGATATAGATCCCAAGGCGTTTATGTCCGTATCGCCCACGAACAATGTCTATGGAGAAGGCTTTGACGAGATTAAAGCCGGGATTAAAAAAATCAAGAAGAACAATGCCGCTCAGTAAAAAATCCGCATTCATTTTTTTTAAGGAGTATGCCCTGATTACCCTTGGAATACTGCTTTATGTAACCGGCTGGAACCTGTTCCTGATTCCCAACAACCTGGTAGGCGGGGGCGTGTCCGGAGCTGCCGCTATAATACAGTATGCGACCAGGGGCTTCATTAAGATTGGTACTACCTATTTCGTGGTCAATGTTGTGCTCCTGGTGATAGCTTTGTTTATACTCGGCAAGGGATTCGGGGGAAAGACCGTGTTCGCGGTAATCTTAGCCTCCGTGGGCCTGAACGCCCTTCAGGACCTTATCCCGGCCGAGATAGTTCAGACTCTGGCTATCGACAACGGCAAACTGATGAGTACCATAATGGGCGGAATCCTGGTGGGAGTTGGAATCGGCATGACCATGTCGCAGGGCGGAAGTACCGGAGGGACGGATATTATCGCATTGATAGTCAATAAGTACCGTAATGTTTCCCCGGGCCGTATGATTTTGTGGATGGATGTCGTTATCATCCTTTCATCCATGCTGGTGCCGTCTTATTCACATGACGGTACGCTGCTGCCATGGACGGAAAAAGTTACTACCGTGGTTTACGGTTTCATACTGGTTGTCGTGAACAGCACTGTACTGGATCTGTATCTCTCCGGATCCCGGCAGTCTGTGCAGCTCTTCATACTCTCCCAGAAATATGCGGAGATTGCAGACATGATTACCCATAACCTTCACAGGGGTGTAACCGTCCTGGACGGAAAGGGCTGGTACACCAAGCACGATACCGAGGTGCTTATGGTGCTTACCCGCAAGTCAGACCTCAGCATGTTGCTGCGTCTTGTAAAAAGCGTGGATCCCAATGCTTTCCTGTCCGTTTCTTCCGTAACCGGGGTTTACGGTAAGGGTTTTGACACAATCAAGGAGAAGGTCAAGGTTCAAAATAATAATATTTCGAAGGAATCATAAACCCCCGAAAATACCTTTTATTTGACCCCCTGATTGTCGGAGCCGGTATGTATATTTGGCTCCGTTATGAAAACCAGTTTCAGTCTTCACAAACTTTTGCGGCTGAGCGCACTGCTGCTTGCGCCGCTGTTGTCCCTGTATGATTTCTGCACGTGCGGAGCGTTGTCGCCCGCAGTGTTGAGCGTTAATCTTTGGTGCGCCTTGCAGTTGCTTGTGCTATATCCTGTTCCGCATGAGCGGATAGGACCGTCTATGGCTGCCTGCGGAGTATCGTTGGCCATAACTGTGGCGCTCAAGCTCCTGGCTGCGCCGCCCTGGGCCTTTGCCCTTGGGGGAACCGCCCTGGCCTTTCTGTTCTCTCTCCACAGGGGAGTCTGCCGCTTTGCGGATGTGCCTCCGCTGTTCATGGTATCAACCGTGTGGGAGGGTGTCCTGGATTATCTCTGTCTCATGCATATGTGCGCGTTCATGTTTCTGGGTGTATGGCTGAGCGTTCCGGCGCTCCTGCCTTTTGCTTCCTGGGCTTTGCTGGCGTCAGTGCTTGCTTTGTTCGGTATGCAGTATTACCGCATCATGACTCGGAGCACCCTGTTCCTGGGACGGCGCAAGGAAACTCTTATCCGACAGGGGCAGAGGGGCTCGGGATACAAACTTCCGGTGCAGTACGTAGATTCCGAAAGCCGCTCGGCCGTGCTGTTCAACGATGTGGTAAAGATAATGGAGGTTAAGAAGCCCTATCTGCAGGATGATTTCGGTCTTGACGACCTGTCGCGGCTCACGAGGACAAATCGCCTGTACCTGTCAAAGGCCATTAACTTCCATTCTGGGCGCAACTTCAATCAGCTGGTGAATTATTACCGGGTTAAGTATGCCGTTGAGCTTATTCGCAAGGACTCCGGACTGAAGATGAGCGAGGTGGCTGAGATGAGCGGCTTCCATACGACTGTTTCGTTCAATATGGCTTTCAAGCTCAACGAGCATACCACTCCCAGCGAATATGCACGTTCGTTGAAGAAGCTTACGTGATGACCCTTGTCGCAAGGCAGCTGTTGTGGTTAGAAGGGGCCTCGGCGGCTATTTCTGTTTAAGACCCCTCGCTTCAGTACAAAAATGCTGCTCCAGCCGTCCCGATGGGTTGCGGGGGTAGGAACAAAAACCGCCGTTTTTGCGCCTGTCGTCCCAAATCGCCGAGGGGTAGGAACGGTCTTAAATCAATGAATGATTAATATGAAGTTCTATCTGCTATCTACCAGTCACCTCACGACCAAACTTTGGTTTTGCGATGAGGCTGATTATGCTGTTGCCATGAACTATGTGGCAATTGCGGCCTCTAAGAATAAAGTAAGCGTTATAGCTTTTATATTGATGTCAAATCATATTCACTTTGTTCTGGAGTGCGAGGAAAAAGCGGCGGTTGCTTTTATCTCCTTGTTTAAAGAAGTGTATAGCATATATAGGCACAGGCGCTATGGCGATAAAGAATTCCTTAGAGGTAACGATGTTGATATTCAGGAAGTGCCGCTTGAAAACGAGTCTTTGGAAAGAGCTGTCGCATATGTTCAATGCAATAGTGTCGCTTCTCGTTTGTGCGTGCACCCTACAGGCTATCCATGGGGAACAGGCTCTTCTTTCTTCAATGCATCACTTCCCAAGGGGAAACCATCCGTGTCTTATACCGGCAGGGCTTTAGCGAAAATTCTTCACAGCAAACTCACTCCTAATCCCGGTTGGCTGATAGGGGAGGGTGGTTATGTTTTGCCGCACTCTTATGTTGCAGTACCTTTTGTCGAATCATTATTCCGTTCTCCTGCCAGATATCAGTACTTTCTGGACAATTCCTCAAAAGCGAAAAAGAGCCGTGATCAGATAGTACCCTCGTTCTCGGATCAATTGATTCTTACGGCCAGTTTGAACCTCTGCCATTCACTCTTCCGTACCAATAGCATAGATGACCTTTCACCGTCACAATCAGCGGGACTCATTAAACAATTGCATAGTCGTTTCTCTTCGGATGTCGCCCAAATTGCACGCGTTACCGGTATCCCGTACCGAGATGTAGTCAGGGCCCTTGAATCCTTTTAAACAGGCGCTTTGCTCTTGCCGTCCCGATGGGTTGCGGTGGCAGGAACAAAAACCGCCGTTTTTGCGCATATCGTCCCAGTCTGTTGAGGGGGTAGGTGCTGTAAGAGCGGCAGTTTGCGGATTTTTTCTATTTTTGCATTATGAAGAAGATACTGGTTATAGCCATAATGGCGACGATGATGTTTGTCTCCGGCCGGGCGCAGGAGGTGAGGAAAGTCTATGATGAATCATATGACGTTAATGAACAGATAGATAAGGCTTTAGCTAAGGCCACCTCTCTAGACAGACATGTTGTCTGCCAGGTTGGTGGCAATTGGTGCCCCTGGTGCCTTAAGTTCGCCGCATTCATAACAGAAGATGCAGAAATCAGCAAATTGATAGAAGACAATTACGTTTATATCCACGTTAACTATAACCCGCGGAAGAAAGCTTCTGACAAAGAAAAGACAGCGGCACAGAAGATGATGAAACGTCTGGGGAATCCCGGACGCTTCGGCTATCCTGTTCTCGTTGTGCTCGACTCAAAAGGAAAAGTCATTCACATTCAGGACTCGAGTTTCCTGGAAGAGGATAGCAGCTATGATAAGGCCAAAGTCCTCCGATTCTTCAAGAACTGGACACCGTCTGCATTAAAGCAATAAAAAAAGTGGAGCAGCTGCTCCACTTTTTTTATTGCTCGTCAGGTTGATTATTGTTCCCGTAATCAGGACCGGGTCCGCCCTGGGGACCACCCTGAGGGCCGCCGCCGAATCCGCCGGGATTGAAGCCTGCTCCGTCCTGAGGACCCTGAGGTCCACCCTGGGCAGCCTTCGCCATATCCTCAGAAGCGGCGTGCCATGCAGCCTCAAGTTCGGAGTTGCAGCGCTCGATAGCGCTCAGATCCTTGGCCTCTACGGCCTTCTTGAGTTCTGCACAGGCATTCTCGATAGCGCTCTTCTTCTCAGCAGGAATCTTGTCGCCGTACTCCTTGAGGTTCTTTTCCGTCTGGAATACCATGGCGTCTGCATTGTTGATCTTGTCAACGCGCTCCTTCTCGGCCTTGTCGGCCTCCTCGTTTGCCTTGGCCTCGTCACGCATGCGCTGTATTTCAGCATCAGAAAGACCGCTGCTGGCCTCTATACGTATGCTCTGCTCCTTGCCGGTGGCCTTGTCCTTTGCAGACACGCTGAGGATACCGTTGGCGTCGATGTCGAAGCTGACCTCGATCTGAGGTATGCCGCGGGGCGCGGGCGCTATGCCGTCCAGATGGAAAACTCCAATCTGCTTGTTGTCCTTTGCCATGGGGCGCTCGCCCTGGAGCACACGGATTTCTACGCTGGGCTGATTGTCAGCCGCGGTGCTGAACACCTGGCTCTTCTTGGCAGGAATGGTGGTATTGGATTCGATGAGCTTTGTCATCACTCCGCCGAGGGTCTCGATTCCGAGGCTCAGAGGAGTAACATCGAGCAACAGCACGTCCTTGACGTCGCCGGTAAGCACACCGCCCTGGATTGCAGCGCCGATAGCTACGACCTCGTCCGGATTGACGCTCTTGTTGGGTTCCTTGCCGAAGAACTCCTTCACCATCTCCTGCACCTTGGGTATACGGGTAGAACCACCGACGAGCAGGACTTCGTCTATCTGGGACGCGCTGAGCTTTGCATCCTCGAGGGCCTTGCGGCAAGGCTCGATGCTGCGGCGGAAAAGATCGTCGCACAGGGCCTCGAACTTGGCGCGGGTAAGAGTCTTTACAAGGTGCTTGGGCATACCGTCCACAGCGGTAATGTAAGGCAGGTTGATCTCTGCGCTGGTGGCATTCGAGAGCTCGATCTTTGCCTTCTCGGCAGCTTCCTTAAGCCTCTGGAGAGCCATAGGATCCTTCTTCAGGTCCATACCGCCGTTCTCGGACGCGAATTCGCCGGCGAGCCAGTCAATAACAGCCTGGTCGAAGTCGTCACCGCCGAGGTGGGTGTCTCCGTTGGTGGAGCGGACCTCGAAAACGCCGTCTCCAAGCTCCAGGATGGAGATATCGAAGGTACCGCCGCCAAGGTCATAGACAGCGACCTTCATATTCTTGTTCTTCTTGTCCAGACCGTAAGCCAAAGCAGCTGCGGTAGGCTCATTGATGATACGCTTCACATCCAGCCCGGCAATCTTACCGGCCTCCTTGGTGGCCTGACGCTGGCTGTCGGAGAAGTATGCAGGGACAGTGATAACCGCCTCGGTAACAGGCTGACGCAGATAGTCTTCCGCCGTCTTCTTCATCTTCTGAAGGATGATTGCAGAAATTTCCTGCGGGCTATAGAGACGGCCGTTGATGTCAACGCGGGGGGTGTTGTTGTCGCCACGGTTCACCTTGTAAGGCACACGGGCCACTTCCTTGCTTACCTGATCATAGGTCTCGCCCATGAAACGCTTGATAGAGAAGATGGTGTTGCCCGGATTGGTGATAGCCTGACGCTTTGCAGGAGAGCCCACTTTACGCTCGCCGCCATCGGTGAAAGCGACTACGGATGGGGTGGTGCGGGCGCCCTCATCATTAATAATAACGGTAGGCTGGTTGCCTTCCATAACGGCCACGCACGAATTGGTGGTGCCGAGATCGATTCCGATAATTTTTCCCATATTCTTAAATTCCTTTTTTGTTTTTACTCAATCTGTCAGGACCTCTTGCGGTCCGCATCTTCAATCATCAAATCTTTTGCCACTCCCGTTTTGCTGACATTTTGTCATTTTCTCTTCGCCTAGTTTACCGGGCGATTTTGAAAAAGCACAGCTGTTTTACATTTTGGGCTTGTTGCAGTTGCCGGGGCCTATGGCCACCTGGCTCATGATACAAAAAAGCGTCGCTGCGCTCGCTTTTTCAAAATCGCCAGGTGGCCACAGGCCCCGGCAGCGCCAGCGAAGCGAATTTTTTCTATATTTGCAGGACAATGGTTTACAGACAACTGACAGACGACGAATTCGGCGACCTGCAGTCGCGGATTCTATATGAGGACAATCACCTGCTGGTAGTAAACAAGCGGCCTGGCGAGATAACGCAAGGCGACAAAACCGGCGACGAGTGCCTGGCAGAAACATACAAAGCCTTCATTTCCCAACGCGACAACAAACCCGGCCAGGTATTCCTCGGCATCCCCCACCGCCTCGACCGCCCTGTCAGCGGCATCTGCGTCCTGGCCAAAACCAGCAAAGCCCTCGGACGTCTGGGCATAATCTTCAAAGAAGGCCATGCCCACAAAACCTACTGGGCACTGTGCTGCAACAAACCTGATCCCGCCGAAGGCCATCTGGAAGACTGGCTCATAAAGAACGAACCCAAAAACAAATCCTACGTCACCACAGAACGCCCCGGCGCCAAACTCGCCAAACTTAACTACCGCTGGCTGAAGAGCACCGAACGCTATCAATTGGTTGAAGTGGAACTGCTGACAGGCCGTCACCACCAGATCCGCTGCCAGCTGGGCCACATAGGCTGCCCCATAAAAGGCGATCTCAAATACGGCGCACCCCGATCCAACCCGGACGGCAGCATATGCCTCCATGCCCACGAAATCCGTCTCGAACATCCCGTCAGGCACGATGAATTGCACATTATAGCACCGCCGCCATCCAGCTGGCCGGTATAAATCTGTTTTATGAGTACCTTCGGGCTGATTGTTCCTGCCCCTGCAACGAATCAGGCCGGCAGGAACGGTGCTCTTGCCAGCCGCCGAGAACTACGAGACAACTTTCATTTATCAAGGGATTTCCTTATATTTGCCAAGTTTTAATAAGTACACTATACAATCGGTATGTCAGTCAAGTATTTTTCGCCTGAGTGCGAGTTCTGCGAGGAGCAGTTGGATTTGTTGCTATGTGCCAGTGAAGGGTCTGGCTCGTCGGAAGACGTCGGTTATGATGACTGGGCACTTTAATAATGCATCGAGATGAAAGCGCGTTACATTTTGTTTTTTGCTGCGCTGGCGCTGGTGGCGTCATCGTGTGAGGGCATTGTTGAACAGCCTGCAGTCAAGGGAAACCAGATAACTGTCCGCGCATGGCAGGAAGGGGCACAGGATTCCAAGACCACTGTCATCGACGGAGGAACCAAGGTGTATTGGGAGCCGAACGATGAAATCAAATTGTTCTATAAGAATGCAAGCGGCAAGTTCGTAGCCCAGAATACTGAGCCTGCCGATGTGGCAGAGTTCTCCGGCTATCTGGATGTCGTTATTGGCTCTGACGGCAACGTTGAAGGCGCTGAGGACATTTGGGCCCTGTATCCTTACAGTGAAGACGCGACCTACGACGGGGAATACGTAACCGCAACTATCCCTACAGTACAAACTGGAAGAGCCGGTTCTTTCGACAGGAACATGCATATTGCCCTTGCCTATTCGAGCGGATTGGATTTTCAGTTCTTGAATGTTAGCGGAGGTTTGCGCTTCACTTTGACCCAGGAGGGTATAAAGTCTGTAACCTTCAGAGGGAACAGCATGAAAAACTGGCCTCTTTCCGGAACGGTTAAACTGGGCACGGAGGAAGGACTGCCTGAGATTCAGGGGTTGGGAGAGAATTATGCTTATTACGTAACTTTGAACGCTCCCGAAGGCGAGTCTTTCAAGACGGGAGAATGGTACTACATTGAAGCTTTTCCGGTTCCCCTGGACAATGGTTTCAAAATGTTGTTCCAAAAAGACGGAGAGTTTGCCGAGCTTTATTCATCAAACCCGGTTACAATCCAGCGCGGCAGATATGGCTCAATTGCAAATATTGACCAGGGACTTGTTTTCAAACCTGCCGGGGGAGAAGTTGCGGAAGCCGTGGATCTTGGTTTGAGCGTCAAATGGGCGGGCTGGAACATAGGCGCCTCCAGTCCAGAGGATATTGGAGAGTTCATTGCCTGGGGTGAGACGCAGACGAGGCTCAGTTTCAATCTCTACAATTATTCGTACTTCGTTATCGATGGCGACAAGCTTACTATTCCAAAGTACAATTACTCACCCAAATACGGTCAGTGTGACTATAAAACTGTTCTTGATCCCGAAGATGATGCTGCGACCGTACGCTGGGGAGGCAACTGGCGTATGCCTACCATGGATGAGGTTAAGGAGCTCATTAGCAAATGCACATGGACCTGGACTACCGTCAACGGCATGAACGGCTATTCCGTTACCAGTAACGTGGAAGGTTATACAGACAAGTCGATTTTCCTTCCTGCTGCCGGCGGATATGAAGATGATGAACAGTATATGTCGCCAGGTAGCCAGGGTGTCTATTGGACGGCTGAAATGTACACGGGAGATTCGATGCCGATACATGCGTACTACATGTATCTTAATTCCACGGTACAATCTTATGGATACTATTACCGCAGCATGGGACTTCCCATGCGCCCGGTTGAAGGTGCCCGTGTACCCGTAGCTTCCATTGAACTTGACCAGCAGGCCTTGGAACTGGCTGAAAATGAATCCGGGACTTTGACGGCAAGCGTCCTTCCCGAGAATGCCACAGCCAAAACCGTTTTATGGATTTCAGGAAACCCCGATGTAGCAGTAGTCTCATCAAAGGGCGTCGTCACCGGAAAGGCTGTCGGAAATGCAATCATCTATGCGTATTCTTCAAACGGTCTTGTAGCTTCCTGTACTGTTACTGTCACTCCTTTCGTAATGAAGGCAGTAGATTTGGGGCTGTCCGTAAAATGGGCGAATTGCAACATAGGTGCAAGCGGTCCGGAGCAGAACGGCTCTTACTTCGCATGGGGTGAAACCCAGCCAAAGGAGGTATATGACTGGAGTACCTATAAATGGTGCAACGGCACATACAATACGATTACAAAATATAACGATGACCCTGAACACGGTACTGTTGACTACAAATACGTCCTTGAACTCGAGGACGATGCGGCGCACGTGAACATGGGCGGCAACTGGCGTATGCCCGTTGCAGAGGAAATCGTAGAACTATACAAGAATACAACAAGGCAGTGGACGGAAATTAACGGGGTGCCGGGCTACAAGTTTACCAGCAAGATGGAGGGTTATACCGACAACTGGATTTTCCTGGCTCTCCCTACCGGATACAAGTGGGGCCAGTATTTCGATGAAGCCTATGACTGGGGAGTATATTTCGGCGCGTCGCTGATTGATCCGGAACAGGCCAACATATTCTATTTCCAGCAGGGCCATTCTTACACTTATGCATATGGATCACGTGCTCAGGGCTTGCCTGTACGTGCTGTAGAAGGGGAGTTCGTGCCTGTGACTTCCATCAGTCTTGACAAGACGGAAGTTACGATAAAGGTCGGTGAAGTTTATGCCCCGCAAGTGACGATGCTGCCTCAAAATGCCACGTCATATATACCCAGCGGAAAGGTTGATGACACTTCAATTGCCAGCATTAATAATGACGATAACGTAGTCGGCGTGGCTCCCGGCGTGACAACTTACCGTGCATACGCACATAACGGTTTGATAGCCACTTGTACGGTTACTGTTACGGCTGCTGAATAAATAAGAATTCAGTTTGTTACATCATCCACCCGCTCATGTCGAGTCCGGCTGAAAGGCCCTCGCGGATGCGGGTGGATGAAATGTTTACCTCCGGGGCGTTCAGGAGTTCTATCCTGCTGCCTGGTACCTGTTTCAGGATACCGTCTTTGATTTGCCTGTAATCGTAGCCCTCGCGGGGATAGACGGCTATGCCGTATTCGGTGAGCAAGCGCTCAGGCTCTCGCCATTGCAGCAGGCGCTCAAGGTTGTCGGCGCCCATTACAAGGGTGAATTCATTGCCGGGTTCACGCTGCTTCAGGGCGTCCAGGGTGCGAATGGTGTAATGAGGTGGCTCCATGCCCAGCTCTATGTCGTCCACCCAAACGTGCAGTTCAGGATGCCGGCGCACCGCTTCTATGGCCGCTCGGTAACGGCTCTCGGCGGAAAGGGCTTTGGAAGGGTCTTTGAAAGGGTTCTGGGGCGATATTACCAGATACACCCAGTCGAATCCGCTTTGGCGCGTGAGATATTCCATAATGGCCTGATGCCCTATATGGAGCGGGTCAAAGGAACCTGAATATACAGCTATACGCATAAGAAATTATCAACCAGGGCTTCCGCATCGGCGAAAGTGTCCTCGAGCCTGTCGTTTACCAGGTCCACGTCGAACTTGCCGGCGGCGAAATCCAGTTCGGACTGGGCTTTGTCGAGACGCTCCCGTATTGCCTCTTCGCTGTCCGTCCCACGACCCCGCAGTCTCTGCTCCAGTACTTCCATGGACGGAGGTACGATGAGCACGGACATGGCCGAGTCGCCGAAGTATTTCTTGAGGTTTACTCCACCCTTTACGTCCACATCGAACACTATCACGTGCCCCTTGGCCCAGATTCGCTCGACTTCTGACTTAAGTGTGCCGTAGAAGCGGTCATGATAGACTTCCTCGTACTCTACGAATGCACCCTCTGCTATCAGTTCACGGAAGCGTGCTGCATCTATGAAATAGTATTCCACGCCATCCTTTTCGTTGCCTCTCGGGGCTCGTGAAGTTGCGCTCACAGAGAATTCAAACTCCGGATGAAGTCCGAGAAGGTGGCCGACGACCGTGCTTTTGCCGGCGCCGGAAGGGGCGGAGAAAATAATAACTTTACCTTTCATGTATTCAGCCGAAAAATCAATGCTACTAATATAGGAATTCTTTTCCTTTTATCGAAAACAATTGCTATATTTGCGTGATTTACAAGAACGATAGTTTTACTGTTACATCATTATGAAAGTATCCTTTAAAGATCTTGGCCTGGTGAACACCCGCGAGATGTTCGCAAAGGCCGTCAAGGGCGGTTATGCCATTCCTGCGTTCAACTTCAACAACATGGAGCAGCTCCAGGCCATCATCCAGGCCTGCGCCGAGACCAAGTCTCCGGTTATCCTTCAGGTGAGCAAGGGTGCGCGTAACTATGCCAATCAGACCCTCCTCCGTTATATGGCCCAGGGTGCTGTAGAATATGCAAAGGAACTGGGTTGGAAGCGCCCCCAGATTGTCCTTCATCTCGACCACGGCGACAGCTACGAGCTTTGCAAGAGCTGCGTGGACTTCGGTTTCTCCTCCGTCATGATAGACGCATCCTCCCTCCCTTACGACGAGAATGTGGCCCTGACCCGCAAGGTCGTGAACTATGCCCACAAGTATGACGTGACCGTAGAGGCGGAACTCGGCGTGCTCGCAGGTGTTGAGGACGAGGTCTCTGCAGAGGTGTCCCATTACACCAAGCCCGAGGAGGTTATCGACTTCGTCAAGAAGACCAAGTGCGACTCCCTCGCCATCTCCATCGGCACCAGCCACGGCGCATACAAGTTCACTCCCGAACAGTGCACCCGTGACCCCAAGACCGGTCGTCTGGTACCTCCGCCACTGGCATTCGACGTGCTGAAGGCCATAGAGAAGAAGCTCCCCGGATTCCCCATCGTGCTTCATGGCTCTTCTTCCGTCCCTCAGGAGTATGTGGACATCATCAACGCCAACGGCGGCAAGCTGCCCGATGCAGTGGGTATCCCTGAGGAGCAGCTCCGCAAGGCTGCAAAGAGCGCTGTCTGCAAGATCAACATCGACTCCGACAGCCGTCTGGCAATGACTGCTGCCATACGCCAGCACTTCGCTGAGTATCCCGGACACTTCGATCCCCGCCAGTATCTCAAGCCGGCCCGCGAGGAGATGAAGAAGATGTACGAGCACAAGATTCTCAACGTCCTCGGCTCCAACGGAAAAGCCAGGTAGTTGACTGAAAATGAATTTTTTTAGGGCCCGAAGCAGTTCGGGCTCTTTTTTTTACAAAAAATACTTACCTTTGCACGTTTCCACGAAAGTTCAACCCCTTCCGACAAGTGCGCCGGGAACAAACAGGAAGGCAAGATGATCAGGATTTTCTACCGTTCCGGGACCGAGATACTTCTCGCCCTGACAGAAAAGCAGATTGCTGCCATCGGCAAGGACAACGTACTCTGGATAGACCTCATCTCCCCGAGCGGTGAGGAGAAACGGGCCGTGGAGGCATTCCTGGGAACGGAAATCCAGAGCCGCGCACAGGCGGAGGAGATTGAAAGTTCGTCCCGTTTCTGGGAAGACGACAAAGCCATTTATGCAAACACCAACTTCTTGTCTCCGGCAGATGACGAGATGTTGATGGATCCCGTGTCCTTCATTCTTAACGATCGTTGCATCACCACCTTGCGTGAGATACCCCTGCGCTCCCTGGATACCTTGCAGCGTAAGATCCAGGCCCTCCCGGACCAGTTCCCGGACGGCTTTACGGTGTTTGTGGAGATAATGGACAAGCGTGTCGATCTGGATGCCGATATCGTGGAGCTTATCTCAAAGGATGTATCCCAGTTCAGCAAGCGTATCAACCAGCAGGAAGATATCAACGAGGAATTCCTCCTGGATATCAACCAGTTGCAGGAGAACGCAATGTTCGTTCGGGAGAATATCGTAGATAAGCAGAGACTGCTCTCAAATATTATCAAGAGCAAGCGCTGTCCCAAGAATTCAGACATAAAGGAAGACCTTGGCGTCATCTTGCAGGATATTGCATCCCTTATCAACCATACCAACTTTACTTTTGAAAGACTGGAGTACCTGCAGGAGACCGTCGTGGGCCTTATCAATCTGGAGCAGAACAACATAATGAAGATTTTCACCCTCATTTCCCTGCTCCTCATGCCTGCCACTCTGGTTGCCAGCTTCTATGGCATGAACGTTACCCTGCCCTTTGCCGACAAGTGGTGGGCCTGGCCGGCCATTTCCGGGCTCATGGTTTGCCTGGTCATAGGTATATGGCTGGTATTCAAGCATAAGAAAATGTTATGAAAAGACTTGTTCCCATTCTGGTGCTCGTGGTGCTCGCCGCTTGCGCCAAGCCTCTTCAGCTCCTGCCGGCTTCTGCATTCGATACGGAGATTGACGGCAAACCGGTTTCACTTTATACGATTGAAGGCGGTGGCCTGACCGCCCAGATAACCAATTACGGTGCACGTGTGGTGTCTCTATGGGTGCCGGACAGGGACGGATACATGAGGGACGTAGTCATAGGATACGGCAATATCGATGCGTATCTGAACAATCCAGGCGAGCGTTTTCTGGGTTCCAGTCCCGGTCCGGTAGCCAACCGTATCGGGGGCGCCTCTTTTGAACTCGACGGCGTTACCTATCAACTTGACAAGAACGACGGGGAGAACACCCTTCACGGTGGCTTTGTCGGCATAGACAATCTGGTATGGGATGTGGTGGAACAGAGCAAAAACAGCATACTCATGGCTGTCTGCCATCCGGACGGCCTGGGCGGATTCCCCGGCAACAAGAATATCAGCGCCCGATTTACACTTACGCCGGACCATGCTTTGAAGGTGGAGTTTGAGGCTACGACCGATGCTCCTACGCCTGTTAACCTCGCCCATCATTCTTTCTTCAACCTGAAGGGCAGCGGCGACGGAGACATCCTGGACCACATCCTGACTATCAACGGACATGCTATTACTCCTGTCAACGAGCAGCTGATACCGGGCGACGAAGTTGTGGCTGTGGACGGAACTGCCTTCGACTTCCGCAAGCCGCATGCAATAGGGGAGAGAATCGAAGCCGATGACGTGCAGTTGCATGCCGGCCATGGATATGACCACAACTGGGTGCTGGATACGGATGGCACCAGGGCTTTCAGCGTTAACGCTACCGTTCTGGACCCTGTTTCCGGTACTTTCATGGAGGTTCTGTCAGACCAGCCCGGCCTGCAGTTCTACAGCGGCAATTTCTTCGGTGACGGCAAGACTGTCGACAAGTACGGAAACGCCATAGTCTTCCGCGGTGCTTTGGCCCTTGAAACGCAGAAATTCCCCGACAGCGTGCACCATCCCCAGTTCCCGGACACCATCCTCCGCCCCGGAGAGACCTACCGCCACACCTGCGAATATCGTTTTAGCACGGTAGCCCGGAAATAACTATCCCGATTTTTGCGCATTCGGGCAGAGGCCATCCGGCTACGTCCATTCTCGCATCCTGCGTCATCCGCTGTGCGGATAACTTGTCTGCTGCGGCTGAGTAACGCCGGACGGCTCTCTGCCGCTCCTGCGCTGCGAAGCGGGACAGTGGGACTGTTGCGGCAACCCGTGGCCGCCCGTGGCCACGTGAACGGGAGGGGCCCACAAGCGTAGCGCAGTGGGAGGGATGAGCGAAGCGAAGGTTCTGCCGCGGAAGTCCCGCTGCAAGCGGAGCAGCAGCGCTGGTTTCCGAATAGCGTTTGGGATTAGGCATGGCCTGTTTTGATCCGGAAACAGCATTTTTCTGCCATTTTGGATTGAAATGGACAGTTTCTGATCCCGATAAGGAGGCTCACAATCCCGCAACTGCTAGAACAGCAGCGAAATACCGATTCCGATAAGGACGAGGCCGCCGATGATCTCGGCAACGCGGCCGGTGGCTTTTCCGATGACGCGGCCGCCGCAGATGCCGATGACGGCGGAGAGGGCGGTAACGACAAAAACGGCAACCAACAGCGGCAGAAAGCCATCCCAGGAAGTGTCTTCCATGGATTCTGCGACCCCGACTGCAAGGGCGTCGATGCTGGTGGCGATGCCGCCGAGGACTATGTTGCGCCAGCCGTCCAGCTTGCGTACATCCTCCTTGCCGCGTATGCCCTCCAGCAACATTGAGCCGCCCACGAAGAGCAGCAGCAGGAAGCCGATGATATGGGAAATCTTGATGACGTAAGCCGCAAGCAGGCTTCCGAAAGCCCATCCGGCGAGCAGCAGGCCGGTCTGGATAATGGCGAAAACCAGCGCCACCCGGGCCACGGAATTCCAGCGCAGGCTCTTCAGTGTGACACTGGAGCAGAGGGTGACGGCAAAGCAGTCGGCGCAGAGTGATACGGCCACCAGGAGGGCTTCCCAGATACCCATTGCTTAAGGTTTGAAAATCTGGCGGTTGACTATGGAGCGGCCGAGCGTGAGGGCGTCGGCATACTCCAGTTCGTCGCCGAATCCAAGGCCCCGGGCAAGCGTGGTGACGCGGCATCCGAGTCCTTCTATCTGACGGTAGATATAGAATGCGGTGGTTTCTCCCTCGACGTCTCCGGAAAGCGCGAGTATCACTTCCGTAGAAGGCCCTATCCGTTCGACCAACTGCTTGATAGTGAGGTCGGAAGGACCAACCCCGCCAATAGGGGAGATGATGCCGCCGAGCACATGGTACACTCCATGATACTGCCCTGTAGCCTCTATGCTCATGACGTCCCGGACGCTCTCCACGACGCAGATGGTATCGTGGTCACGGCGGGAGTCGGCACAGATGGAGCACTGGTCGCCGTCGGCCACCATCATGCAGGTCTTGCAGTAATGTACCCCCTCCGCCAGATTGTCCACCGCCGCGGCAAAACGGTGAATCTTGTCGGCGGGCTGCTTAAGCAGGTGCAAGGCCAGTCGCAACGCGCTGCGGCTCCCCACGCCGGGCAGGGAACTGATGGCCTCGACCGCATCGCGGAGGGCGGTGGAAGGGTAGTTGTCGGGAGAGATCATTCCACTATGACTCCGTTCTTTTTCCAGTTGATGAAACCGGCGATGCAAGTGCCTATGTAGATGGTGTACATCACCGCCATGAGCCACTTGGACTGACTCACGTACACAATGACTATCAGCGTGTTGGCGGCAATCCAGAACAGGTACTGCTCAATATGCGACTGGGACAGCAGGTACGCAGCGACCAGGCTTATGACCAGGGACGCTCCGTCGATGAGAGGGGAGGGGTCGCTGGTCTTGCCGAGCACCCATGCCAGGAGGGGCGTACCCAGCGCGATAATGGCAAGGCAGGTTATCAGCCGTTTACGGGGAAGGCGTACTATATGCAGCTTGCCTCCGCTCTCTCCTTCCAGCTGCCTCCAGCGTATGATTCCGATGATGGCTATCACTATCAGATAGACATTCAGGGCTACCTGCGCCCATAGCGGCGCCCAGGTGTCTCCGTTCAGGTTTGTGGACGTGACGATTATGGCTGCAACGGAAGCGGCAATGCTGAAGTACCACATCAGTTTGTGCTGGAAAATCTGCAGAGTCATGTAGGTGACGCCGCAGATCAGCGATATGGCCTGGATCCAGGAATGGTTGTCGCTGAACCAGCGTACGATGTCTGAAAGAAGAATGGTTTCCATTTCACAAAATTAGCAATAATATTTTTCTTATTATCAATTATTTTACCTAAATTTGCGCGCTTTTGTCGGGAATGAAATCCCGCAGGCACAAGACATATTGTTTAACTACTAGTTTTTCAAAAGTTTAGTTTAAAATGGAAAATGAAGAAAAAGTAACCAAGGCTGCTCAGATGCTGAATGCGTCCATCGCTCCCGAAGAATTCGACTGGGATGCGTTTGAAAGCGGCAAAGACGTTTACGGAGCTTCCGAGAAAGAAGAAATCGAGGCTGCGTACAACAAGACTCTCGCGCGTATAGACGCCAACGAGACCAAGGAAGGCGAGGTGACCGCTATCAACAAGCGCGAGGTCGTCGTCTCCGTCGGTGGCAAGAGCGAGGGTGTCATCATGGCAACTGAGTTCCGCTACAATCCCGACCTCAAAGTCGGTGACAAGGTGGAAGTTCTCGTGGAGTCTCCTGAGGACAAGAAGGGACAGATTGTCCTTTCCCACAAGAAGGCCCGCGCACTCAAGTCTTGGGACAGAGTCAATGAAGCGTTCGAAAAGGACGAGGTCGTCAAGGGTTTCGTAAAGACCCGCACCAAGGGCGGTATGATCGTGGACGTGTTCGGTATCGAGGCTTTCCTCCCCGGCAGCCAGATCGACATCAAGCCTATCCGTGACTACGACCAGTATGTCAACCAGACCATTGACTTCAAGATTGTCAAGATAAACAACGAGTACCGCAACGTGGTCGTGTCCCACAAGGCACTGCTCGAGGCTGAGCAGGAGGCCAAGAGGGCCGAACTCATCGGCAAGCTCGAGAAGGGCCAGATCCTCGAGGGCGTGGTCAAGAACATTACCAACTACGGCGTGTTCGTGGACCTCGGCGGCGTGGACGGTCTCATTCACATCACCGACCTTTCCTGGGGCCGTGTCAACCACCCCGAGGAGATCGTCTCCCTGGACGAGAAGATCAAGGTCGTCGTGCTCGACTTCAACGAGCAGCAGAAGCGTATCGCTCTCGGTCTTAAGCAGCTTACTCCTCATCCTTGGGAAAACCTCGATCCCAACCTCAAGGTTGGCGACAAGGTCAAGGGTAAGGTCATCCTGCTTGCCGACTACGGCGCATTCATCGAGATCGAACCCGGCGTTGAGGGTCTCGTTCACGTGAGCGAAATGAGCTGGAGCCCCCGTCTCCACAGCGCTCAGGAATTCCTGAAGCAGGGCGAGGAGGTTGAAGCACAGGTTCTCAGCATCGACCGTGAGGCCCGCAAGATTTCCCTCGGACTCAAGCAGCTCACCACCAATCCCTGGGAGAGCATCCGCGAGAAGTATCCTGTCGGCAGCAAGCACACTGCTACCGTTCGCAACGTCACCAACTTCGGCGTATTTGCCGAGCTTGAGGACGGCGTAGAGGGCCTGGTGCATATCAGCGACCTCAGCTGGAACAAGATCAAGCATCCTTCAGAGGTTGTCAACGCAGGCGACACCATCGAGGTCCAGATTCTCGACTTCGACGAGGCCAACCACAAACTCAGCCTTGGCCACAAGCAGCTCACCACCAATCCTTGGGATGAGATCGAGGCCAAGTTCCCTGTGGGCAGCACCGTAGAGGGTACCGTAGCTTCCGTGACCGACAAGGGCGCCATGATTACCCTTGACGGCGAGGTGGAAGGATTTGCCTTCAACCGCGAGATCGTGAAGGAAGACGGCAAGCCCGCCGTTGCAGGCGAGAAGCTTCCTTTCAAGGTTGTCGAGCTCCGTCGCAGCACACGCCGCATCATCCTCAGCCACCTGCGCACTTACCAGGAGGTGAAGGAGAAGGCCGCAGCTACCGAGGCCGAGACCACCAAGAAGGCTGTCAAGAAGGTCAACTCCAACGTGGAGAAGGCCACCCTCGGCGACATCGACGCCCTTGCAGCACTCAAGGAGAAACTCGAAAAAGCAGAGAAGTAAAATGCTTTTCAGCGTCACGACAATGGGCACGGCTTCGGCCATGCCCATTTCCGACAGAAATCCAAGCGCCCAAATGTTCAATGCGAACGGGCGCTTGTTTCTTATAGACTGCGGGGAAGGGACGCAGAAGCAGATGCGCAAGTGCCACTTCTCCTTCGTGAAGCTGGAAGCCATTTTCATTTCTCACATACACGGGGACCATCTTTTCGGCCTCTTCGGCCTGCTGAACTCAATGGCCATGTACGGCCGCATTGCCCCATTGGATATCTACGGTCCCCAGGCCCTGGGCGGAGTACTGAACTTCTATAAAAGTTATTTCGGCGCGGAAGACCAGTACGAGATCCGTTTCCATGCTCTCCAGTCCCGCGGACTGGAGCTGGTACATACCTCCAAATATCTCACCGTAAGCGCATTCCCGCTTCGGCACAAGATAGACTGTTACGGTTTTCGTTTCGATGAAACCGTTACCGAACGCCACCGCAGGGAGAATCCTGCATATGTGGCAAAATCCTACGCATATTGCTCCGATACTGCGCCCTTCGACGAGCTTCCGGAGTATGTTAAAGGCGTCACATGTCTCTATCACGAGGCAACTTACATGAATGATATGGCCGATAAAGCAGCAAACCGTTTCCATTCTACGGCGGCTCAGGCGGCCGAATGTGCCCTGCGCGCCGGGGCCGGAAAGCTGATTGTCGGGCATTATTCTTCCCGTATCAACGATATCGGCGCGCTTCTTGCAGAGTGTAAGGAAGTATTTCCGGATACCTTTGCGGCATCCGATTGCGATGTGTTCGAATTTTAGTATCTTCGCATCTGTGAAAAAGTATTTGTTAATCATCCTGGCCGCCGTCCTGTCCATTTCCGCCAAGGACGGCGCCTACGAGAAGTATATAGAGAAGTACTCTTCCATCGCCGTATCCGAAATGAAGCGTACCGGCGTACCTGCCTCCATTGCACTTGCCCAGGGGCTTGTGGAGTCGGCTGCGGGACAGTCCGCCCTTGCAGTCAGGGGGAACAATCATTTCGGGATTAAGTGCCATGCCGACTGGCGCGGCAAGAGGATGTACCGCGACGATGACAAGACAGGAGAGTGCTTCCGCGTGTATTACAATGCAGAAGCTTCATTCCGTGACCATTCCGACTTCCTTCGCTACAGGGACCGCTACAAGGGACTCTTCGACCTGGAACCTACCGATTACAAGGCATGGGCCCAGGGGCTGAAGGACGCCGGCTATGCCACCGACCCCAGGTATGCCCAGAAGCTCGTGAAGCTGATAGAAGACTACGAGCTCTACCGCTTCGACAGTGACACGGAAGTGCCTGAAAAGCCGGCGGAGGTAGAGAAGCCGGTGGAAGTCAAGCCTTCCCGCGTACGCGAGGAGTACCGGTTCTCACTGTCCAGGACGGTTTACGAGATTAACGGCGTACCGTGCATCTATGCGGTTGAAGGGGATACCTATCCTTCCATAGCTGCAGCAAACGGCCTGTTCTTGAAAGAACTGTTGTTCTTCAACGACCTGCGTGCGGCCGGAGCCCTCGAGCCCGGTGATGTGGTTTACCTGAAGGCCAAGAAGACCAAGGGTGCACGCGGCTCGGAAAAATATGTCTTCGGCGATGAGCCCGAGACCCTGTGGGAAATCTCCCAGCGCTTCGGCGTCAAGCTTTCGGCCATACGCCGTATGAACAAGCTCTCTGCCGATTACGTGCCCCAGGAAGGTGATACTGTAGTTCTGCGCCGCTAATGAAGACCATCCTCAAACTGCTCGCCTTCATTCTTGGCGCCGTGGCCCTTCTGGTTAGTTATAACTGGATGAGGGACAATAAGATGCCGAACTTTTACGGAAAGGCGGAGCTGTATGTGGATGAGGGTGATGGCCCCGAAGAGGTGATAGAAGCCCTTAAGTCTCAGCTGACCGTGCTGAGCGAGAGGCGTTTGCGCAAGGTTTTTATCCAGAAAGAAGTTGCGAAATACATCAAACCGGGCCATTATCTGGTAGGTTCTTCGAGTACCAGCGTTTATGTGGCCCGCATGCTCAATAACGGCTGGCAGACTCCGCTCAGGGTGACGCTCGCCGGTTCGCTCCGCAGCAGGGAAGAGATTGCACGCAAGCTTTCCCGGCAGTTGCGCATGGATTCCCTTTCGGTAATCAGGGCCATGCAGGACGATAAGTTGCTGGAGCCTTATGGCGCCAGCGCGGAGAATGTTTTCGCCGCCTTTTTCCCTGCCAGTTACGACATGTACTGGACGGCATCCTTCACCGATGTGCTGGATCGCTGCAAGCAGGCCTCAGATGCCTTCTGGACGGACGATAATCTGGTAAAGGCTGCCCGTGTGGGGCTTTCTCGCCGGGAGGTAGTGATACTCGCCTCTATTGTTAAGGGGGAGTCCAATTACAAGCCGGAGCTTTCCAAGATAGCTGGGGTGTACCTGAACCGCCTGGAGCGCGGAATGTTGCTGCAGGCAGATCCGACCGTGGCATACTGCTACGATTATGAACTCAAACGGGTCCTCTTCCGCCATCTGGAATTCGACTCTCCTTATAATACATATAAGTATCCCGGCCTGCCCCCCGGTCCCATATGCGTTCCGGACAGGGAGTACCTTGAGGCAGTGCTCAATCCGGATTACGGTGGTGGCAATCTTTTCTTCTGTGCCAGCAAGAATCTGGACGGCACACATGTGTTCGCCAAAACCGCTGAGGCTCACGGCCGTAACGCACGGGCTTTTCAAAATGCATTAAATAATAAGACATAAATATTGTAAAACAATAATTATTTACTATATTTGTAAAAACTTTAACGCAAAACAATATGAAGAAAGTTTTGATTTTCCTTGCTGCGGTATTTGGCGCAGCTGTTATCGGAAACGCTCAGAATCCGCTTCCGAACGACCCGGCCGTAAAGGTAGGCAAGCTGGACAACGGCATGACCTATTACATCAGGCACAACGACAAGCCTGCCGAGCGGGCTGAGTTCTACCTTGCCACCCACGTGGGTGCAATACAGGAGACTCCGGACCAGGACGGTCTGGCTCACTTCCTTGAGCACATGTGCTTCAATGGCCTTAAGAATCTCCCCGGCAAGCAGATGCTCGAGTATCTCCAGAGCATCGGTGCCGAGTTCGGCCGCAACATCAATGCTGCAACCGGTGTTGAATCTACCCAGTACATGTTGAACAACATGCCTGTTACCCGTGAGGGCATCATCGATACCTGCCTTCTGGTCATGCACGACTATTCCCACTTCGTGCTCAATGAGCAGAAGGAGATTGACAACGAAAGGGGAGTCATCATCGAGGAGCGCCGCACCCGCCGCAACGCCGGCTGGCGTATCTATGAGAAGGACAAACAGTTTATGTACAAGGGCTCCAAGTATGCAGACTGCTCCCTGATAGGCAGCCAGGAGAACCTGGAGACCTTCAAGCGCGAGAGTCTTGTAAACTTCTACGAGACCTGGTACCGTCCCGACAATCAGGCCCTTATCGTTGTTGGAGACATTGACGTGGACCAGATAGAAGCCAAGATCAAAACCCTCTTTGCAGACATCCCCGCACCTGTCGATCCCAAGGCCAAGGATGTCATCAAGATACCCGGCAACGCAGAGCCCATCGTAGGTATTGCTACGGATCCGGAATTGCCCAACAGCGACATAACGATCTTGTGGAAGAGCGATCCCATCCCTGTAGAGTACAACAACACTGACGTCGCCCTGGTTACCGACCTTGTAAAGAACGTCATATCCACAGTTATGAACGAACGCTTCCAGGATATCACATCCAAGCCCGATGCACCCTTCCTCAGCGCCGGCATGTTCTGCACTCAGATATGCGAGACCTGCGATGTGGTCTATACCGATGTGGCTTTCAAGGAAGGTGAGGCTCTTTCCGCCCTGCAGGCCTTCTACACCGAGATTGAGAAAATGAAGAGGTTCGGCTTCACCGACAGCGAGATACAGCGTGCAAAGGATGAAATAATCAGCCGTTACGAAAAGGCGGCCGAAGGCGCTGACAGCCGCAAGAATCCCGAGTTCGTGCAGCCTCTCATCCAGAACTTCTTCAACAACGAGCCCTATATGGAGCCTGCTGTTGCCGCCCAGCTCGTAAAGCAGCTGATGCAGATGCTGCCGGCTCAGGTTTTCAACCAGACTGTCGCCCAGGCTATTACCGACGAGAACATGGTGGTTATCTATAACGGCCCTCAGAAAGAAGGTCTTGAGAATCCCACCGAGGCACAGCTTCTCGAGGTTATCAACAAGGTCAAGTCTTCTGAAATTGCAGCAAACGCTGAGGAAGAGATTGCCAGTGAATTCGTCGATCCCGCCAGCCTCAAGGGCTCCAAGGTCAAGAAGGCCCGCAAGCTTATGGCCACTTCTGTAGTTTGGGATCCCATCAATATGTGGAACATCAGGAAGAACGTTCCCCTGTCCGCAGATTTCACCGAGTGGACTCTTGCCAACGGCGTCAAGGTGGCATGGCTGCCTACCGATTACAAGAAGGATCAGGTGCTCATCCGTCTGGTCAAGGATGGCGGTTCCTCGCTCATCCCCACCGAGGATCTGCCTTCTTTCGAGGACAACATCATGCAGCTCTTCATGAACAATTGCGGTGTGTCCAAGTATCCCGCTTCTACAGTATCCAAGATGCTCGCCGGCAAGCAGGTAAGGATGATGCCTTACCTGGAGAGCATGACTCACGGAATCAGCGGATACTGCCAGCCCAAGGATCTTGAGACTGCCTTCCAGCTGCTCTATCTTGAGTTTACCGATCCCCGTTTCGATCCGGACGAGTATAATGTTGGCAAGCAGCAGATAGCTGCAGTTCTGCCCAACCTTCTCCAGACTCCTAACTTCAAGTTCCAGCAGCAGCTCCAGAAGACCATCTCCTGTGGCAATCCCCGTTCCGTAATCCTCGACGAGGAAGTGCTTGGGAAGGCCGACGTGGCCGTGGTTGAGCGCAACTACCGCAAGCTCTTCAACGACGCCGCAGGGGTGGTGGTCTATATAGTAGGTAACGTTGACGTAGAGACCCTCAAGCCGCTGGTAGAGAAGTATCTCGGTTCGCTTCCCAAGGGCAAGAAGGCCCTGAAGTGGGTTGACGACGGCCAGCGTTTCCCTGCAGGACACGTAGTGAACGAGTTCAAGGTTGACATGCAGACTCCCAAGACCACCGTCTTCCAGTATTACGTAACTTATGATACCAAGTACAGCGTGGCCGAGAAGGTCAACCTGACCGCTGCCAACAACATTATCGACATGATCTACACCGATACTCTCCGTGAGGAGGAAGGCGGCACCTATGGCGCCCAGTCAATGACCGCCACCAACAAGTATCCTGTAGACCGCGCCTACATCCAGGTGTACTTTGACACCAACCCCAGTTCGGCAGACAAACTCCGTGAGCTTGCCTTAGCCGGTCTTAAGAAGCTTGCTGCCGAAGGCCCGACCGAGGAGCAGATGACCCGCGTGAAGGAGAACTTCAAGAAGAATGTACCCGAGAAGCGTATCCAGAACAACTATTGGATGGACGTCATCAATCACTGGTACCGTTTCGGCCAGGCGGATTATGACGCCGAGTATGAGGCTGCCGTGAATGCACTCTCCGCAGAGGGAGTACGCGACGCCGTAGCCAAGATTCTGGCTTCCGGCAATTATGGTGAGGTTGTTATGAGCCCTGACAAGACTGCTGAAAGGGAATAGCTACTTCTTCCGGCCTTTGACCGCCGTCCCTTTTACATGAAGGATGACAGGCCGCTCGAGGCAGGAAAGATAAACGGTGAGGGTCTTATCGAAAGGATAAGGCCCTTCATCGTTTGTATAGCTTACGTCTATGCGTCCGCTGGCCCCGGGGGCGATATCTTCGCGAGTCCACTTTGCGGTGGTGCATCCGCAGCTGGTTGTGACCGCAAAGATGTTAAGGGGCTGCTCGCCTGTGTTTGTAACAGTGAAGCTGCAGCTTACGGCTCCGTCCCGTATGTCCACAGTTCCGAAGTTGTGAACGGTGCTGTCGAAGCGGGCGCTGCCGAAGTCTTTCTGGGCGGCGGCGCTGAGCGTCGCAAGGGCGCAGACGAGTATGATAACTATGCGTTTCATGGCTGCAAATATATGTAAAAAATCAGTTTTGGTATTGATTATTCAAATACAATACCGTAAATTTGCGCCCAATAACAAATCGATTTATTATGGCATACAAAATTTCTGCAGACACCTGCGTGGCTTGTGGCACCTGCCAGGGCGAATGCCCTACCGGAGCAATTAAGGAAGGCGATGTTTATTCCATCGACCCCAATGTTTGCATCGACTGCGGCACATGCGCCGATGCATGTCCCATGGGAGCTATCACCCCCGGTGAATAAAATGCATAAAAGAATGAAACAAGCGACCTGGAAAGGCCGCTTGTTTTTTTAGTCTTTAACCGTTGCCAGGGCTTCCCGCACCTGGGCTTCGATTTCGTCGCAGAGCTCCGGATTGTCCTTGAGGAGCTGCTTTACTGCAGAAAGACCCTGAGCGAGCTTTTCGCCGTTGTAGCTGAACCAGGATCCGCTCTTGTGGATGATGTCGAACTCGATGGCCAGATCTGCAATCTCGGCTACATGGCTGATGCCTTCACCGTAAACGATATCGAACTCGGCCTTCTTGAAAGGCGGAGCCATCTTGTTCTTGACCACCTTTACGCGGGTGCGGTTGCCGGTAGCCTCGTCACCGTCCTTGAGCTGGGTGGTGCGACGCACGTCGATGCGCACTGATGCGTAGAACTTGAGGGCGTTGCCGCCGGTCGTGGTCTCCGGGTTGCCGAACATTATGCCTATCTTCTCGCGCAGCTGGTTGATGAAGATACAGCAGGTGTTGGTCTTGGAGATGTTGGCGGTGAGTTTGCGCAGCGCCTGGCTCATGAGCCTGGCCTGGAGGCCGACCTTGTTGTCGCCCATCTCGCCTTCTATCTCCGCCTTGGGTGTAAGTGCAGCTACGGAGTCAATGACTACTATGTCAATGGCGCCGGAGCGGATAAGGTTGTCTGCAATCTCGAGGGCCTGTTCGCCGTTGTCCGGCTGGCTGATAAGCAGGGTCTCAAGATTAACGCCGAGAGCCTGGGCATAGCTGCGGTCGAATGCGTGCTCGGCATCGATCATTGCGGCTATTCCGCCCTGTTTCTGGGCTTCTGCGATAGCATGGATGGCAAGGGTTGTCTTGCCGCTAGACTCGGGTCCGTAGATCTCGATGATGCGTCCCCGGGGGTAACCACCAATGCCAAGTGCATGGTCGAGCGCGACAGAGCCGCTCGGAATCACCTGGACATCCCATTGTGGCTGATCTCCCAGCTTCATAATCGTTCCTTTCCCGAAATCCTTCTCGATCTTGTCGATCGTGGCCTGCAATGCCTTGAGTTTGGCGGCATTGGTTTCAGGGGCTTGTGTTTCTAATTCTTTAGCCATAACGTGTGGTTTTAATATTACAAACACAAAGATAAAAGAAAATTCGTTATTTTTGTATTGTGAAAACGAAGTTGCTCGGAAAAACTCCGGACGAGCTTTCCGCCCTGGCCGTTGACTGCGGGCTGAGGCCTTTTGTGGGTCGTCAGCTGGCAGAATGGCTATATGTCAAAAGGGTCTCCGGATGGGATGCGATGAGCAATATTTCCAAGGAATCCAAGGCCCGTCTGCAGGAGAAATACGAGCTCGGTACGTCCGCTCCTATGGGCTCCGCCCGTTCATCCGACGGAACGGTCAAATACCTCTTCAACGTTGGACCAACCGGAAAGCCGGTGAGCGTAAGCGAACGTCCGGCCATCCCCCTTGAGGGGGTACAGGGGGTGGGATTATCAGACAGATTTGTCGAAGCCGTTATGATTCCTGATGAGGAGCGGAAAACGCTTTGCGTAAGTTCCCAGGCCGGCTGCAGGATGGGATGCCGTTTCTGCATGACCGGACGTCAGGGCTGGCACGGCAACCTGGATGCCGCGGACATACTCAATCAGTTCATAAGCATTCCGGAGGCGGGGGAGCTGACCAACGCCGTATTCATGGGCATGGGCGAGCCGCTGGACAATTACGATGCCGTATCCAGGGCCATAGATATCCTGACCGATGAGAAAGGCTTTGCCTGGAGCCCCAAACGTATTACCTTGAGCACCATAGGAGTCTTACCTGTGCTGAAACGCTTCCTGGACGGAAAGCGCTGCCATCTGGCGGTGAGTCTTCACAACCCGTTCCCGGATGAGCGCCTGGATATGATGCCGGTGCAGAAGGCCTGGCCGCTGGAAGATGTAATCGGCCTTATCCGCCAGTACGACTTCTCCGGGCAGCGCAGGGTGAGTTTCGAGTACACCATGTTCGCCGGGTGGAATGACGACAAGCGTCATGCAGACGCCCTCATACGCCTGCTTGACGGACTTGAGTGCAGAGTGAACCTCATTCGTTTTCACAGGATTCCGGATTTCCCGTACGACTGCGCCAGCACGGTACGGATGGAGGAATTCAGGGACAGATTAAACAAACACGGAATAGTATGTACAATCAGGGCTTCCAGAGGCGAGGATATTCTCGCAGCCTGCGGAATGCTTGCAGGACAGCGCTCATAGCTGTAGCTGTAATGTCGTTCTGGCTGCCGTCAGCGGCTCAGTCGCATGCCAACGGGCTTGCGGTCGAGAGTGTCGATCCGGCTGCCGACGCGGCCATTATTGCCACTATGCGTGAACGCATGGACAAGATACACCGCGAGCAGCACCGTCCTACGGTAGGTCTGGTGTTGAGCGGCGGCGGAGCCAAGGGCTCTGCCCATGTAGGCGTGCTCAAGTATCTGCAAGACAAGGAGATCCCGGTGGATGCCATATTCGGGACAAGTATGGGAGGCCTGGTCGGCGGTCTCGCTGCCCTGGGCTACAGTCCGGATTACCTCGACTCCATCTTGCGGTCACAGGACTGGGGCGTGATGCTTACGGACAGGATAGACCGCTCCTACTATTCCTACCAGCAGAAGATGTACCGCGAGACCTATATGCTGGCTATCCCTTTCCACTATGAGGATGCGGATTTCCAGTCCCGTATAGACGAGCAGGTGCGTTATGGCAACTCTACGGACAGAGGAGACTTCGGCCGCAATTCATTTATGAGTTCGATGCCCTCCGGATATGTTTACGGTTTCAATGTGAACAATCTGCTCTCCAGCCTTGCCGTTGGCTACGAGGACAATATGTCCTTTGCCGATTTGCCGATTCCTTTCTTCTGCGTTGCTGCGGACATGGTCTCGGTAAAGTCCAAGAACTGGTCTGACGGTTCCATCAAGACCGCCATGCGTTCCACTATGAGCATACCCGGTTTGTTCAAACCGGTAAGGACCGGAGGCATGGTGCTGGTGGATGGCGGCGTACGCAACAATTTCCCTGTGGATATCGCAAAGGCCATGGGCTGCGACATCATCATCGGCGTGAGCCTTTCAGACAAGGACTTGACTTATTCCCAGGTGAACAACCTGGTGGATATAGTAAACCGTTTCATCACCATGCTTGGCAGTGAGTCCATGGCACAGAACAAAAAGGCCCCCGACGTTTTCATAAAGCCTGTTCTGGACGGTTATAACATGCTGAGTTTCAATCCTGTGGCGATAGATACCATGATACACCGCGGCTACTTGGCCGCCGCACTTAAGGAAAAGGAGCTGGACGGCATAAAGAGCATGATGAAAGACGCCAAGCCTTATCTTAATTCCAGACAGGCGACCGACATCAGCCATACTCCGGTCAAGATATACGCCATAGAGTTCCGTGGGCTCACCAATGCAGAGTCCCGCCAGATGCACAGGAAAATCAGGTTCAAGGCCGGGTCGTATGTGGACAAGACGGAGATGGACAGGATAATGTCCGTAATAGAGGCTACTGGCTGCTTCTCAACGGTTACTTACAGCGTTCTGGGTACGGAAGAGCCATACAAGCTTGTTTTCGACTGTGAGAAAGGACCCGTCCACCAGGTGGGCGTAGGTTTGCGCTTCGATACGGAGGAGTGGGGCGCCATGGCTTTCAACCTGGGACTGAACGCCCATAAGTTGAGCGGAGTTAAACTGGATCTCAATGCCAAAGTGGGACGTGTCCAGTCCCTTGAGGCAAGGGTGGCCATGGACCTCAGTTGGCTGCCTACCTTGAACCTGGACGCCAGTGTCAGCAATCTTTCCGCATCGGTTGCAGACAATAAAACCGATCCATTGGAAGAAGCGCGCTGGGGCGGGTACCGCGCCAGGCTGTATTTATCCAACATAAACTGGAGGCGCGTGGATATCAATGCAGGAGCCCAGTACCGCTATGCCGCCCTGTCTCCAAAGAGTTCCTTCGGAAAGGACTTATTCGTTGATTATCCGGCACTTACCAAAGGTGCTTATGCCGGACTGTTCGCCAACGGTACACTATACACTTTCGATCGTTCATATTATCCTTCCAAGGGTTTCAAACTTACTTTCGGAGGGAATTATGATTTCTTCAAAAGCGGCTTTACGGACTTTGAACCGCTTATGACAGGCTACTTTGATTTCAATACAGTGGTACGCCTGGGCAATCATTTCGCCCTGACCCCGGAACTCCATCTCAGGACCGTTCTCAAATACGATTTCCAGCCGGACACTTATGATTATGCAGATTCCAGAACCTCCATCCTGCATCACAACTACGTGGGCGGCGTCATCCCCGGCCGTTACATTGAAGGGCAGATACCCTTCATCGGTTTTGGGAACGCATATATGGCAGGGCCTATGGTAGGGGTTGGGCAGCTTGGTCTGAGGTACGACTACAGGAATCTGTTCATTACGCTTACGGGAGGCGTCCTGAAGGAGGCATATGCATATAATACCATCTTTAGCCTTGACGGTGTTTTACCCGGGGCGGGTGCGGAAATAGCCTATGTTACCCCTGTGGGCCCGCTGAAGTTACTGGGAACATGGTGTCCTCGCGGCAGATCTTTTTCTGAAGACTCCGGCCTTTACATCTCGTTTGGTTTTGATTTCTGATATGAGTCCGGAACAGAAGAAAGTACTTGAGCGCCTTGAGGCGCAGTGCTCCAAGAGGGAGTACTGCGCAGAGGATGTACGACTCAAGGCTTTCAAGGCTCTGGATGGAGACGTGGCAGGAGCGGCCGAGGTCGTGGAAAGCCTGGTGCACGACAAGTTCGTGGACGACCTGCGCTATGCAGGGGCTTTCGCCCGCGAGAAGGCTTCCCTTACCGGATGGGGCCCTGTAAAGATACGCTATGCCCTCAGGGCCAAGAAGATAGCGTCGGAAATAATAGACGAGGCTCTTTCCGGGATAGACGAGGACAAGGCGGCGGACAAGCTGGCCAGGCTTATAGAAGCCAGGCGCAGAAGCCTGGAAGGCGACCCTCAGCTCAAGTTGAAGCTCATACGCTTCGCGCTTTCCAGAGGATATGAGTATGATGCGATAAAGGACTATATTTAATGGGAGACAGGCCGGTAATACATCTTTATACGGACGGGGCTGCAAGCGGCAATCCCGGCCCCGGCGGCTGGGGCGCAGTGTTGTGCTGCGGCAGTCTCCGCAAGGAGATGAGCGGCGGCTATTCGCTTACTACCAACAACCGCATGGAACTGCTGGCCGTAATAAAGGGCCTGGAAGCCATACGCTGGAAAGGCGCCAAGGTGGAAATATGGAGCGATTCCCAGTACGTGGTCAACACTGTTACCCAGGGCTGGAAACGCAAGAAAAACGGAGACCTGTGGGAACGCTACGATGTCCTTTCACGCGACTTCTCATTAAAGTTTCATTGGATAAAAGGCCATGCCGGGCATTCGGAGAACGAGCGCTGCGACAGGCTTGCAGTTGAGGCTTACTCTTTGCCCGGACTGCCTCCCGATACAGGATATGAAGAATCAACAGAGAATAAATTGATATAAAATGCAGAAAAGAAAACCCATAGTAGGAATCACCCAGGGAGATTCCAACGGCATAGGATACGAAGTTATCATCAAAGCTCTTTCCGACCCCAGAGTTCTGGAGTTCTTCACTCCGGTGGTTTACGGCTCTTCCAAGCTCTTTGGCTTCTACCGGAAGAGCGTGCCGGAAATAGAGCAGATGGACAGCAATGTGATTAATGCGGCTGAAGAGGCCAAACCTAAGCGCATCAATGTACTCAACTGCTTGCCGGACAATGTGTTTGCCGAGCCTGGCCAGGCTACGCCTGATTCTGCCCGAGCCGCCATCACCGCCCTTTACAGGGCAGTGGAAGACATCAAGGCTGGCAAGATCGACGTGCTGGTCACGGGTCCCATAAACAAGAAGGCCATGTCCGGTCAGGGCTTCGGTTTCCCCGGACACACCGAATACCTTCAGCAGCAGTTTGGGGTGAAGGATGTGACCATGCTCATGACCAGCCACAGGCTGCGCCTTGGAGTGGTAACCGGTCATATCCCTCTTAAAGACGTCACCGGCTCCATTAACAAAGACAAGATACTCAGCAAGCTGAGACTGATGACCAAATCCCTCAAGGAGGATTTCTGCATCGACCAGCCGCGTATAGCCGTGCTCAGTCTCAATCCCCACAGCGGCGACGGCGGACTCCTCGGCACGGAAGAGCAGGACATCATTATCCCGGCCATAGAGGAGGCTTGTGCGGAAGGTATCCTGGCATTCGGCCCTTATTCTCCGGACGGATTCTTCGGACTCGGCCACTATGAGAAGTTCGACGCCACCCTTGCCATGTACCACGACCAGGGTCTTGCGCCGTTCAAGGCTTTGTCTTTTGAAGACGGTGTCAATTTCACTGCCGGGCTTCCGATAGTGCGAACCTCTCCTGACCATGGCACCGCATTCGAACTTGCGGGTCGCGACGAGGCCGATCCCCAGTCCATGCGCTCCGCGATATTCACGGCGGTAGATATTTTCAATGCCCGTATGGATTATGCTGAGTTGCAGGAGGGGAAGATGGAAGAGCGTCACCTGGAAGGCACCGAGCGGCGTGAGCGCAACGGCCGGCCTCAAATAGCGTAAGGATGATACGCAAGCTGTTTGCAGTTCTCGCAGCCGCGTGCCTGTGCCTGTCTGCCCAGGCACAGTTCGATGTGCGTGTGAGGGACTGGGTGCAGGATGACCTTCGCAAAGGGGCGCCTTTCTACGATATAGGCAGCGTCACCCGTTTCGTGCCTCCTGTAATGCACATGGGGCTGGGGCTTGCCGGAGTTCCTTCAAAGCATGCTCTTCTGGACAGGACCATAGAAGAGACCATCGCCTACACCTGCTCCCTGTCGGCCGGTTACCTGTTGAAATATACCGTACATCGTATGCGTCCGGATGGAAGTGACGACCGTTCTTTCCCTTCCGGGCATTCGGTTTTTGCTTTTACCGGAGCTGAACTTACCCGCATGGATTACGGCTGGGGATGGGGAGGAGGCGCTTATGCCTTGGCTGTATTTACCGGGGCTGAACGGCTGTGGGGAGACAAGCATTGGCTTACGGACGTTCTTGCCGGTGCAGGAATCGGCATACTCTCCGCGCACGTCGGCGCCTGGCTGCTCGAACCGGTTAAAGATCTCTTCGGAATCCCTACTCTCGACTGGGACGGCTTTGGAACGGGAAAGGCTTCTGTTTCTTTCGCCCCTGTCGCCGATCCTTTCACTAACAGCTATTACGCTACTCTCGCAGTGACGTTCTGAGGGCACTGTCTCCCGGAACGTCGCAGCGCGACCCCTCCCTGAAGGGCCCCTCCCTCTTACACAGCCGAGGGTGGCATGGTTCCCGGAGACAGTACCCCCTCAGAACGACAAGCTCCTGTCATTCTGAGCGAAGCGGAGAATCTGCTCCTTCTTACTCCGTATAGAATCGGATTATCCGTTCTATGGCCCTCTGGCAGACGGGACAGAAGCCGGGAGCGGAGTTGGTCTTCATACGGCAGTCTTTGCATCCGCGCCATACCCCCTTGCTCTTATAGCCGCCTCCCTCATAAACGCCCACTCCGTCGCGCCCCAACATATCCTCCCACTTGCTGCCGAAATCGAACATCGTGGTGAGATTCTGCTCCCATGGCTCGCAGTCGGGGTGATAATAGTCGCTGTACATGTCGTCGTAGTAGTACTCGTCGGCCAGCCCGGCAAAACTGTGCCCGAACTCATGTGCCACCACCGGCTCGAATTGGGCGTGATGTGCCGTTGTAAGGGTGTAGGAATTGTAAATCCCGCCGCCGCCGTAGTTGTCAGTATTCGCCAGGATGACGATATGCTCGTACGGGATACCCGCCAGCGCGTCATGCAGGTCCTTTACATGCAGCGTGGTAAGGTAGCGGTCCATATAGAAGGTGTTGAAGTGGGAATGCAGAGGCGTATCCAGCCAGAGGCCTTTTCCCGGGATGCTCACCCCGCTGGAGGCTGACACCAGCCCGGCCGCGCGGAAGTTGAACCTGTCTTTCAGATGCTTGAAGGGTTCGTGTGCCAGTATGGAATTCATCGCCTTGCGTGCATCTGAATAGAAAAACTCCATTTCAGAGGCCGTATAGCCTTCAGCCACTATGACCACGTCTATGCATTTCTCCGCTGGTCCGCTGATAAGCAGGTCCCGTGACGGAGTGGGGGACTCCGCCGGACGTATGAGTATGTCCGAAGGATCCACGGGATGAGTGAGCGAAGCGCTTACCCGTCCGTAGGTGTCGAACAGCTCCACGGTGACCTCTGCCTTGCTCTCCGGCATAGGCACAAGGAAAACGTTTTCGAAGCTCTTGCTCATCAGGGTGGCCTCTTCCGTGCTCTGCCACTCCTGGAACAGGGAACTGAAGGACATGCGGTACAGCACCACACCCGAGGTGTCCCGGACAGTTACCTGTCCGTTTCCCTTCAGCGGCAGTTCATCCATGTGGGAGCGGCGGCCAGCCCACCCTTCCAGGCTGCGCAGCTCGCTGAGCGCTATGCCTGAATGGCTGCTGTCGCCATGAAAGATATAGTCCAGGCGGAGAGTCTTGTCCTGGGCTGCAAGAAGTGCGGGAAACAGGACGCAGAGGGTAAAAAATAATCTCTTCATAATTGGCAAAAATACGATAAATATCGTACATTTGCACGTTTATTTAGCCACATAAGACATGCTGCACATCAATACTCGTTCAGAGTTGGTCAAATACTGCCTCGACAACCAGGTGGAGATTCTCAATTTCCATTACTGCGGTTGGGACGGGCGCCTTAAAACCCTCAATTTCGTAGTCCGCGACGAGGACCATCTGGTGAACATCCTGGAAGCAGGGGAGCGGGTGGACGGCTCCAGCCTTTTCCCCTTCGTAGAGGCCGGACGAAGCGACCTTTACGTCGTCCCCCGTTACCGCACAGCCTTCCGTAATCCCTTCTCGGACGTGCCCACAGTGGACCTGCTGTGCTCCTTCTTCAACCGTGACGGCGAGCCTTTCGAGAGCTCCCCGGAGTATGTGCTCCATAAGGCGCATCAGGTCTTCAAGGAGCAGACCGGTCTGGAGATGCAGACCATGGGCGAGCTGGAGTATTATATCATAGCCGAGGACGACGGCATGTATCCCATCGCAGACCAGAAGGGATATCACGAAAGCGCCCCGTTCAACAAGTTCGCCGACTTCCGGGTAGAGGCTGTAAGGCTCATCACCCAGGCGGGCGGTATGGTTAAGTATGCCCACAGCGAGGTAGGCAACTTCCGCATGGACGGCAAGGTTTACGAGCAAAACGAGATAGAGTTCCTGCCGGTTGATATAGAAGAGGCCGCAGAGCAGCTCATTGTGGCCAAGTGGATCATGCGCCAGCTGGCTTACGATTACGGAGTTACCATTACCTTCGCCCCCAAGATTACCGCCGGCAAGGCAGGTTCCGGCATGCACGTGCACTGCAAGTTCACCCGGGACGGCAAGAGCGTCATGGCGGAGGGCGGCGACATTACCGATACCGTCCGCAAGGCGATAGCCGGATTTATGGATGCCGGCACTTCGCTGCCCGCATTCGGTAATCCGCATCCCCTGTCCTTCATGCGTCTGGTACCAAATCAGGAGGCCCCTACTTCGCTCTGCTGGTCGCATTCCAACCGCAGTGCGCTCGTGCGTGTGCCTCTCGGATGGACCAGCACCAGGGATATGTCGGCAATCTGCAATCCCCTCGAAACTCCCGTGGAGCGCGATTTCTCGGACAAGGCTACCTTCGAATGGCGCGCCTCCGACGCCACTGCCAACACATATCTGCTGATGGCGGCCCTGTGCTGCGCTGCCAGGCACGGATTTGCAATGCCGGATGCTCTCCAGGTGGCCCGCAAGACCTATGTCGGACTGGGGGTAGATATACATGCGTCCGAAAACGCTGAGATTCTGCGTTCCCTTGAGCAGCTTCCCGCATCCTGCAGCGAAGCGGCCGGCGAACTGGACAAAGACCGTCTCATCTATACCGGCGACGGCGTGTTCTCGGACGCCATGATAGATTATCTCATTTCCTGCCTCCGTTCGTTTACGGAAGAAGACCTCAAGCTGGAGGATAACCTGCACCTTGCATGACGATGGATAACGGGCCTCACTGGTTTGTGGCGTGTGTACGCAGCTGTCAGGAGAAGAAGGTTGCAGAGAGCCTGAGGGCTCGTTTTGTCGAGCATTACCTGCCCGTACGCAGGGAACTGCGGCAATGGAGCGACAGGCGCAAACTGGTTGAGGCTCTGCTTGTTCCGCGTTTCATCTTCATACGCTGCCGCGATTCGGAACGGGCGGCCATACTTGCGGAGGAGCCGCGAATCTGGCGCTTCCTCTCTTATGAAGGCAACGCTGCTGTAGTGCGTGACGTGGAGATGGAGGCATTCCGCAACATGGTGGAAAAGGGAGAAAGGGAAGTGCGCTTTTCGGAGCAGCCGCCGGTCCCGGGAGACAAGGTGAGGGTGGTCAGCGGACCGCTGTCCGGCCTGGAATGCGAACTTACTGAGGTCAGCGGCAGGCGCTGCCTCGCTGTGCGACTTGGAATGATGGGTGCCGCAACAATGGATCTGGATTTGGAAACAATAGAAAAAATATAATCATGCAGCAGGGTATTTGGACTATAATCCTTCTGATCATCTCAAACGTATTCATGACCTTTGCCTGGTACGGGCAGCTTAAGCTTTCGGAGATGCACATAAGTACCGACTGGCCCCTGATACTCATCATCCTGGCATCATGGGGCATAGCCTTCTTTGAATACATATTCATGATTCCCGCCAACCGCATGGGGTCGGTAATCAACGGAGGCCCTTTCAACCTTATGCAGCTAAAGGTGATTCAGGAGGTTATCTCCCTGACAGTCTTTACTATAATAGTCTCCCTGGTGTTCAAGGGCGAACCCATACACTGGAACCATATAGTCGCACTTTTCTGTATGGTGGCAGCTGTGTTCTTCGTCTTTCTTAAATAGCTATTCCGGAGAGCCGAATCCGGCTGTGGCGAAAGGAAGCGCCGTCTTGAGCGCCGCGTTCCAGTAAATCCAGTTGTGTACCCCGTCGCGTACCCGCAGCTCTGCTGGGACGTCGTGCATGCGCATTTCCGTGTAGAACCTGAAGGTCAGGTGCAGCAGGAAGTCGTCGTCTCCGCAGTCTATGAACCATTTCACGCCGCGCAGCCGCTTCAGGGTGGGCTCGCCGGCATTTGTCACGAAGTCGATGGCGGAATGCTCGTGCACCGAACGGCAGATTATGCCAAACTTGTCTTCATCGGACAGGCTGCCCACATCGTTGTTGTCGTTGTCCAGCCAGGGGCTCATGGCGTAGCAGCTGGAGAACATGTCTGGATGCCTCTGCGCATATACGGTGCTGCCTCCTCCACCCATGGAAAGACCCATCACGGCACGTCTGCTCTTGTCTCCACCGGCGTTGAAAGTGGACTCTGCCGAAGGCATAAGCTCATTGAAGAAAAAGTCCTCGTAGTTATGCCCCGGCATGTTGAAGTAGCCGTTCCAGGTCTGGTGCACATCCGGGCCGCCGGCGTTGGGCATTACGATTACCATTGCCGCCGCCTCGCCGTTGGCTATCAGGCTGTCCGCCACGGACTTCATGTGTCCGTTGGCTTCCCAGGCTTCGTATGTATCCGTGAGCCCGTGAAGCAGATAGACTATGGGGTAGGGCGTTTCACGTTCCCGGTCGAATCCGGCAGGGAGGTAAACGTTATAGGGAACATCTTCCCCGAGTATATCGCTGTGAATTGAGCAGGTGCGCAGTTCTCCGGAAGCCGCCGGCCGCACGCATGCTGTCAGACAGGAAAGCAGGAGCGCCATGAGCAGGATTTTCTTCATAAAGGACGTTTTTTGGTCCCACTAATATACGAATAAATTGTATATTTGTGTCCGCTATGAATAAACACAGTCTTAAAGAATGGGTTGCAGCGACCCGCTACTGGGCCCTGCCCGTATCTACGATGCCACTTTTGGTGTCATTCGCATATCTGTTTGGTATTCAGGCCCTGCCTGCCGGAATCAAGCCCTGGCTGGTACTGTTGCTTTCGGTCCTTGGAGTGGTCCTTCTGCATTCTGCCGGCAACGTGCTGAGTGACTGGTTCGACTACCGCAGCGGAGTTGACAACGAGAACGCTTTTGCCGTGCCCAATCTTGTATTCGGCAAGTTCCAGCCTCGGGAGTATCTGATTTTCAGCCTGATACTGTTTGTTCTTGGCATAATTGACGGCCTTGTGATAGTATTCCTCAGCGGAATCGGCGTGCTGATCATCGGCGCCGTCGCAGTGGCTCTCACAGCCCTTTATTCTTTCCTGAAATATCATGCCCTGGGCGATCTTGACATCTTTATCATTTTCGGAGTCCTTACGGTGCTGGGGCTTGCATATGCCGTTACCGGCGAATGGCGCTGGGACTCCCTGGTGCTTTCCGTGCCGCTGGGCATCATAACCGTTTCGGTCTTGCACGCCAACAATACCTACGACATCCCTTCAGACAAGGCCGCCGGCATAAAGACTTTCGCCATGCTGATAGGGGAGAAGGCTTCCAGCGTGCTGTACTGCATCTATATGGTGCTGCCGTTCGTCTTCATTGTCGTATCGGTTATTGCAGGCTGGCTCTTCCCCTCAGCGCTGCTGTGCCTTCTGGCAGGCATAAAAGCTTATGGCAATTTCAAGCAGGCTGCATCTTATAAAACGCTGGGGCGTGAGGCCATGAAGGGGCTCGACTTCCGCTCCTCCCAGCTTCATCTGGCATTCTCCCTGCTGCTTTCCGCAGGTCTTTTCGTCGTTGCATGGCTGTAAGCAGTGAAGGCCGCAGACTGGTTGCCGCTGTGCTCGTCGCAGCGGCTCTGTGGTTCTATATGTTCAGCCCCTGGACGGCCGCCTGGCCGAACTTCTGGGTGGTGATGAGCTGTTCGGCAGTTGTACTTTCTTCCATGGCCCTGCTTTTCACTCCCGACAGGAAGGAACTGTTGAAGATTGAGAAGCCGCTGCTTCAGCTGGCAGGGGGAGTCGTCATCGCTCTTGCCCTGTGGGGCATTTTCTGGGTTGGCGACAAGTTGTCGGCGTTTATGTTCGACTTTGCACGCCCGGAAGTGGATGCGGTTTACTCCATGAAAGATGGATTCCCTCCCGCTCTGATAGCCCTCCTCCTGCTGGTTCTGATAGGGCCTGCGGAAGAACTGTTCTGGCGCGGGTATGTGCAGCGCAGCCTGTCGCGCCTGCTGCCTGGAAAGCGCGCTGCAGACCTGGCGTTCGTGCTGACGGTCCTGATCTACGGCCTGGTGCACCTGTGGTCTTTCAACTTCATGCTGATTATGGCGGCAGTGGTGGCGGGAGCCGTGTGGGGCTTCATCTATCGCATCTGTCCCAAGGCGCTGCCGGCTTTGATTGTCAGCCACGCCCTCTGGGATGCATTGGTTTTCGTAATCCTGCCTATCTGACCACGTTGATATCTTCCAGCTCCTCCTCGCTGCGGAGATTGGCCCGGATAAAGTTCTGGCGGTCGATGGTATTGTCGCCCATGTAGAAGTCCATAATGTCGAAGATGGACTCCTCCTCTGCAAGAGATACGGGGTCGAGCCTCATGTTCTCTCCTATGAAGTCCGAGAATTCTCCGGGACTGATTTCGCCGAGGCCTTTGAAGCGGGTGATTTCTACGCCGGTCTTCAGGTCGCCGATGGCTTTCTCCTTCTCTTCGGGGGAGTAGCAGTAGCGGTTCTCCTTCTTGTTGCGGACGCGGAACAGGGGAGTCTGCAATATGTGCACGTGCCCGCGGCGGATGAGATCCGGATAGTACTTCATGAAGAAAGTCAGCACCAGCATGCGGATGTGCATTCCGTCATCATCGGCATCGGTTGCCACTATGATATTGTTGTAGCGGAGATTGTCCAGGTCGTCCTCCACGCCCAGGGCGTTAACCAGCAGGTTGAGCTCTTCGTTCTCTGCCACTTTCTTGCGGCTCTCCTTGAAAGAATTGATGGGCTTGCCGCGGAGGCTGAACACAGCCTGGTAGTTGGCGTCGCGGGCCTTGGTAATGGTTCCGCTTGCAGAATCGCCCTCGGTAATGAAGATGCTGGATTTCTCTATATTGTCCTGCGTCTTCTCGGTGACCTTGTCATTATAATGGAAGCGGCAGTCGCGCAGCTTCTTGTTATATATGTTGGTCTTTTTGTTGCGTTCGCGGGTTTTCTTCTGTATGCCGGAAATCTCTTCGCGCTCCTGCTGGGAGGCCTTTATCTTGTCCTCGATGATGGGAACCAGTTCCTTGTGGATGCGCAGGTAGTTGTCCAGCTCGGTGGCTACGAAAGAATTCACGTAGCTGCGTATGGTGGGGCCGGTATCGAGCTTCAGCTGCCCGTGCTCGTCGCGGGTCTGCTTTTCCCACATGTAGTTGGACCCTAACTTGGTCTTGGTCTGGCCTTCGAAGTTGGGCTCCTGGATCTGTATGCTTATGGCGCCTACTATGCCCTGGCGGCAGTCTGCAGGCTCGTAGTTCTTCTTGAAAAAGTCTTTGAAGGTCTTTGCGATGGCCTCGCGGTAGGCTGCCAGATGGGTCCCGCCGTCACGGGTGTTCTGGCCGTTCACGAAGGAAGAGATGTTCTCTCCGTAAGCGTTGCCGTGGCTCAGCACTATCTCTATGTCTTCGCCCTCAAGATGGATGGGCGGATAAAGCGGAGCCTCGCTAAGGTTCTCGTTAACCAGGTCCAGCAGGCCGTTCTCGGACTTGTAGGATACTCCGTTCAGTGTAAGGGTAAGCCCGCGCTTGAGGTAGGAGTAGTTCTTCACCATGGTTTCCACGTAGTCCATGTTGTAATGGAACTCGCCGAACATCATGCTGTCCGGGTAGAAGCGTACCAGGGTGCCGTTTTTCTCTTTGGTCGTATCCTTTCCGCTGTCTTTCAGCGCTCCGCGCTCGAAGCTGGCCCAGGAGCACTCGCCGTCACGGTAGGAGCAAACGTAGAAGCGCTCGCTGAGGGCGTTCACCGCCTTGGTACCTACGCCGTTAAGACCAACGGACTTCTTGAAGGCCTTGTCGTCGAACTTGCCTCCGGTATTGAGTATGCTCACCGCCTTGACAACGGAGTCCAGGGGAATGCCGCGCCCGAAATCACGGACCGTCACCTCGTTGTCCTCTATATTGATCTGGATCTGTTTTCCGAAGCCCATGGCGAACTCGTCTATGGAGTTGTCCACAACTTCCTTAAGCAGTACGTAGATGCCGTCGCCAGGGTTATTGCCGTTGCCGAGGCGGCCTATGTACATGCCCGGACGCATCCGGATATGCTCTACGCCTTCCAGGGTTATTATGTTGTCGTCTGTATAGTTATGTGTCATATCTCACAAATATAGCAAAAAAACTATTGCCTCTTGACCTTGGTGACCTGCTTCAGAGCACTTACCTGCGATATCACCTTGTCCAGTTCCATGGAAGAGGGGACCAGTATGCGCATGGATATCTCGTAAGTGCCGGTACGATAGTTCTCGTTCACGTTGAAGGAACGTATGGACGCCCGGAACTGGCCTACTACGTCCATGATTCCGGGGAGCACCGAATGCTCCATCTCCGAGGTGATGTTAAGGGTGGCGAGGAAACTGCCCGCGGCGGCGTTGTCCTGCCATATCACCTTCTGTATGCGGTAAGGGTAGCGCTCTATGAGCCTTGCGGCGTTGGGACAGGAAATACGGTGTATCTTGATGCCGGCATTGCGGGTTACGAAGCCGAATACGTCGTCCCCGAACACCGGGTTGCAGCAGGCTGCCATCTTGTAATCCAGGCCTTTGACGTTTTTGGCGTTCAGCACCAGTATGTCCTCTCCGGAATTGCTGTACGGCGATGCCTTCTCCCTGGCGGCGGCTTCCGGAGCGGTGATTTCGTGAACCTGCTGTGCGGCGGCGCGCTCCTGTATGTATGCCTTGATGGAGTTGATGTCCACCTCTCCGGTGGCGATGGCGGCCATGAATCCCAGGACAGACTTGTAGCCCTGTGCTTTCATGTATTCCGTCTGCATGCCGTCGGGGAACTCCAGCTTCCAGTTCTTCAGCCGTCTTTCCAGCAGCTCCCTGCCCTCGGCGGCCTTCTTGCGCTCTTCGGCGTCCAGCTCCAGCTTTATCTTGCTGCGCGCCTTGGATGTCACCACCCAGTTCAGCCAGTCGCGGGTGGGCTTCTGGTTTTTCTGGGTAAGTATCTCCACGGTGTCGCCGGTCTTGAGTTTCTCGTTTATCTTTACCGCCTTGCCGTTCACGCGGCCGCCGCAGCACCGGGCGCCCAGTCCTGAGTGGATATTGAACGCGAAGTCCAGCACGGAGGCGCCTGCAGACAAAATTCGCAGTTCCCCGGTGGGAGTGAAGACAAAGATTTCCTTGTCCGGCGGGGCGGGGAGGTCTTCCGGTTTTGCATCGAACGGATGCTCCAGCGCATCACGCACCGACTGGAGCCAGCCTGCAGTGGAGCTTTCCTGATGTATGCCTTTGTAGGCCCAGTGCGCCGCGTGCCCGTTTTCCGCTTCATCGTCCATGCGTGCGGTGCGTATCTGCACTTCCAGATAGCTTCCGGTCTTGTTCTTGACGGTAATGTGCAGGGATTCATATCCGCTGGGACGGGGAGTGCTGATCCAGTCGCGCAGGCGCCTGGTATCCGGCTCGTATTCCTCGGTAACGTAGGAATAAACCTTCCAGCAGAGGTCTTTCTCCAGTACGGGGTCGGGGGCGCAATCGATAATGAAGCGTATGGCGAATACATCGTACACGCCTTCGAAGGGCACTTTCTGCACCTGCATCTTGCGCCATATGGACCAGGCGCTCTTGGTCCGTACCTTGAGCTTGTAGCGTATGCCGGCGTCCAGGAGTTTCTTCTTGAGCGGCTCCACGAATTCCGCAGTCAGCCTTTCCCTGTCTTTCTCCGTCGCCCTGAGCTTGTTGGTGATAGCCCTGTAGTGCTCCGGGTCCGCATGCCGGAAATAGATGTCTCCCAGTTCGCTGTTTATCTTGTAGAGCCCGAGCTGATGCGCCAGCGGCATGTAAAGCATGAGGGTTTCCAGCAGCTTCTGGTCGCGCGACATCTTCGGAAACATCTCCAGGTTGCGCATGACCTCCAGACGGTCCGCAATCTTGATCACGCTCACGCGCGGATCCGTGCAGTAGTTGACTATCAGCTTCTTGTATTTCTCCGCCTCCAGGCTGGTGTCCTTGGGCTTGATGGTGGATATCTTGTTCAGGCCGTCCACCATCAGCTGTACGTCCTGGGGGAAAGCGCTGATGTCTATATCCTTATGTGCCCTGGTGCCCTCATGCAGATAGACTGCGGCCGCGCAGGACTCCGGCAGGCCTATTTCTTCGGTTACTATTTTTGCCACGCCGTCGGCATGCTCAATGAAGGGAGAACCGTCGTAGCGGGTCTCTCCTTCAAGTGCAGTCAATGCTATGCGGCGGGCTTCCTGGGTCATTCGCTGGTGTAGTTGTCGAAGTATCCCTGTACGAGCACGATGGGCGTACCCTTGTCGCCGGAGCCGGAGGTGAGGTCGCAGAGCGAACCTATGAGGTCAGTGAGCTGGCGGGGCGTGGTGCCCTCGGAAGCCATCTTACCCTTGAGATCGGCATCCTTGGCCCTGATGGAAGCCGAAATGGCATCGCGCAGGGCTTCTCCGCTGAGGCCGGCGAAATCATTGTCCGCCAGATATTTGAGCTTGAGCTCGTTGGGCGTGCCCACGAGGCCGTCGGTGAAAGCGGGGGAGACCACAGGGTCTGCCAGCTCCCATATCTTTCCCTGCGGATCTTTGAAGGCGCCGTCGCCATAAACCATCACCTCTACGTGCTTGCCGGTGGCTTTGAGTATGCTGTCCTGAATGCCGACGACCAGGTCTTTGCATTCCTGAGGGAAGAGCTTGACCGTGTCTTCCGTAGCTTTATTGGAGCCGAGCAGGCCGTAGCGTGCATTGAACCCGCTGCCGCCCACGCTTTGCGTGAGTATGTCGTCCAGACCGAGCACCACGCGGGCGCCTGCATCGCGCAGTATGCGCTTGGTGCGCTTGCGGGTGTGAATGTCGCAGGCAATGACGGTGTCGGTATATTCAAGTATGGTCTTGGGACGGTTGGCGAAGATAATCTCCGCTTCTGCGCCGCAGTTCTCTATAAGTTCCCGGTAGTAGGCGACATAATCCACTCCTGTAAACTCGTGGGGGTTGGAGCCGAAGAGTTCGCGATACCGCTTTTCGTCCAGCACGTCGGAGTAGGGGTTGATGCCGGCCTCGTCTACCTGGTCCCAGCTGACCAGCGCGTTGCCCACCTCATCGGAGGGATAGCTGAGCATCAGCACAATCTTCCTGCAGCCCTTCGCAATGCCGCGCAGGCAGATGGCGAAACGGTTGCGGGACAGGATGGGGAAGATGACGCCTACGGTGCCTCCTCCCGTCTTGGCTTTGACGTCTGCGGCTATGTCATCCACAGATGCATAGTTGCCCTGCGAGCGGGCTACTACGGACTCGGTGATGCAGATTACATCCCGGTCCCGCAGGGAGAAACCTTCCTCCTGCGCCGCTTCTAAAACACTGTTGACTGCAATTTCGGCGAGATTGTCGCCCTGCCTGATAATCGGGCATCGGATTCCTCTGGAAACGGTGCCGACCTTGCGTTGGTAGCTTTTCATACCACAAATTTAATAAAAATATTTAGTATATTCGCAGTGCCAAATGAAGTTTGTCCTAGAGTCTTCATACAAGCCCGCCGGAGACCAGCCGGAGGCCATTTCCCAGCTGTGTTCGGCACTTTCCGAGGGCGTGCCGGACGTCACTCTGCTGGGCGTTACCGGTTCCGGAAAGACCTTTACCATGGCCGGTGTCATAGAACGTCTCCAGCGCCCCGCCCTCATACTCAGCCACAACAAAACGCTCGCGGCCCAGCTGTACGGGGAATTCAAGTCTTTTTTCCCCCACAACGCCGTGGAGTATTTCGTATCCTACTACGATTACTACCAGCCCGAGGCATATATTCCGGTTACGGACACGTACATAGAGAAAGACCTCAGCATAAACGACCAGATTGAAAAGCTGCGTCTCAGTGCCGCTTCCGCCCTTATGAGCGGAAGGCGCGACGTGATAGTCGTGTCCAGCGTGAGCTGCCTCTACGGCATAGGCAATCCGGAGGACTTCCATTCGCAGACTATCGAGGTGTCCAAAGGAGAGCGGCGCTCGCTCACCGGCCTGCTGTACAAACTGGTAGATGCTCTCTACAGCCGCACGGAGACGGATTTCAAACGCGGTACTTTCAGGGTACACGGAGACATCATAGACGTGTTCCTGGGCGGGGCGGACGAAGCTGTGCGCATAGAGTTCTTTGGCGACGAAGTGGACGGACTCAGCCTTATAGACCCCGTTACGGGCGCCCATATAGAAGAACTGGATCATGTAAGCATATGTCCGGCCAACAATTTCGTGACCACCCGCGAACGCTCGATTGCCGCAGTGAGCGCCATTCAGGACGACCTGGTGAAGCAGATCGCCTGGTTCGAGTCCATAGGCAAGGGGCTTGAGGCCAAACGCCTGAAACAGAGGGTCGAATACGACCTCGAGATGATAAAGGAGATGGGCTATTGTCCGGGGATCGAGAATTATTCCCGTTATTTCGACGGCCGCAAGGAAGGGGAGCGTCCCTTCTGCCTGCTGGACTACTTCCCCAAGGATTTCATCACCTTTATCGACGAGAGCCACGTTACGCTGCCGCAGGTGCGCGCCATGTACGGCGGCGACCATTCCCGCAAGAGCGTGCTGGTGGAATATGGTTTCCGTCTGCCGGCGGCTTCCGACAACCGTCCTCTGAAGTTCGAGGAATTCGAGACCCTGACCGGGCAGAAGGTGTATGTGAGCGCCACCCCTGCCGATTATGAGCTGCAGAAGTCGGAAGGCCTCGTGGTAGAGCAGGTCGTGCGGCCTACCGGCCTGCTGGATCCGCCGATTGAGGTGCGTCCGGTGGAGGGACAGGTGGACGACCTGGTAGAAGAAATACGCAAACGGGCAGAGAACGACGAGAGGGTGCTGGTGACCACTCTCACCAAGCGCATGGCGGAAGAGTTGGACGAATACCTGCGCCGCATAGGGGTGAGGGTACGATACATACATTCTGACGTTGATACCTCCGAACGGGTTGAGATAATAGAGGACTTCAAGAAGGGACTGTTCGATGTGCTCGTGGGCGTGAATCTGCTCCGCGAGGGCCTGGACATCCCGTCCGTGTCGCTGGTGGCGATTCTGGATGCCGACAAGGAAGGCTTTTTAAGGACAGGGCGCGCTCTCACCCAGACCGCCGGCCGTGCCGCACGTAACGTAAACGGGCTGGTGATAATGTACGCAGACAGCATCACCCCGTCCATGGAACAGACCATACGCGAGACCGAGCGCCGCCGCTCCAAACAGATAGCATACAATAAGTTGCATGGTATCACGCCGCGCCAGGTCGAGACCCGCAGCAACGTGCTGGCGTCCGAACTCGGAGGAGTCAAGCCGGTATATGGCAGGCTGGCCGGAGGCACTACCGGACGCGTATCTGCTGCCAATTCCTACGACAATCCGGTTTACATCCCCAATCCTTCCGACCTCGGAAGGGGGGAGGTCACCGTGGGCTTCGGGCACGACGCTGCGCGTGAGTCCGGCGCCGCCTATTCAGACGGATTTGTGAAGGCCGATCTTGCCGCCGTGCTGCAGGACCCCGTCATCCGTTCCATGTCCCGCAGCCAGATAGAGAAGATGATTGCCGACGACCGCGCCCGCATGAAAAAATCGGCAGCCGAGTTGGATTTCCCGGCTGCCGCTCGCTATCGCGACGAGATGTGGGCCCTCCAGCAGTACCTCAAGGTCTGGAAGGATTAATAGTTACCCTCTACAGCGCTTCGATCATGCGGCAGAAGAGCTCCGTCATGATGTTGGAGGCTATTCCGGCCTGCTGAACCACGTCGTCTCCGTCGTTGAAGTTCTTAGGGACGTTTCGAGAGTTGGCCTCGTTGGTTACAACGGACATTCCGAAAACGCGTATGCCGCAGTGGCGGGCAACGATTACCTCGGGAATGGTGGACATGCCCACTAGGTCTGCGCCGACTTCGCGGAAGAAGCGGATTTCGGCCGGAGTCTCGTAGGTCGGGCCTGTGCTGCCGAAGTAAACGCCCTTGCGCAGGTTGAGTCCCATCTGCACTCCGAGTTTCTCTGCAAGTTGCTGAAGCTCGATGTCGTATGCGCAGGTCATGTCCGGGAAGCGGGGACCGAATTCCTCAAGATTGGGACCGATGAGCGGGTTGGGCATCATATTTATGTGGTCCTTGATGATTACGAGGTCTCCGACTTTGTAATCGATGTTGACGCCGCCTGCCGCATTGGAGACAAAGAGAACCTCGATGCCTAGCAGTTTCATCACCCTTACGCCGAGCGTGACAAGCTCCATGGGATAGCCCTCATAGAAGTGCAGGCGCCCCTGCATGGCGATTACCTTCTTACCGCCAAGGTCGCCGTAGATGAAGTTGCCCTTGTGCCCTATGGCGGTGGACATGGGGAATTCCGGAACGTCGCGGTAAGGGATGATGACGGGATTCCCGATCTGGTCGGCCAGTTTGCCCAGGCCGCTGCCCAGGACTATGCCTACGGTAGGTGCCTTGGACCCTATGCAGGATTTGACATATCTGGCCGCGTGCTGGATTTTTTCGGTTCTTTCGTTCATGGTGTTATAGCATTCTGGTTATTTGTTTTCTGGCTTCTGCGAGTATTTCTTTCTCGCCGGGTATTACCCGGTGCCTCATTACGAACTTCCCTCCGCAGATGACGGAGTCTATGCAGTCGGAATGGGCGGAATAGATGAGGTTCGCTAGGAACGGGGCGGGGGACAGGAAGAAACTGTTGTCCGTATCCACTATGCTGATGTCTGCCATCGCCCCTTCTTCCAGCTTTCCTGCGTTGAGCTTCAGCGCCTTAGCCCCGTTTACCGTGGCAAGGTCCATGAGTTCTTCAAGCGGAAGGGCCTTTGGGTCGTTGCGCCACGCCTTCTGGAACAGGGCGGAGGTCTTCATGGCCTCCAGGATGTCCAGGTTGTTGGAAGATGCGCAGCCGTCGGTGCCGATGCAGATGTTGATTCCGGCATCCCGCATCTCGTTGTAGAGGAATCTGTACCCCGACGACAGCTTGGCGTTGGAGTTTATATTGTGTATGCAGTGTACTCCTCTTGCCGCCAGCAGTTCAATGTCGTGTTCCGTGAGCCACAGGGTATGTGCGGCCAGCAGGTTGGGGCCAAGGACGCCAAGCTCTTCCAGATATTCTACGGGAGTCAGCCCGCCGTGTGCGGCCTTGCAGTCCTCTACCTCCTTTAAAGTCTCGCATAGGTGGATATGGAGGTTGAGTCCCCGTTCCCGGGCGAATTCCGACACCCATCGTATCATGGGCTCGCTGACGGAATATATGGCGTGGAAGGCCACCTGATAGATGTTTCCGCTTTCCCGTACGCCTGCGGCCTTCTCCTCATACCACCGTGCGCACTGTTCTTTTTCGCGCTCGGTCTCCGCCGGATCGTTGCGGTCAATGACGTCGTATCCGAGTGCGTGCCTGACTCCCATCTCACAAGCGGCACGATGGGTATCGGGGAAGAACCAGTACTGGTCGTTGAAGGTGGTTGTGCCTGTCCGTATCATTTCCAGGCATGCAACCTTGGTGCTCCAGTAAACGAAATCGGCGTCGAACTTCTCTTCTATGGCCCATATGTTCCGGAGCCAGTCATGGAACAGCATGTCCTCGCCTATGCCCCTCATCATGGCCATGCCGGAATGGGTGTGCATGTTGACGAATCCCGGAATCGCGACCTTGCCGCTGCAATCCATGATATCCAGATCGCCGGCAAGTTCCCAGCCGACACTGCTGCCTGCGGGCGCTATTTTGGAGATGACGCCGTTTTCTATGAGGACGTCGCTTGCGGAGCCCTCAATACCGATGTTCCTGAGCAGAATCACCGACTACAGGTCTTCGAATTCGACAGACTTTTCGTCCGGCTCACGCTGGGGGATAACACCTCCGAAGCAGGTGTTGGTGATGTATGCAATAACCTCGTCCAGGCCCTCGCGGAACTTCTCGAAATCTTCCTTATACAGGAAAATCTTATGCTTGTCATAAGCGAACGAGCCGTCCGGGTTGTTCCTGCGCTTACTCTCGGTAATGGTCAGGAAATAATCGTTGTTGCCTTTGGTGGACTTGACGTCAAAGAAATAGGTCCTCTTTCCTGCACGGACGGGTTTGGAGTAAACGTCCTCTGAGTTGCGGTCCTGATATCCTGCTCCCTCGTAATCTTCTCTGTACATACTATAATTTTTAGTGTTGATTTGTGCAAAAATATAACTTTTTCTCAGATTACATATTATATTTGCAGGAAAATTTGTTTGAAATCTATGCTGAACAGAAGAATCCTCAGGATAAAGGCGTTCAAGGTCATTTATTCGCGTGTGGAAAATCCTGCGATGACTCTCAAGGATGCCGAATACGAGCTTGAGCGCTCCTGTGAATCTACCAGGGACCTTTACCTGTTCCTTCTGGCTGTCGCCGGCCCTCTGACGGCCGAGGCCCGTGCCCGTATAGAGGCCGCGCGCTCCAAGTTCAATCCCAGCCCGGAAGAACTGAATCCCAATCTGAAGTTCGTAGAAAACGGGGTTGCCCCGTTGCTTGAGGAGGATCCTGATTTCTCGAGAATAATCAAGAAGAAAAAACTTTCCTGGGAAAACGACGACGTCTTCCTCCGCCATTTGTATGAGTCGGTGCGGGAGCGCGACTGGTTCAAGGCTTATATGGATGCCCCCGGCCGCTCGCTTCAGGAAGACGCATCCCTGTTCTCACGCATCTACGAAGAGGAATTCCCAGACAACAAGGAGCTGGAAGACATTCTGGAAGACCTTTCCATCTACTGGAACGATGAACTGGAGTACGCGCTTGGCTGGTGCTGCCGCAGCATGGATGCCATAGGCCGCGGACGCAGATGGAGCCTGCCCGAGCTGTATATGAGCGATATGCCCGGCTCTGAGGGCAAGGAGAGCGACAAGGCATTCGTATACAACCTGGTGCGTGCCGCCTTCCGCAATTTCGATAAATATTATGCCGAGGTGGCTGCCGTCACTCCCAAATGGGATACCGGCCGCATCTGCGCCACCGACCTGGCCCTTATAATCTGCGGACTGGCCGAGGCGGACACTTTCGACAACATAGATTACAGGACTACGATAAACGAGTTCGTAGAAATCTCCAAGTTCTACAGCACTCCGGAAAGCCGGGGCTTCGTGAACGGTGTACTTGATAAATTGATAAACAAACAATAATTGATTATGAACTTACTTGCTATTTTACTCCAGGCGGCTTCTGCCGGAGCCGCAGGCCAGCAGGGAGGCGGCATGTCCATGTGGATAATGCTTATCCTCATCTTCGCTGTTATGTGGCTCTTCATGATACGTCCCCAGCGCAAGCAGCAGAAGGAGATGGAGCAGTTCCGCAGCAGCCTTAAGAAAGGCGATAAGGTAATTACCGCAGGCGGCATTTACGGCACCATCGCCGAGGTTAAGGAAGGCGAACGCTACGTGCTCCTTCGCATAGACAACGATGTGAAGATCAAGGTGGACAAGAGTTCGCTGCAGAAGGATCCCGGCGCCCCCGCATCTGCTCCCGCTCCCGAGGCAAAGGAGCCCAAAGAGCAGAAGGAGGAGAAGCCTGCAAGGGATCCCAAAGATCCCAAGGAACCGAAAGCAGAAAAGTACTAGTCTTTGAAGAACTGGCCGCATTTCCTGCTCTGCCTCCTGCTCTCCGCGAGCATCTGGCTGATTCACAACCTGTCGCAGAGTTACGCCGGGATTGTGAGCGTTCCCGTTATGGCCCATAGTGCCATACGGGGGAGGGCGGCGGATGCAAAGGAAGCGGTTATGGTCAGCGCCCGCTGCTCGGCCACTGGGTTCAAATTGCTGCAGCTCAAGCACCAGAGACGGGATATAAATGTAGACATCCACGCAGAGGATCTGGTGTGGACGACTGACGACAAATTCCATGTGGCGGCAGCTGAGATGGCAAAGTATACTTCGGATATCTTCGGAGACGGCGTAACCCTCATTACATTCCTGAACCAGAACTACACCTTCGAGTTTACCCGCGAGAACTATAAGACCGTTCCCGTAAGGGCGGTGTTCTCCGCTTCTTACAAGCCGCAGTACATGGCTTCCGGCCCTATGAAGCTGAGTCCGGATTCAGTAACGGTCTATGGCGAGGACAGGAGGCTTGCAGCTGTGGATGAGGTTGTGACCAAATCCATGAGTTTCAGCGACTTGTCCAAGAGCAAGGGAGGCGTGGTTAGGCTCGTCCCCGTACCCGGGCTGAGGATGTCTGACAATGAAGTTACATGGTCTCTGGAGGTCGTGCGCTATGTGGAGATGCGTGGCACGGTCAGGCTTGCCGTACGCAACGAACCTGCGGGAGCCTCCCTGTCTGTGTACCCGTCACGCGCCGAAGCTGTGTTCCACTGCCAGTTCCCAGCAAAAGGCGATCCTTCCGAGCAATGCGTTTTCTATGTGGATTATAACGAGTTTGCAGCCTCGAATTCCGGCCGCTGTGTTGCCCATTGCGACAATCTGCCGGCATATGTCATAGACTGGCATCTGGAACCGGAGACCTTCGACTGCATGCTCAGGGAGGATGCCCAATGACGACAGTCCTGGTAACAGGTCCCATCGGAGGCGGCAAATCTACGGTATGCCGCAGGCTGTCGGGCCTGGGCTATCCGGTGTACGACTGCGACAGCCGGTGCAAGGCCCTGTACGACAGCGCCCCCGGTCTCAAGGAACGCATTGAAAAGGAACTCGGCATTCCTTTCGCCGGGCTTGGACGCATTTTCAGGGATACCTCCCTTCGGGAAAAGCTGGAGGCCTTAGTTTATCCTCTGCTGATACAGGACATTGAGGCCTGGAAGGCTTCCCGGGAATCGGACCTGGGGTTCATAGAGTCTGCCATAGCCCTCGAAAAACCGGACTTCCATCACCTCTGGGACAAGGTCCTCATGGTTGATGCTCCCCGCAGTTTACGTCTGAAGCGCAATCCCGCAGTATCTGACCGGGATTCCCTCCAGCACTTTGACCCTGAACAGATTGATTATAAGATTACCAACGACTCGGATCTCGGGTCGCTATATACCCAACTGGACAATTATTTAGAAACATTATGAAAACCGATCTGGCCAAAATCCTTTCCGTATCCGGACAGCACGGCCTTTTCCATTACCTGGCCCAGGCCCGCAACGGCGTCATCGCAGAATCTCTTGCAGACAAGAAACGTACGGCTCTTGACACGCACAGCAAAGTATCTACTCTCAACGACATAGCTATCTTCACCTCCGAGGGCGAACTCCGTCTAGCCGAGGTATTTGTGGCTATGAAGAAGCTTGCCGACTCCGGTACGGCAGTGCCTACTTCCAAGGATGACAGCACCACAATCAAGGACTTTTTCTCCGCCGCCATTCCCAATTACGACGAGGACCGTTTCTACGTGTCCCATATGAAGAAGGTCCTCGACTGGTATGGAGAGCTGGACAAGTATGCCTCTTTCGATTTCCTGACCGACGAAGAGCGGGAAAAAGAGCTTGAAAAGGCTTAAGGTAATAACCCTCGGCTGTTCCAAAAACAGCGTCGATACCGAGCATCTGCTGGCTGCCCTGCCGGCGGGCGATTTCTGTGTGGCCGATGACGGTCCGCTGGATTACCTGCTATATAATACCTGCGGTTTCATAGGAGACGCCAAGGAAGAGTCTATCCAGGCGATTTTCGAGGGGGTCGAGGCAAAGCGGCGGGGAGATGCCATGGAACTGCTGGTATTCGGCTGCTTGTCGGAGCGTTATGCTTCCCAGATGCCGGAGCTGATTCCGGAGGTGGATGCCTGGTTCGGAGCCCGTGACCTCAATCCGCTTCTTCGCTATCTGGGGGCCCCGCCGTCCAGGTTTGTGAGGCGCAGGCAGGAAAACCGCCGCGGCTATGCATATCTCAAGATATCCGAGGGCTGCGACCGCCGCTGCTCCTATTGTGCAATTCCCTATATACGGGGTGCGCATAAATCCGTGCCGGCGGAGGACCTGGTCGAAGAGGCTTCACAACTTGCTTCGGAGGGCGTCAGCGAGCTTATCCTTATTGCTCAGGACACTACTTTTTACGGACTGGACCTGTATGGCAAACGCTCCCTCGCAAGACTGCTGGAGGCGTTGTCCGGGATAGAAGGGATCGAGCGTCTGCGCATCCATTACTCGTATCCCTCAGATTTCCCGGAGGACGTCCTTGAGCAGATGGCATCCAATCCCAAGGTCTGCAAGTACCTCGATATTCCGCTTCAGCATATCTCCGACCCTGTGCTGGACAACATGCACCGTCATATTGATTCTGCAGGTACCCGTCGGATAATCAATCGTTTACGTGAAAAAGTGCCGGGCGTGGTGCTGCGTACAACCATGATAGTGGGGCATCCTGGAGAAGGGGAGAAGGAGTTCGGTGAGCTGCTGGACTTTGTGCGTGAAGCTCGCTTCGAGCGTCTGGGCGCCTTCATGTATTCGGAAGAGGAAGGAACATGGGGTGCGGAACATCTGTCCGATTCCATCCCAGAGGAGGAGAAACGCCGCCGCCTGGATGAGTTGATGGCGCTGCAGTCGTCTATTTCTTTGGAATTCAACCGTTCCCGTATCGGTTCCGTGGAGCGTGTACTGGTAGATGATATCGTCGGCGATACCCTAGTCTGCCGCAGCCAGTACGAAAGTCCCGAGGTCGACGGCGAGATCCTGGTACCCGCCGGCTCGTTGGCGGTGGCCGGGGTCGAAGGCCATCCAATCCTCATGCCGGACCCCGATACGGCATCCCTAGCCTCCACTTTGTCATCTCGAGCCTCCGCTTTGTCATCCCGAGCCTCCGCTTTCTCATCCCGAGCGGAGTCGAGAGATCTCATCGGCCGCTACCTCACCGTCCGCATCACCGAGGCCGACGAATACGACCTCAAGGCGGAAATCGCTGGAGCGTAACCGACTGTATATCAGTGCATAAAAGAATTTGCCTGCATGAAATACATGCAGGCAAATACGTTAAGTGGCTGGTGGTCAGTGACAAACGCTCCAGCGGCTAGCGATTGGCGGCGGCCGTCTTATCGAGGTCCAGAGCCTCAGCCAATATGGAAACAGGATTCTTGACGGAAATTCCGGTGGACATCTCAATCTGCCATTTGCAGGTCTCACATTCGCAGGCAACGTAATCCGGAGCTATCGCCATGATATTGTCGAACAGCGGCTTGCCAATTGCCTGGGACACCTTGTAATTCTCTTTCTTGAAGCCGTATGTGCCGGCGATACCGCAGCAGTTGCTCTCCAACTCTATCAGTTCCATGCCGGGAATCATCTTCAGCAACTCAGTAGTGAAGATACCCCATCCCAGGCGCTCCTGGTGGCAAGGGCAATGGTATGCGGCGCGCGCCTTGAAACCCTCCTTCCAGACGGGTTTGAGAACCCCCGACACAATACCCTTGTAGAGATACTGCTCCACCAGGGACACATGGTCGCGAACCAATGAATTGTCCACCTTAAGCAGCTCGGGATACTCTTCCAGAATGGTCAGCGTGCAGGTGGTGGAAACGGTAACTATATCCCGTCCTTCTTTGACGGAGCGGCCGAATGCATTCATGTTGATACGGGCGTCGCGGGTAGCGGTGGCAATCATGCCATTGGCAATCTTGGCTACTCCGCAGCAGCGCTCTTCCGGCATAAGCTGTACTCCTATGCCAAAGGCGTTCATGACGGCTACGAAGTCTTTGCCGAGCTGGGGATAGTTATAATTGGCATAGCATCCATGGAAGTAGCTGATCTGCTTCTTGTATCCTTCCTGAGCGGCTGCTGCATTCTTCTTGAACCAGTGCACAAAGGTCTCTGAGGCATATTTGGGCAGGGTGCGGTGTCTGTCCACACCTATGGTGATGTCCATCAGGCCCTTGACGGGGGAGAGTCCCAGGCCGAAGTTGGCAAGAGGCGCAAAGGCGCTTGCGAGCGGACCTACCTGGTCCGTGCTGGCCAGCATCATGTCGCGCAGTTTAGGAGCCTTGCGGCCGTAGTCGATGCGGGCCTGCTGAATGAGGTCGGCAATACGCACTCCGGACGGACAGGCTACCTCGCAGCGTTTGCAGTTAAGACAGTATTTCAGGGAATCCTCGAAGAAGATGCCGTTCTTCAGTCGGTAGCGCTCGCCGTCGGGTCCGGAGCGCTTGGGACCGGCATACTTGGGATTGTTGGCCATTACAGGGCACACGGTCTCGCAGAGCGAGCACTTCTGGCACTGTTCGAAATTCTTGGCGCTTATATTGGTCTCTTGCATAACTATTTCCTCCCTATAGCATTGGCGGCATCGGTAGCGCTCTTCACAATTGCTGCCGTGGCGTCTCCCTGGGCGCTGCTAAGGCCCGCAAGCACCTCGCCGGCAGGGTAGAGGTTGGCTATCACGGCACCGTCCTTAACTGCAAGGCCGCCCGGACTCTTTACTCCGAATTCCAGGAACTTCTGGGGCGCGGCGAAGGACGGGTCGAACCAGGTGCTCCGGTCTTCGTCGTAATCCACATCCAGTCCGAACAGAGGCTCATAAACCCTGTCCATATCGGCCACGAGGCCGCGTGAGAAGTACTTTCCGGTGGCAAGCACAAAGTTTTCCGCCTCAAGTTCGATGTCTCCCAGTTTCTCTGTGCGCACGGCAACAAGGCGGTCACCGGCAAAACGGCCGGAGACTACCCGGTCACCGGCCAGCAGGGTGCCGCCGGCGGCGCAGAATTCGCGCCTGGATGCATTGTGGAGGGAGAGGCCCTCGGCCACCACGGCGCAGCGCATGCCGGAGGTCTGAAGGGCAGTGGCGGCCGTCATACCGGCAAGCCCGCCGCCTATTATAATGACGTCAAATTTCATCGTAGGAATAGGGTTTCTCGTATTTGTAAACTCTCTGCATGAACTCCATCTCGCGGAGCGTATCGCCCCAGCCCACGGCGCGCATTCCCTTCCAGCGTTCGTCCAGGTAGTCGGCCGCCAGCTTGTCGGCCAGTTCCGGCTGGCCCAGAGCTTCTGCAAGGGCCTTAGCAGCCCTGCGTATGCAAAGCGTACCCTGGCAGGTCCCCATGCCCACGCGGGTGCGCCTTCTCAGGTCTTCCAGATTACGCACGCCAAGCTCCTTTACGGCGTACTTGATTTCCGCCAGCGTAACGTTTTCGCACTCGCACACGAGCTGCCTGTCGGCCTCGGTCTCGAAATGAATTTTGGTGACCATGTCGCCCTGACGGCCGGCGGCTCCTTTCTGGCCGGCGGTCGGTTTGCCTTCGAAACGCTTGCTCACGCTCTCGATGCGGCCGTTCATTGACCCGGGAAGGGGAGTCTCTGCGGTGGTGCAGCTCTTGTGCACCCCGAGTTTGCGGCATACGGCATCAGTAGCGAGTTCCGCCATCAGACGGTAGGTCATAAGCTTGCCGCCGGTGATGCTCACGAAGCCCTTGACGCCGTCGCGGGTTTCATGGTCCAGGCAGACTATGCCGCGGCTGATGCTGCGTCCGGTAGGATCGCTGTCGTCGGCCACCAGGGGGCGCACGCCTGCGTAGGCACGCAGGATGCGGGTGCTGGCGAGAGCGGGGCAGAGGGCGCATCCCTCGCGGAGCAGCAGACGAACCTCGTCGGGCGTCACTTCCATATGGTCGCACTCCTCGAACGGGACTTTGGTGGAGGTGGTTCCGATGACGGTAACGGAGTCGCCGGGCACCAGTATATCGCCGTCCGCCGACTTGCGGCAGCGGTTGATTACTACGTTGTTGACGCGGTGCCCGAAGACCAGCAGCGCTCCCTTGGCGGGATACATGCCGATATGGACGCCGGCCTTTTCGGCCACCCCGTGCCCCCAGATACCTGCGGCGTTGACGGTAACGGGCGCCCTGTACTCGGCGGTTTCACCGCTGCGGGTATCCAGCACCTTGACTCCGAGAATGGTGTCGCCTTCCCGGATAAAGTCGAGGAATTCAGTATATACCAGCACTTTGGCTCCATGAAGAACGGCATCGGTAACGTTGGCGCTGCAAAGGCGGAAAGGGTCCACCGAGCCGTCGGGAACTACCACCGCACCTATGAGGGATGGATTGACCGACGGTTCCATTTCTATGGCCTCCCTGGGGGAGATTGCCCGTGCCTCTATTCCCGCCCTGTTGCAGGCCTCCAGGAAAGTGGCTTGATAATCAAGGCCGAAGCCGGAGTCTGCATCCTCCGGAAGGGTAATAAAAAGGCCGCCCGTGTCTTCTACGCAGTTGGCGGCTATGCGGCGCAATATCTTGTTCTCGCGTATGCACTCTTCGGCAGACTCGCTGTCCTTTACGGCATAACGGGCGCCGGAATGCAGCAGGCCGTGGTTACGGCCGGTTGCGCCTGTGGCGATGTCCTGCCTTTCGATCAGCAACACCCTGAGACCCCGCATGGCACAGTCGCGCGCGGTACCGGCTCCTGTGATGCCCCCTCCTATGACGATTACGTCAAATTCGTTCTTAACTGGCATATAGCTTTCGTGTTAGGTATAATCAATAAAAAGGCGGGACCGTAAGCCGGTTTCTGTTTGTTCTGCCATTTATCTTCGCAACCTACCCCCCGGCATCAGGCGGGCCGCCCTCAACTGCCGGTATATTTGGTCTTGCAGACCCTGGTGCCGTACCCGCCGCGCATCGCTGCACGGCGTCGTGAGCTCTTGCCTCGCGTTTTCACCCTTAGGCTCCAGCAGATTCTTCACTGCGTTCAGAATGACATGTCATCCCGAGGCGTAGCCGAAGGATCTCCCTTCAACCCGGTTATTTTCTGTTACGGCTTGCGTAAGGTTACCCCCACCTGTGCTTTCCACAGCAGGGCGCCCTGTTCTGTCCGGACTTTCCTCAGCATTTCTGCCGCGGCAGACCGTCCCACCTTAAATCATACAAATATAGAAATAAAATGCATATATTTGTGAACGATGACCGACAAGCGATTGAAGATTTTTGTTGCTGTGGCGGAGTGCGGCGGCTTTACGGCCGCGGCGCACCGGCTGGGGAAAACCCAGTCTGCAGTGAGCCAGAGCATTGCGCAGCTGGAGGAGGAGGCCGGGGGCGCGCTCCTCGAGCGGGGCTCCAATCCATTGAAACTCACTGAGAAAGGAAGTACGCTGTACGCCTATGCCCTGCGTATCCTCTCGCTGTACGACGCCTTGTCAGGAGAGTTCTCCGGCAAGCCTGGCCGGCTTGCAGAAAACACCTGTCTGGACCTCGGCGGCGGCCGTTCTGCAGAAGTATCTGTAAACGGCGGCAAGTTGGTGATTGATATAAAATAAATTATTAGTACATTTGCGAACTTTATTTAAGTTGGACTAATATCTTTTTTATGGGTAGAAATGAAGAAATTGCTTTTGTTCTTCGCAGCGTTGCTGCTATGCTCCCTTGCGCATTCGCAAGAGGCTGAGGAAAACGGCAAATATGCCGAGTTCCAATTGATCCCGCGTTTTGACTTCAATCCCTATTTCACGCCAGGACAAACGGGCGACGGATCGAGCGGTTTTACATTCGGCAATACTTCAATCTACACTCTAGTCGAAGGAGCTTTCTCCGATCATGTAGCGTTTACGCTGAGCAATCACTGGGCCGCTATGACCGTCCCGGGGTTCGAGGATACTGCAACCCTCTATCGCAACACCCTCTATTCCAATTGCAATAACTGGCTGGATATCGCCAAGTTCGACTTTACATTCGGCAACTGGACATTCACAGTCGGAAAGGACTGCCTGGCATCAGGCGGCTTCGAGTACGACGACTGGGATGTGGATGTTGATTATATCCTCACCGGAGACAAGGCGCTCATTGCATCCAACCTGTGGTACAACCTGCCTGCATATCAGTGGGGCGCATCCGTAGGTTACAGCATCGGCGAGCACACCAACATAGCACTGCAGATGGTAACATCTCCTTTTGGAGAGAGGCCATTTGCAAGCGGTCTCTTCAGTTATTCCGGAAAACTCAACGGTAATTACGGGCCTTTCTCCAACATGTGGTCCGCTTCTGCAATCCAGCGTCCGGACGGTGGCACCGAGTGGCTGATTTCCCTCGCCAACCGGCTCGAATTCGCGGATGATTTCACCTTCGGTTTCGACTGGTACAACATGGCAGATGTGTACTACGACGAGGATGAGGCTCCCATCGGTCTTCTGGATGGCAATACCTTCCGTGCCAGCCTCGAATGGGCTCCGGAGGATGCCTACTACCTCAAGCTGGCAGGCAATATCTACGAGTGCGGCGGCGCCCTGTACGACGCCAACGTGGGTGCGGCATTCCATTACTGCCCCCTGGACTGGCTGCAGCTGCACACCGCAGCGGGCTGGGATTTCCTTGGCAATACACTCTCCGCCATGGTCGGTGTAAAAGTTAACTTTACCTTCCTCTCACTTTAGCGATGGCGAAAGACTATATCATTGACATACAGCACCTCAGCAAGTCCTTCGGGGGCGTCAAGGTGCTGGACGACATCAATTTCTACATACGCAAGGGTGAGTTCATCACGCTGCTGGGACCTTCCGGATGCGGCAAGACTACGCTGCTGCGGCAGATTGCAGGCTTCATCGCTCCGGACGAGGGCAAGATACTGCTCGAGGGCAAGGATATCTCCGGCATCCCTCCGTACGAGCGTCCGCTGAACACGGTGTTCCAGCGTTACGCACTTTTCCCGCACCTGGACGTCTATGACAATATCGCCTTCGGCCTCAAGCTGCAGAAGCTTGCCCCGGAGGAGATCCAGAAGCGCGTGAAGAAGATGCTGAAGATGGTGTCCATGACCGACTACGAAGACCGTTCCGTGGACTCCCTTTCCGGCGGACAGCAGCAGAGGGTGGCCATTGCACGCGCCCTCGTAAACTATCCCAAGGTGCTCCTTCTGGACGAGCCCCTGGCTGCACTGGATCTTAAGATGCGTAAGGATATGCAGCTGGAACTCAAGGAGATACACCGTAAGATGGGTATCACCTTCATCTATGTTACCCACGACCAGGAAGAGGCTCTTACGCTCTCCGATACCATCGTGGTCATGAATGAGGGAAAGATTCAGCAGATAGGCACCCCTACAGACATCTACAACGAGCCCGTCAACTGCTTTGTAGCAGACTTCATAGGCGAGAGCAATATCCTCAAGGGACGTATGATGCGCGACCGCAGGGTGGCTTTCATCAAGCATGAGTTCGACTGTGTGGACGAGGGCTTCGGTGAAGATGTTCCGGTGGACGTGGTCGTGCGCCCGGAGGACATCTATTTCACTACCGATCCCGCCAAGTGCCAGTTCACGGCAAAGGTGAACTCCTGCATATTCAAGGGAGTGCACTACGAGATGTGGGTGGATACCGATACCGGATACGAGCTGATGATACAGGACTACGACCCCTACGAGGTCGGTTCCGAGGTAATGCTTTACATCGATCCGGACGATATCCAGGTCATGCATAAGGAGCGCACCCGCAACGTGTTCGACGGCAAGATGGTGGATGAGACGCACGTGGAACTGATAGGCGGCGTCTTTGAGTGCAAGGCTCAAGCAGACCTCTCCGCAGGCGATGAAGTCCGTGCGGAAATCCGCTTTGAGGACGTGGACCTCCTGGACCATCAGGAAGACGGCGTCATTGCCGGAGAAGTCCACTTCCTGCTCTATAAGGGAGACCATTACCATCTTACCATCCTCACCGAGGAAGGTGACCATATCTGGGTGGATACCAACGACATTTGGGACAAAGGCGACCTGGTGGGCATCAATTTCAAGCCCAGGGGCATCAAACTGACAAAGAAGAATGATTAAGCGCAGCTACTGGAGCCTCCCGTACCTCATCTTCATGGTGATGTTCGTGGTGCTGCCCCTCATCCTGATTGCGGTGTATGCATTCCAGGACGGGTCCGGGCACTTTACGCTGGCCAACATCACCCGTTTCTTTACGGACTCCGATTCCCTCCAGACCTTTGCCCTCTCCATAGAGATCGCCATAGAGAATACGCTCATCTGCATATTGCTGGGCTATCCGGCGGCGTGGATACTCGCCAACCGCAAGCTGAACCGCAGCGCGGTGACCGTGATGCTCTTCATCATGCCCATGTGGATCAACGCCCTCATGCGCACGCTCGCTACCGCGGAGCTGTTCAATATGCTGGGCTTCACCCTGGGCAAGGGAACCCTGCTCTTCGGTATGGTGTACGATTACATTCCCTTCATGATATACCCCATCTACAACATTCTGATGAAGATGGACAATTCCTATGCGGAAGCTGCCGAAGATCTCGGCGCTACGCCTTGGAAGGTGTTCTGGAAGATAACCGTACCCCTGTCCATGCCGGGTGTAATGAGCGGAGTGCTGATGGTGTTCATGCCTACGGTTAGCACCTTCGCCATCTCTGAATTCCTCACCAACAACAAGATAAAGCTCTTCGGTACCATAATCCAGGAGAACATAAACTCCTCCATGTGGAACTATGGCGCCGCCCTGGCTTTCATCATGCTGCTTATCATAGGTATTACCTCGCTGTTTGGCGACAACAAGGAAACCCAGGCCGAAGGAGGGCTGATCTAAGCCATGAAGAAAGTTCTCGCAAAAGCTTATCTTTACCTGCTGCTGGCGATGCTATATGCGCCGCTGCTCTTTATCGCGATCTTTTCCTTTACCGAGTCGCGTGTTCTCGGCAACTGGACCGGCTTCTCTACCAAACTGTACGTCAATCTCTTCTCCGGAGGGATGAACGGCGGTTCGTCGCTGCTCGCAGCGGTAGAGAATACTTTGCTTATTGCATTGATTTCTGCAGCGTTTGCGACCCTGCTGGGCACTGTAGCCGCTATAGGAATATACAATCTCAAGGGGCGCAAGAAAGCTGCCATGCAGTTTCTCAACAACATCCCCATGATTAATCCGGACATCATTACCGGTGTATCCCTGTTCCTGCTGTTCGTATTCCTTCACGTCAGCCAGGGGTATGCAACGGTAGTGCTGGCTCACATAACCTTCTGCACCCCCTATGTGGTTCTCAGCGTAATGCCCAGGCTTGCCCAGATGAACCCCAATATCTACGAGGCGGCGCTTGACCTCGGAGCTACCCCTGCCCAGGCCCTGCGCAAGGTGCTCATCCCCGAACTGCGCCCCGGTATGATTTCCGGCTTCATCCTGGCATTCACCATGTCTCTGGACGACTTTGCCGTGACCTTCTTCACCCGCGGTACCATTGGTCTGGAGACCTTGTCCACCTACATCTATGCAGACGCACGCAAGGGCGGCCTTACGCCCGAACTCCGTCCGCTGATGACCATTATTTTCCTGATAGTCCTGATTCTCCTGGTGGTAATGAACATGCGCCGGGAAAAGATGAATAAAACCAATTAATCCATGAAGAAACTCTTAACCGTAGTGGCAGCCGCCGCCCTGCTTGCCTCCTGCATGCAGAACAGGGACCAGATCCTGAAAGTTTACAACTGGTCCGACTATATCGACGAATCCGTCATCCCTGAGTTCGAACAGTGGTACGAGGAGCAGACCGGCCTCAAGATAAAGGTAATCTATCAGACCTTCGATGTGAACGAGACCATGCTCTCCAAGATAGAGAAAGGTCACGAGGACTTCGACGTGCTCTGCCCTTCGGACTACATCATCGAGCGCATGCTCCAGAATCATCTGTTGCTGCCCATAGACCGCAACTTCGGCGAAACGCCCAACTATATAGACGAAAACCTCTCGCCCTATGTGCGCGACCGCTTCGACAAGATGAGCGGCGGCAAGGACAACGCCAACGACTATGCAGTGGGCTATATGTGGGGCACCACCGGCATCCTGTATAACGCCAAGTATGTCACGGACGAAGAGGCGTCTACCTGGGACGTGATTCGCAATCCCAAGTTCGCCGACAAGATCTTCATCAAGGACTCGCCGCGCGACGTGTTCTCCCAGATTATTATCTATCTGCGCCACGACGATGTGCTCGCCGGCAAGGTGACGCTCGATGAGCTTATGACCGATTCCTCCGATGATGCCCTGGAGGCCGTAGAAGCCTATATGAAGCAGGTGAGGCCGCTGGTGGCCGGCTGGGAGGCCGATTTCGGCAAGGATCAGATGACTCAGGAGCGCGGCTGGGTGAGCCTGAACTGGAGCGGCGATGCAGTATGGGCTATCGAAGAGGCCGAAGAGATGGGAGTCGACCTGCGCTACTCCCTTCCCAAGGAAGGCTTTGCCGTATGGTTCGACGGCTGGGTGATTCCCAAGTTCGCACAGAATATCACGGCCGCTAAGTACTGGATCAACTTCATGAGCCGTCCCGATATAGTCATACGCAACGTGGATGTTACCGGTTATGTGTCGGTGAGCGGTGCTCCCGAAGTGCTGGAGGCTTTCATCGATGAGGAGAAGTACGAGCCCATAGACCTGAGTTACTTCTTCGGTCCCGGTGCCGACTCCGTGTGCGTGAACCCTGTACTGTATCCCGACAAGGCTGATATAGAGCGCAGCACCCAGGAGCACGACTGGGGTGACCGTACGCCCGAGCTGGTTGCCATGTGGAGCCGTGTAAAGGGTGAAAATGCAAACGGCATGACAGTGGTGGTGGTCGCCGTGTTCCTGGCAGCTCTGGTCGCCATTGCGGTTTATACCCGCGTCGTCAAGAAAAAGAAGAGCCGCGGCCGTAAACGTTAGACATGGATATTGCAGTACTGGGCGTAGGAAACCGTGCGCGCAAATATTTGAGCTGCCTTCCGGACGGAGTCCGGGTGGCCTGCCTGGTGGAGCCGGAGGAAATCCGTCTGCGTCAGGCAGCAGAGCGTCATGGAGTACCGCCCGAGTGCTGTTTCAGCAATTCCGAGGATTTTTTCTCAGCCCCTCATTCCGGAATAGAAGCGGCCATTATTGCCGCTCCCGATTTGCTTCATCTGCCGCTGGCCATGGCTTGCGTGGAGCGGGGGTGGCACGTGCTGCTGGAGAAACCGGCGGCGACAAGCGATCACCAGTACCGCATGCTCATGGAAGCTGCAATGAGGGCCGGCGTGCATGTGGGTGTGTGCCTGGAGCTGCGCCTGCATCCGTTTTTCAGACGTATACGCGAGTTGGCGGCGGAGCTCGGGCCCATCTCCAGAATAGACCACGAGGAGCATATCGGTCCTGACCGTATGGCTCACACTTTCGTGCGGGGATTGTGGTCACGTAAGGCCGCCACCGGCCCCATATTCCTTTCCAAATGCTGTCACGATGCCGACTTCCTCATGTGGCTGGCTGGTGCAGGCGTAGCGGAAGAGGTTCACAGCCGCGGTGCTATAACCCGTTTCAGGAGTTCCTGTGCACCTGATGGCGCCGCGGAACGCTGCGTCGACTGCCCCCTCGAGAGAGAGTGCCCCTACTCGGCCGTGGATCTTTACCAGAGACGTCAGGAGTGGATAAGCGGCTTCGACGTACCGGAGGGCCAGACTCTTGGCGACGTGATACGCGAGGAACTGCGTAACGGCCGCTATGGGCGTTGCGTCTATCATTGTGACAACGACGTTTACGATACCCAGACCGTAACTGCTCTGCTGGACGGCGGCATCCGCCTTAACATGCATCTTGAAGGTACGAGCATGCGGGAGGGCAGGGTAACCCAGATAATAGGGGAGAGGGGTATGCTGCTTGCCGAAAGCGGGCGTGTGAGCCTGATGCTGGACGGCTCCATCGTGGCACAGGAAGAAGACGATTATTCCTCTTTGAACGACGCTCCGCTTCATGCAGGAGCAGATGCCGAACTCCTCCGCGACTTTTTCGACTGCATTGCAGGCGGACGCGAACCTGCCGCTTCCCTTCGTGCCGCATATCCGGGCCACCATCTTTGTTTCCAGGCCGGGGATTGAATTTTTTGCCAAGTATCGGTTTATTTGCTATATTTGTCAAAACCACATTTAACATGAATCTGGAGAATATAGCAAAGCGCTTTGCCATTGAGGGTGAAGTAAAAGAAATCAAGCCGCTCGGCAACGGCCTCATTAACGACACTTACAAGATTACCACGACCGGTCCCAAGGCATATGTGCTGCAGAGGGTGAACAACGCTATCTTTACAGACGTAGACCTGCTGCAAAACAATATAGTGGCGGTTACGGGGCATATACGCCGCAAACTGGAAGCCGCAGGGGAGAAGGACATAGACCGCAAGGTACTCACTTTCGTGCCGCTGGTAGACAGCCCCAAGACCTATTGCGTGGTGGAAGACAAATACTGGCGTGTCTCCGTCTTCATCCCGGACGCATATACCTTCGAAACCGTGGATCCCAAGTACTCCCGATTTGCCGGTGAGGCATTCGGCCGTTTCGAGGCTATGCTGGCCGACCTTGACGAGCCTCTGGGAGAGACCATTCCGGATTTCCACAACATGGAACTCCGCGCCCGTCAGCTGCATGAGGCGGTTGCCGCCGACAAGGTGGGCCGTATGGCCGAACCCGAGGTGCAGGCCATCCTGGCCGAACTCCTGCCCTTCGAGGAGGAGATGTGCAAGGCTGAGCGCATGCATCGCGAGGGTGTGCTGCCCAAGCGTATCTGCCACTGCGACACCAAGGTCAACAACATGATGTTCGATGCCGACGGCAACGTACTCTGCGTCATAGACCTGGACACCGTCATGCCGAGTTTCGTATTCTCCGACTTCGGCGACTTCCTGCGCACCGCGGCCAATACCGTGGCCGAGGACGACCCTGCAGTGGACAAGGTGGACTTCAAGATGGATATCTTCGAGGCTTTTGCAGAGGGGTATATCAAATCCGCCAAGACCTTCCTGACCCCCGTGGAGAGGGAGAACCTGCCTTACGCCGCCTGCCTCTTCCCTTACATGCAGGCAGTACGCTTCTTTGCCGACTACATCAACGGCGACACTTACTACAAGATCAAGTATCCCGAGCACAACCTGTTGCGCACCCGCAACCAGGTGGCCCTTTTTAAGGCCGCCCGTGCCAAGGTTCCTGCAATGCAGGCAATCCTGGCGGCCCTTTAGTGATTCTGTAATTCATTAAATACTATGCTTAGAACGCGTTTAATCATTGTTTGCGCTGCCTTGACGGCGCTTCTGGTTTCTTGTGGACAGAACGACGGAATCATACGTACACCTGTTCCTCCCCGTCCCGCCGGACAGCAGGACATGCTGCAGTTTGCCGCCGAGCCCATCGCTGACGTAGGTATTGGTGTCGTAGGCCTAGGAGACCGCGGCTCAGGTGCTGTACGCCGTCTCTCCTATGTTCCCGGCAGCCATGTCGCCGCCATCTGCGACGTAGAGACCGACAGGGCAGAGAAGAACCTCGAGTTCCTGCAGGGACGCGGCATGACCGCAAAGATCTATGCCGGCGACGAGGAGATATACAAGCAGCTCTGCGAAGATCCCGAGGTCGACCTGGTGTATATCTGCACCGACTGGATTCACCACGTTCCCGTAGCCCTTTATGCCATGGAACACGGCAAGCACGTAGCCTTGGAGGTTCCTTCCGCCGAGACTCTTCAGGCTTGCTGGGATCTCGTGAATACCTCCGAAAGGACCCGCAGGCACTGCATGATACTGGAGAATTGCTGTTATGATTTCTTTGAGCTTACGGCTCTTGAAATGGCACAGCAGGGCGTTTTCGGAGAAGTCATCCATGCCGAGGGCGCCTATCATCACAACCTCGATCCCTATTGGAGCGGCTACTGGCACAACTGGCGCCTGGACTTCAACCAGAAGCATCGCGGCGACCTCTATCCTACCCACGGCTTCGGCCCCGTCTGCCAGGTGCTGAACATTCACCGCGGCGACCGCCTTACCACCCTTGTGGCTATGGATACCGATCCGTTCAACGGCCCCAAGCTTGTCGAGGCCCGTACAGGAGAGCCTTGCACCGACTTTAAGAACGGCGACGAAACCATGACCATGCTGCGCACCGCAAAGGGTAAGAGCATACTCATCGAGCACGATGTAATGACCCCTCGTCCTTATGACCGTATGTACCAGCTGGTAGGCACGGACGGCTATGCTGCCAAGTACCCGGTCGGACAGATCTGCCTGCGTACCGAGAATACCGGTGAGGTGAACTACGAAGACCTCGAATTCGAGAAGGTATACGAAGGAGCAGAGCTCGACGCCCTTATGGCCAAGTACCGTAATCCAATCCTCACTCCCGAGCTTGAGGAAATGGCCAAGGAAGTCGGCGGACACGGCGGAATGGACTTCATCATGGACTACCGCCTGGTTTACTGCCTCAACAACGGTCTGCCTCTGGACATGGATGTATATGACCTTGCGGAGTGGTGCTGCGTGACCGAGCTCAGCCGCATCTCTCTCGAGAACGGATGCGCTCCCGTGGAGGTTCCGGACTTCACCCGCGGTGCCTGGGACCGTATTCAGGGATTCAGCTACGCATTCGCTGAATAATCCCGGAAATCGCTAAAAATAATCCCCTCTTGATTGCTGATAATCAGGAGGGGAAACTTTTTTGTTATGTAGGTTAACAAATTTGTTTCAAAAGGCTATTTCGGGGCCAGTTTGTACAGAACGGCGGCTATTGCGGTATATACGAAGTTCGGCAGCCACAGCGCCCAGCCGGCCGGCAGGGTGCCCGTAAATACGAACATTTCGCTGAACTTCAGGAAGAGTATGTACAGGAATGCAAGGCCTATTCCGAGGGCCAGGTTGAAGCCTATTCCGCCGCGCTTCTTCTTGCTGGTCAGGGCTACTGCCATGATGGTAAGGATGAAGGCGGAGAAGGGCAGGGTCATTCGTCTGTTCTTCTCTATCTGGGCGTACATCACATTAGAGTCGCCCCTCATCTTCTGCGTTGCGATAAGGGCGTTGAGATCTTTTTGAGTAAGCGTTTCCACCGTCTTCTGGTTGCGGTAGAAATCGCTCAGTTTAAGTGCGATTACGGTGTCCAGCTGGTCGCCGCAGCGTACATTGTCTTCCAGTCCGGTGCCATAGTCGCGTATGAACCAGCGGCGAAGATGCCAGCCGTCCATGGTGCTGTCCCAACTGGCCGATTCGGCGGTCAGCTTGGATATCATCTTGTTGTTTTCTATAGTTTCCAGCGTGAACTTGTATGCCGTGTTGTTGTAGGCGCTGAACGACTGTACGAACACGAACTGTCCGGGCGCTATCTGGTAGTGAACGTTGTTGCGGCTGTACTTGGTGTAGTTCTGGTCAACGTACTTTGTCTCAAAATCCACCCTGGTCGCATTGGAGCGGGGGATTACGTAGAGATTGAGTCCCAGCGACAACAGGGCTATGAGGGCTGCGGACACCATGTACGGCACCATCATCCTGTGATAGCTGACACCTCCTGACAAAATGGCGATGATTTCCGAGTTCGCGGCCATCCTGGAGGTGAAGAAAATCACCGTGATGAACACGAAGAGCGGCGAGAACATGTTGATGAAGTAGGGGATGAAGTTCACATAATAGTCGAATATTATGGTTTTCAGGGGCACTTCGTGCTCTACAAAGTTCTCTATCTTTTCGGATATGTCGAAGATGATGACTATGCCTATGATGATGAGCAGCGCAATGAAGAAGGTCGAGAGGAACTTCTTCATTATATAGCGGTCCAGTATTTTAGGCTTCAGGCTCATTCCTACATTCTCTGGCTTACGCGCTTGACCGCCATCTCCTTCCAGCTTGCAAAATCGCCGGCTTCTATATGTGCCCTTGCCTGGCGTACTACGTCCAGATAGAATGCCAGGTTGTGCTCGCTCGCCAGCATTGCGGCGAACATTTCGCCGGCAATGAAGAGATGGTGCAGGTATGCGCGGGTATAGGCGTGGTCCGCAAAAGACGTGCCCATAGGGTCGATGTCAGTAAAATCTTCCGCCCATTTGGCGTTCCGCATGTTCATTATGCCGTTCCAGGTGAAGAGCATGCCGTTCCTGCCGTTGCGTGTGGGCATTACGCAGTCGAACATATCCACGCCGCGGGCAATGGCCTCCAGGAGGTTGGCTGGCGTACCTACGCCCATGAGGTAGCGGGCCCTGCCCTGGGGTATCACGGGGTCAAGTACTTCCAGCATTTCATACATCACTTCCGTGGGTTCTCCTACGGCCAGTCCGCCAATCGCTATGCCGGCCTCGGAATACTGCAGGGCATGCTCAGCGGCTTCCACGCGGAGGTCCGGATAGGTGCATCCCTGTATGATGGGGAAGAAGGTCTGGGCGTGTCCGTACAGGGGCTCAGTCTCCTTGAAATGCTTTGAGTAACGCTCCAGCCAACCCTGCGTAAGCTTCAGAGACTTAGCGGCATACTGTCTGTCTGCATCGCCTGGGCAACACTCGTCCAGGGCCATCATAATATCGGCCCCTATGATGCGCTGTGTGTCCACGTTGTTCTCCGGAGTGAAGAGGTGGCGGGAGCCGTCGATATGCGACTGGAAGCGGCACCCTTCTTCCGTAATCTTGCGTATCTGGCTCAGGCTGAATACCTGGAAGCCGCCGCTGTCAGTAAGGATGGGACGGTCCCAGTTCTCGAAGCAGTGCAGGCCGCCGGCCTTGCGGAGTATGTCCAGCCCGGGGCGAAGATAGAGGTGGTAGGTGTTGCCGAGTATGATTTCCGCCCCTATATCTTCTTTCAAGTCCCTGTGCCACACGCCCTTCACGGAACCCACCGTGCCGACCGGCATGAAGATGGGGGTGTGAATCTCGCCGTGGTCTGTGGTGAGAATGCCTGTGCGGGCAGAGGAAGCCGTATCTTTGGCGGTCCTGGTGAACTTGAACATGGTGCAAAAGTACGGAAAAATAATTATATTTGTGTGTTTAACACTACCAATATGAAAAACAAGAAACTCATATTCAGGCTCATCCTGATGCTTTTCCTGGAATTCGCCGTCTGGGGCGCTTATCTTACTTCCCTTGGCCGCTATCTCGGCAATATAGGGCTCGGCTCCCAGATCAAGTGGTTCTTTGCCATGCAGGGCATTGTTTCCATCTTCATGCCCACACTTATGGGTATCCTGGCAGACAAGAAGATGGAGGCCCAGAAAGTGCTGTCCCTGTGTCACGGCATAGCCGGCCTGGCAATGGCAGGAGCAGGCATCTACTGCATGAATGCGGGCGATGCGGTTCAGTTCGCCCCACTGTTCATCCTTTACAGCATCAGCGTGGCCTTCTTCATGCCCACCATCGCGCTCGTCAATTCGGTGTCTTACAACGCCATGGCCAAGGAGGGTATGGATCCTGTCAAGGATTTTCCGCCCATCCGTGTATTCGGTACCGTGGGCTTTATCTGCAGCATGCTGACCACCAACTTCCTGCACATAGACGGAGTTGCCATGCAGGACAGCTACACCCAGCTCATTTCTTCCGGCGTGCTGTCCCTGATTCTCTGCGGATACGCCCTTACCATGCCGGCGTGCCCCATAGACAAGAGCAAGAAGAACGAGAGCCTCGCAGATGCCTTCGGCCTCAAGGCCTTCTCCCTGTTCAAGGACGGCCAGTTCGCCATCTTCTTCATCTTCTCCATGCTGCTGGGC